>JAMFSA010000002.1 GCA_026225055.1 Mucilaginibacter xinganensis | reverse complement strand
GATTAGACCCTGCGATGTCTTAGCAACCTGTGCTTCACAAGGTGCTACATTCTACTTAACCAGCTTCAAAAATCGGTTAGGAAAGATAAGCGAAAGTCAATATATCACCCGACTTTTCGACGTAAGCTGTATTCTGTTGCGTGTTGCCTGGTTCCTGTAGTCAGTGATTTCCTTTTTATAATCACTATTTACAATACCCGCCACCCGCCACTGAAACCCGGTAACAGACAAAATGGATATTAGAAAAGAATTAGAGAAACGTATACTCGTTATTGACGGCGCGATGGGTACCATGATACAACGGTACCAATTAACCGAGGCGGATTTTCGTGGGGAACGTTTTAAGGATCATGCATCAGACCTGCAGGGCAATAATGACCTGCTGAATATCACACGCCCGGATGTGATCAAGGCTATCCATGCCGAGTATCTGGATGCAGGGGCCGATATCATAGAAACTAATACTTTCAGCACACAGGTTATTTCACTGGCCGATTATCATTTGGAGCCGCTTGCGTATGAGCTAAGCTATGAGGGTGCGCGCCTTGCCCGTGAAGTTGCCGACGAATACACCAAAAACAATCCTGATAAACCACGCTTTGTAGCAGGCGCTGTTGGCCCAACAAACCGTACCGCGTCACTATCACCCGATGTTAACGACCCGGGTTACCGTGCCGTTACATTTGATGACCTGGCCGAAGCTTATTACGACCAGGTTCGCGGCTTGGTTGATGGTGGTTCGGATCTGTTGCTGGTTGAAACCATATTTGATACCCTGAATGCCAAAGCGGCATTATTTGCCATAAACCGCTATGCCGATGAATCGGGAAAGCATTTGCCGATCATGATCTCGGGTACTATTACTGATGCATCGGGTCGTACCCTATCGGGCCAAACGGTTGAGGCATTCTGGAACTCTATCCGCCATGCAAACTTATTATCTGTAGGTTTAAACTGCGCTTTAGGTGCAAGAGAAATGCGCCCCCATTTGGAGGAGCTTTCCAACATAGCTGATGTATTTATTTCAGCCTACCCTAATGCGGGTTTGCCGAATGAGTTTGGTCAGTACGACGAAACCGCGCATGAAACCGCGCATCAGGTAGACGACTTTATGCAAGCCGGACTGGTGAACATAGTTGGTGGTTGTTGTGGCACTACGCCCGAGCACATCAAATGTATTGCCGACAGAGCCGCCCTGTATCCCGCAAGGCCAATACCCGAAATAGCGCCCAACATGCGCCTTAGCGGACTGGAGGCGGTTACCCTAACACCCGAAAGTGTTTTCATGAACGTGGGCGAGCGTACCAATATCACCGGTTCGCCGAAATTCTCCAAGCTAATTTTAGGCGAGGATTATGAAGCAGCCCTAACCGTTGCCTTGCAGCAGGTTGAAGGCGGCGCACAGGTGATCGACATCAACATGGATGAGGGCATGATTGATTCGGAAGCGGTGATGGTGAAATTCCTGAACCTGGTAGCCTCTGAACCCGATATTGCCAAGTTGCCCATCATGGTGGATTCATCAAAATGGACAGTTATTGAAGCTGGGCTGAAATGTTTGCAGGGGAAGGGGATTGTTAACTCCATTTCGCTAAAAGAAGGGGAAGAAAAATTTAAGGAATACGCCCGCAAAATATTAAGCTATGGCGCCGCCACAGTAGTAATGGCCTTTGATGAAACCGGTCAGGCCGATTCACTGGAACGCCGTAAGGAGATCTGCGAGCGCTCATACAACATACTGGTTAATGAAGTTGGTTTCCCGCCGCAGGACATCATCTTCGACCCGAACATATTAACCGTTGCTACTGGATTAGAAGAACACAACAACTATGCGGTTGATTTTATTGACGCCACCCGCTGGATAAAACAAAACCTGCCCCATGCCAAAGTAAGCGGTGGGGTAAGTAATATTTCGTTCTCATTCCGTGGTAATAACACGGTGCGCGAGGCTATGCATTCTGCATTTTTATACCATGCTATACAGGCCGGTATGGATATGGGCATTGTAAACGCCGGTATGCTTGAAGTGTACCAGGAGATCCCAAAAGACTTGTTGGAGCTTGTTGAAGATGTTTTATTAAACCGCCGCCCGGATGCTACCGAGCGTTTGGTTGAGTTTGCTGATAACATTAAGAGCAAGGGCAAGGTAATTGTGCGCGATGAAGAATGGCGTAAAGATCCTGTTGAAAAACGTTTATCGCACGCCCTAGTAAAAGGTATTATTGAATACCTGGATGATGATGTGGAAGAAGCCCGCCAAAAATATGCCCGTCCGCTTGAGGTCATTGAAGGGCCGCTGATGGATGGGATGAACATCGTGGGCGATCTGTTTGGTTCAGGTAAAATGTTCCTGCCACAAGTGGTAAAATCGGCCCGTGTAATGAAAAAGGCGGTTGCTTACCTGCTACCTTATATCGAACTGGAAAAACAGCGTGTTTTAGCATCTGGCGAGGATACTGCAGCCGATGCCCGCAGCAATGCAGGTAAAATTTTAATGGCTACCGTTAAGGGTGATGTACACGATATCGGTAAAAATATTGTGGGCGTAGTTTTGGCCTGTAATAACTTTGAGGTGATAGACCTTGGGGTAATGGTGCCTGCGCAAAGAATCATAGAAGAAGCCATCAAACAAAATGTTGATATCATCGGCCTAAGCGGGTTGATCACACCATCGCTTGATGAAATGGTGCATTTCGCCAAGGAGATGGAGCGCCAGAACTTTACTATTCCGCTGATCATCGGCGGTGCAACCACATCACGCATACATGCAGCGGTTAAGGTAGCCCCGAACTATTCAGGCGCTGCTATACATGTGTTAGATGCCTCGCGCAGCGTTACGGTTTGCAGTAGCTTGATGAGCGAAACCGGTCGTGATGAGTATATCCAGGGCATTAAGGATGAATATGCTAAAGCCCGTGAAGCGCATCTGAACAAAAAATCAGACAAGCGTTTTATCAGTATTGATGATGCCCGTAATCTTAAATGCCAGATCAATCTGAACGGTATGATGCCGCCAAAACCAACCTTTACAGGCACCAAGGTTTTTGAAGCATTCCCGTTAGAGGAATTGGTGCCGTATATCGACTGGACACCATTTTTCCATACCTGGGAACTGCGCGGTAGCTACCCTAAAATATTCGACGACAAATACGTAGGCATTGAAGCAAAAAAATTATATGATGATGCGCAGGAACTATTAAAGCGCATTGTTAAGGATAAGTTGTTACAGGCAAATGCCGTGATCGGTTTCTGGCCTGCCAATAGTGTGGGTGATGACATTGAGTTATATACCGATGAAAGCCGCACGCAGGTTTTAGAAACCATTTATACCCTTCGCCAGCAATCAGAAAAGGTTAAAGGCGAACCCTATTATGCTTTGGCAGATTTTATTGCCCCTAAAGATAGTGGGATACCTGATTACTGGGGTGGTTTCGCGGTAACAACCGGTATTGGTTGCGACGAACTGGTTGCCGAATTTGAAGCCGATCATGATGACTATAACAGCATCATGGCTAAAGCGTTGGCAGATCGTTTTGCCGAAGCCTTTGCCGAAAAAATGCATGAACTGGTACGTAAAGATTACTGGGGTTATGCCAAAACCGAGCAACTGGATACCGAAAAGCTGATTAAGGAAGAATACCAGGGTATCCGCCCGGCACCGGGATATCCCGCCTGTCCGGATCATACGGAAAAGATTACCCTGTTTGAACTGCTGAAAGCCGAGGACAACGCTCACATGCACCTAACCGAAAGCCTGGCCATGACACCGGCTGCCTCCGTAAGCGGTTTCTACTTCGCGCACCCGCAGGCAAGGTATTTTGGCTTGGGTAAGATAAGTAAGGATCAGGTAGTGGATTACGCGAAGCGTAAGACAATGGATGTAGAAACCGTGGAACGCTGGTTAGGACCAAACTTGAACTATTAATGAACCCATAACAACCATAACAAAGCGTCATTGCGAGGTACGAAGCAATCCCAAACTATACAGAGCGGATTTGCATATCGGGGATTGCCACGCTATCGCTCGCAATGACGCGCGGATCACTATATTTACAAAGGCTTTATCACCTAAAAACATCAATGAAAATAACGGAACACATTACCAACGCGGCTGGCAAAACACTCTTCTCATTCGAACTATTACCACCGGTAAAAGGGCGCAGCATTAATGAAATTTATGATGCAATTGATCCGCTGATGGAGTTTAATCCGCCGTTTATTGATGTTACTTATCACCGCGAGGATTATATCTATAAAAAGCATGAAAGTGGTTTGTTAGAGAAAGTATCTTACCGTAAGCGCCCGGGCACCGTTGCTATTTGCGCCGCTATTATTAACCGGTATAAGGTTGATGCGGTTCCGCATTTAATTTGTGGTGGATTTACCAAAGAAGAAACCGAGAACGCGCTGATCGACCTGCAATTTTTAGGTATTGATAATGTACTGGTATTGCGTGGCGATGCCCGCCATGCTGATCCTTCATTTGTGCCAACTCCAGGCGGCCATGCCTATGCATGTGAGCTGCTGGAGCAGGTTACCAACATGAACAAGGGTAAATATTTATATGAGGACCATGATGTGGTTAATGCCGATTTCTGTATTGGTATTGCCGGATATCCCGAAAAACATTTTGAATCGCCAAACCTGAAGACTGATTTCAGGTATTTGAAGAAAAAGGTAGACATGGGTGCCAATTTTATTGTTACCCAAATGTTTTATGATAACAATAAATACAAGGAGTTTGTAAGGCTTTGTCGCGAAAACGGCATCAATGTGCCGATTATTCCCGGATTAAAGCCCATCACTTCATCAAAACAACTCATCAACCTGCCAAAGATCTTCCATATCGATATTCCTGAAGACCTGGCAGATGCGGTACAAGCCTGTAAATCAGAAAAAGATGTAAAGGATGTAGGTATTGAATGGATGATAAACCAATGCCGTGAGCTGATAGAGTTTGGCGCGCCGGTACTGCATTTTTATACCATGAGCAATCCGGGTCCGACGAAGAGGATTGCTGAGGCGATATTTTAGATAGCTTCTAAAGTGTCATTGCGAGCGATAGCGTGGCAATGACACCTTTATTTTATTATTCTTATTGCGCTCGTCTATGACGAGTGCTTAACATGGTTCAGCGATTGCATCGCGTCTCACTCACTCTTCAAACTCTTCACCGGATTTGCCAGCGCCGCTTTAATGGATTGAAAACTCACCGTAAGTAAAGTGATCAGCACAGCGCCGAGGCCTGTTAGGGCGAATATCCACCAGGCAATGGCAGCGTGGTATTCATAATGCCGTAGCCAGTTGTTCATGAAAATATAGGCAGTTGGGGTAGCTATGATGATGGAGACAATTACCAACCCAATAAAATCTGTCGACAGTAATCGCCAAAGGTTAAATACGGATGCGCCTAATACTTTGCGTACACCAATCTCCTTGATCCGCTGTTCCGCCATAAATGATGCCATGCCGAAAAGGCCCATGCAGCTGATAAAGATCGCCAGCCCGGCAAAGCAGCTGGCCAATTTGCCTATGCGTTCTTCATCGTCAAACTTTTTAGCATATTCCTGGTCAACAAACTGGTAAACGAAGGGTTGTTCGGGGTTATACCGTTTAAATATATCGCCTATTTGAGCAATGGCGGCGCTGGCGCTTACTTTAGGGTTTATTTTTAAAACAGCTAAATTGCCGGCATCTTTTGACAAATAATATACCGTAGGCCTTACCTGCTCATATGGCGACCCGGTAATATTATCCTTAATCACCCCAAGTATTTTAAGCGACTCCCCATTCCAGGTTATCATTGAGCCAACCGGTTTTTTGAACCCCATAAAGTGGGCGGCGGTTTCATTAATGATCAGGGTTGATGAGTCGGAGAGGAATGATCTTGAAAAATCACGACCATCAATAAACTGCCAGCCTACCATTTTACCATAATCGTATGATATACCCACATCCGGGAAATCTACACTCAGGCTGGGGTCCTTCCCTTCCCAACTGAAGCCGCTGCTGGTGCTCCAGTCTTCGGTTGGCGGGGCACTGGTTTCAGCCACATTAGTAACCATGCCGGTTTTAAAAAGCTCCGACTTAACCACCTCAAAATGGTCGTGAATATCATGGGTAACCGTCGGTATGGTAATAAGTCCGTTGCGGGTGTAGCCTACAGGGCGGTTCTTGGCAAACTGTATCTGGCGGAAAACCACTATCGTCCCGATAATGAGTACAACCGATACCGTAAACTGCACAACCACCAATACCTTACGCGGTATGGCTGCAAATCTGCCCACACGAAACGTGCCTTTCAACACCTTAACCGGGTTAAATGATGACAGATAAAACGCCGGGTAACTACCCGCAATTAACCCGGTTATCAAGCTAAAACTGGTACATGCCAGCCAAAACAATGGGTTTGCCCATAATATGCTCATGTTTTTACCCGCCACACTGTTAAAAAACGGCAGCGCCAATTGTACAAACAACAACGATAAAACAAAGGCTATAAGAACATATACCAGTGATTCTGCAAAAAACTGGTATATCAACTGATTGCGTAAGGAGCCTACTGCTTTACGGATACCTACTTCTTTGGCCCGCTTCTCTGAGCGGGCAGTGCTCAGGTTCATGAAATTAATGCAGGCCAGCAGTAAAACAAAAATGCCGATGATGCCAAACAGCCACACATATTGTATGCGCCCGCCAACATTTAGCCCACTTTTAAATTCGCTGTATAAATGCCATTTACTCATAGGGAACAGGAACAGCGCCGGTTTATGTTTGGCCAGTTCGGTACTTACCTTATGCAGTTTTACATCCCTTATTTTTAATGATACCGCCGCAAGATCAGCGTTATCGGCCATTTGCACATATGTTCTGAATGCATTAGGCCGCCAGGTATCAGTTACTGATTTTATCCAGCTGTTATGTAAATAGGTTTGCCATGTGGCCAAAAACGCGTAGCCGCTAAAAGTAGAGTTATCAGGGAGATCCTGGTAAACACCGGTTACTTTTACATTATCGCGGTTGTCAATTTTTAGTACTTTATCTATTGGGTCGGCATCACCAAAATAAGCCTTGGCTGTTGATGCGGATAGCAATATAGCTGATGGATCATTTAAAGAATTACGCGAGCCCTCAATCATTTTTAGGCCCAGCAGTTCCGGTGCCTGGGGTTCAAAATAGCTACCCCATTCAGTCAATTTTTTATCGCCAATGGTTAAAATATGATTGCCGGTACCTGCGCTCATTACCACATATTTAAAATTACTGCCATAACTTTTGCGTAATTCATCAGCCAAAGGGTAAGGTACATTGGTCCAGGTTTGCACCTCGCCGTTATTGCTTACATTTTGTATTACCTGTGCTATATGATCGTAGTTGGGGTTGTCTTTATCGTAGGATACCTCATCATATATCCAAAGGCCTATCATTATGGCTACTGCCATACCAACCGATAAACCCACTATATTGATAAACGAATGCGCCTTATTTTTGATAAGATTACGCCAGGCTATTTTAAAGTAGTTTTTAATCATCCCAATATGCAGTTAATGAGTAAGTTATAAGTATTTATCCATCAATATAATGCCACAATTATAATTGGTTGATTATAAAATATTTATGATTGAGTCCGGTAAAATCTTGTATCGTAACCGAACAACAAAACGTTCGCTTTTGGGCGATAAAAGAAGTTTTTTCAGGATGGTGAAGCAACAATACGAGTATAGCCCGATCAGTTACAATGATTTTCTGAACCAAAATGCAATAATCACATCCCCATCTTGTTGTACCCAACGGTTTCGCGGTACAACTGGGGAGATACATCGGCATTGGTTTTAAAAAAGCGACTGAAATAGCTTTCATCATTATACCCCAGCTCGTAGGCTATTTCCTTTACCGTTTTGTTGGTAAGGTAAAGCTCTCTTTTTGCTTCGATGATGATGCGCTCGGCAATCATGTTGGTGAGCGTTTTGTTGAAGTGGGTTTTGGTGATCTTTGCCAATGCCTTGTGCGATATGTTTAGCATATCGGCATAATTACTTACGGCGTGTTTGGTTTTGTAATGCTGCTCAATGTAATCCTTTAATTTTTGCAGAATGAAGGGTTCTTCGGTATTTGCAACCGCTAACGCCACATCTGGCTGCTGACTGGTTTTTAAGCGCGAAGCATTGATCAGGAAGATCTTGAGATAGGAGATCAGTAACTCATACTGTGCCAGCGCGGGGTTTTGCATTTCGGCTTTTACCTGCTCCAAAATATTGTTTAATAGAGCTGCGGTAGCTTCATCAATCAGCACATATGGTGGGTTATAAATATTATTGAACAGCACACCGTTGCAGGCTACTTCCTGCTGGTGTTTATGGATACAGAAAAAATCCGGGTGAAATTGCAGTGCTATGCCTTCTATTTTCCCATCAGCCAAAAACATAAATGGCTGATAGATCGCAAAGGCAAATAGGGTATTTTCCTGAAAGGAATATTCAGAAAAATCCGCCTTTACTTTACCGCTGCCCCTGGTAACCCAAATAAGCGAGTAATAGTTATTACGCTGCAAATGGTCAAAATAGCTGCTGTTATTAAAGGTAAACAGCTTAAACGCCAGGTTGCCTTTCTGCGGGTCAACTAAAGTAAAGGTGGATTGATCATTCATTGTCATTGCAGCTTACAACTTGCGGTCGGCCTCGGCAATTGGCAGGTCATTTATGCTGGCATACCTTTTTTGCATATAGCCTTTTTTATCAAACTCCCAAAGTTCGTTGCCATAGCTGCGGTACCATTGGCCTGCCGCATCATGCCATTCATACTCAAACCTTACCGCCATACGGTTTTCTTTAAAGCCCCAGAGTTCTTTCTTCAATTTATAATCCAGTTCCTTTTCCCATTTGCGGGCCAGGAATTGCTTTACCTCTTCGCGGCCGTTAATAAATTCGGTACGGTTGCGCCATTCGGTATCAATGGTATAAGCCAGCGAAACTTTCTCGGGGTTCCTTGAGTTCCACGCGTCTTCGGCGGCTTGTACTTTTTGCAAGGCGGATTCCATATTAAATGGAGGGATTGGGTACCTGATCTCGTTTTCCATTGCTTTCAAAATTTGTTCATCAAACATACCAATTCATTACACCGAATTGGTATGCCATAAGTAAATTTACAGTGTACTTGCTAAAGGAAAATCAACCGGAATTTCGGTTAAATTATGCAGGTAGTTCATTGCAGTTTTATCGCTGATCTGTAAGATCAGGTCGACAAGGTTTTCATTGGTATAGCCTTGTGCATAAAACGCATCAACCAGCTCACCATCTGCTTTGCCGCGTGTAGCGGTAATATTTGCGGCAAGGGCAACTAAGGCATTTAGTTTAGGATCGGTGCTGATGCCTTTTCTTATGTCCAATAATTGCTCATCGGTAAAGCCATTCATTTTGCCCAACACTATATGTGCACTCTGGCAGTAAACACATTCATTAACCTGGCTCACAATAAGGTTAACCGCTTCTTTTTCTTTGTTGGATAAGGATGTTTTTGCATTTTGATAAGCCAGGAAGCGGGCAAGGCCATTATTGGAATAAGCGATGGTAGCATACAGGTTTGGCACAAAACCTAATGCCTTTTGTAGGTTATCAAATATGGCCTGGTTGGCGGGGCTTACTTCATCGCGGGTTGGTACTGAAAATGTAGTTTTCATTTTGTTGAATTTTATTGCTGTCGTTATTGACGATACAAATATTCAACATATAATCTCCCTGTAAAATGGACAAACAACGCATCCTTATGGACAATTTTTCAGCCTGCTGACAATAAAAACTATGGCGTGAAAATTGCGCATAAACTCAACAATGGAACAACTAAGTTTTTTTCCTGAAGCGGGGCAAAGTAAAGGCCTGCCGCCTGACCTTTTAGATTATCGCCCAAACATATTCAGCCCGGAGCAAAGCAAATACCTGATGAATAAATTCATTGCCGAAATGCCCTGGCAGCAAAAGATCATCAAGATGTATGATAAGCACCTGCTTACACCCCGGCTCACCGTTTGGGTAGGTGACCCCGGTACTGATTACACCTTTAGCGGCGAAAAATATGATCCGGTGCCATGGACAGATGAGTTACAAACTATAAGGGAGCGCGTGCAAATATTATCGGGTATAAATTTTAACAGTGTATTATTGAATTACTATCGTGATGGCAACGATTCAGTTGCCTGGCATAGCGATAACGAAGATGAATTGGGTAAACATCCCGTAGTTGCATCAGTAACCTTTGGGCAGGTGCGCAGCTTTGATATCCGCAATAAAAAAGATCATTCGCAAAAGTACTCGGTAAAGCTGGAAGATGGTTCCTATCTGTTAATGAAAGGCGACTTGCAGGAGAACTGGGAACACCGCATTGCCAAATCAACAAAGCCTATGAAAGAAAGGGTGAATTTAACGTTTAGGGTTATACACCATAAATAATTTTTCAAATCATAGCGATGGGTTTCAAACTATGGAAAATTCTGAATCAAATCCTCTTATTGCAGCAGGCAACTAAAACCTTACCTTTGCCGTTTATTAAATAAATTAGATATTGGATACGCCCAACCCTAAGAAAAAGGATTTTGATTTTGCCGCCGGCGAGTTATTGCTGGTGAACAAACCCTACAAATGGACCAGCTTTGATGTGGTTGGCAAAATACGTAACTCCTTTAAGCCACTTAAACTAAAGGTTGGCCATGCAGGTACGCTTGATCCATTGGCTACGGGCTTGCTCATCATCTGCACTGGTAAAATGACTAAGCAGATAGATACCTTCCAGGCTGAAGAAAAGGAATATACCGGCACGCTGATTTTAGGTGCGACCACGCCATCATACGATATGGAAACTGAGCCGAATGAAAAATTTGATATCAGCCATATTAACGATGAGCAGATAAAAGCAGCCTGCGCGCAGTTCACAGGCGATATTCAACAATATCCGCCAGCACATTCGGCCATTAAAATTGATGGGGAACGTTTATATGAAAAAGCCCGTCGCGGCGAGGAAGTTGAACTTCGCCTTCGCAACGTAACTATAACTGAATTTGAAATAACCCGTATTGAGCTGCCCGAAGTTGATTTCAGGGTGGTGTGCAGTAAGGGAACGTATATTCGCTCGCTGGTAAATGATTTTGGCAAGGCATTAAATAGCGGGGCATACCTGTCGAAATTAAGGCGCACACGCAGCGGTAACTATAAAGTTGCTGATGCCTGGGAAGTAATGGAACTGGTTGGCACCATACGTGAGTTAAAAGCACAAACCGAAGCTTAAATTATTATTTTTGTTTGCATTCTGACCCTATATCTATGAAGATCTATCATCACATTGATGAATTTAAAGCTGTAAACAATGCCGTAGTTACCATCGGCACGTTTGATGGCGTACACCTCGGGCACCGCAAAATTATAGCAAGGATAAAAGAGCTGGCTGACGAAATTGGTGGCGAAACCGTAATTCTTACTTTTTTTCCGCATCCGCGGATGATCTTAAACCCGGAGGATGAAAGCATCAAACTCATCAATACAATAAATGAAAAAGCTGCTTTGCTGGAACAATTAGGTGTAGATCATTTAATTATTACCCCGTTTTCAAGAGATTTTTCCAACCAAACGGCTGAGGGTTATATCCGCGATGTATTGGTAAATAAGATCGGCACCAAAAAAATTGTAATTGGTTACGACCATCGTTTTGGTAAAGACAGGCAAGGCGGACTGGACGATCTTTTAAGATTAGGCCCTGTTTATGGCTTTGAGGTTGTTGAAATACCTGAGCAGGATATTAACGATGTTGCCGTAAGCTCAACACGTATCCGCCATGCATTATTGGAAGGTAAAATTGAGTTGGCCAATACCTTTTTAGGCTACCCATTCTATATCACCGGCAAAGTGGTGCGCGGCGACCAGATCGGGAGGCAAATTGGTTACCCGACTGCTAACATTGTAATTGAGGAACGCTATAAGCTCATTCCATCCGATGGCATATTTGCCGGTAAGATCAACATAAAAGGCAGGCTATATAAGGGGATGGCTTATATCGGCAGCAGGCCTACTATAAACGGTATGTCGCGCAATATAGAGATAAATATTTTTGATTTTAACCAGGAGATCTACAACGAGCAGGTTACGCTGCATTTCTATAACTACGTTCGCGGCGATATAAAATTCACCGGTCTTGATGAACTAAAAGTACAACTGGCACAGGACAAGGTTGATGTCCTTGAACTTTTGAGTGGGCAGTAGGCAGTTAACATATGCAAACTCAATCAACCAATCAACTAATGTTTAAAAACATGCAGATAAACCTGCTTCACCACGTGGTATGCGGCGAAGCCAAAGAATAATAAGGCAATTGACGTATTAATAATCCGGGTACTCAGCGCGAACTTACTTTGTATATATGCGGCAAACTTTGCATACAGGAACAGGCATAAAAAAGCCCCGGCTGCCGAACCGACACTAAAAATAACCAAAGCCAGTTTGCCATCCTCAATCCACTCATGAGTAATTAAATAGGTGCCTGTTATCATCCAGAAGGGGATCTGCATCGGGTTTAAAAAGCCTAAAAGAATGCCATATTTTATACTATCATGTTCCGAATATGTTTTTTGAGGCGGTTTATTACGGTGTGCCCAGGTTATTACCCCCATTACAGTAAATAAAACCATCATTACCCAGTCAATAATAACATCAAGCCTTACCTCGCCCGATAGCCACTTGGCTGCATGCATAATAAAGTAGGTAAAAAAGAACTCTACGCATGAAAATGCGATTATAAACTGCACCGCCTGCCTTAAGCCGCGGTTAACGGTGATCTGTACAAGGGTCAGATTAATGTTCCCCGGTGGAATGTAACCAATAAAATTGGCTATCAGCCCGATGAAAAAGGTAAGGAATATCATTGCCGTAAAGATATGGTGTAGATGTGCAGATATGCAAATTCGTTTGATGTGCGGATGTGCAAATCTGCAGATGTGTAAATAACCCCTTGTGTCATTGCGAGGAGGAACGACGAAGCAACCTCATCGCGTTTAATATGCAAGCGACGAGGTTGCCGATCCGCTGCCAGCGGATCGCAAATGACATTTAGAATAAGCGCATCCACAAAAAGTTTCACAACAAATCCGCACATTTGCAAATCCGCATATTTGCACATCGAACACAACATGCCTGTAGATAAAATTGTTTCATTACTTCCTGCCGCTACCGAAATAGTTTGCGCGCTTGGCCTCGAAGATAAGTTGGTGGGCCGCTCGCACGAATGTGATTACCCTGAAAGCATTAAACATTTACCTATATGCTCTGAGGCTAATTTCCCTGATGATTTAAGCAGTGCCGCTATTGATGTTCGGGTAAAGGAAATACTGGCTGATGCGCTATCGGTTTACACCGTTAAGCGCGAAGTGATCAAAGAATTGATGCCCGATGTTGTGCTTACCCAGGCACAATGCAAAGTTTGCGCGGTGTCGTTAAAAGATGTGGAAGAAGCGCTGGATAATTATTTGGATAAACGCGCGTATATCGTATCACTGCAACCCAATACGTTTCAGGATATATTTAAGGATATAAGAACTGTGGCTACTGCTTTAAATGTAGAGGGTGACGGCAATACTTTAATTGAAGATCTGGAAGAGCGTGTAGATATCATTCGCCATAAATTAAAATATATTGAGAGCAAGCCAACCGTTGCCTGTATTGAATGGCTGGAACCGCTTATGGTATCGGGAAACTGGATTCCCGAACTGGTAAACATAGCCGGGGGTACCAGTATTTTGGCTGAGGCAGGTAAGCATTCGCCGTTTGTTAAGTGGGAAGATATACAGCAACAGGATCCGGAAATTATTGTGGTGATGCCTTGTGGTTTTTCTATCGAACGCACTATCAGGGAGATCGATCTATTACTTAATCTGCCCGGCTTTGCAGCAATGAAAGCGGTTAAAAATAACCGTTTTTATATTGCCGATGGTAACCAGTATTTTAATCGCCCTGGTCCGCGGATAGTTGATTCTGTTGAGATATTGGCGGAGATCATTCAGCCTAAACTTTTTAATTTTGGCTATGAAGGTGATGGCTGGATAAAATTTTCTTTTTAAAATAATTTAAAAAGTATCGCAATCATCTTAAAAATAGTATTTTAGTTTTTCTTTTCCTATTAAACTAATACTGAATTAAATATGCGCCGGGTCCTTATCCTAATTTTTGCAGTCGCTTTTTGCATTAAAGCCACAGCCCAAACCCCTGTTCCAAATTTTGACGCCCATAAGCTGAACATCAGCTGGCAGGCCCTGCAAAATAATTACCAGAACAAAACCGAATCGTTAAACGCTTTAACTATTACTAATACCGGCAAAACAACCTTGCCTGCTTCGGGATGGAAGCTGTATTTTAATTCTGCCCGAGGCATCGCTTCGGCTACGGTTAGTGGCAACGCGGTCATCACCAAATTAAACGGTGACTTATTTACCATAACCCCAACCGCAAGTTTCACAGCCTTACAGCCGGGCGCTTCTACAACCATTCAGTTTGTAAGCGATGAACTGGTCATCAACTTTACCGATGCGCCCGAAGGGATTTATTTAGTATGGGATGCCCAGCCCGGAAAAGGCTACGCCACCGGCGATTTTACCGTATTGCCTTTTACACCAAACTACCCGGGCCTGGTTACCCCTGCTATCATCTATGATCAGAATAAAAAGATCCAGGATGTACCCGAGCAGCAGCTAACAAAAATATTTCCTACCCCGGCAAGTTATAAGGAAACTGGGGGCTTTTTTCAATTAACAGATGAAACACATATTGAATTTGATGAAGATCTGGTAAAGGATAAAGAAGGCGATAAGGATGTTACGAGCTATTTGGTTACCGAATTGAATAAATTACTCACTAAGAGCCTAATTAAACACCCGGCACCGCCTGCCGCAGATGATAAAGACATTAAACTGGTAAAGGTACCCGGCCTTAACCCTGAAGCGTATATTTTGAGTGTTACAACAAAAGGGATTACTATCTCAGCTTCCACAGACACCGGTATTTTTTATGGCATCCAATCTTTAAAAACATTAATACCGCCATCTGCTTTTACCCAACGTCAAAAATCAATTCAGATCCCATGTGTTGAAGTAAAAGATCAGCCGCGTTTCCCTTACCGTGCCTTATTGCTGGATGTTGGCCGTAATTTTCAAACTAAAGAACAAGTACTAAAGTTGCTGGATGCAATGGCTCTGTACAAGCTTAATGTGTTCCACTTTCATTTAACTGATGATGAAGGCTGGCGTATTGAATTGCCTACTTTGCCCGAGTTAACACAAAACGGCTCACAACGCGGCCATACTTTAGATAGCAAGAACTTTTTACCGGCATCACATGGCTCTGGCCCCGAAACCGGCAAATTAGCAGGCAGCGGCTTTTATACCCGTGCCGATTATATCGAGATCCTGAAATACGCTACCGCCCGTCACATCGCAGTAATGCCTGAGATCGAAACTCCCGGCCATGCCCGCGCATCCATCAAAGCAATGGATGCCCGTTACCGCCGCCTAATGGCTGAAGGTAAACAAACCGAAGCTGTAAAGTATTTACTGCATGATCTGAACGATAAATCTGTTTACAACTCCGTACAGTACTGGAATGATAACGTGATCGATGTATCGCTGCCATCAACCTATACTTTTTTCGAGACGGTGATCAATGACATTGCGGGCATTTACAAAGAAGCCGGAGCGCCGTTAAACACCATACATTTCGGCGGCGATGAAGTGCCCGCTCATGTTTGGGAGCAATCGCCTGCTTATTTAACGTTAAAGGCCAATCACCCTGAAATAACCGGAACCGGCGACTTGTGGTATTACTTTTACGGCCGTATCAACCAGTTATTAAAAGATAAAGGTTTAACCCTTGCAGGATGGGAAGAAATGGGCCTGCGTAAAACCGTGCTTGATGGCAAAGCTAATTACTTACCTAACCCCGATTTTACTCCATACCACCTGCAAACCGAAGTATGGAACAACTCCATAGGCAGTGGACAGGAAGATTTGGCTTACAAACTGGCCAACGCGGGTTATAAAGTGGTGTTGTCATCAGTAACTAACCTGTATTTTGATATGGCCCACTACAAATCATTTGATGAGCCGGGCTATTACTGGGGCGCTTTTGTTGATATTGATAAACCTTTCTCATTCATTCCTTACGATTACTTTAAAAACACCTCTGTCGACCGTGACGGACTACCAATAAACAAGAGCATTTTCATAGGCAAACAACGCCTTACCGATTATGGAAAAACCAACATAGCAGGATTACAAGGTTGTTTATGGGGCGAAAATATTAAAACTCCTGAGCGTATGGAGTACATGATCTTCCCATCGGTATTAGGTTTAGCCGAGCGTGCCTGGGCGCAGGACCCGCAATGGGCAACCGAGCCGGATACAGCTAAAAGCAGTGTCTTATACCAACAAGCGTGGGCGAACTTTTTAAACGTATTGGGTAAACGCGAGCTGCCCCGTTTAACTTATTTAAATGGCGGTTACAGCTACCGGATCCCAAAACCGGGTGTTATCATGCGCGGCGGCGAATACAAGGCTAACATGCAGTTCCCGGGCTTTACTATCCGTTATACAACCGATGGAAAAGATCCTGACACCAAAAGCAAAGTTTATAACGATGCTGTTACAGTGACCGGAAACAACGTAAAATTCCGTGCTTTTGATAATAAAGGCCGCGGAGGCAACGTTTCGGAATAAGTTAAACCAACCAAAGCGATAGGCATATTTTTTTCGCGAGATATGCCTGTCGCTATACTATCCGGTCGCATCCAATCCGGATAGGTTATGTACCTACGGCACATAAATATTCCCCATTTATACTTCTACTACCAATATTTAACCCCTACGGGGTTGGTAAGGCTTTTTATTTTTTTGTCTCGATGATGAGCACTTTCATCGGCAGCTTACCGCTGTTTATCACCTCGTGGGTTTCGGCTTCGCTCCAGAACGAGGTTCCGGCAGGTGCTTTTTGCGTGATTGTTTTACCATCAGCCCCGGTTATGGTAACATCAGCATCGGTTAATAAAACGGTAAGGTGCGCCGGATGACTATGCTTGCCTTTCCCGCAAACGCCTTCGCCCGGCAGGCTGTAATATTGGGTTACTTTTACCTTATCGTTATCAACCAAAATTTTTGGCTGTTCGGTTTGCGCTTTTGCACGCATCGTTATTAAACAAATAAACAAGCTGAAGAGAATAGTGATCTTTTTCATATCATTGACAATTAATGCTTTAAGATAATTTAAATTATTCAATTGCCAATGTTACGCACAAAATATTAAGCTGTTGTGTTTACAAGTCTTGCTCCGTTAGGAGCAAATTATTGGTAGAAAAACCAACAGCCCCATCTTTCGCGCCGTAGGTGCGAAAGTAATACGCAGACATGCAAGCGCAGATATTATGTACCTACGGCACATATGTCGTTTTTGATTTTATTTTTCTACCAATATTTAACCCCTACGGGGTTGGTAAAATGCAGGTATCAATCTTAAATGGTCACCTTAATCCCTACATAATAATTACGCAATGGCGCAGGGTTATAATAGCGGTTCCCAACAGCGTTAAGGTCATCGCCCAAACTGTAATTTTCGTTCAGGATATTATCAACCCCGCCATAGATCTCAAACTTGGTTTTGTGGCTGAACAAATGCTGCCAGCCGATTTTGGCTTCCAGTAAATTATAGTGCGGCGCAAAAACGGTATTGCCATCATTAAGCGGCAGGCGCGAGGTATAATTATGCTGGATGAAAAAATACAATGATTGTGGGAATCTAACCTGCAAACTGCTGATCAAAACCTGTTGCGGAACGCCTGTTAATTGGTTATGCGTACCGCTGAAAGTAAACTTATCCAGCGTTATCGACTCGTTAAACTGCAGACCTCGTATAAAGCTATCATCATTTTGCCTGATGAGCCAATCGGTAAAATACAATTCAAAACCGGGTTGGTTAGTCCCTCCCGAGTTTAGATAAGTCTCGGTTTCATCAGGGTTGATATGCAGTATAATAGCATTCTGTAGTTTATATAAAAACACCGAAGCATCTAAAAACATGCTCTCATCATCATTACGCAGGCGGAAACCCGTTTCATAGTTCCAGCCGTATTCAGCCTGTAAATTAGCGTTGATCACGTTGTCGGTAGGGCGGATCTCGGCAGTAGTTGGCGTTGAGTAACCACGACTTACCGAAGCCCGCCATGCAAAATTATTGATGATCTGGTAGGATAGCGCCAGCCTTGGCATCAGCTGGGCGGTAAAAGGGCGGTTGGTAAAATCAGGCTCATCATTCGGGTAAACATTCCTGAATTTATAATCGTAAAAATTCAGGCTCATGGCAGCTTCCACATGCAGGCGCTTAAAAAAGTCGGCACTGTAACGGGCGAAGAAGAAATGCTGGTTGGTGTTTATTTTATCCAAAGTCTGGGCGGTATCGCGCGTGCCCAGGTTATTGCCGTAGTTGTTTATGTCGGAGTTAGTTTGCTGCCATTCTAAACCTACGTTGGCTTTCCAGCTATAATTAGGGTGCTGTTGCCCGGTCAATTCAAAATAGGTACGCATACCAAAAGTACCCTCATAGCGCTGCTCATAATTGGTGATGAAGGGGTTATAAAAATCAACATAACTACCATAAATAGCCAGTACGTTCCTGATGTTATCAGTTATATGCGCCTCGTTTACCAAACCACCCATCAGCATTTTTGTGCCGATGGCTATTTTTTGTTCAATAGCGCCGGGCACGGTTTTGGTAGGTAGCCTTGCACTGCGCGGGTCGGTCTCCATTTGGCTCAGGGTTAAACCGCCGGGCGTTTTATAAAATAGGTCGGAGTAAAAGGCGAGTATTTTAAGGTTATCTTTTGGGCTGATCTTCCACCTGTCAACCACCTGGAAATAGTTGCGGTACATACTGCTATTTTGGCGATAACCACCATAAGTTTCATAAGCCTGGTTTATATTCAGTTGGTTATTGGCATTATGATCCTGAAAAGCGAAACTCTCATGCAATAATGAGTAAGAGCCACCATCAACTGCCGCGGATACAAAGCTGCTATCGGCATAACGGTTTACCGGGCTTATCAATACAACACCGCCGGAGTTCGCGCCGAACAAACTGCCATCCGGGCCTTTTAATACCTCGATGCCCTGCACACTGTTTACATCAATGGCATTAAGGTAAGTGTTACCGCCTGCATCGGTAAGCGGGATCTCATCAAAATAAATTTTCACATCACGGATACCAAATGGCGAGCGCAGCAAACTGCCCCGAATAGACAAGCGGTAACTGCCCGGCGACCGCTCCTCCATACGCACACCGGGTATGGTATTCATGGCTGATACTAATGAATTATCGGGCTGCAACTTTAATTGTGCGGGAGTAAGTACGCTAACTGATGCCGGAACTGCCAGGACTTTCTGTTCCGAAAGATAACCCCGCACTGTTACCTGGTTCAATTTCCGGGTAGTATCCTTTTTTAAAGAATCAGTCTTTTTTTGGGCGAATAAAGCGCCGTTGAATAGTAGAAAAAATATTAAGATAGCGTAAAGTCTGATCACAAAAGGCGGTTAAGTATGTGTAAAAATACGATTTGTTTTTTCTAATCCTCATTGTCATCCTGAGGAACGAAGGATCTATCCACCATCCTTTACATGCAGTTTACAAATGGGCAGATCCTTCTTCCCTCAGGATTAAAAATCTTATGATGGCGCGTTGCATGGCGTAGAAACCCACCCCTGCCTTTGCGCACTTGCTTACACGCCCCCTCCGAGGAGGGGAACTTAAATTTAGAGCATCTATTGCACACTTACCCGCCAGATTTTATTGCCCGAATCATCAGCAACCAATATTGATCCGTCCTTAATTACCGCTATCCCAACCGGGCGACCGTAAACTTCCTGTTTAACCGGGTCGGCTATAAATCCGATTAAAAAATCTTCCATAACTCCTTGTGGTTTGCCGTTTACAAAGGGAATGAAGGCTACTTTATACCCTACCAGTTTTGAGCTGTTCCATGAGCCATGCTGCCCTATAAACGCGCCGCCCCAATACTTTTGTGGGAATGTTTTGCCTGTGTAAAAAGCCAGGCCCAATGAGGCAGTATGTGAGCCTAAGGCAAAATCGGGTGTGATGGTTTTCTTGACCATATCGGGCCTTTGCGCACCATTTTTAGGATCGGGGTGCTGGCCGAAATAGGCATAGGGCCAGCCATAAAAGCCGCCGTGCTGTACACTGGTCAAATAATCGGGCACTAACTTATCGCCGAAAGTATCGCGCTCATTTACCGCTGCGTATAGCACATGTGTTTGAGGCTGAAAATCTATCCCGGCAGGGTTACGCAAACCGCTGGCATAAATACGCTCGCCTGTACCATCAGGGTTTATCTCCAGTATATCAGCCCGGCGTACTTCGTTTTCCAAACCCTGTTCGGCATCGTTAGTGCCTGACCCTACCGAAACATATATTTTACTGCTATCGGCATTGGTGCGCAGGTTGCGTGTCCAATGGTTATTATATCCGCCGGCAGGCAATATTAAAATACGTTTGCCGGGAGCGGTTAAATGCGTTTCGCCGGTTTTGTAAGGATAGCGCCAAACGCCATCGGTATTGGCCACATAAAAGTATCCACTCAAAATAAGCATACCAAACGGTTGGTTTAGGCCGCTTAAAAAAACTGTTCTTACATCAGGTATACCATCACCGTTTGTATCCCTTAACAGGATAACATTATTGGCGCTCTTATTCAGATCTTCTGATTTTGTTGCGCCAATAATAGATGCACCTATTTTTTTAAGTCCTTTTATTTCCGTATTCGCTTCGGATACAAATACATCCCCATTATTAGCCACCAAAATATTGCGTGGATTATCCAATCCGCCTGCATATTCGCTCACCTTAAAACCCGGTGGTGCTATTGGCGTTTTACCGGCAGGCCAGCCTATAACCTTGCAATAATTGCGTACAGATTTTGTTAAAAATGGCGGCGGTAAATCAACTACCTGTTTACCTGAGTCGGTAACTTTATCGGCAGTGCTATAATTCACCTTATTTTGTGAACAAGTGCAAAAAATTACAGCACTAATTGCAATTAAAAATATTAATTTGCATCCTCTAAAATTTCCAGTTAACTTCATTAATAATTAACCAGTTGTGAATTCTTTTGTTTGTACCCAAATCTGTTCGTTTGTAACAAACGTTATATAGTAATAGCATACCGTATCAATGAAAAAAATATATTTTTGGAGATAAACTATTGTGACCCCTGAACATTGATGCGCCTTATAATTTTTACCATTCTATTTCCTCTAATACTAACTGCTGCAGCCTTAAAGGCAAACGCACAGACTTCAATAACCAGCTGCGACGGCAGTTTAGGCGACCCTGTTATCAATCAAACCTTCGGTTCAGGTTCAAACCCCGGCGCTCCGTTACCGGCTGGTGTTACCAACATGATCTATACATCAAGCAATTGCCCTAATGATGGTTATTATACCATTGTTAACAGTGTTAACCTCAATCAAAATTGTCATCCTACCTGGCAAATTGTAACATCAGACCACACGGGGAACCCCAACGGCTATATGATGGTAGTTAATGCATCAGCACAGCCAAGCGTTTTTTTTACACAAAGTGCACCAACCTTATGCCCAGGCACTACTTATCAGTTTTCTGCCTACATACTTAATCTCATAACGCTTGCTGCCAGTGGTCCGGGGGTTAGCGAACCCAATATTACCTTTTCCGTATTAGCTTCAGATGGAACAGTGTTGGCAACTAAATCAACAGGTACGCTTGCCTCAACACAAACCCTGGTTTGGAACCAGGAAAGTTTATATTTTACTACGCCCGATAATATCTCATCGGTAACAGTTGAAATGACAAATAATGCTCCCGGGGGCAATGGCAACGATTTAATTTTGGATGATATCACCTTTAGGGCTTGCGGCCCGGTAATTAATGCTGGGTTTGGTTCTGTTACAGGATCAGCAGCCCAACCGCTATGTCAGGGAGCCAATGCAACACTTACGTTAGATGCTAACGTTAATGGCAATAATAACCCCAACTATCAATGGCAATCCTACCATACCAATGGGGGCTGGACTGATACCGCGGGACAAACCGCCGCCTCACTTAATGTCGTTTTTAAAAATGCTGTGCCAGGTTCGTATCAGTACAGGGTAGGTATAACCAACGGAACCAGCACATTAGCCAGTTGCCGCACCTATTCGTCACCGTTAACTGTTAATGTTTCAGCAAATCCGGTAATAGGCGGCGTTCCGTTATCGCAATCAGTATGTGAAGGCGATACTGTAAGTATTTTAGCAACGGGCGGGGTAACCTACCAGTGGTCGGGGCCTAATTTAGCGCCAACCAGTCAAACTCCATTAGTTATTAATGGAGTTACGCAGGCAGATGCAGGTAAATATACACTAACCGCATACAATCAATATGCTTGCCCCACTACCACAACAACGCAAATTACAGTAAACCCAAAACCTATTGCTACAATTGGTGGTGATGCCACTATTTGCGCAGGCAGCAGTACCCAACTTATTGCCAGTGGCGGTACGAGGTATGAATGGTCACCGGCCGGTAGTTTAAACAACCCTACTATATCCAACCCAATTGCTACTCCTGTTGATACGACTACTTACACGGTTAAAGTATATAATGATGCTGGTTGTTATGTTGCCGAAACAGCCACCGTAAACGTGCTAAAAACGCCCGTAGCCAATGCCGGGCCAAATAAGATCATAGTTCAGGGGCAATCTGTTAAGCTTAATGGCAGTGCTCAAAATGGTGATGTTTTTTACTGGACCCCCGATGCTTATATAATTGGCGCTAATACATTAACCCCTGTTGTTTCCCCTTTTCAGGATACTACCTATACACTGCACGTTACATCGGCAGCTAATTGCGGTATTGATAGCAGCAAGGTATTTATAAGGGTGTATCAACACATACAGATCCCCAATACTTTTTCTCCCAATAACGATGGTGTTAACGACCTTTGGAATATAGCGGCATTAAGCACTTACCCTCAAAGCTTAACGCAGGTTTTTAACCGTTATGGCCAGCAGATGTTTCAAAGCATTGGTTACGGTAAACCATGGGATGGCAAATATAACGGGCAATTATTACCCGCAGGCACCTATTATTATATAATAGATCTGAAAAACGATACGCCTAAAATATCAGGGTGGGTAGTAATAGTACGGTGATCAGTTAAACCCGAAAAGGTAATTAAAGCCCAGCTCATATTGTTTTAGCTTGCCGGTATAACCCGAGCCGCCGCTGGTTAACGTTGCCGGGAAAGCATATCCCAGGTAAAACTCGTAATGGTTATCAATTACTACACCTGCTTTTATGGGCACATTAAACCAAAAGGTTGATAGTTTAGGGTATTTGTCTTTTACAGTTGTGGTATCTGACGAGGTGCGGGTAAAGGTGTATTTATTATAGGCCGACAGGTTTGCAGATACGCCGATATTAATATATGCCTTAAACTCTATTTCATTGTATACGTTATAAATCAGCTGCGGTGCTACGGAGAATGTGTACTGCTTAATTTTGCTTAAACTGTTTATTGCGCCCGACGTATCCCTGGTATCAGGAAAAGTGTATTTATTTGCCGAGAGCGACAGCTCCGTTCGAAACACCATCCGTTCTGTTTTCTTGTTCAGGAATACACTATAGCCGAATGATATTTTTGGCATGATTGAACTGCTTTTCGGGAATTTAGCCGGGCCATTCAATGCCAATACATTATCATTTAAAATTATACCCGCAAACCACCAGTGGCGCACAGTATCAAATTTTTCCTTTGTATCGCCATTAATTGCCCTTGCTATTTTTACAAGGTCAACCTTTACATATTTTGATTTTGTTATCATAGTGGCCAACGTATCGGCATTGGCAACAGAATCCCTTTCGGCGGCTATCCGCTGATTTTTAACCTTGGCTATAGCGCTTTTACTAAGCTGCTTTGTTCTGTATGTTGTTTTTGATTTTCGCTTAACTTGTTTGGTAACAGCTACCTGGTTAGCAGCGGTAGCAGCAGCCATAGCTGCTGCTGCGGCGGCTTTCGCTTTTGCTGTATCAACTATCGGCTTATATTTTAGCGCCAGGTACCTGAACTGGTTGCGGTATGTTGTGTCTGTTTGTATGCCCCCAACGGTTTTACCCTGGTAATAAACCCTGTAAGCCAGTTCACGGGGCTCCTCATACATACTTTCCGAAACGTAATACCTGGTTTTTATGCTATCGGTATAGCTAAAGAGCGTAACATTGTTGCCGGTGGTAAGTATCTGTAGAAATACATTTTGAGCTATAAAGTTGGTATCTATCCCTGTTTTCAGTTTTTCTTTATCAACGTGATCCTGGCTGATATTTATAATGTATTTTCTGTAAGTATCACCCCCCTTTACAGCAAATTCTCTTGCAGTAAAAACTGTAAAAACCTGAACCGGGCTATCATGGAGCTCTTTTTTAAAATTTATCGAATCCGGATTTTTCTCCCATTTTTTGTATTCAATATAGCCTTTTATGGTATCACCGGTTAAGCTTACTACATAGCCATGTTTATACGTTCCCTGGGCGTTTGAAAAAATTGGAGCAAGAAGAATTAAAACTAATAAATAGTATAAAAATTTCATTGTGATCGCAGATTGGCAGGTTTAAAAATACCAAATAATATTGATATTGAAATATCTTTAACAATGAAAATCAGGCAATTAACCTTAAATAAATTAAAAATAATTACAAGGTTAATTCGCCGTTAATTAAGTCTTAAAAATAAACTGAAAATTAAGCGCAAAAAATCAGAAGGCAATGAATTTCTCTATCTGCTCATCAGTGAAACGGAGCGTATCCTCTTTAAAAAAATTGCCATTCTCATCCAGCTCGGTTTTAATATTGGCAATGTGCAATTTTAATGGCATTACATGCAGATTTATATAATGACAAACCCCCGTAAAATGATCAATACCGCGAATATTGCCATATTTACCTGACGATACACCCACCAAAGCCGCCTTTTTTTCATAAAAACTGGTCGGAAAATCACAGGCGTCAATAAACACTTTTAACACGCCGGGGAAACTGCCATTATACTCGGGTATTACAAATAAAAATTTATCGGTTTGGGTAATAATATCCTGTATGGGCTTGAATTCCGCGCTTCGTTTACCAAACAAATCAGTCTCCAATAAATTTGGCGGCAGCTGCATTAATGATAGTAAACCGGCGTCGGCACCCAATTGGCGCATTCTTTTATGGTAATATTGGGCTACTTTAAACGTTGTGCTTCCGGGCCTGTTGGTTGATGAAATTATTGTGATCATTTTTTATATAAGCGTTGCGGGCCGTATGTTGCAGATTGTGTGTAAGTAAGGGTAAAGTGTGAGTAAAATATCATTATTCAGCCTTAACCTGCATCGCCAAATCGCAATCAATTAGTTAATTTTGTATCTTAGCGCGGGCTAAAAAAACTTTACGAAGTTAGAAATTTATGTTTCTGTTTTCACTGGTTATAATTCCTGGTTTTTTAAATTTTTTGAATATATACAATGAGTAAAATAATTGCTTTAGCCAACCAAAAAGGTGGCGTAGGAAAAACTACATCATCCATAAACCTGGCTGCAAGTTTAGCCGTATTGGAATACCGTACGCTGCTTGTTGATGCTGATCCGCAGGCCAACTCAACATCGGGCATAGGGTTTGACCCACGTAACATTAAGAACAGCATTTACGAATGTATAATTAATGATATTAACCCGCACGATGCCATACAGCATACCGATACCCCAAACCTTGATCTGCTGCCTGCCCACATTGACCTGGTAGGGGCCGAGATTGAGATGATAAACCTGGAGAACCGCGAGTTTAAAATGAAGCATGTGCTCAACAGCTTACGTGATGAGTACGATTTTATTATCATCGATTGCTCACCATCACTGGGTTTGATCACCATAAACGCTTTAACCGCCGCCGACTCGGTAATTATACCGGTACAGTGCGAGTATTTCGCGTTAGAAGGATTGGGCAAACTGTTAAACACTATAAAAATTGTTCAATCACGCCTGAATACCGAGCTTCAGATAGAAGGTATCTTATTAACCATGTATGATGTGCGCCTGCGCTTGTCAAACCAGGTGGTTGAGGAAGTGAAGACCCATTTTGAGGACATGGTATTTGACACTATTATACAACGTAATACAAGGTTAAGTGAAGCGCCAAGCTTTGGCGTATCGGTAATTATGCACGATGCTACCTGCAAAGGCGCCATAAATTATCTTAATCTTGCACGCGAAATTATACGTAAAAACGGATTGGTTGTTGATGAAACTACCGCAACAATTGAAACAGCATAATAATGAGTAATGAAAAACGAAACGCCCTTGGAAAAGGGTTAAGCGCGCTGCTGAATGATTCTGTGAATGTAATGCCCGAAAAGAACAGCGCCGTTTCTGCCCCTGCCGAAGTAAATAGCATGGGATCGGTGAACGAGATAAGGATTGCTGAAATTGAGGTTAACCCTTTTCAACCCCGTACCGAGTTTGACCAGCAGGCGTTAAGCGAGCTATCCGACTCCATAAAATTACAGGGACTGATACAGCCTATAACCGTACGCCGGGTAAACGCGCATAGCTACCAGCTGATATCGGGCGAACGCCGTTTGCGTGCCTCTAAACTAGCGGGCCTAACGCAAATACCAGCCTATGTACGCACCGCTAATGACCAGCAAATGCTGGAAATGGCGCTTATAGAAAACATACAGCGCGAAAACCTTAACGCTATTGAAGTAGCATTAAGTTTTCAGCGTATGATTGAGGAGTGTAGCCTTAAACAGGAAGAGCTTGGTGATCGCGTAAGCAAAAACCGCTCAACGGTAACCAATTATTTACGGTTATTAAAGCTGCCGCCTGCCATACAGGCTTCCATCCGCGATGGGCAAATCAGTATGGGCCACGCGCGCGCGCTCATCTCTGTTGATGACCCTGCCAAACAATTATTTATCCATCAGCATATTATAAAGGATGGTTTATCCGTTCGTAAGGTTGAAGAACTGGTACGTGATATACAAAAGGCACCGGTAAAAAAAGAGGGCAAACAGCCCGAGCCCATGTCATACTCCTTGCAAAAGATAGAGGATGACCTGGCATCAAAATTTAGTACAAGAGTAAAACTCAAGGTCGGCAGCCAGGGAAAAGGTTCAATAGAGATCCCTTTTTTATCTGAAGACGATCTCGGGCGGATCCTTGAAATGTTGGATTGGTAAAAGAATGTATAGATACCTGCTTATATTTTCGCTGTTAACGGGCTTTGCTTTTACAGCAATGGCGCAAAAGCCTGAAACAGATACCATAAGAAATAAAAAGGACAGCCTTAACATGAAGCGCGATTCGGCTACATCGAAGCGCTTTGTACCCAAAGTTACCAAAGAAGATAAAAAATATCACCCCGACAGTACGCACGACCCGCATAAAGCAGTTATACGTTCATTAATGATCCCTGGCTGGGGGCAGATCTATAACCACCAGTGGTGGAAAGTGCCCATTATATATGCCGGCCTGGGCCTTTTGGCTGATGTTGTTGTATTTAACCAGCGCCAGTACGGGCCGCTCCTGATTGTGGCGCGTTATTATGAACGGGGAACAGTTGTAAAAACCACCGATCCGCAATATGCTTTGTATACGGCCTATGTTAATGCCGGCATACCTGCCCAAACCGTGTATGACGAGGTGAACGGTTATATCCGTAACCGCGACCTGGGCATACTGGGTTTTATGGCCGCCTGGGGTATACAAGCGGTTGATGCTTATATCGATGCCAAATTTAAGCACTCCTATACTATGGATACCGACTTCTCGTTCAATATCCAGCCCACAATAATTAACCAGCAAGCCTTTGCCATGCAGGGGTTTAACGGGCCAATTGTGCCGGGGTTAAAGCTCACTTTTGTGCTTAAATAGTACGATAAAAAACGGTTATTTAATCCCGTAAATCTTACCCATCACCCTAAAAACAAATAGCCTTACTATATACGGGTATAAAACTTACCTTTACCCATAAATAGGTTTGGTTTTAAGCCGGATAATTCGCATTATCGCCAAACAGAAATAAAAGAACAGCCAATGAAAATTGCATTACTAGGTTACGGTAAAATGGGCAAAATAATTGAAAAAATAGCCAACGACCGTAAGCACGAAATTGTATTAACCATAGATCATGATAACCTGCATGAACTTAATGTAGAAAACCTGAAAAAAGCCGATGTAGCCATTGAGTTTACTACCCCCTCATCTGTTTTAAGCAATATAAATAAATGTTTTGAGGCTGGCGTACCTGTAGTTGTAGGCACAACCGGCTGGCATGAACATTTGCCCGAACTAAAGGCGCAATATGAGCAAAATGGAGGCACTTTACTTTATGCATCAAACTTTAGCATTGGTGTAAATATATTTTTCCATGTAAATAAGATTTTAGCAAAGCTGATGAACAACTACCCGTACTATGAAGTGCAGGTTGAAGAAATTCATCATACCCAGAAACTGGATTCGCCAAGTGGAACTGCCATAACCATAGCCGAAGGTATTATTGAAAACCTGGATACCAAAAAAGACTGGGCAAACATTTTAATAAACGACGAGAACAATACCGTTGACGACAATGTTAAAAATGAGCAACTGCTGATCGAGTCGCACCGGATTGACAGCGTACCCGGCACGCATACGGTTATTTATGATTCGGAAGTAGATACCATTGAATTTAAACATACTGCCCACAACCGTAACGGTTTTGCACTTGGCGCGGTGCTGGCTGCCGAATGGATCAAGGATAAAAAAGGATTCCACTCCATACAGGACATGTTTGACTTTAGCAATTAATAAAATTTGCCTCCCCAATATTTAAAAAGAAATGAACTGGAAATTCTGGAACAGAAAAACTAAGAGCAAAACTGCCCCTAAAAAGAAAAAGAGCAAGACCCGTGAGTGGACAGATGCCATAATTTTTGCCGTAATAGCAGCAACCATTATTCGTAGCTTTTTTGTTGAGGCTTATACCATACCCACACCTTCAATGGAAAGATCATTACTGGTGGGCGATTTTCTGTTTGTAAGCAAGCTGAATTACGGTCCGCGTGTGCCGATGACGCCTATCGCGTTTCCTTTTGCACACCATACCATGCCGCTTTTAGGCACTAAGGCTTATTGGGATGGTATTGAGCTACCCTATTACCGTTTACCCGGCTTTAGCGAGGTAAAAAAAGGCGATGTAGTAGTATTTAACTACCCCATGGATGCCGATTCGCCATATTACCGCCCGGTTGATAAACGCGAGAATTATATTAAACGCTGCCAGGGTGGCCCCGGCGATACCTTAAGCGTTGTTGACGCGCAGGTTTTTGTGAACGGTAAAGCCATGCCAAACCCTCCGGGCGAACAGATCGATTACAATTATTCTACTGTTGGGCAGCAGGTGAATCCTGAAATATTGAACGACCTAAACGTAAGTTATTATAACCCTAACGATATGGGCGACCCAACCATGACGGCAGCATCTGCAGCCACCCTAAAGGGTTACTCGAATGTTAAAAACTTTGCGCCACGCACTGAGCAAAAAGGTGTGGTTGATCCGTTTAACCCGGTTTATCCGCGCAAATATCCAAAATACTCATTGGGCGATAAGTTCCCGTTATTTAAATGGAACGTGGATAATTATGGCCCTATCATAATCCCTAAAAAGGGTTGGACGGTGACTTTAGATAGCCTTACTTTCCCGGTTTATGGCCGTGCTATTGAGATATATGAGCACAACAAGGTAAGTGTATCGGGTAATGATATTTTCATCAACGGCGTAAAAACCAATACCTATACCTTTAAAATGAACTACTACTGGATGATGGGCGATAACCGCCATGATTCGGAGGATTCGCGCTACTGGGGCTTTGTGCCCGAGGATCATATTGTAGGCAAAGCATTGTTTATTTGGATGAGTTGGGATGATAACGGATCATTCTTTGGCAAAATACGCTGGAGCAGGTTGTTCAATATTATTCATTAGCAATTGAATGAACTGGAAATTCTGGAGAAAGAAAAGTAAACCCAAAACGAGGAGGAATAAGAGCGGGAAAAGGGAATGGGTTGATGCCATAATTTTCGCCCTGGTTGCGGCACTCATTATCCGCGTGTTTTTTATAGAGGCCTTTGTTATCCCCAGCGGATCAATGGAAGGCACACTTTTAGTAGGTGATTACTTGTTTGTAAGTAAGGTTAACTATGGCGCACGAACACCTATAACGCCTGTATCATACCCATTTGCGCAGCACACTATGCCGCTTTTGGGCACCAAAGCTTACTGGAGCGGCTTGCAATTACCCTATTACCGCTTACCCGGCATTAGCCATGTTAAGCGGGGCGATGTAATTGTGTTTAATTACCCCATGGATATCGATTCGCCGCTATACAGGCCCATTGATAAGCAGGAAAATTATATCAAACGCTGCGTAGCTATAGCGGGCGACACCTTAGCCATCCTGAACGCCCAGATCTACATCAATAATAAGCCGGAACCCAACCCGGTAAACTACCAGCCTTCATATTTAGTGCATACCACCGTTACCGGCATCGACCCTGAAGCTATAAAGGATTTGGGCATCACCACCAGGCAGCAAATCACCCCCGAAGATGTAGAACTGCTGATGACCCCGCAAGCTGCTGAACATTTAAAGGGTTACCTGGCGGTAAAAAGTATCCATGAATATTACCAGTTAAGAGGAGTTTACGACCCGGATATTTTCCCACATGATCCGCACCTGCGCTGGAACGTGGATAATTACGGCCCGATCATCATCCCGAAAAAAGGCTGGACGGTTAAGCTCGATACCCTAAATTTTCCAGTTTACCGCCGGGCTATACAGGTTTATGAAAATAATAAGGTGGAACTGGTTGGCAATGATATCCTCATCAACGGCAAAAAAACCAATACTTACACCTTTAAAATGGACTACTACTGGATGATGGGCGATAACCGCCATAATTCCGAAGATTCACGTTTCTGGGGCTTTGTGCCCGAGGATCATATTGTAGGTAAGGCGCTGTTTACCTGGATGAGTGTGGATAGCAGTAAATCATTCCTGAGTAACATCCGGTGGAAGAGGGTTTTTAGGGGGATAAATTAATACTTCCAAACCCCTAATCTGTCATCGAATTACTAAACCCTTACAGCAATGACATAATTTTAAATCAAAAACCCTACTCCGCTAACAGATCATCCGTTAACTTATCAAACTCATCAACAAACTGGGTGTAATACTCTCCAGTACCGGGGCCGCTAAAGCCGGTGTGTATTTTACGCACATCGCCTTTTTTATCAACAATGATGGTGGTAGGGAAGCCTTTAAAATCAGCCAGCATGGGCAGGCTTTTTTGTGGATCTCCCTTTCCTGGGGTATAGCCTGTTATTAATAAAGGATAAGGAATATTAAAATGATCTTTTAATTGCTGTACGGTACGTTGCGATTTGGCAAAATCTGTAGTGCGCTCGTAAGCTAAACCAATAATCTCTACCCCTTTAGGGTGATATTTAGTATAATAGCTGTTTACAAAAAAGGTGGTTTCATCCATACAATTCGGGCACCATGAGCCTAATATTTGCACAATAACAACTTTGTTTTTAAAACGCGCATCGCTTAGCGATACTTTATTGCCTTTAATGTCCCTAAACGTGAAAGCGATTTTATCATAACCGGGCTTTAATGCGGTAAGCGAATAAGCATCAGGTAGTTTTGCGTTTTGGTTTCTAACTGCTATCCAATGGTCGAGCCCTGAATAGCCTGAGTACATTTTGCCATCAGTAAGTGTTTGGTCCGAACTAATCTTAGCGGTAAATATAAAGGCATGGCCACCATCAAAGCATGATAGATATAAACTATCCCCTGCTACAGAACCTTCAAGGTAACGATAATCACCGGTGGTGGTTAAAAACGTACCGGTTAGCTTTGATCCTATTTGCTTAAACTCACCAACGGTGGTATCTCTTTTATCACCATCACCAAAAACTGCCGACCATCGCCCTGATACATTAAACGCAGGCGCAGGGGTATCTTTAAAAAAGCGCCATGAAGCGTTTGGCTGCGCTACAAAATCCATTGTCGCATCTTTTACGCCTAAATGTTTTATCCATTTACCCACCAAAAAGTTGGCTTCGTGCCTAAGTCTGAATTCAGAATCGAACAAAGGCATGTGAATAAAAACGGAATCGCCATCAACCTTTACATCGGTTACGAGTAGGCGTTCATCACCATTTATGATTGTGATCACCGGTTTGCCGGCGCTATCAGCTAAATTAAAATTAAAAGGCAGGTTATTACCCGCTGATGTTTTTAATACACCCCGCCAAACACCAAGCTGTAATTTGGTTTGCGCAAAGCTTGAACCGGCGAATAAAGATAATATCAGGAATAACAGCGTTTTACTTTTCATAGCAAATGCAAAGATCAAATGTAAACAAAAGCAATACTATTATTTCAGCACCTCGCGCGATATGACAATCTTCTGAATTTCAGAAGTTCCTTCATATATCTGTGTTATTTTGGCATCGCGCATTAAACGTTCTACATGATATTCCTTTACAAAACCGTAACCGCCATGGATCTGTACGGCTTCAATAGTGGTTTTCATGGCGGTATCAGAAGCGAATAGCTTAGCCATAGCGCTTGCCTGGCCGTAAGGCTTGCCATTGTCCTTTAGCCATGCGGCCTTGAGGCATAATAAACGGGCCGCCTCAATTTCGGTAGCCATATCGGCCAGTTTAAATTGTATAGCCTGCAAGTTTGAGATCGTTTTGCCAAAAGCAGTACGTTCCTTGGCGTATTGCACCGCCAGCTCATGCGCACCCGATGCTATACCCAGTGCTTGTGCCGCTATACCAATGCGGCCACCTTCAAGAGTGCTCATGGCAAACTTAAACCCAAAACCATCCTCACCTATACGGTTTTCCTTGGGTACTTTAACATCATTAAACATAAGCGAATGTGTGTCAGACCCGCGGATACCCATTTTGTTTTCTTTAGCGCCCACGGTAAAACCTTCCATTCCTCTTTCTACTATCAGCGCGTTTATACCGTGCGAGCGCTTGCTGGCATCGGTTTGCGCCATTACCAGGTAGGTTGAGGCCGAGCTACCGTTGGTTATCCAATTTTTAGTGCCGTTTAACAGGTAATGGTCGCCCATATCAATGGCGGTGGTTCTTTGCGAGGTTGCGTCAGAACCGGCTTCGGGTTCTGAAAGACAGAACGCGCCTATCTTTTCGCCTTTGGCTAATGGGACAAGATATTTTTGCTTTTGCTCCTCGCTGCCATATTTCTCGAGCCCATAGCATACTAATGAATTATTTACAGAAACAACTACCGAGGCTGAAGCATCAATTTTTGATAGTTCTTCCATCACCAGTACATATGAAATAGCATCCATGCCGCTACCGCCATACTGGGGCGATACCATCATCCCCAAAAAACCAAGCTCACCTAATTTCTTTACTTGTTCGGCAGGGAATTTTTGATGTTCATCCCTTTCAATTACACCGGGCTTTAATTCTGCTTGCGCAAAATCACGGGCAGCCTGTCGTATCATTTTCTGTTCTTCTGATAATTCGAAATGCATTTGGTTATAATTTATATATGGCCTACAATATAATACTATGCTTGCATAGTAAAAAGTTTTGCATAAAAAAAGAGAGCTCTTTTGAAGCTCCCTTTCCCCTAATTAATTTAAACTATTGATTAAACCCAAAACAAAGAACAAAAATTATCAGCTTGGGTGTCTGAGAATTCATTTTTATAGGTAGACGGTAGATTTGTTTTCATGGCGTATGTAGGCCACGAATATCTATACAAATGCAAAGCCATAATTTAGTTATTAGAACAAAAAAATTAATTTTTAGTTTCCTTAGCTGTAAAACCGGTTAAAAAAACATACCTGTACAACAAATAGGAATAAATATCATTTCTAATATTATATTTTTCAGATACCTTTATAATACTGTTGTGTTCAGGAAAACTAACATATTCCATTTTTTTATACACACTGTATTTAATTTTATACACGATTTAAATGACCTCACAAAAAACAATTATAAAGGCTATAGCCTTGTGCTCATTGGGCACCGTATTATTTAACTCCTGCAAAAATAATGCACCTGCAACCGTAGCAAACGACCCTGTTTACACCAACAGGGACACCACTGTAAAACCCGGCGACGACTTTTTTAAATATGCTAATGGCGGATGGCTCAAGAAAAACCCGATACCGGCAGCCTATTCATCATGGGGGATTGGTAATGTGGTAACAGAAGAACTACGTGATCAGCTTAAAAAAATAAATGAGGACGCCCTCAAGGCCGATGCACCAAAAGGATCGAACACACAAAAAATAGGTGATTTCTATTTTTCGGGGATGGATACTGTTGATATCGAGAAGCAGGGCCTGGCTCCGCTTAAACCAGAGATAGACCGGATAGCAGCTATTAAAGATACAAAAGACCTGGTTGATGAGTTTGCGCACCTACATACCATCGGCGTTTCAACCCCGATAGGTGCACAAGTTGCACAAGATTCAAAAAACAGCGCTAAAATGGTGATGAACCTGTGGCAGGACGGTATAGGCCTGCCAAATCGTGATTACTATTTTAATACCGATGCGCATAGCGTTGCCATACGTAACGATTATCAGCAAAAGCACCTGCCAACTTTATTTAAACTTGCCGGCTTAAGCGCTGCTGATGCTGACGTGGCCAGTAAAAAAACTTATGCCCTCGAAAAGTTTTTGGCCGATAGCTCACGCAAGCTGGAAGATCTGCGCGACCCGTACCATAATTATAATAAGATGTCGTTAGCAGGCTTGAGCAATGTCGCACCGGATATCGACTGGAAAGGCACTTTTGAGAAAATGGATTACAAGGGAGTGGATACGATAATTGTTGGTCAGCCGGAATATTACCGGGCGGTAAACAAGGCACTTAAAACATATAGTATTGCCGATTGGAAAAACTACCTGCTTAAAAATTTGGTGAGCGATTACAGCTCGTACCTGAGCAAGCCTTTTGACCAGGAGAACTTTCGTTTTTATGGTACCGTATTATACGGCAGCAAAGCGCAGTTACCACGCTGGAAACGTGTGCTTGATGTAGAGAATAGTTTAATGGGGGAGGTATTAGGGCAGATATTTGTAAAAGAATACTTCCCCGAAAAAACCAAGGACCGTTATGTGAAATTGGTTGAAGCTATGCGCGTCAGCTTTAAAGAGCATATTGAAAAACTGGATTGGATGAGCCAGCAAACTAAGGAGAAGGCTTATTATAAACTATCTAAAGTAACCCCAAAGGTTGGTTATCCGGATAAATGGAAAGATTTTTCATCATTAACAATAGATCGTGGTCCGTATGCTTTAAATGTGCTGCGCGCAAATAATTTTTGGCACCGCTTCGAGGCCAACAAACTGGGCAAGCCGGTTGATCGTACCGAATGGGATATCACCCCGCAAACCTATAACGCTTATTATAATCCATCAAACAATGAGATTGTATTACCGGCTGCACAATTCTCTATCCCCGGTATAAAGGATGAGGATGTTGACGACGCGGTTGTATATGGCTACGCGGCGGCATCAACCATCGGCCACGAAATGACACATGGTTTTGATGACTCCGGTCGCCAGTTTGATGCTGACGGAAATTTGAAAGAGTGGTGGTTACCGGCTGATTCGGTTAAATTTAAACAACGCGCGCAAGTGCTTATTGATCAGTTTAATGGTTACACGGTTTACGGTCTGCATGTTAACGGCAAAGCCACACAAGGCGAAAATATTGCCGATTTGGGTGGTATAGTAATAGGTCTGGATGCTTTTAAAAAGACAGATCAATACAAAGAAGGCAAAACCATAAACGGATTAACCCCGATGCAGCGTTTCTTCCTTGGTTATGCGCTGGGCTGGTTGGGGCAAGACAGGCAGGAATCATTACAAAGCCAGATATTAACCAATGAACACGCTCCCGGCTTTTTGCGGGTAAATGGTCCGTTTAGCGATGTGCCTGAATTTTATGAGGCCTTCCACATTAAAAAAGGTGATAAAATGTGGGTTGACCCGGATAAACGGGTGAAGATTTGGTAAGGTTGATTTTTAGTTATACAATTAAAAACGTCGATTTAAGAAGCAGAGGCCCCGAGCGATTCCCTCCCTTGGGAGGGGCAGGGAGGGGTTTCTGCGAAAGTTCATGGTAAATATGTCTAAAATCATCCCATATAATCCAAACCTAAAAGCTCTCGCACGTAACCTAAGAAAGGACATGACTTTCGGTGAAATTCTACTATGGAATGAACTGAAGGATAATAAGCTATTCGGCTTTGATTTTGACCGGCAGTGCTGCATTGATAATTATATAGTAGATTTTTATTGTAAAGATTTAATGCTGGCTATTGAAATAGATGGCATGTCGCATAATTACGAAGAGGCGTTTTTGAAGGATGAAGCGCGTCAACAGAAAATGGAAAGCTTTGGGATTAAGTTTTTGCGTTTTTCGGAAGCTGAGGTGAAAAATGATATTTTAAACGTGTTACGGACTATTGAAACTGAAATTTTGGTAATGTTGAGAGAGCATACGGATATTAAATTACCGAAAGATTTTGATGTCTCGTTGCTTGGCTAAGTGGTGAAACCCCTCCCTCCCCCTCCCAAGGGAGGGAATCGCACAGGGCCTCTCCTTTTCTTATCAATTTATAATATACTCGTTATATTTACTGCAAATGATGCAACTCATACACGCCCTGCAGCAATGGTGGCAGCAACAAAGCTTGCTGGAAGTAATAGGCGTAATAACCGGCTTATTATGTGTTTACCTGGCGGCAGTAAATAATATCTGGAACTGGCCCCTGGCTATCATCAGTGTGGCTATTTATATAGTTATTTTTTACGATACCCACCTTTTTGCAGATATGGGCCTGCAGGTTTATTTTTTAATAACCAATGTTTACGGCTGGTATTACTGGAGCAAAAAAGCAGGTGATGAAAAGAAAATCCCTGTGGCTGTCATCAACCGCAGGGAGATCGTATATTCTATTATCGCCATCATCGTGTTCACTTTTATACTGGGTTCACTATTAAAATATACTCCGGCTTCTTATCCTTATATTGATAGCTTTTGTACAGCCTGCAGCCTGGTGGCACAGCTATTCTTAGCTCGAAAGGTGCTTGAAAATTGGCTGATATGGATATTTGTCGACATTGTATATGTCGGCGTATATATATTCAAAGGCCTGCACCTTACGGCAATAATGTATGCCATATATGTAGGTATAGCATTATTAGGCTACCTCGACTGGAAAAAAGAATACAAAAAGCAAGTAAAGTAAAATCAGATCTTAATTATTTAATAGCCAAAACCATATCGTTAGTAATAAAGCTTTCTTCTCTGAAGCCGCTTTCGCGCACAATTTTTATAAAATCGTAATAAGTTTGCTTGTAGTAACTGGCGTTTATAGTTAGCTGTTCTCTGTTTGTTAGTATAAAAACCAACGCCTGTACCTTTATCAGCTTAAAGCCTGATTGATCAGCTAAAGAAACTAATGATTTCATGGTTTGCTGCAACTCATCAATATTATTTTGGTAGAGACACATTTTTACTTTCAACAAATAAAAGGATGCTTTCATAAAGGGGGTATAAGACTCTTTATCAGCTTCATATAAGGTTAGCGTATCAGCATAATTGCTTAATCCTTCGGCTGTTGTACTTGCCTGCAGGTGAGCATCGGTTGTTATCAGTTGTAAAAGGAAGCGGTATCCCTGTAAATGTTCAGGGTCATCTTTATAGACCTTGTTAAGCGCGTTGGTGAACCGCAGTAGCTTAACCGGGTTTTTACATATCGATAAAGTATAAATAGCCAGCAGGCACAAAATATCATTGGCATTGTTTTTTTCGAACCCGCTTTCACTCTTTGGCGGGTTAAAATAGAAGCTGGTTAGTTCGGCAAAGGCCTCTTTTTTCACTATGCCATATTTTAGAAAATAGAAGGCCGTTTCCAAACAGTGCAAAGGATTAATTGCCATCGATTGCATGTCCTCTACCGGGAAGCTTTTCAGGTTTAGTATGTACCCTTCCAGTTTATTCATATCCAGCTGCATAACAGCAATCGCTGCCAGGCTGGTATATATCAGTATCTTCTTTTTGTTTGATAATCCAAAGCGCAGCAGGGTTTGCAGTGCCTTAATGTAATCGGTATTTATAAATTCAAGGCCAAAAAAGTAGTCGAATAAACCATCGCTGCAATCCTGCCTGAAATATTGGATCATCATTTCGGTTTTAGCCATTGATAAACAAGTTTTTTCAAGCATATCGCCTAAAAAAATGATGATCTCCGATTTCTCCCTGGCCGAGAGGTGTGTTTCTGCTAAAAGCTCAAAGCTTTCCTGCTGGCCTGTTTTTATAGTATAAATAATGCACCATTTAAGTATCGAAACTTTGTGTTCGTTTTTAAATGATGCATTAATTACGTTTATCAATTGCGAATTGAAGATGTTTTGATTGTTTGAAAGTAAAGTGTTTGCAATACTATAATCTAAAAAGTTATTGTTTGTAAATTGGATAATAGTGTTGTATTGCAGATCGCGGCTCTTGTTCACCTCACGTATAAAACCTATCCCTAACAAATCATTATAGGCATGCGGATACTGCCTGATCAGGTCATTGATCATCAGCTTATCTACATCATAGCGAGCGTTTGCAAAGTCCATCTTACCAACAAGGGCTTTAACCAGCAGCATCTTTTCAGCAGAATGAGCGCCCAGGTATATTTTGTTTAAAATAAAAATGGATATCAGTTCATAAATGCACACGTGATCAACATTGTTAAGGGTAAAATCATCTTTGTGCTGCCTGTAATAAAACTGAAAATATAAGGGGTGATTAAAGTTATCGGCAACTTCAATACCTAAAAAATTCTCTATGGCGGGGTTTATATTAGTACACAGTTCTTTAATCTCCTGCAAATTAAATAAAGGGGCATTTATGGCCTGATCGTCGCCTACCATATAGCCATGAAACCACTTGTTTTTAAAATCCTCAATCTCATGCCGGTGATTTATCCAGGTTGAGGAACGCATGGTTAACACAAGTTTAAACGAATCATGAAACTGATAAAATGAAAAAACATCAAGAATTTGGTTAAATAACAGGTGGAATTGCTCACTCTTAAACATATGCTCGTCAAGACCATCAATTATCAAATAGAAATTCCCATTGTGTTTTTGTTTGATATCCAGTAAGGTTGAAAAATCATCCTCACAACCGTACCCCAGTAATGATAGCAGCCATTCGTTTATATCCTTACCACTTATAAAAACATTTATGAGGGCGTTGCTGCTGAAAAATAAAATAATATCATCATTCAGTCCCAGTAAATTCATGGCCATATGTTCTTCAACCCAATGGCATAATGCAAGCGTTTTACCATAACCAGCCGGCGCTGTTATTAAAGTGGCTGTGCAATCCTCTTTTAAAAAGGCATCAAAATGGTCGTCAATATATTTTCTTTTTATGGTTTGATTATAAGGTATGCCCGATCTGTTCTTTAAGGCCTGCAGGGTAAAGCTGGTTATTTTATCGGCGTTGTGTTTAATATTATGCCAGCTAACATCTTTTGAATCATGTTCTTTAGTTTTGTTGCTCGCATTTTTCTCACAAAAATCTGCCCAGCCCCCATAGTCGCAAAATTTCGCCATTGCGTCTAAAGTAAATAACGAAGGTTTAAATTTACTATACGCAAAGCCATACACCCGCTTTAAAGTGGTTTCACTTATTTGATGATTGGTTTTTTTGTAAATGAGTAATGATAAAGCTTTACAGTCAGACGGGGAGATATTCTTAAATCCGCCATCTGTGAGAACAAGTCTTTTCAGTGTGTCAAAATGCTGAATCAAGAAGGATGTCATAATTGGTTTGGTTAGGGAATAGGTTAGTTTATTACAGTATATACGGTAATATGATTTTAATTGGTTTTTTCTTTACAGAATAATATTAACTATAATTTGTTCAATATTTAACTGTTTGCTATAAAAATTAGAGCTATCGGTTGTAAATGAATAACAATGAACAAAATGAACAGAAATTATAACCAGTCCGGAACATTTTTAATAAACCAGGCAGAAAATAGCATAATAACACAAGCTATTTTCTTTTTATGAATATTAATAAATTAGTAAAAAAAATAGATGTGTGCCAGGTTATTTTTTCATGGGAAACCAGCTTAACACAATGGTTAACAGTACAGTTTTTTGAGACGTCGCCTTTCAATATAATTTTACCGGTATTATAATCAGAGGCTATTTCCTGTAAGCGGTGTTCAAGCGTTCGGCAAAAATCTTCATCCGTATCATAATTCAGAATATCCAGCCGTGTTTCCCCAGCAAGATTATATGGTTTTATTGCAGGCTGGCCACTAACTTTCAGTATTTGCAACTTGATTTCATTGCTGATGAAAATTTTGTCCATGATAGAGGTTTGGTTAAAATGATTAAGAAAATTAATCATTTTATATATTAAAGATAAGTGATAAAGAAAATAAAAATAAGATTAAAGCCGGGTTTATGTAATGCGCAATGCGTATTGTTTTGTAATTAAGTGTTGTGTTTATTTTGATAAATATTAACTATTGATAAATTCGTATTGGGCCTCTCTCTGATGTTTTATTGTATACCACGTGGTAATAAATTATCCTAATTATAAAAAATGAACGACATCATCGTGCATGAAAATAATTCCGCACGCCGGAAATATATTAAACCAGGTAGTTTGTGCGTTATATAATAACAATCTGAAATGGTATATTCTTATACTATCTAAGCGTTTTTTCAATGAACGGAATGAACGGAAATTTATAGTGTGAACAGCATGCCCTATGCTGCTTGTAAGTGAACAAAGTGCATTCACGATATGCTAAAAGCGGTTATTAATTTTAGGTGCCTAATTAAAGCATCTAACCTTAATACCCGTGTCTATGAAAACTTTTACTCTTATTTACAAGCACATAGCTCTCTTATGCTTGTTGTTGTTAATGTTCGCAGCAAATGCTGATGCCCAGCGTATTTATGCCAGTGGCGAAGATCATGGCACATCAAGTGTATTATGCCTGGGTTGTACGGTAACCAATCCTCAATACGCTGATGATGGCAATATAGAAACCTATTCTACTTTAAATATAGGCGTAGGCGTAGCTGCTAATACATACCAGGAACTTATATTCGGCACCACCAAACTTGCCGGCAGTACACCGGTAACCGTAAAGTTAGGCACCGGTGATAAACTGGTAAGCGCCACAGTGCTGGGAGGCATCCAATTACAAGCTTACAACGGCACAACCGCGGTTGGCAGCCCGGTATTAGCATCAACACTACTTACAGCGCTTAGTAATAACGATCAGTTTGAGGTTAGTATTACCCCCGGCGCCACTTATGACCGTATAAGGGTTACATTAATAGGAGGACTTGTAGGGGCGTTAAGCAACCTTTACTTATACGATGCTTTTTATAATGGTACTGGTGCAGGCGCGTGTAACTCTCCTGTTGATGAGTTGAACGGCATATCGTCAGGACTACTTAATCTGGGTGCCAATATAGGCGGTGTAGCAAACCCGCAAAATGCTATTGATGGGAATTTAACCACCGCATCAACGTTATCTACCGCGGTTGGAGCTGTAGGTGCTTACGCTCAACAAACTATTATATATGAAGCGCCATCAGTAAAGGGAGATTCTATCAGGCTTACATTATCCGTACCCGGTGCAGTATTACAGGCAGGTGTTTTGTCGGATATTACGGTATCAACCTATAACGGTGCAAATGGTACCGCCGAGTCTTATCTTTTAAATTCATCACTACTATCTGTACAGATCCTTAATTCCGGAGCTGCCAACCCACAGGTTATAGTTACCTACGCGCCAACAAATGTGTTTGATCGTGTACAGGTAACTTTAGGCGGCCTGGTAAATGTGTTATCAACCTTAAATTTATACGAGGCCCAAAAGCTGATCCCGAGGCCTGTAATAAAATTCAATAATACAGTAACGAATAATGCGTCAATATGTAATGGCAGTACTGCCACTTTAACTGCTACCGCGGTGCCTAATACCACATTTTTATGGTACGCATCTGCAACGGCAACCACACCTTTATTTACTGGTAGCAGTTTTACAACTCCGGCACTAACGGCCACCACCAGCTACTATGTTGCAGCAATGCGCAGCGGCTGTACCGATCAATCCGAACGGGCAAAGGTTACCGTTACCGTAAATGCCATACCCGCTAACCCGGTTATAACCACAAATGCCGTTACCGTTTGCCCGGGTTCATCAGCAACCTTTACGGCCAACGCGGTAACAGGCGTAACTATTAACTGGTACACCACCGCTACCGGTGGAACACCAGTTGCATCAGAGAACACTTTTACCACCAGCGCCTTAACTCAAACGACAAGTTTTTATGCAGAAGCGGTGTCTGGTGGTACTTGTGTTAGTCCGGGCCGTACACAGGTAACCGCTACGATTAGTCCGCTGCCTGCCGCACCTACGCTTACAGTACCCAACCAGACCATTTGCGCAGGCGATGTAGCCGTATTGTCCATAGCCAGCCCGGTAACCGGTGCCACCTATAACTGGTATACCACCGCGACAGGAGGTACGCCGGTATTTACAGGTGTAAACTTTACCACTGCGGCATTAAATGCCAGCGTTACTTATTATGCCGAAGCAGTTAACGCAACCGGCTGCCCAAGCAGCGCGCGCACGGCATCAATTATAACCGTAACGCCAAAACCCGCTGACCCAACGCTGGCTGCTAATAATTTAACTATAAGCGCCGGGCAGACTGCCACCATACAGGTAACCAATACGCAAACAGGCAATACTTACAACTGGTATAGTTCAGCCACTGCTGCTACCCCAATCTTTACCGGGGCAACCTACACCACCCCTGCACTGTTTACAAATACAACCTATTATGTAACCGCAGTTAATGCTACCGGTTGCCAATCGGCAGACCGTACGGCTATTACTATTAATGTAACCATTAACAATAACACCCCATGCTCATTTGCAAATACGCAAACTAATGATGTAAATGGCATATGTATAGGCTGCGGCGTAGTTAACCCGGCTCTGGTCACAGATGCCGATACCACTACCGCTTCGACAATTACGGTGTTGGCTGGCCTTCTTGGGGCTTATGGCGAGCAAAATCTCACCTTTCAGCAACCGGGTTTTGCAGGCGATACTATTAAAATTGTAGTCGGAAGTACTGCTAACCTGCTTAGCGCAAGTGTGCTGGGCAACTTCCAGGTTATTTTATACAATGGTACAAACCAGATTGCCAGCTACGCGCTTAATAACGCGTTGATTAAGGTGAGCCTGTTAAGCGGCGGCACCAAATATGCGATTTATGTGCCTGCACCTGCCGCTTATACCAGCGCCACTATCAGGCTAAACTCAGGCGCGCTAACGGCGTTGACTACATTACAGATCTATTACGCGTTGCAGCAATACCCTAAACCGGTATTTAGCTCACCTAATACTGAAATTTGTAAGGGTAGTACGGCGGTGCTGAATATCACATCGCCTACTAACGGAACTTTCCAATGGTACACTGCACCAACCGGCGGAACAGTTGCCTATACCGGTACCAACTTTACCACTCCGGCATTAAATGCAAATACAACTTATTATATAGCTTATACCCGTGGTACCTGCGTTAGCCCGGTGCGTTATCCTGTTTCGGTTTTGGTTGATAACCCACCGGCAAACCCTGTGGTTACACCATCAACAACAACCATCATCAGCGGGCAAACTGCAACCTTTACAGCTACCGTGGGCAATAACGTAACGGTAAACTGGTATAGCACCGCAACAGGAGGTACGTCTTTATACACAGGTACAACCTTTACAACACCTGCTTTAACTACGCCAACCACCTATTATGCCGAGTCATCATTAGGCAGTTGTGTATCACCGGGCCGTACACCGGCTACGGTAAATATTACCCCTATTGTAGTACCTAATGTAACTGTTACTCCGGCTACACAAACTATAGCTCCGGGTACAACAGCTACTTTAACAGCAACTTCAACTACACCGGGCACTGTATTTAACTGGTATACTACACCAACAGGCGGTACCAGCATATTTACTGGCGCAACCTTTACCACGCCACCGGTATTTGCAGCAACTACTTATTATGCCGAGGCTGTGGTAACTGCTACCAACACAAAATCAGCAACAAGGGCCAGTGGTGTGGTGAATGTGAGCACCTCAGCCGTTAGCCCTACACCTTGCGATGCTGCCATAGACCAGGTATCAGGCACCAACGGCTTATGCGTTTTATGTTCGATAAACAATGCAACCGGCGCTGTTGACGCCGACCGCAATACCTTCTCGCAACTGGATGTACCTGTCGGGCTACTTGGTGCGGGCGCTTACCAAACCCTGCGCTTTGCCGGAACAGGCCATGCTGGCGATACCGTAGTAATGGAACTGGGTGTACCTGGATCACTGGCAAGTGTAAGTGTACTTTCAGGCATAAGCATCTCTACCTATAATGGCACTGTTTCTAACAGCGACAGCTTTGCGATAAATCCATCATTGATAACTATAACACTGCTTAATGGTACCAGCCGTTTCAGATACGCGTTTGTAGCAACCAAGGATTTCGACAGGGTGCAGATCACGCTCAACTCCGTAGCGAGCATACTCACCGCGTTAAATATTTATGATGCATCAGAGGAAGTCGCGAAGCCAGTAATAACCACATCAAGTATTACGGCCTGCGCGGGAACACAATCAACGCTAACAGCTACCGTACCATCGTACGTAACTGTAAAATGGTACACCACAGCTACAGGCGGTACACCAGTATTTACAGGATCAACGTTTAATACACCTGTTTTAAACGCTACAACAACCTATTATGCTGAAGCCAGTCGCACTGCCGATGGCTGTACCCAAACCGTACGCACCCCTGCAACAATAACAGTAACACCTGTGCCTGCCGCACCAGTAGTAGCCGCGCCAACGCAAACTGTATGTTCAGGCTCACCGGCTACATTTACGGCTACCGCGGTAACAGGAGTTACCTTTAGCTGGTACACTACAGCTACCGGCGGCACACCAGTATTCACAGGTAACCCATATACAACCGCAGCGCTTACCGCATCAGCAACTTATTATGTAGAGGCTAATGGCACCGGACAATGCGGCAGTTCAACCCGTACATTGGTTACCGCAAATGTGGCAACATCGCCATTGGTACCAACCGTTGCACAAACCCCGGTACAAACCTGTTCCGGTTCATCAGCTATATTAACTGCTACCTCAACACAAGCGGGCGTTACCTTTAACTGGTACACTGCTGCTACAGGTGGCACCCCGGTATTTACAGGTGCACAATACACAACGCCTGCACTTACCGCAAATACAACGTATTATGTTGAAGCATCGTTAGGAAGCTGTGTTAGTCCAACAAGGGCTGCCGCCTCGGTAAATGTTAACCCAACCCCTACACAACCAGTGGTTACGGTTAACCCATCAAACGCGCAGGTAACAGCCGGACAAACAGCTACCCTAACAGCAACTTCAACTACTGCAGGTGCTACTTTTAACTGGTACACAACTGCAACCGGTGGTACGCCAGTAGCCACCGGGACCTCATTTACTACCCCGGCCCTGACATCAAACACTACTTATTATGTTGAGTCGACCTTAGCGGCAACCGGCTGTACAAGTCCGCAGCGTACCGCGGTTAACATTACCGTTAACACAATTTTTTCCACTTCGTGCGATTTTGCCTCATCACAAACTACCGGTAACAGCGGTGCATTGTGTATAGGATGTACGGTGACTAATCCAAATTTCTCAGTAGATCAGGATACTACTAACGTAGCCGTATTGAACCTGCCGTTATCACTATTAAATGCTTACACCAGTCAGGAACTGCTATTTAGCGATGCAGGTATAAAAGGCGATACCGTAAAAATAAGGATCAAGGTGCCAGCCAGCTTACTTACCGCGGGCATACTGGATCATATCCAGGTAGCATCATACAGCAGCAATGGTACCGTTTACAATGGCGACCGTGTGAATGTAAGCAGCAGCCTGATAAAAATTCAGATCCTGTCGGGTAATCAGGATGCGATCATCGAATTTGCTCCGCAAGTTGCTTATGACGCGGTTGAAGTAAGACTGTCTAACGGATTGGTGTCACTCCTTAACTCGCTGGATATATTGTATGCGACCAAAGAGGTTGAACAACCTAAACTAAGCGCATCAACAGAAAATATTTGTTCAGGAAGCACCGCTACTTTTACCGTTAGCAATGCCCGTGCAGGTTTAACCTATAAATGGTACAGCACAGCCACAGGTGGTACCGCATTATTTACAGGTACAACCTATACCACCCCAGCCTTAACAGCTACAACAACTTATTATGTTGAAAGCAGCCGTACCGCAAACTCATGCCCTAATCCAAACCGCGTTGCAGCTACCGCGAATGTATCGCCATCACCTGTTAACCCGGTATTGGCACAAAGTACAGTACAAGTATGCTCAGGCAGCAGCGCTACTTTATCGGTAACCAATGCGGGTACTGCAATTGTACAATGGTACGATGCCGCAACGGCTGGCAATCTGTTGTTCACCGGGGCAAATTACCAGGTAACGCCAATTGCCAATGCTACTTATTATGTTCAGTTGGTAAATGGCAGCTGTACCAGCCCATCAAGGGTATTAGCAACTGTTGATGTTAACCAGTCGCCTTCACAACCGGGCGTACAAGCCGCTAACCTTACCGTATGTTTGGGCAGCCCTGCTATTATAAATATATTGAGCCCGCAAACCGGGGTTACTTATAAATATTATACCGCAGCCACAGGTGGTACTGCGGTAGCATCAGGCATAACTTATACTACGCCTGCTATCACCCAAAATACAATTTATTATGTAGAGGCCTCAAACACTGCCAGCGGTTGTATAAACACAGGCGGGCGTACACAGGTGAGCATATCAGTTACCAACCAGGTAACCGCGCCAACCCTGAGCGCTACACAAACCACGGTATGTAATGGCGGAAGCGCTACCTTAAGTGTAACCAGCCCTGTTGCAGGTATTACCTATAACTGGTACACTGCGGCAACAGCAGGTACGCTGGCATTTACTGGTACAACCTTTACAGTAAATAACCTTACCAGCAATGTATCGTACTTTGTTGAAGCTGTTAACAGCACCGGCTGTACCAGCCCAACACGTACCGAAACAGATATAACCGTACAGCCATTGCCAACACCTCCAACGGTAGTGATCCCAACTGGTGGGCTGTCTGTTTGTGCAGGATCATCAGCAAGCGTCAGCATCTCCAACCCACAAACAAATGATGTTTACAGGTGGTACGATGCTGCAACCGGCGGTAACTTATTATTTACCGGTACACAATTTAATACCCCGGCACTAAGCGCTGCAACTACTTATTATATTGAGGCTGCTACCGCAGGAAATTGTAACCCATCAACACGCACAGCAGTAACTATTAACATCAACGCGTTACCAAATGATCCGGTATTGGTGAGTAATAGCGTAGCTGTTTGCGCGGGTAATCCGGCAACCTTGCAGGTAAGCTCGCCGCAAGCGGGAGTTACTTATAACTGGTACGATTCAGCTACTAAAACTAACCTGTTGTTTACAGGCGCAACCTATGTAACTGGTCCGATAATTACCGCTACTGATTTTTATGTATCAGCATCAAACGCCTCTGGTTGCAGCAGTAATAACCTTGCACAAGCGCAGGTAACTATACAGGCAGCCCCGGTTGCCCCGGTTGTAGCTAATGGTGGTACAGTACAATCATGTACAGGTTCAGCTGTTACGTTAACCATATCTAACCCGGCTGCAGGCTATATTTACAGCTGGTTCACCACGGCAACAGGCGGCACAGCAGTAGCAACAGGCATCAGCTTTACTACACCTGCGCTTACTGCAAATACCAGCTACTTTGTTGAGGCAGCTAACAGTTCTGCATGTTCATCGCCATCACGTACCGAGGTTGATATCAATGTAAATACATTACCAACCGCGCCGACTATTACTGCGCAGGGCGGTTCATCATCACCATCGGTATGCTCAGGCAGCGGTGTAACCTTAACTGCAACCAGCACCACTGCTAATGTTACCTTTAACTGGTACACAGCAGCAACGGGTGGTACCCCGGTATTTACCGGCGCGGTGTACACTACACCTGCCATAACCGTAGCAACAACCTATTATGTTGAGGCAGTGAGTACCACAGGTGGCTGCGCATCAGCATCACGTACCCCGGTACAGATCTCGGTTACACAACCACCGGCAACACCGGTGCCAACAGCAGTCAATGTATCAGCTTGTATAGGCAGTACAGCTACCTTATCAGTAGCTAACCCATTAACCGGTGTAACTTATAACTGGTACGATTCATCTGCCAAAACCAACCTGCTGTTTACAGGGGCAAGCTATATTACCGCTGCCATAACCGCCAATGCCACTTATTATGTTGAGGCATTGAACGGCACTTGCGCAAGCCCATCATTGGCACAGGTTCAGGTAACTGCGGTTACATCACCGGGTACACCTACGGTTGCTAATGGGAATACCGTACAATCATGTTCAGGATCAACAGTAACATTGACCATATCAAACCCAATTGCAGGTTTAACCTATAACTGGTACACCGCGGCAACAGGCGGAACACCGGTAGCCACAGGCACCAGCTTTACCACCCCTGCGCTTACTGCAAATACAAGTTATTTTGCTGAGGCCGCAAACGGTACAGGCTGCACATCAGCCACACGTACCGAAGTTGACATCAACATAAATGCTTTACCAACCGCGCCAACTATTACAGCACAGGGCGGTTCATCATCGCCAACAGTTTGTGCAGGCAGCTCGGTAACCTTAACAGCCACCAGCACTACGGCGAACGTTACCTTTAACTGGTACAATGTTGCCACCGGCGGTACGCCAATATTTACCGGAGCGGTTTATACCACACCAGCCATAACAGCATCAACCAGTTATTATGTTGAAGCGGTGAGCACTGTAGGAGGTTGCGCGTCAGCCACTCGTACTGCTGTACAGATCACTACTACACAGCCGCCATCAACACCAGTGCCAACATCGGCAAACGTATCTGCTTGTATAGGTAGTACGGCTACCTTATCGGTATCAAATCCGCAAAGCGGCATAACTTATAACTGGTATGATTCAGCCACAAAAACCAACCTGCTGTTTACCGGCGCAAGCTATACAACAGCTGCCATAACAGCCAACGCTACTTATTATGTTGAGGCTGTTAACGGCACCTGCAACAGCCCATCACTAGCAAGTGTACAGGTAACCGCGGTTTCAGCACCGGGCGCACCGTTAATAACCGCCGGAACTGCTCAAAATACCTGCAGCGGCACACAGGCAACACTGGCTATTGATAACCCTCAGTCGGGCTTTACCTATAGCTGGTACACCAGTGCCACAGGAGGTACAGCAGTAGCCTCAGGCTTGGATTTTGTGACCCCGGTATTAACCAGCAATACCACTTATTATGCTGAAGCGACCAATGCTACCGGCTGCCCTTCAGCAACACGTACCGCGGTAAATATTACGGTAGAACCTGCGCCATCGGCACCACAAATAACTTCAACGGGGACATCTGTATGCCCAGGTTCGCCAACTACGTTAACAGCAACAGTGAGCGACCCGGGTGCAACGGTAGCATGGTATACAACTGCTACAGGCGGTACAGCTATAGCTACAGGTACCAGCTTTACCACACCGGCACTAACAGCCAGTACTACTTATTACGCCGCCGCCATGAATGGTACTAGCGGATGTGCTTCGGCAACGCGTACTCCGGTAACTATAACCATACTACAGCAATTATCGCCGCCGCTGGTAAGTGTAGGTACAACAACGGCATCAAGCATAACCTTTACATGGGGTGCTGTAACAGGTGCCGTAGCCTACCAGGTTAGCATTGATAACGGTGCTACGTTTACCGACCCGAGTTCGGGTACTGCCGGATTAACACATACGGTAGCAGGTCTACAGCCATCGCAAAGTATAACCATTGTGGTACGTGCTGTGGGTAGCTCATCATGCCAGCTGAGTGATAACTCAGCAGCAGTAACAGGCACCACTACCAACCCTAACGGCGACGGAATATTTGTGCCGAATGCCTTTACACCTAACGGCGACGGAAAGAACGATATAGAGTATGTGTATGGCACATCGATAAAGAGCCTGAAATTCTATGTATATGATCAATGGGGTGAGATGATCTATTCATCATTAAGCCAATCAAGCGGATGGGATGGTACCTATAAAGGCACCAAGCAGCCTGTCGGGGTATATGTGTATTACCTGGATGCGGTGATGAATGATGGTCAGCATATTAAAAAGAAAGGGACAATAACATTGCTGCGATGATAGTGCCATCGCAGCCCCCGAAAAAATAACAAGATACCTTAAAAGATTGCTTTCACCGACAAAGACATACTACTATGAAAAAACTAATAATTACAATGGTTGCCCTTTTGCAACTGATAATGGTAAACCAGCTAAAGGCACAGATAGATCCGCATTTCTCGCAATATTATGCTTATCCACTGTGGCTAAACCCTGCCCTAACCGGGGTAATGAATGGCGAGGCCCGTATTAACGCCAATTATAAAGATCAGTACGCCACTGTTCAAAATGCTTATCAAACCGCTGCTGTGTCGGCTGACTTTCGTCCAACTGATAAAGTGGGTCTGGGTATCAATATCCTTGATCAATCCGCAGGCAGTGTGGGGTATAATTACCTGGCGGCTTATGGCACTTTTGGCTATGGCATAGCTATATCCGATGATGGTAACCAGCAATTGCACTTTGGTATACAGGCAGGTTTAATTAACCGCAGCTTTGATGCCAGTAAACTGCAACTGGGCGACCAGTTTAACCCCGGAAGCGGCTTCGATCCGAATCTGCCCAATTTTGAAAACTTCGCCAGCACAAACGCCACAATTTTTGATGCCGGCGCGGGTATATTTTATTACGATGGTAACCCTACAGATGTGGCAAACCCATTCCTGGGAGTTAGCGTGGGCCACCTTACTCAGCCAAAAGATCCTTTCGCGGTTGAAGGGATCAACAGTAAACTGCCTATGCGTTACACGGTGCACGGGGGTATTCGCCTTACCATAAACGAGGATCTTGACCTTATACCACATGCCATCTACATTAAACAACAGCAGGCACAGGAAAAGGATTTGGGCCTGTACTCTGAAATTAAATTACCGAGCGATAACGGGTTGATAATGGGGGTGATGTACCGCTTTAACGATGCGGCGATTGCTAACGTAGGGTATCATTTCGACAACTACATTGTGGGTGCAAGCTATGATTTTAATACATCGCAATTGAGTTCGGCTACCAGCGGCCAGGGAGGGTTTGAGCTGTCCATAAGCTATGTGTTCCATAAACGCATCCAGGAACCTGAACCTATCTGCCCAAGGCTTTAAACTGTAACGCTAACCTTCGCACCCATGAAAAAAATATTATTTACCATTTTTATATCCTTGTTTATCATCACTGCCTTCGCTCAGTTTAATGAGAACGATAAGGCGCTGGCCGATAAAGCATTTAACAATAAGGATTATTACGAAGCCGCTTTTTACTACAAAAAGGTAGCATCAGGCTTAAACCTGCTTCCCCAGCCCGAAGTGCCTTTCAGGTCGAACGGAAAAGCGCCTAAAAATGCCAAGGGCTTTGATAAGGCTTATATCAGCTATCAGCTGGCAGAATCATATCGCCTGTATGAAAACTACCTGGAGGCCGAAGGCTGGTACTTTAAGGTAATTGATGGCGAAAATGCTGCAAAGTATCCTTTAGTAAGATTATGGTACGGGATATGCCTGCGCGCCAACCAGCATTTTGATGAGGCCATAAAACAACTGGAGCAATTTAAAACCGATTATAAAGGCACCGGAAATTATATTGCTATCGCGGATAAGGAACTGGCCAACTGTCATTTTGCTAAAGAGCAATATCAATACCCGGCATTAATTGATGTGGTGAAGATGAAGGGAACCATTAATTCTGATGGTTCGGATTATTCGCTCATCATTAATAATGGTAACCGCTGGATCACCTCATCAAGAATAATTAAAGATGATAAAAAACACCTGAACAGGATATATGCGGTAAAAGATAGCAGTACCAGCCCCGAAATGATCAGCTTTAATAATAGCGATAATAAAAAGGAAGTAGAGTATGGCACTCCATCTATCGACCCAACAGGGAAGCGTATGTACCTTACCCGCTGGTATAAAGAAGGCAGCAAAACTATACATGCCATTTATGTAAGCACCCGTACCAACAACGAATGGGCAACACCTGTAAAGCTTAATACCAATGTAAATGTAGATGGCTTTAATTCAGTGCAACCTTTTGTTACTGCGGATGGTAAGCGGTTGTTCTTCTCATCAAACAAGCCCGGCGGCCAGGGCGGCGATGATATTTGGGTGAGCGACCTGGATGCAAGCGGTAACCCAAGTAACTCGGTTAATTTGGGCAGCACCATTAACACCCCGCTTGATGAGCAGGCACCTTATTACGATCAATCCGACAAAAAACTGGTTTATAGTTCAAAAGGCTTTGTTGGCTTAGGTGGGTTCGACTTTTTTGTGAGCTATGAAAGCGTGGGCCGCTGGTCCAAGCCTAAAAACATGGGCTACCCCATGAATTCCGCAAAGGACGATCTCTACTATTTCCCGGATGATAAGAACGGTAGAAAATCATACCTCAGTTCAGATCGTGCATCAGATTGCTGCCTTGACCTGTTTGAGGTATTCGATAAAAAATATGTGCTAACCGGTATAGTAACTGATTGCGATACCCATAGTCCGCTACCCGGTGTTAAAGTAAGTTTTGTTGATTCGCTATCAAAGGATACTATAAAACAGGAAGTAGTCGGAAATGATGCTAAATATACTTTTAACGTAACCACCAAAAGGCCCTATAATTTAATACTGGAGAAGAAGGGCTATTTCACCAAATCGTTACCGGTGCCAAGCCAGGGCGAAATGAGGAAGGATACCTTGCTCAGCCCGGATATATGCCTGCAGGCCTTTATTGTTAACAAACCTATTGTGATCCAGAATATCCTGTATGATTTTAACAAAGCTACACTTCGCCCTGAATCACAGCTGATACTGGATGGCATTGTTAAAATAATGACCGATAATCCTAAAATAAAAGTAGAACTGGGCGCGCATACCGACTCTATCGGCAGCGATGCTTATAACATAAAGCTTTCGCAAGCCAGGGCGCAGGCGTGTGTGGATTATATGATCTCAAAAGGCGTAGGCGACACCAGGATCTTCGCCAAGGGTTATGGCAAAAGCAGGCCGATAGCGCCAAACTCGCTGCCTAACGGCAAGGATAACCCCGAAGGGCGGCAGTTAAACAGGAGAACAGAATTCACAGTGCTAAAAACAGAATAAACACAAATAAAGAACAGAACAAAGGGGGAAACTTATGGGCTATTTTAATAATTCACAAGGAATGTTTGTCATGATCTTATTGATCGCAGTTGGGTTAGGAATGTATGGTATTATGATACTATTTAACCTCACCCAGCGCATCAGTTACCGGCTGCAAGACCAGCAGGTTGACAGGGTGATAATAGGCACGGTTAACATAACCATTAGCATTGTAGCTATTTGCATTGTAATAAGCATGACCAATTTAATACGAATTTAATTTTTAAACAGGTAGATAATAAGTGCAGTATGAAACAGGAAGCAGTATCAATGAACAGGCCTTTGCTAAAGTCGCGGGGGCTATCAACTCATCATATAGAGATCTTTGAATTTATATTGGGGGGGAAATCGAACAGGGAAATAAACCAGATGCTGGGTTATTCAAAAAAATCGCACGTAGTTGTTGATCATTCCCGCAAGGTGATGTATAAATTATTGGCATTGGAAGATCTATCCAGAAAGGAATATACCGGGCAGGTTATTTTCCCACGTGGGTATTGTTTTTGGTGGAAAAATATTTTGCTGAAGCATCAGCAGCAGTTAATGGGAATTGCCATAAAGCCAGAGTATTACGTTACGGCATCAAGTGAGGTTAATTAAACTTCATAGTTAAGGCACTAACCCGGGCTTTATAAGCACTGGGCAAAATGGCGACTATTATAAATTTGTCGGCTTTAATTAGACGGGTTAATTTGTATAGCCACAATACAGGAAGTAGCAGAGGTGCGTTGCCGAGCGAAAGCAAGGCGCGTACCTTTTTAGGAACTATAATTAGCTGAACCTCTTTTAAAATCTGATATCGTACAGGGCGCAGGTGTAGCCTGTATTGTTTATACAAGTCGGTTGTAAAACTGCTCTGTACGGTATCATTTTGCAGATGCTGGTTGCGGATGAGTACCCAGTCGGTATAATCCGCAGGTAATTCCTGCAAGCCCATTCTTTTGCCTACGCGGTAAAAAACATTAAACACTTCTTCTTTTTCAGTGTAACTAAGCTCCCGGTACAATACTTCGTATGAACGGATAGAATAATAGATCAGCATAAATAACACATCACGGTAAGCCCAGTCGGGAATTTTGGCGTCACGGTTTTCTTCCACGCCTTTATGGATAGCAGTGATCTGGTCGATAGTTCGGTTTGCCTCATCCAGTTCCGAAAAAATAATTTGCCGGGCATACACTACGGTAGAAAACAAGCGCCCCAATGGGTCAGCAGGCAGTTTCCCGGTAAAGTACAACCAGTCGACAGCTTTATTTAACGCGAATTCAGCGGCAGCGCCTGCAAAAATAAACAGGATGCTATCAGCCTTGCCCCATATCTCGCGCACTATCGAATCCTTAGGGACAAAGTATTTTATCTTTTTCTGCATAGTTCAATTATTAAAACCAAAAGCATACCAAGCGAATACATCAGCATATCCGTCCACGAAAAGGATGTCCCCATTATAATGCGGGCAATTTTTGAATTTCTTAATCCGAGGAGATCTACCAGGTGAAAATACTGCGAGATCTCAACCGCGTAAGCAAATAATAATACACTTAGAATGGTAGGTGAAACGGGGCTATCCATAAAGCTTTTTACCAGGCAATAAATCAATATCACCACCAGGAAATCGCCACCAAAAGGCCGGATGAAGGCATCATGAACCCAGATGGCAATGATGATCTCTGTGATTAATAAAAAGATAGTTAGATAGAAATATTTTGAGTTGAAGTTTAGCATGTTTTTGTGTTTAAGCCATTTGCACGGCCAGCGGACTGGTAATGCGGTTAAGTGTTCTTAAATATTTGTGTTCCATTTTGCGCATGTAATCACTGAACGTGTTACCTCCAGCCTTAAACAACTTACGATGCGCAAACCATACCAGTGCAGATGTACAATACCAGAATGTTTTATAGAAATATCGTCTGAAATTTTTCTCACCTATAGTTTTACCATCAAATATGATGGCCAGTCTTTCTGTTTGAAAAGTAATATGGTAGGCTTCATCTATGAGTATGTCGGTACATATTTGCTTTAGCAGCTCGCATCCGGTAGCATCCTTTAAGGCCTGATAAAATATTGTGCCGTACTTTCCACTACAATAACGGCCAAAGTCCATGTTTCCATATTGGTATTCATGTATCGGATCCGGCGAAACAGGGAATCGCCCCAATCCTTTTTTATCCGTGGTTTATTAATACTATCCAGGTAATGGCCCAGGTTATTGCCATGCTTTTGTTCCTCCTTAATAAAAAGTTTAACGGCATTTACATAATCCGGGTCGCCTATACGTTCGGCATATCGGGTTGACGCCATGATCAGGTTTTTGCCTTCGGATGTTTCGCCCAGTTGCCATGCCTGTAATGATGGTAGTATGGTTTTGATCTCTTTCCTGGTTATATGCGGATTTAAATCCCAGTTCACTCTTTTTTGGAGCGCATTTGCCTTGAAATGCTCTATCCAGTTTTTGCTTGTTTGCATATTTTATTTCGATATTGATTGTTTAAAAGTACTTTGTTTTTCAAAGTAAATAGTCAAAAAAATATCAGCTCTTTTGCTGTTTTATTAAATTTTCCAGTGCCTCTAAATGTTTTTTAAACGCGGTAATACCTTTGGCGGATGCCTGGTAACGGGTATTAGGTTTACGACCTAAAAATGATTTGATAACGCTGATGTATTCCTCCTTTTCCAAAGCCTTTAAATGTGAGGCCAGGTTGCCATCGGTTACGGCAAGCAGCTCCTTTAGGGAGTTGAAATCGTAACTCTCATTGGCAACCAGTACGCTCATGATCTGCAGGCGTATGCGGTTCTCAAAGGCTTTATCAAAATTAGTGAGCGCTATTTTCACGGTCGTATTTAAAGTACATAATGGTGCCGTATAAAATGTGCAGCACACCAAAACCTAATGCCCAAAATAGCAAGCCGTATAGCGGAAACAGCATGGCAATTAAACCTAATGCTATTTCACATAGGCCCAGCCATTTTACATCGCCATAGGTGTATTGGCTTGCTGCGGTTAAAGCTAATCCATAAAAAATCAGACTAGCGGGAGCAGCAACAGCATAATAATGGTGCCATAAAAGTATTAAAATAAAACAACCACCGGCTACTAATGGCAATGCGCCTTTTCGTAAAAATGCCCGGCTGCTTTGGTTCCAAACGCTTTGGCCTTTACGGCGTGCTTTACGAACAGTTAACCAAACGCCTGTTGATATGGATAAAATTAATACGATTAAAGCAAGCACAAACATTTCTCCTGCAAGTTCGCCCCTCTCAAAAGTCAGCAGATCTGATAAGATAGCAGGATAAGGAAACGTAGAACTTCCACGTAATATGTAAATAGACTGGTAAGCCAGCCACGAACCAATCAATGCATAAACGCCTGCCATTACTCCCGACAGCCCGCTCAGGGATATGAACCGGGTGGAGCGTTCCATTATGTTTTTAATGGAACTGATTTCGTCTAATACGTCTTTATCTTTCATTATAAAGTACTTTGTAATTCAAAGTAAATGATTAATATTTAGTATTGCAAATAAATTATTATAAATCAATTGTGTTGGAAAAAGACTAACCCCATCGGGGTTAAATGTTGGTAGAAAAATAATGATTAAAATAGTATGTGCCGTAGGTACATAACCTCTGCGCTTTTGGACAATTGATGAAATGTCAATTGGTTGCGCACCTACGGCGCGAATGACATACCAGGAATATATATGCTACCAACATTTTGCTCCTAACGGAGCAGCGTTAATGATGATAATTCCCTAACCCTCTCCACTGTGCGCAAAGAGGGCTGGGAAATGGAAACTATATTATTACTTTCTCGTCGCCTGCTCAATGCTGTCCCACATTTCGGGTGGGACCATCTCTAAAGCGTTAAACTGGCCTGCGCCTTGCAGCCATTCGCCGCCATCTATGGTGATCACTTCGCCGTTGATATAGCCGGAAAAATCGGATACTAAAAATGCGGCTAAATTAGCCAATTCCTGGTGTTCGCCTACACGTTTAAGGGGAACACGGTTTTTAAAATCGAACTTTTTTGCCATTTCGCCGGGCAACAATTTGTCCCATGCGCCTTTGGTAGGGAATGGTCCGGGAGCTATGGCATTGGTGCGGATGCCGTGCCTGCCCCATTCAACAGCCAATGACCGGGTCATGGCTAAAACACCGCCCTTAGCACAAGCCGACGGCACTACATAAGCCGAGCCGGTGAAGGCATAAGTGGTAACGATATTTAATATATTACCGGGTATTTTTTTGTCGATCCAATATTTGCCCAAAGCCAGCGAACAATTGGCAGAGCCTTTCAACACAATATCAATAACCGCCGCGAATGCGTTTGCAGAAAGGCGTTCGGTTGGTGATATAAAATTGCCTGCGGCATTGTTCAGCAATACATCAACCTGCCCGAAGGTGTTAATGGCTTGCTGCAATACGTTTTCCACCTCCTCATATTTGCGTACATCGCAGGCTACAGCTAACACTTTGCCGTCGGTTTCGGCTTCCATTTCCTTGGCGGTTTGTTCCAAAACATCCAGCTTGCGACTGGTGATCACCAGGTTAGCGCCCAGCTTTAAAAAATAAATGCCCATGGAGCGGCCAAGCCCGGTGCCGCCACCTGTTACAATAATGGTTTTGCCTTTTAAAGCGTCGTCCCTTAACATACCCTGGTATGCGCTGTCAGTAATATTGCTCATGATTTTTATTTCTTTTAAGCCGATTTAGACTTGAGGTTTTCGATCATCTTTTGCAGTCCCTTGCGGGTTGCCGGGTGCCACCATTGTTTCAGCATGATCTTTAACAGGTCGCTTTGATCTTCCTTTAATTTGCTGATCACTTCCTTGCGTAAATTCATTTTGCTTACGCCCCAGGTAATAGGATGGAACTGCATATAAGTTCGGATTTTTTTCTCTGCTGCCGCGATTAAATTTTCGGGAGTAGTAAGCTCATCTATTAAACCCACCTGTAACGCTTCATTGGCATTAAGCAGTTTTCCTTCTATTAAATATTGATAAGCTTTATGCTGTCCGATCACAAACGCGTACAAATTAAAAACGCTGTCAGGTACGATGATCCCCACCGGAATCTCATTCAACCCGATGATGAATTGCCCTTCCACCATCACCCTGTAATCGCAGCAAAGGGCGATGATACAACCACCTGCCGGACTATGCCCGTTCAGTGCCCCAACCAAAGGTTTTTTGAAGGAAGATAAAGCGCCGGGTAATGCCAGAAAATCCGTCCAGAATTGTTTGATCTGTTCCTCATCATAATCATAGGCCTCTATCAGATCGATACCCGATGAAAAGAAGCCCGGCTTGCCGGTGATGATCACCCCGCCGACATTATCATCTGCCTCCAGCTCCTTAAAGCAAGCGAGCAGGTCCTTTATCATTTGCTGATTGATAGGGTTGGATCGTCCCCTGTCGAGCGTGACTATCGCCAGCCTGTCGTTTATAGTTACTTGAATAGTACTCATGATGTGTTCAGGTTAGCTTACCAGCGACGGGCTTTCATTAGGCTCGCCGGCATACATTTTCTCTATCTCGGCATCGTATTTCTCCGTTATCACCTTGCGCTTTATTTTGCCGGTTGGGGTAAGCTCCCCGCTTTCTATCGACCATTCCTCGGGCAATAACGTGATTTTCTTTACTTGCTCCACGTGATTAAATTCAGGGTTAAAAGTGTCTATTGCAGCTTGATATAAGGCGATTACCCGTTTATCTTTTAGTAATTGCTGATAGGTGGTAATTGCAATATCATTGGCCCTGCACCATGGCAACAGGTTGGTATATGATGGGACTATCAAGGCCGCAGTAAACTTTTTACCCGCACCCACTACCATCATCTGCTCAATAAAATGGTTTTCCTTCATCTTATTTTCGATAGGCAATGGAGCCACATATTTACCGCCTGATGTTTTGAAGATCTCTTTTTTACGGTCGGTAATTTTCAGGAAACCGTTCTCATCCAATATGCCGATATCGCCGGTATGGAACCAGCCATCCTGCACAACTTCGGCTGTCATTTCGGGATTTTTATAATAGCCCAGCATTACGTTAGGGCCCTTGCAAAGTATCTCACCGTCTTCGGCTATTTTAACTTGTACCTTATCCAATAACTTACCTACGGTGCCAAATTTTCTTCCCTTGGGGCCGTATTGATTAACGGATATTACGGGCGAGGTTTCAGTCAGTCCGTAGCCCTCCATCACCACCATTCCGGCAGCGGTAAATATCTTCTCCAACTTAACCGGGCAGGCAGAGCTGCCGATAACAATGGCCTTTAAATTACCACCGACAGCAGCACGCCATTTACTGAAAACCAACTTTTCGGCAACGGCCAGCTTGATTTTATACCAGGGTTTGGTATTCTCAATCTCAAATTCCTCAGCCACTTTAACCGACCATAAAAAGATCTTCTTTTTTGCCCCGGTTAGTTTTTGCCCTTCGGCCATGATGCGCTCAAATATTTTTTCGAGCAGACGGGGTACGGCGGTGAAAATGGATGGTTTTACTTCTCTTATATTCGGGCCGATGGTATCCATGTTTTCAGCATAGGAGATAGAAAAGCCATTGAACAGATAGATATAAGTGCACATTTTTTCGAAAATGTGGTTCATCGGCAAAAAGCTGAATGCCCGCTTTTCGCTGACAGGCACTTGAGAAAGCACCAGGCTGGATGCCAATACATTGCTCACAATATTTTTATGGCTCAGCATTACACCTTTTGGCCTGCCTGTAGTGCCTGATGTATAGATGATAGTAGTAAGGTCGTTCTCACTGATATTGATGGTTATGCCAGCTATTTTTTGAAGATAGCCGTTTGGCAATGGCTTTAAAAGCTCAGTCCAGTTGGGGCAGTTCTCAATTTTATCAAAAGTATATACCTCCTTTAACGTAGGGACATTGTGGCGCACGAGGGTTACCTTATCACAAAGTTCCTTATCGCTTACAAATATGTATTTTACTGCCGATTCGATCAGGATCTGCTCAATTTCCTTTGGATTTGTATTAGGATATAATGGCACTAACACCGCACCTGTTTGTTGTACGGCAAGGTCGACGATCACCCATTCGGGGCGGCCGTTACTAATAAGGCCGATTTTATCCCGGCCCTCATCCGTGCCGTCGCCCGAGGAAATTCCCAGATCCAGCAGCGCCATAGTGAGTTGGTTGATCATGGTATGCACTTCCTGCGTGCTGTATGACCGCCATACGCCGTTCTCTTTTGCAGCTAAGAAATCAGCCCGGGGCGCTGCGGCCTGTGCTGGTATGCAATCAAATAATCTTGTCGCTTCCATTGCGCTAATTTTTAGTTCTATAACATTTCAAATATGCCCGCGG
>JAMFSA010000041.1 GCA_026225055.1 Mucilaginibacter xinganensis | reverse complement strand
TAGCTGAAACTCAGGAAATGCTTGATTTTTGTGCCGAACACAATATTGTATCAGATATTGAAATGATCGACATAAAAGATATTACCACCGCTTACGAGCGCATGCAAAAAGGTGACGTTCGTTACCGCTTTGTGATTGATATAGCAACTCTTTAGGTTAATGGTTGATTGGGTGAGTGGTTGATTGGGTTAATCCTTCTTAAACTACTCACTTAATCAACCTAATCTAACTTAATCAACTAAATAACAAACTCTTGTTTCTTTCCCGGTAAGTACCTAAGTTTGCGCCTCAATAATTCAATTATGGCTAAGGCATCAGATGTAAAGAATGGCAATATCCTTCGCTTTAATGGCGAGTTAGTGCAGGTGGAAGAGTTCTTACACCGCACACCGGGCAATTTACGTGCATTTTACCAGGCACGTATGCGTAACGTAAAGTCAGGCAAATTGGTTGAATACCGTTTCCGTACGGATGAAGAGGTTGATATTGCCCGCGTTGAAACCAGCGATTACCAGTATTTATACGAAGATGGTGATGCATTAGTAGTAATGGATAACTCCACCTACGATCAGCACAATGTACCGAAACGCTTATTTGGCAACGCGGTTAAATTTCTGAAAGAAGGCATGAACGTTATTGTAGCTTTTGAAAACGAAGAACCTATTATGGGCCAGATCCCGGGATCAGCCGAACTGGAAATTACTTACACCGAGCCAGCAGTTAAAGGCGATACCTCAACCGGCGCGTTAAAAAATGCCACTGTTGAAACCGGCGCTGAAATTAAAGTTCCTTTATTCATCAACATTGGCGATAAAGTTAAGGTTGATACAGCAACCGGAAGTTATGTAGAAAGAGTGAAAGGGTAGCCCCCTACCCTCGTGATAAGCATATTTTAAAAGAGCTTCCGGTTTCCGGGAGCTCTTTTTGTTTGATAGATAAATAAAAACATGTCATTGCGAGCGATAGCGCGGCAACCTCGTCGCTTGCAGAGGAATGCGACGAGGTTGCTTCGTCGTTCCTCCTCGCAATGACATGAGAAGAAGATCTTTAATTCCCCCTTCAGGAGGTTAGGGAGTTAAAACTCCAATTCCAACAACATTGGGCAATGATCCGAGTGCTTAGCTTCAGGCAATATAGCAGCACGTTTAATATTATCGGTAAGCTCTTTACTGGCCATGGCATAATCAATACGCCAACCTAAATTTTTTGCGCGGGCATTGGCGCGGAAACTCCACCAGGTATAGTTATGCGGCTCCTTGTTCATGTGGCGGAAGGTGTCCACAAAACCCGATTCAATAAAGCTTTCCATCCACTCACGTTCTTCGGGCAAAAAGCCTGATGAATTGGCATTTGATTTCGGGTTATGGATGTCTATTGGCCTATGGCAAATATTATAATCGCCGCAGATCACCAGTTTTGGGTAAGTAGCTTTAAGTAAAGTCAGGTACCGGCCAAACTCATCCAGAAAACGGTATTTGAATACCTGCCGCTCATCACCGCTCGAGCCTGACGGAAAATACACACTCATTACCGATACTTCGTCAAAATCAACCCGGATACAACGGCCTTCCCTGTCAAAATCAGGGATACCGCAACCATACTCAATACGGTTTGGTGTACGTTTGGTAAAAATTGCGGTGCCACTATAGCCTTTTTTCTCAGCAGGGAACCAGTAATGCTCATAGCCCAGTTGTTCAACCAGCAGCAAGTCAGCTACATCTTCTTTAGTTGCTTTTATTTCCTGTAAACAAACCACATCAGCGTCGGTAGCCTGCAGCCAGGCCAGCCAGTTTTTGTTTATTGCTGATCGGATGCCGTTTACATTATAGGTGATTATCTTCATAATTTCGGATATCGAATTTTCGATTTCGGATTTTGGGGTTATTAATAAATTCGAAATCGGACATCCGAATTTCGAAATAAATATGGGTTATTGCGCAGGATAAAGAATCTTATCAAGCTGCTTACATTCCTTTTTGCTCAGCACCTCAACGGTCATGGGCACATCGGTTATTGGGCGGTCGTTCTCGTCCTTTTTAACAGCAGCAATTAGGTCAACCATATCAATACCGCTTACTACTTCGCCGTAAACGGTGTATTTACCGTCGAGGTGCGGTACGCCGCCTACGGTTTTGTAATAGTTGCGTTGCTGGTCGGTTATTTTTCGGTCGAGTTTTAGCTGTTGCTTATCCAGTTCGGCATCCGTTAGGCGTTTGCCCTCCACTATATAAAACTGGCATCCGCTGGATGCTTTCTGCGGGTTATCATCACGCGCGGCGGCTAATACGCCTCTTTTATGGAAAAGGCTATCCCTGAATTCCGCCGGGATAGTATAACCCACATCCCCATTTCCCAGTTCAATACCAGGCTTGGCATTTTTTGAATCCGGGTCACCGCCCTGGATCATAAAATCCTGTATCACCCTGTGGAAAAGCGTCCCGTTATAAAAGCCCTTTTTAGCCAGCTTTATAAAGTTATCGCGGTGCTGTGGGGTTTCGTTATATAGGCGGATAATGCATTCACCATAACTTGTTTTGATGCGTACATACTGGTTCTTTGGCGCCTTAGCAAAAGCGCTTGTTATAGTGACCAGTAAAAGGGCCAGTGTAAAAAGTTTTTTCATAAATAGTATTACTTATTCTTCCATCGAGTCAAAATAATCAATTATTAGCGATTTCAGCACCATTTCCTGCTCAAGCAAAGTATAATTGGGGATAACTCCTATACGTTTCCAATGCGGCCAGCCATCCTGATCCAGTCCTTCCAACTCATAAAAGCCCATCATGCTGAACAATCTGCAGTTGGCAATATGCATCAGTTCCTCTTTCTGCCGTTTACTGAACTTTCTCGGGCCCTGCCCAAGTTCCTGTACGCCAATTAAAAATAGCATCACTTTAAGGTCGGGTTTCTCGTTATCAAAATCATCTGCTATACGTTGCTGCAGCGCGCTCCACTTTAAATTAATTTCAGCAGGTTTCATGCCGGTAAAGATACGTTTTTGTAAATTCAAGAGTTAAGGATCCATGGCATCTAACCAGCAGATTTTACCTGCAAAAAGCATTTCCTGACTCTTATGTCTTGACTCCTGACTCTTTTTTAATGCTCAATTGCAATTAAGTTGCAATTGCTCACTTTTTAAACATTTTTTATTTACTTTTGCCTTTAAGCTGATAATTAAGCTCTGCTGACTTGAAAAAGAACAAATACCATATTATCCACACCTGGATGTTGATTGCCTGTTTTATAGCAGGGCAATATATGGTATATGCCCACCAGCACGTGGCTGTTTCGGGCACAAACAAAGTTTCGTACCACAACCCCAACAATCAGCCTAAAGAAACGCTGACAGAAAATTGCCGCCTGTGCGATGCTATGCACCACAGCGCTATGGCATTGGCAAACACCACACATTTTGCCCCTGTTACAGTTAGTAACTATACTTATAAAACAGATAAGTATGCTTTTATAAGCATCGCGCTTATTCTCTCTGCCGGGCGTTCTCCCCCAATGGCATAATTTTTATTCAAGCTAATTTAAATTTTATCGTTGGTTGTAACACCAAACGATTTGAAGAGTCACGTAATAAATAACCCGTTTACAGGTTATTACTGCGTAAAGCCCAATTTCCTTATTGTTTAAATGAATTTATGAAAATTATAAAACGACTATCCATAGCCATATATACCTTATTATTTATTACGGTAGCCACCAGGGCTATTGCAAAATCACCGCCTGCTGATGCTGGAAACGGAACATTAAAAGGTACAGTTACCGATAAAGCTGATGGCACCACCATGCCCGGCGTTACCGTTTCCATCCCCGATCTACGGATAGGCACCTCCACCAATAGCAAGGGTCAGTATACTTTAAACCATGTATCGAAAGGTGTTTACCTGGTGACGTTCACCTTTGTGGGTTATACCACTTATACCGAAAAGGTTGATTTTTCAAAAACAGGCGATCTTAACGTACAGCTCAAAGCCTCAACTATTGAAACCAGCGAAGTGGTGATAACCGGTGTGAGCCGTGCTACTGAAATAAAAAGAGACCCGGTGCCCATGGCCGCGGTTAACAAAACATACATTGATCAGCATTCGGCATCAGGTAACGTAATTGATGAGATTGCTAATTTACCGGGTGTAAGCGCGGTAACTACCGGGCCGAACATCTCTAAGCCATTTATCCACGGCTTGGGCTATAACCGCGTTGTAACGCTTGAAGACGGCATACGCCAGGAAGGCCAGCAATGGGGTGATGAGCACGGTATCGAGGTGGATCAGAACTCTATCGACCGTGTGGAAGTGATCAAGGGGCCAGCCAGCTTAAGCTATGGCTCCGATGCTATTGGCGGTGTAGTTAACCTGCTTACTCCTCCACCCGTTCCTGATGGTAAAATACTGGGCGATGTACAAGGCACATATGGCACTAACAACGGCCTGATCAATGGCTCATTCCGCTTACAGGGCAACAACAATGGCTTGGTATGGGGAACAGTAATATCCGACAAAGAAGCAAAAGATTACCAGAATCAGCACGACGGCCGTGTTTATGCCACCAATTTCAAGGAAAAGGATGCCAGGGCGATGATCGGCCTTAACAAAGCATGGGGGTATTCTTACTTAAATGCTTCTATTTTTGATGATGAGCAGGCCATACCTGATGGTAGCCGCGATTCACTTACCCGCCAGTTCACTAAACAAATTACCGATGCCGATACTTACCGGCCAATAGTACCGGCATCTGATCTGAACTCTTATGCACTCCCGGCACTTCACCAGCATGTGCAACTTTATCGTATTTATGATAATAGTAACTTCATCATTGGCAACGGCAACCTGATCGTTAACCTGGGCTACCAATATAGTCACCGCAGGGAATTTACCCACCCCGAGGATGCTGATATTCCCGGCCTCAACCTGCAGCTGACCACCTATACCTATGATGTAAAGTACAATTTCAACATTGCCAAAACCTATGAAACTACCATTGGTGTTAACGGCATGTACCAGAACAACACTTTAGGTTACAGTACCGATTTCCCTATCCCAGCGTATCATCAGTTTGATATCGGGCCGTTCTTTGTAGTTAAAAAGAGTTTTGGCAAACTGGATATTTCCGGCGGTGCAAGATATGATACCCGTTCGTTCACCGGCAAAGCGGCTTATATCGATACAACAAAACAATATTTCCCAACGCTTTATACTGGCGCAAACCCAACCACAACGCCAAACGTAACCCAGCAGTTCAGCGCGCTGAATAAAACTTTCTCAGGCGTGTCGGGTAGTTTGGGCGCTACTTATAATTTCTCTGATAAATTCCTGTTAAAAGGCAACATCGCGCGTGGTTTCAGGGCGCCAAGTATAGCTGAGTTATCTGCTAACGGTCCCGATCCCGGTTCACAGATCTACCATGTAGGTAACAGCAGCTTTAAGCCTGAATTTAGTGTACAGGAAGATATCGGCGCTTTCCTTACCCTGCCAAATGTTTCTGCCAGCGTAGAGCTGTTTAATAATGACATACAGAACTATATATTTCAGGAGCAATTGCTGGATGCAAACGGCAACCCCGAACGTGTGGATGCCGACGGACAATCAGACCCTAACGGGCCATACAGCAAATTCAAGTATGTACAAAGCAAGGCGCGTATTAACGGTGGAGAAGTTAGTTTAGATATTCACCCGGTTTCATGGCTGCACTTTGAGAATGAGCTTAGCTTAACTTACGGACAGAATTTAGGTACCGGCGGCAAAGTGCCCGACAGCTTAAAATACCTGCCATTCATTCCGCCGCTGCATACGCACTCCGAACTGCGCGGAACCTATAACAAAGGCTTCGGCAACTTTAAACAGTTGTATGCATTTGTAGGCTTTGATCATTATGACGCGCAAAACCGTTTCTTCGCTGCTTATGGCTCCGAAACCTACACTGCAGGCTATAATTTATTAAGTGCTGGTATTGGCGGCAACTTAAATAATGCCGCGGGTAAAACCGTTGTAAAACTGTTTATTGAGGGCACTAACCTTGCCAATGTTAACTACCAATCGAACATGAGCAGGCTTAAATACTTTGATAATGCTGTTGTACCTGCAGGCGTACAGCCCGGCATCTTCAACATGGGCCGCAATATCAGCTTTAAGGTAGTGGTTCCGTTTGATCTTTCTCCGCACGCGAAGGATATGTAATTTGCCGGTGAGGACACCGACAAAGGGTTGAATTATCGGGCGGGCTGTCATGTTGAGGCACTCGAAACATGCGGGTAAAGGCCTCTGCGCTCACCCTTCGACTATCGCTCAGGGTGACACCCTCTACATAAAAAGCCCTACGAAGTTTAAAAACTTCGTAGGGCTTTTTTACGACACCTTCCCCACTATATGTCATTGCGAGGAGGAACGACGAAGCAACCTCATCGCGTTCAAAACGACAAATATTTACAACTCCAAATTAATCAACTGCCTATTACTATTAACTTTCACATTGTTGCTTTGCGGCACAACAGTAAAATCACCTGTAGTCTTCACCAATAGCGATATCGCTTTATGCCTAAAGCCCCCCGGCAGATCAGGTACTTCAATTTTAACTGTTACCTGTTTACCTTTTTTAACGGTGCTGATCTTGATCCTATCCCTTAACCATATATACTCATAAACCTCCTGCCAAGGCGCCATCCAGATGTTATCCTTTCCGGCCGCGCCATACTTTTGCGCAATCGCAGTCATATAATATTTAAACTCCGGAAAACGCATGCTTAAGCCCCACAGGTTACCGTTGCCTGTACCGTGACTAAATTCATTAAACCATACGGGCTTATTCAACCGCATTAATGAATCAAGCAGTTTTAAACTCCGGTTGGCAGTATTATGGTTGTCATCACTACCTACACTTTGTATAAAATCGCGGGCATATACCATGGCGGTTAAATTAACAGGGGCATCAACCGGGATAATCGGACCAACACCTTTGATTGATGCAACCGCGTTATTGCCATACTTAATGGCGGCTCTTTCATAATCATGCTCATATCCCGGGTCCGATTCGCCGCCAGGCACAACAAACTGCGTCATGGTGAAACCCATTTGCTGCTTTACTGTCGTGATGTTTTGCTGCACCTCATAGTTAAAATCAGTGCCATGTTTGGTGGCATGGTGATAGCCATGATTAAGGATATCCCAGCCCCCATTATACAAAGCCTTTATTTCGGCCCATGATAAGTGGCCCCTGCTTTCAAACTGATCGGTAATATTGCCGGCATTAATGGCCTCTGCTATTCTGAAGGGAACATTATGGTGGCACCCATCCGAATAAAACAAACCTTTTGAATAACTGCCATCACCACCTTCGTCGTTTCGCCACTCATCAGGCGATGGCCCGCTTATTTTCCCGCCATTCAGTAACGGAAACGCGGTAAGGTATGCCGACCGGTAGCCATCATCCAGCGTAAAACTGAAAGCCAGCTGTTTATTGTATTTCAGCGCCGCCTTAGTCACGCTCACAGGCGCAGCTTTTTTAAGTTTCAGATTGATATAAATAATGTGCGGATCGCCGGGATTTGCTGCAAACAAAAAAGTGGGATGTATAATACATCCCACCAAAATCATTGCAAGGTATAACCTTAAAGTACTTTTCATATGGTTATTACTCTGCCGATACTATCTTTAAACAAACAGGGTTGCCAATTTTAAGCGTTGAAACTACTCCGCCTATAAACCCGTTTTGTTGATTGATCCTGTATACATATATAGTATCGCTATTTTGGTTTGATACGATCAGGAATTTGCCTTGCGGATCAATTGAAAAGTCGCGCGGGCCTTTGCCAAGCGACGGAACGCGGGCAACGAATGATAATTGACCGTTCTCAGCATTTATAGCATACTGCACTATATCGTTAGCATTACCCCGGTTTGAAGCATATAAGAACCTGCCATCCGGAGATATCTTTATAGCCGCCGAGCCAATATTACCGCCGAACTCCGGCAACTTCATATCTAAAGATTGTATCTGGGTAAGCTTACCATTATCATAAGCATAAGCATTTACAAAACCACCTATTTCCTGAACCAGGTAAGCATGTTTACCATCCGGCGAAAATGCAATGTGCCTTGGGCCATTGCCTGGAGCAACGCTGACAAATGCCGGATCGGCCGGGGTTAATGGCTGAGGCTTTGAAGCATGATAGCGCTCAATGTTTATTTTATCGGTACCTAAATCGGTATACAATAAATATTTTTCATTAGGTGATAAGGCAGCCATGTGCACGTGTGGGCCTTCCTGCCTGTCTTTAACCGGACCTATGCCTGAATCCTTAATCAGTTGTGAAACCGGGCTTAAAGAACCATCCTTGTTTACCGGCAATACGGCTAAACTACCGCTGCTGTAATTGGCGATAAAAATGTTTTTCTGATCCTTATCAATCGTAACATAACACGGATCGGCACCTTGCGTTGGCTGATTGTTAATGAATTTCAATTTACCGGTATTCGCGTTAAATGTTAGTGCGGTTACCCCTCCTTTTGTGCTTTCATTTACAGCGTAAACAAATTTGTTGTTATTGCTTACACACAGGTATGATGGGTTGATGAACGCAGTATCATCAACGTTAGTAAACTCATTTAAATAAGATAGCTTCCCGCTCTCCTCATATAAGCGATAAACATATACCCCCTTGCTGGTGCCGGTGGTGTAAGTGCCAATCAACACATCATAAGTTGAAGGGGCCGGTTTTTTACTTTGCGCGTAGCTCAGTACCGGGCACAGGGTAGAAATAATTAGCAGTAGTTTTTTCATGGTAAACGTTATTATAATGTGCAAGTTAGTAATTAGCTATTAAATGCAAAAAGTCCAAAGCGAAAGATATGTTTTGTAACAACACCTTTTCACTTTGGACTTTCAATTTATACTTTTAAACTGCTATTGTATCAAATGTTTCAGTTGGATAATTTCTTTCTCAGCCAGGTAACGCCAGCGGCCACGGGTAAGGTCTTTTTTGGTAAGGCCTGCATAGATCACCCTATCCAGCTTTACAACCTCATAACCCAAATGCTCAAATATACGGCGAACGATACGGTTTTTACCGCTGTGTATCTGTATACCAATCTCTCTTTTAGTACCGCCTGTTACGTATGATATAGAATCCGGCTTAATTAAACCATCCTCCAGCTCCAATCCGTATTGGATCTTGTTCATATCGCCTTGTGCTAAAGCTTTGCTAAGCTCAACCTGGTAAAGCTTAGTAATGTTGCTGCGCGGGTGCGAAAGCTTATCTGCTAAATCACCATCATTGGTCATTAACAATAAACCTGTGGTGTTCCTGTCTAAACGGCCAATCGGGTAAATAC
>JAMFSA010000040.1 GCA_026225055.1 Mucilaginibacter xinganensis | reverse complement strand
CGGATCCTCCTGAAGTATTTTTTTACACCCGCCAAACAGCAGTAATGCCAGGGACGCAAATAATATTGTTTTTATCGTTTTCATTTTTGTGTTTTTATGAATAATTAATTATTACAATAATGCCCTACAAACCAAGCCTGAATCCAGCGGTGAATGTTCTCGGGTTTGGTATTACCCCAAATTCCTGCCCCTGATCATTAGTGGTATTGCCATTGTATACTTCCGGATCATACCCCGGGAATTTGGTAATTGTCAATAAATTCTGACCACTTAGATATACTTCCAAGCTTCTAACTTTAATTCTGCTTAACAGATCATTAGGTATATGGTAAGCCAATGACAGGTTCTTTAATTTACAATAGCTGGCATCATATACATAACGACTACTGTTATTTTCATTATGGCTGGTATTGCTCCATGCAGGGTTATCGGTTTGATGTTGTGGTGTCCACAGGTTTTCAGGTACCGCTGCCGCAAGTGTAGCATTCTTCATATCACCTAAACCACCCCATAAATAGGCAAGGGTTTGAGAGAATATCTGGTTACCCTGCTCGCCCTGGAACATAAAGCTTAAGGTGAAGTGACCATAAGTAAAGTCATTAATAAAGCCATAAGAGTACCTTGGTGTTGCGTTACCCAGCGGCTCATAGTCGGCGGATGTTATTGCATGGTCATTGTTTAGATCGGCGTATCTTGCATCACCAGGTTTTTCACCATATAATGCTGCCTGAGCGGCCTGATCTGTTTTCCATGTACCCTGGAATTTATATCCATAAAATTCGCCTAATGGCAGTCCTACTTTAATTATGCCATAACCATCTGTAATGTTGTTTATACCTTGCAGGCTAAGAACTTTATTACGGTTCAGGGATACGTTAAAATTAGTGGTCCACTTAAATTTTTGTGTAGAGATTGGTGTTCCTCCCAGTGCAAACTCTAAACCTTTGTTACCTATACTGCCAATATTACTTTGAACATTGCCGCCACCAAGGTATTGCGGGATAGGTACGTTGTATAATAAGTCATTTACTTTATTTGTATAAGCATCTGCTACAAAAGTTATACGCCCTTTTAGGAATGACATGTCAACACCCAGATCATAGGCTGTTTTAACTTCCCATCTCAGTGATTTTGGCGCAGGTGTACCCAAAAAAGTAGCATTACTTGCAGGGCTGCCGACACCGCCATAGTAATAGGCGATAGACGGATTAGGAGCTGTACTAACTTGTGCAATACTTGAATAAGCGCCTACCGACTGATTGCCTGTTTGACCATAAGTAGCACGTACCTTAAAATCAGAGAACACCGGTGAGTTCGCTAAAAAATCCTCTTTACCAACATTCCAGCTTAAACCAATTGATGGGAACGTACTGTATTTTTTGGTCAGGTGTGACGAACCGTCATCACGTATACTGGCTGATAATTCGTATTTCTCTTTATAGGCATAATTTACACGTGCCATATAGGATATTAAACCATCTGCACCATAGGTTGATGATGTCAGCTGCGGTGCGCCTAAAGCCAGGTTATAATAGCCCAGGTTATAGGTAGACAGGTTATTTGACCGGGCATCGACACTAACACCATTATCCTGCGATTGCTCATACAATGCTGTTGCTGTTATTGAATGGTCGCCAAATGTCTTCTTATAAGTAAGGTAATTACTGGTTATATAGCTGGTATTTTTACTTGAGTTAACATCTGCATAATCAGAGTGACTAACATAACTTCCCGTTCCCGGACCAAAAACGGTTTGATTAAGGCTCCATCCAAGATTATATACGTCATTTGACGTGAAGGTTAAGCCATCAATAATGCGATAATTAAATGATAGTTGTCCGTCGACATTAGTACTGGTATTATCAACTGCCTGGCTAAGTGCCTGTGCAATGGGGTTGGGTTGTATAGAAGCATAAGGAGCGCTTTGTACAAATGAACCATCAGGATTTCTGATAGGTGACAAAGGGTCATATTCAGCTGCAAGGTTAAAAGGATCAACCAAACCACCATTGTAGCTATTATTGTGGCTCTGCGGTAAACTTGCAGCAACAATAATTCTTAAGTCCATTTTGTTATTAAGCTTGGCGTCAATGGTACTTCTGAATTTTGTATCCTTATACCATTGATTCAGTATTAACCCGGGTTGATCAAGGTAGTTTAATGATACACGGTATTTTACATTGTCATTTCCTCCTGATACATCAAGCTGGTAATTTTGCACAAATGGCTTTTGTTGCAGTGCGCGTTGCCAATCAGTACCGCCATTTGTTTTGTAATCATTTAGCTGTTGTTGTGAAAAAGGAGCCAAACCGCCTGTGGCTACGTATTGCGAATTTACCGAACGGGCAAAATCATAGGCATCCATCAAATCAAGTTCCTTAGGTATTTCGCCTTTTTGGAACCATGCATCAAAATTGATTACTGTTTTACCGGCCTGGCCTGATTTAGTTGTGATCAGAACAACACCGTTTGAACCCCTTGATCCATAAATAGCAGTAGCAGCCGCATCTTTTAACACTTCAATGGAAGCGATATCATTTACGTTTACATCCGGGCCACCACCAATATATCCATCAATTACATATAAGGGTGTAGTACCACCTGTGATTGTATTTACACCACGGATGATAATGCTGGGATCGCGCCCTGGCTGCCCGCTTGTGCTAGTAACAGCCACACCTGATACGGTACCCTGTAACGCCTGGGATACATTTTCCAATGGGCGTTTAGCAACTTCTTTTGCTGATATAGTGCTGGATGCGCCGGTAACATTACTTCTTTTTTGTGTACCATAACCAACAGCCACAACCTCATTCAGCAAATTTGGTGCATCCTGCATGGTAATATTCAATGAAGCTTGTCCGGTATAAGGTACTCTTTGTTCAATATACCCAATAAAGGTAAAAACAAGTACGGCACCATCATTTACACGTATATGAAAGTTACCTTTAACATCGGTAACGGTACCAAACGATGTTCCTTCAATTTTGACAGTTACCCCTGGCAGGGCCTCTCCCTTACTATCTTTCACAGTTCCGCTGATATCAGCAGGCGGGCGCGGAGAATTTG
>JAMFSA010000039.1 GCA_026225055.1 Mucilaginibacter xinganensis | reverse complement strand
TATCGGTTTATCGGTGTGAAACAATGAGCAGGTCCAGATCTTTGCAGGGTATGGAAAACCTTTCGCCAATATATTTACTGGTTAAATGTCCCTGGTAAATATACACGGCATTACGTACCCCGGCATTCTGCCAGATCACATTTTTCAATCCGCCATGCTCGCCAATATCCAATAATATGGGCGCGAATATATTTGTTAAGGCATAAGTAGCCGTGCGTGCCACACGCGAGGCAATGTTTGGCACACAATAATGTATCACATCGTATTTACGGAACACCGGGTGGGTGTGGTTAGTTATTTCAGATGTCTCAAAGCAACCGCCCTGGTCAATGCTCACGTCAATTATAACCGAGTCGCGTTTCATTTTGCTTACGGTTGCCTCTGATATAATGCAGGGGCTGCGGCCATCTTCGGCACGCATGGCACCAATGGCTACATCGCAGGTAGTAACCGCTTTCTCCAAAACAATAGGCTGTACTACCGATGTAAATACCCGGCTGCCAATATTGTTCTGCAAACGGCGAAGCTTGTATATGGATGGGTCGAAAACCTTCACTTCGGCACCTAATGATATGGCGGTACGGGCGGCATATTCACCTACGGTACCTGCACCCAGTATAACTATTTCAGTCGGAGGCACACCAGTTATTCCACCCAGCATCAAGCCTTTGCCATCAAAAACATTACTCAGGTATTCTGCCGCTATCAGTATGGATGTAGCGCCTACAATTTCGCTCATGGCGCGGACCACGGTTAGCGAGCCGCCTTCATCCTGCAAATGCTCAAAACAAAGGGCGGTGATCTTTTTCTGTAATAATGCCTGCAGACATTCGGCTTTAAGGGTGGAGATTTGCAAAGCGGAGATCAATATCTGCCCGGGTTTCATCAGCTCTATTTCGCTTAATGTTGGGGGAGCTATTTTTATGATGATATCGGCCTCATAAACGGTCTTGTTATCAAAAACGATAAGTGCGCCCTGTTCGCTGTAATCCTTATCTGAGAAATTGGCAGCCTGCCCGGCATTGCTCTCCAGCATTACCTGGTGCCCGTTGTTAACCAGCAGCGCTACCGATAAAGGTGTTAATGGCACCCTGTTCTCCTGGAAAGAAACTTCTTTTGGTATGCCTATGTAGAGTTTGTTCTTCTTGCTCTTTACTTCCAGCATCGACTCCTGCGGCTGCATCATCGCTTGCTTGGCGATATCAGAAAACCCACTGTATTTCCCTGAACTCATTGATATATTTTCTGGATGATGAAGTTAAATAAAAAAAAGTATTTAGCTAAATTAAATCTTCTCAACGCTTATGCTGCGCGAATTAGCATCAAGCGCCTGTATTTTTACAGTTACATAGTGTAATGGCAACAGATCGGGGATCTTTTCGGGCCACTCAATAAAGCAATACTTGCCCGAATACAGGTATTCTTCAAACCCAATATCCATTGCTTCACTTTGGTTTTTGAGGCGATAAAAATCAAAGTGATAGATGTTAATTTTTGTCCCGGTATATTCGTTTACAATAGCAAATGTTGGGCTGGTTACATTATCACCAGTACCCAGTTGTTTGCACAGGGATTTAATAAGCGTGGTTTTGCCCGCGCCCATTTCGCCATAAAAAAGGAAGACACGGTTGTTTATATCAAACGCCAAGATTTCAGACGCGGCATTATCCAATTCGTTAAGGCTATTTATCAGCAGGTTCATTTGCCAAAAATAAGGAAAAGGATGATTTAATAATGTCATACCAAATTTGTCCTTTCGAAAAACAGCGCTTTAAGTTTAAACTTCTTTGGTTTTTCTCTCCCAAATTTTGGGATTTCTGCTTGTATGTATAATTGCATATACATTTACAACCCTGCTATCTTCATCAATAATATAATGAATTAAAAAGGGAAATTTTTTAACAAGCACACACCGCACACTATTATAACGGACAGCAAAGATATGGGCATTATGCTTGAGGGAATTGATTTGTAATCTTGCGTTTTTTTGAAATTTGAGGCCCAGATTTGGAACGCGCCCATTATACCAATGGGCGTATATTAAGGATATCCGTCAAAGCTTCATCCTTAATTTTTATCTTATAAGACTTCATTAACTAAGCCAGCCTGCTGGAAACTTCATCCCAATCGAGCATGCTTTCAGGGTTTTCACTTGCATCTTTTACCCTACTCATAACAAGCTGCTGATGTTCAACCGGGATTGGTGTATTCTCATTCCACAGCAACTCATTTAGTTTCAACTTTTCTTTTGGGGTAAGCTGTTTTACAGCTTCAGCTATTTGCTGAAAGTTAACCTGTATATTTATTTTTGCTGTATCCATCTTGGTTATTGTTATCAGGGACTTATTCAAAAATACTAAATAAAAAAGACTTACGAAGTTTTTAAAACTTCGTAAGTCTGGAAATTTCTCAATTACGAAAAATAGACTATTGCCTATTTAGGCCCGTAAGTAGCAATAGGTATGATCATCTCTTCTAATGAGATACCACCATGCTGGAAAGTTTCATTATAGAAATTAACAAAGTGGTTATAGTTATTCGGGTATACGAAATAGCTATCCTCTTTGGCAAACACAAAGCTCGAGCTTACATGCAGCTTGGGCAGCATAGCATCATGCGGGTTGCGGATGTGGAACACATCCTTGGCATTAAAGTTTAAGTTACGACCCTGTTTGTAACGCAGGTTGGTATTGGTGTTCCTGTCGCCGATTATCTTGCTTGGTTTTTTTACACGGATGGTGCCGTGATCGGTAGTGATCACTACGCGCACTTGCTTTGATGCCAGGAATTTAAGCAGATCGAACAAAGGCGAGTGCTCAAACCACGATAATGTTAACGACCGGTAAGCCGAATCATCACTCGCCAGCTCACGGATCATCTGCATATCGGTACGTGCATGCGACAGCATATCAACAAAGTTATACACCACCACGTTAAGCTCGTTATTCATCAGGTTATTTACCGATTCATTCAGCGCGCGGCCCTCGTCAATATTCAGGATCTTGTTGTAGGAGTGTTTGATATCCTTACGTAAAACGCGTTTTATCTGATCGGTAACAAAATCCGATTCAAATAAATTCTTGCCGCCTTCATCCTCATCATTCTGCCACATTTGCGGGTAGCGCCTTTCCATTTCCAAAGGCATCAACCCCGAAAAGATGGAGTTACGCGCGTATTGGGTAGCCGTAGGGAGGATACTGAAATAGGTATCTTCTTCTTCCAGCCTGAAGTATTCGGATATGATCGGGTTAATTATCTTAAACTGATCATACCTCAGGTTATCTATCAATATAAAGAAAACCGGCCCCTTACCATCCAGCTTAGGGAAAACCTTCTTTTTAAACAGCTGCGGCGAGCTGGTTGGCGCGCCATCCGGGTTCTGGATCCAATCGATATAATTACGCTCCACAAATTTGCAGAACTGGGTATTTGCCTCCGCTTTTTGCAAGGTCAGGATCTCGTGCATGCCGCTATCCTCCAACTGTTGTAGCTCAAGCTCCCAGTAGATCAGCTTTTTATAAACATCAACCCATTCCTGGTGGGTAAGGTTATCGTTAAGCGTCATCCCCAGGTTACGGAAATCCTGCTGATAGGCCATGGTTGTTTTTTCAGTAACCAGGCGTTTGTTATCAGTCAGCTTCTTTATCGTCAACAATATTTGCTTTGGGTGAACCGGCTTTATCAGATAGTCATCAATTTTCGAGCCTATGGCATCTTCCATCAGGTACTCTTCCTCGTTTTTGGTGATGAGTACAATGGGTACATCGTTATTAATATTTTTTATTTGCGATAAAGTTTCCAGTCCGGTTAAGCCGGGCATATTCTCATCTAAAAAAACAAGGTCGAAGTAATTCTTTTTGAAAGACTCAACTGCATCATTTCCGTTAGTAACAGTGGTTACCTTGTAGCCCTTCTCGCTTAAAAATAAAATATGGGGTTTTAGCAGATCGATCTCATCGTCCGCCCATAATATGGTAGTATCTTGCATGATATATATTTAATTATGAATCCGCATCAAACGGATATATTATTAACAGCATATGCTAATTTTTATCCGCTGTACGTTAATTCAGACAACTATAACCTTAAAGGGAGATAATTGTTGTTGTTTTTAAAGGTATTAACAAAATTTTAACAAATATACTACACGCGTTGTACCTTTACCTCACATTTTTGTACCTGTATAATAATACTATATAATACCTTGAATAAAAATAAAATAATAAACGACCCGGTATATGGTTTCATCAGTATCCCTACCGACCTGGTTTACGATCTTATAGAGCACCGTTACTTTCAGCGCCTGAGATACATTAAACAATTGGGCATGACCCACCTTGTATATCCTGGCGCGCTGCATACCCGTTTTCATCACGCGCTTGGTGCTATGCATCTTATGAGTTTGGCTATTGAAACCCTGCGTTACAAGGGGCAGCAGATAACCCAGGCCGAAGAAGAAGCGGTTACCGTAGCTATATTATTACACGATATCGGGCACGGGCCATTTTCTCACGCGCTGGAGCAGGCTATAATTGAAGGTGTTTGGCACGAGGATATTTCCGTGTTACTGATGAACGAGCTCAACAAGCAGTTTGGTGGTCGTTTAGCAATGGCGATAGAAATATTTAACGGAACGTATCATAAAAACTTCCTGCATCAGTTAGTATCCAGTCAGCTTGATATGGATAGATTGGATTATTTGAACAGAGATAGCTTTTTTACCGGCGTATCAGAAGGTGTGATCAGCTCCGACCGCATTATTAAAATGCTGAATGTGGTTGATGATCATATTGTGGTGGAGGAAAAAGGCATTTACTCGATTGAGAAATTTCTGATTGCCCGCAGATTGATGTACTGGCAGGTATACCTGCATAAAACGGTGATAGCTGGCGAGCAGCTATTATGCAAGATCTTGAAACGCGCAAAAGAACTGGCCTTAAGCAAGGAGGACCTTTTTTGTACACCTGCGTTAAACCATTTCCTGGTAAATACCATCAATAACCAAATGTTTATAAGAGAGGGTGATAACCTGGAGACTTTTGCCGGGCTTGATGATACGGATATTATGGCGGCAGTAAAAATATGGGCAGGCAGTAAAGATTTTGTACTGTCGAAATTATGCCGCGACCTGGTACACCGCAACTTGTACCATACCGATATTACCAATGAAGTACCCGATGAAGCATTCGTAAACGAATTAAGCCAAAAAGCCGTTAAGAAATATGGAATAAGTGAGTACGAGGCATCGTACTTTGTATTTACTGATGAGGTAAGGAATAATGCCTATAAAACAGACGATGGCAGCATACTTATCCTCATGAAAAACGGAACGGTGAAAGATATTACAGCGGCCAGCGATAACTCCAATTTGGAAGCGCTGAAAAAAACTGTAAAAAAATACATACTGTGTTATTATAAAGAACTTATTTAGTGACAGTTAGTGAATAATTTAATTGATTTTAAGCAGAACAATTAAGTGGTCATTAACCTGCATAATCAACCAATTATATATTTGCTGCTTTAGTTTTTACATTTAAATTTGTCGGATGCAATTTACTGCACAAGAAATAAGCTCATTGCTTAATGGAAAGGTTGAAGGCGATGCAAAAGTATCGGTTAGTCAGCTGGCTAAAATAGAAGAAGCCACCGCGGGTTCACTCTCATTTTTGGCTAATCCAAAGTATGAGCAGTACCTTTATACTACCGACGCGTCGATAGTTATTGTGAATGATGATTATCAGCTTGCCGAGCCGGTAAAGGCAACACTTATACGTGTGCCCAATGCTTATTCGGCAATAACCGTTTTGCTTGATATTTACAACAAGATAAAACTTAATAAGGCCGGTATTGAACAGCCCAGCTTCATCCATCCCACAGCAAAAATTGGCGAAAATGTTTACATAGGCGCGTTTGCCTATATAGGCCCCAATGTTACCGTTGGCGATAACTGCAAAATATACCCAAATTGCTATATTGCAGATAATGTGAGCATTGGCAATAACGTTACCTTTTTTTCGGGAGTTAAAATTTATTTCGATTGTAAATTAGGCAACGATATTATTATTCACTCAGGCGCAGTAATTGGCGGTGATGGCTTTGGCTTTGCCCCTACGGGCGATGGCAGCTATCAGAAAATAAGCCAAATAGGCAATGTGGTTATAGAAGATAACGTGGAAATTGGCGCTAATACCACGGTTGATAGGGCCACCATGGGATCAACCATTATACGCAAAGGTGTTAAGCTGGATAATTTGATACAGATAGCACACAATGTGGAGATTGATGAGAATACGGTTGTAGCCGCGCAAACAGGCATATCGGGCAGCACCAAAGTGGGTAAAAACGTGATCATTGGCGGGCAGGCAGGTATCGTTGGGCATATCAACATACCGAACGGCACACAATTGCAGGCCAAAACAGGCTTAAGCCGTTCCATAAAAGAGGAAGGCCAAAAATGGGCAGGGTCACCGGCATCGCCATATAGCGAACACATGCGCTCGCAGGTAGTACTGGCCCGCTTGCCCGAACTGGAGAAAAAGGTTATAGAATTAGAAAAAATAATTGCAGGACTAAAGAAGGATCATTAGTTCAATGGTTCATTAGTTCATTGGTAGAACGATGGAAAAATGAACCGGCGAATGATTGGTTATTGGATTGACAGTACCAATGAACTAGTAAACTAATGAACCAATGAACTAATTAAAAGATGAACGTAAAACAAAGAACTATTAAAGCGCCTGTATCAGTATCAGGCACCGGCTTGCATACCGGCGAAAGCGTTACCATGACCTTTAACCCCGCTGAAGAAAATCACGGGTATAAATTCAGAAGGATTGATTTGCCGGGACAACCTGTTATTGATGCTGATGTTGATAATGTTACCGATACCTCACGCGGAACCACCATTACCCAAAATGGTGCCAGCGTAAGTACTATTGAACACGTATTGGCTGCATTGGTAGGTTTAGAAGTAGATAATGTGCTGATAGATCTGGACGGGCCTGAAACACCCATTATGGATGGCAGCTCTATAAAATTTATTGATGCCATAACTCATACCGGTTTTGAGGACCAGGAAGCTGATAAAGAATACTTCCACATCCCCTACAATATTCACTACACCGAGGCCGACCGCAAGGTAGAGATGGTAGCCATGCCGCTTGATGATTACAGGTTTACCTGTATGGTTGATTATAACTCACAGGTATTGGGCAGCCAACATGCCAGTATCTCTACCATATCAGAGTTTGTTAAGGAGATAGCATCATGCCGTACCTTCTGCTTTTTACATGAACTGGAAATGCTGTTAAAGCACGACCTGATAAAAGGCGGGGATCTGAACAATGCCATTGTTGTAGTTGACAAGGATGTTGATGAAGAAGAGCTTGCTCACTTAGCCAAAATATTTAACCGCAAGGATATAAAAGTTGCCCCGCAGGGTATATTAAACAATATCGATCTGCGCTACCAGAACGAGCCGGCACGCCACAAACTGTTGGATATGATAGGCGACCTTGCCTTGGTTGGCACACCGCTAAAAGGCCACATTATGGCAGCAAGACCGGGCCATGCCGCCAATGTTGCTTTCGCCAAAAAAATAAAGGCCTTAATAAAGAAAGATAAAGGCAAAAGGCGTTTAAAGAAATACGACCCGAATGCTACGCCGGTATTAGATACCGTTGATATAATGGCCATATTGCCGCACAGACAGCCCTTTTTGATGATCGATAAAATTATGGAGCTATCAAAAACTCACGTTATCGGCATAAAAAATGTAACTATGAACGAGGAATTGTTCAGGGGGCATTTCCCGGATGCGCCTATATTCCCGGGTGTGTTGCAGATTGAGGGCATGGTACAAACAGGTGGTATACTGGTATTAAAAACAGTACCCGACCCTGAAAACTATTTAACCTTGTTTTTAAAGATAGAGAACGCCAGGTTTAAGAGCAAGGTGGTTCCGGGCGATACTATTGTATATTATTGCGATCTTACCTCACCAATTCGCCGGGGTATTGCACAAATGAAAGGTATTGGCATGGTTGGCGACCGTGTTGTTGTTGAAGCCGAATTAATGGCTCAAATTGTAAAAGTAAAAGGTAACGAAGCATGATCCAACCACTGGCATATATCCACCCACAGGCTAAAATAGCCGACAACGTAGTAATTGAACCATTTGTTACCATCCATAAGGATGTTGAAGTTGGTGAAGGCACCTGGATAGGTTCAAATTCCGTAATAATGGATGGAGCCCGCATCGGCAAAAACTGCCGTATATTCCCCGGAGCGGTAGTATCTGCGCCGCCGCAGGATTTGAAATATCGTGGCGAGCCAAGCACAGTTACCATAGGCGACAACACCGTTATCCGCGAATGCGTAACCCTTAACCGCGGTACCGCGCTTGATAAAAACACCACTACCATAGGCAGCAATTGCCTGTTAATGGCTTATGTGCACGTTGCGCATGATTGTATCATCGGCGATAATGTAATTATTGCCAACGCGGTACAGCTTGCGGGCCACATAAATATATACGATCACGCTTTTATTGGCGGCACATCGGCAGTACACCAGTTTGTGGAGATCGGCGCGCATTGTATGGTATCCGGCGGCTCGCTGGTACGTAAGGATGTTCCTCCGTATACAAAAGCAGGCAGGGAGCCATTATCTTATATAGGTATCAACTCTGTAGGCCTTAGGCGCAGGGGCTTTTCAGCTGAAACCATCAACGAGATACAGGAAATTTACCGTATCATCTTCCTTAAAAAATACAATATCACCAAGGCGCTGGATATTATCGAAGCCGAGTTTAACCCAACCGTTGAACGCGATGAGATCATCAACTTTGTACAGAACTCGCAAAGAGGTATTATGAAGGGTTTTGGGAATTCATAAAAAGAGCTTGAACCAGGATTTATTGGATTAAACCGATTTTCATGATATACATAAATAGCTTTTTACATCCTGTTAATCCAATAAATCTGTTTAATCTTGGTTCATTATCTTATTAATCCGTTAAATCCCGGTTCATGATTACCCTCAAAAACATAGGCCGACGCTTTAACCGCGACTGGATCTTCCGGGGGATCGACTATACCTTTAATCTTGGCGAAAGCTATGCTATACTCGGGCCAAATGGCTCGGGTAAATCAACATTGTTTCAGGTTTTGAATGGCAGTTTATCGCCATCAATTGGTACGCTCAGCTATACTTTTGATAGCAAGAATATAGAACCTGAGAATATATTTCAAAAGCTTAGTCTGGCTGCGCCTTATCTTGAACTGATTGAGGAATTTACTTTGAGTGAGATGATCGATTTTCACTTTAAGTTTAAGGCATACAAAGCCGGGATGGATAAAAACGCGGTTATTGATGTGCTCAACATGCACAGCAACGCCAATAAGCTTATCCGTTATTTTTCATCCGGCATGAAACAGCGGCTAAAGCTGGCCCTTGCCTTTTGCTCCGATACCCCCATCCTAATGCTCGATGAACCCACCAGCAACCTTGATGCCCAGGGTGTAGACTGGTATTTAAGCCTGGTTGAAAAATTCGCGCTTAACAGATTAACGATCATCTGCTCCAACCAACCGCATGAGTACAGCTTTTGCGGGCATGAGTTGAATATTTCGGATTATAAGAGTTAGTTGTAATTAATTATACACCTTTTCTCCGCGCGTCATTGCGAGGTACGAAGCAATCCCCGACTGCGCAGATCATGATGCAATGAATTAACCTTTCTATTCGCCCTGTATAGTTAGGGATTGCTTCGTACCTCGCAATGACGCGCAAAGAAATTTGCTATAAGTAAAAATTGCATTACACCAACAATTTCCAACTTACACTACGATTATAAATCCCTTATCTTCGTAAAAACTAAAAAAACTTACCTATGATACCTGTTAAAGGATATGCGGCGCAAACGCCGGAAACTGACCTTGCCCCCTGGAATTTTGAAAGACGGGATGTTGGTCCGCACGATGTGCAATTTGATATTTTATTCTGTGGCGTTTGCCACTCTGATCTTCACCAGATCAAAAACGATTGGTTTCCGGGCATATTCCCGATGGTACCAGGCCACGAAATTGTTGGTCGCGTTGTAAAGGTTGGCAGCCATGTAACCAAATTTAAAGTTGGCGACCTTGCCGGAACCGGATGCCTGGTTGATTCATGTCGCCATTGCGAAAATTGCGCGCAGGACCTGGAACAATATTGCTTAAATGGCAGCTCACAAACCTACAACGGTTTAGAGCAGGACCACAAAACCCCAACTTATGGTGGCTACTCAAACAGCATTGTAGTAAATGAAGACTTTACCCTGCATATTTCAGAAAAACTTGACCTCGCCGCTACAGCGCCATTGCTTTGCGCGGGTATCACTACCTACTCGCCGCTGAGGCACTGGAAAGTTGGTAAGGGCCATAAACTGGCTGTTTTAGGCTTGGGTGGTTTAGGCCACATGGCTGTTAAATTTGGTGTTGCTTTTGGTGCAGAAGTTACTGTATTAAGTACCTCGCCTAAAAAAGAAGTTGATGCCAAAGCATTAGGCGCCCACCACTTTGTGGTAACCAGCGACCCTGAGCAGATTAAAGCAGCTAAAAACTCTTTTGATTTCATACTGGATACCGTATCAGCACCACATGATTTTAATATGTATTTAAGCTTATTGAGAACCAATGGCGTACATATTTGTGTTGGTGTACCGCCTGAACCTGCAAGCATACATGCTTTCAGTTTACTGGGTGGCAGAAAAAGTTTAGCAGGATCAGGTATTGGCGGCTTAGCTGAAACTCAGGAAATGCTTGATTTTTGTGCCGAACACAATATTGTATCAGATATTGAAATGATCGACATAAAAGATATTAC
>JAMFSA010000038.1 GCA_026225055.1 Mucilaginibacter xinganensis | reverse complement strand
TTTGCACCCAGCCGCATAATGTTACGGTTTGGCCTAAATTGCTGATGTTTAACTCTCCGCAGGTATGTGTTCTTAACATGGTACGTATTTATATAAAGTTTGCAAAAGTAGTATTTTGAGGTGAAAGGGGAAATAAAAAAGCTGATTTGAGGTGAAAGCAAAAAGGTAAAATGATAATGCCCTTAATGCCTGAATACCGGTTGAAATGAGTGTGCAAATTACTGAAAGATTATAAATTATATGTATTTTTGTTTAGATACGAAGTAATAATGAAGAATTTAGAACGGATTACACTTAACCCGGACGTGATGGGAGGAAAACCTTGTATCAGGGGGTTAAGGATGACGGTTGGTACCGTTATCGGTTTGCTGGCTTCAGGGTTGACGGAAGCCGAAATCTTAAAAATGTATCCGTATTTGGAGCATGAAGACTTAATGGCAGCATTAGCCTATGCTGCCTGGCGTTCCGAAGAAATTGAAGTTCCTTTGGTTATTACGTGAAAATACTTATCGACATGAATTTATCTCCCGACTGGGTACGGGAGTTTAAAGTACACAATATCGAGGCGGTTCACTGGTCTGTTGTAGGGAGTTTTGATGCACCTGATATAGCAATCATAAAATGGGCGAGAGAAAATGAATGCATTGTTTTTACCCACGATCTTGACTTCGGCACAGCACTAGCATTAACGAAAGCCGAAAAACCCAGCGTTATACAGGTACGAACTCAAAATGTTACTATATCTCATCTCAGTAATATGGTAATTCCCACCATTCAAACTTATAAAGATTTACTAATTACAGGTGCTCTAATTGTTTTGGATGAAGACAAGCAACGTATAAGAATACTACCGCTATAATTTGCACTTGGGAATATTTCAAAATAAATCTCCAAAATCTAAATAAAACGGGATATCTTAAGCCCGATAAATGAAGAAAGCTTTTACCCTGATTAGTCTTTTAGTTTTTTGCGCAGCTATGGGCTTTACCGCCTATGCCGGAAAACCGCGCCTGCGCCATAGACATAAAGAAAGAGAGGAAAGCGAGCACATACAGGTGGTTACTAACGACAGTGTTAGATCTGATACCCTTTTATCATTTGCCCAAACATTATTAGGCGTTCGTTACCGCCCCGCATCGTCCGATCCTGTTTATGGGTTTGATTGCTCTGGGTTTGTGAACTATGTGTTTAAGAACTTCAGTTTTACAATTCCACGCTCATCTGAGGATTTTGTAAATGTGGGCGAAAATATCAATATTGAAGACGCTCTACCTGGTGATATCATACTGTTTAAAGGTACAAAAAGCCATCATCCACACGGCGTGGGCCATATGGGGATAGTGTATTGCAATGATGGGGGCGACCTTAAATTTATCCACTCCACATCAGGCAAAGAATATTGCGTAACCATCAGCGCCATGACAGATACCTACAAGCGCCGTTTTGTGAAGGTGATACGTTTGCTGAAACAGAACGATCTGTAATTTTTTCTGTAGAGGCGCAATACTTTGCGTCTCTGTAACTGGCATTCTAAGACGCAAAATATTGCGTCTCTACAACAAATTAAATCAGAAATCATTCTCTAACACAGAACTTCAACGCGCTCCACCGACTCACCCGGTCTTAGCTTCGCTCGACTACCCTCTCTATCGCAAGCGATAAAGAGGGTAAGGGAAAAAATAAAAGGGAAAAATGAAGTTAACCCTCTTTGCGGCCTGCCGCAGAGAGGGTCGACTAGCGAAGCGTAGTCGGGGTGAGTCAAAATCAGCGAAATCCATAAATCATTAAAATCAGCGATTTAATTTTAACTTGCCATAACATAAATATCACATTGAATTTTTATTACATTCATGATATTTGCGTGCTTAATTATATATAAATGAAAATTAAATACCTGCTTTTCTTAGCGTTTTCCTGTACTGTGTTAACTGTTTCGGCACAAACAAAAAATAAAAAGACGACTATTGTTACTTCAGACCCGTCCACTGCAATTCCGCGCCCAAAACTGGTGGTAGGCATAGTGGTTGACCAAATGCGCTGGGATTACCTGTACCGCTTTTATGATCGCTATCAAAACAATGGTTTTAAACGCTTGCTTAACGAAGGTTTTAGCTGCGAGAATACCCAGGTTGATTATATACCAACTTTCACAGGCCCCGGCCATAGCTGTATCTATACAGGTTCAGTGCCTGCGCTTCATGGTATTGCCGGGAATGATTACATTATCCAGGCTACCGGAAAATCAATGTATTGTGCCGAAGATACCAGTGTACAAACTGTAGGCAGCACCTCAAAAGCAGGGCAGATGTCGCCACGCAATTTGCTGACCACTACAGTTACTGATGAGTTAAGATTGGCTACTAATTTCCGCTCGAAAGTGATAGGTATCGCACTAAAAGATCGCGGAGGTATTTTACCTGCGGGCCATACTGCAAATGCCGCTTACTGGTTTGATGATAAAACCGGCAACTGGATTACCAGTACCTATTATATGCAGGACCTGCCGCAATGGGCAAAAGAGTTTAACGATCAAAAGCTTGCTGAAACCTACCTAAAACTGGATTGGAACACGCTTTACCCAATTGATACTTACATACAAAGCACACCCGATAACAGCAAATACGAAGGTAAATTTAAAGGGACTGACGCGCCTACTTTACCGGTAAAAACATCAGCCTTATATAAATCTGCAGGCCTGGGTTTAATCCGTTCGACCCCTTACGGCAATACCTTAACGCTTGATATGGCTGTTGCAGCTATTAATGGCGAACAGTTAGGCCAGCATGATGTAACCGACTTTTTAGCCATGAGCTTATCATCGCCTGATTATATCGGTCATCAGTTTGGTATAAACGCGGTTGAGATAGAGGATACTTACCTGCGTCTTGATCGTGAGATCGCCAACTTTTTAACTTTCCTTGATGCTAAAGTGGGTAAAGGAAATTACACCGTATTCCTGACCGCCGACCACGGCGCAGCGCATAACACCGCTTTTTTAAATGACCACAACATCCCGGCAGGAACATGGGATGATGGCACTGAGTTAAAGAACTTGAACAAAGTTTTGCTGGATAAATTTAAAGTTGATTCATTAGTACTAAGCTTAGGAAATTACCAGGTGAATATGAACTACCGCATTCTTAATTACCTGCACCTTGATGAGGAAGCGGTGAAAAAAGAATGTATCACCTATTTGGAGAAATTACCTTATGTAGCTTTTGCTGTTGATATGAAAAAAGCGCAAACTGCAAACATACCTGAGCAATTGCGTACCCGTATTATAAACGGTTACAACGCCAAAAACAGCGGCGTTATCCAGATCATTCTTAACCCGGGGTGGTTTACCGGTCACCAGGCTGGCGACGGTGGCCCAACAGGTACCACACATGGGACCTGGAACCCGTACGATAACCACATCCCGCTGGTATTTATGGGCTGGGGCATTAACCACGGCACTGCCACTCGCGAAACCCACATGACAGATATTGCACCAACCATTGCCGCGCTATTACATATACAAGCGCCAAACGGCAGTATTGGTGTGCCAATATCAGAAGTGATTAAGAAATAATGAACCAGGATTTAACGGATTGGGTAGATTTTCAGGATTTTGTCTAATCCAATCCGTTAATGATTACATCCTGTAAATCAAAAAAATCCTGTAAATCTTGGTTCATTCCCTATGAAAAAATACATCTCCAAATTCCATTACCTCACGCAGGATCTCCCGCACCGCACACATGTTGAACAGGCGGAGATAGCCTGCTCGGCAGGGGCGAACTGGCTGCAATACCGTTGTCTAACCAAAAACGATGATGAACTGATTGAGGAAATAAACCAGATAGCCGATATCTGCGATGAATGGGGCATTACCCTCATCCTCACCAACCATTATCATCTGTTGGATCAGGTTGATGCGCAGGGTGTGCATATCGAAGATTTTGATGCTGATTTTAAAGCCATCCGCGAGGTTATAGGAGAGGATAAAACATTGGGCGGCTCGGCAACCAACGTTGATGCGTTATTGCGAGTACAATCTACCGGCGTAGTTGATTACTGTGGTTACGGCCCATTCGCGCATACGGATACCAAGCCGAATAATAGTCCGCTGCTTGGGTTTGAAGGTTACCGCCAATTACAAAAGTACAATATTGAAATACCTGCTGTAGCCGTAGGTGGTATACAGCTTACTGATGTGGAAAATTTGATTGAAACTGGCATTTATGGTATAGCTGTGTCCGCAGCAGTTAACAAAGCCCTTGATCCCGGTAGGGCTTTGAAGGAGTTTTATAGGAAGATATATTAATAGATTGCGTTTTTTTCTCGCTGGCGTAGATGGTAATTAGTAAGTCAACCCATCGTCATCCTAAAAGAATAATCCCTTTATTAAAATCAGGCTGCGTATTTTTGTAGTATATTATATAGTATCAAGTAGCAGGTATCAAGACAGGTACAAAGAATCTTGCTACCTGATACTAACTACCTGATACTAAAAATATGAAAATTGCCATAAACGGATTCGGAAGGATAGGGAGAATATTTCTGAGGAATATTATAACTAAGCCTGATATTGAAGTTGTTGCCATTAACGACCTTACTGATGCGCAAACCCTTGCTCATCTGTTTAAATATGATTCGGTACACCGTGGCTTTAATGGTACGGTTACTGCCGATGATGAGCACATCTATATCAACAATAAAAAAATAAAGATCCTTGCAGAGCGCGACCCATCGCTCTTGCCCTGGAAAGAATTGAATATCGACCTCGTTATTGAATCAACCGGGAAATTTACTTCACGTATAGGGGCTGAACAGCATCTGGCTGCAGGGGCAAAGCAGGTAATTATATCAGCGCCTTCGGCAGATAAGAGTGTACCTACGGTTGTACTGGGGGTGAACGATGGTATGGTTGATCTGCATTCGCCGATATTATCCAATGCATCATGTACAACAAATAATGTTGCAGTAATGGTAAAAATACTGGATGAGAACTGGGGAATTATTGATGGCTATATCACCACCGTGCACTCTATGACGGGCGACCAAAGCTTGCACGATGCACCACATAAAGACCTGCGCAGGGCAAGGGCGGCATCAGCATCCATCATCCCAACCAGTACAGGTGCTGCAAAAGCAATAACTACTATATTTCCGCATTTAAACGGTAAGCTTGGTGGGGCGGGGATACGTGTTCCGGTATTGAATGGTTCTTTAACTGATTTTACATGCAGCCTAAAAAAACAGCCAACTGTTCAGCAAATTAATGAGGCTTTTAAGCAGGCTGCTGATGGGCCAATGAAAGATATATTGGAATATACCGAGGATCCGATCGTATCAACCGATATACTGGGTAACCCGCACAGCTGTATTTTTGATGCGCAGCTTACCTCAGTAATTGGTGGGTTGACAAAAGTTGTTGGCTGGTATGATAACGAAATGGGTTATTCCAGCCGTTTGGTTGATCTGGTTGAGGAGATCAGTAAGCTTTAATCTTTTGCTGCTTTTACGTAAACTATTTTAGCAGTGCTTGTATAAGTCGGGTAATCAACATTAACAAAATATACGTAAGCCGAGAAACCGATGGTTTCAGCAGTTTTAGCTAAAAGAACTGTCTGAGCTGCCGTTGCTGCTGTTGAGCTGGTATACACCTTGCTGAAATAGAATGGGCGTTGTACGTGTATTTTAGCCAACAACTGCTTGTTTACAGTTGTATCGGTTATGGTTTTTAGCTTAACATTGTTTAGGTTGTCATCTGCCCAGTTAAAGTTAGTGTCGTTATATTGGTCATAAGTAATATAACTAACACCATCTAAAGATGATTTAGTAAAATCCTGGAATAAGTGTATGGAGTATGATTGGTCCAATCCTTTTACAGGCAGCATAATGCTTACATCTTCGTTATATAACATCTTTAAGGTATCACCAGAAACACTGGTAATTACTTTCTGCGCGCTCTCATTATAAATTATCTGGTATATAGATGTGAGTGTATCTGTTGAAGCTTTAACAGCCGTTGGCCCTGGATTAATCACCGGGTCACCATGTTTTCTGCAGCTGGTTATGGCTGCTATCACTAAAAATCCTAAAAGTAAACGTTTCATTATATGAATTATGATTGTATTTTAGGATAGTTTGCAATAACTATGCTATATGCCACAATAACCCGATTAAAATGTATAAACAGGCCCTGATTTTGCTTAATTAAGCATATAATTGTTGCTCGTTGATTAAAAATTAATTTTTATAAAAACCAACAGACTTGGGAAATCACAGGTTGCAAATGCACAAATTGAGGAAATAAGTCGCCATTTATACCTATATGATAAATTTTATTGAGCCCGAAGAACTACTCGCTGTACGCAATATTGTATTGCGCGAAGGGAAACTTGAATTGAATGAATGCCGTTTTCCAACTGATATTGTTCCGGGGGCTTTTCATCTTGGTTATTATGCTGCCGGACAACTGGCAAGTGTAGTATCATTACACCCGCAAAGTTATAAGGAGTTTGTGGGCACCGGCTACCAATTACGTGGTATGGCTACGCTGGAACAATACCGTGGCAAGGGCTTAGGTACCATGTTGCTGAACTTTGCCATTGTTTACCTGCGCGGGCAAAAAGCTAATTATATATGGTGCAATGCCCGTAAAAAAGCGCTTAAATTTTATAGGGATGGCGGTTTTGAAATTGTTTCGCCCGAGTTTGAGATAAAAGGCATTGGCCCGCACCATGTTATGTATTTAAAAGTAATGTAATAGCAGGTGGGTAAAACACCTTTTTTACATTAGGTTCACGTTTTACAATTAAAATGCTGAATTTGGGGCGCAATTAACAGCACTGAAAAAAACAATATGAAAACTATAGATCAAATTAGCTTTGCCGGCAAAAGGGCGCTCATTAGGGTAGATTTTAACGTTCCATTGGATGAGAATTTTAATATCACCGATGATAACCGCATGACGGCTGCTTTGCCAACCATTAAAAAGATATTAAAAGATGGTGGCGCTGTGATATTGATGTCGCACCTGGGCAGGCCGAAGGATGGTCCTACAGATAAATATTCATTAAAGCATTTAATTCCTCACCTTTCTGATCTGCTTGGGCAGGAAGTTGAATTTGCTAATGATTGCATTGGCGAAGACGCGGTTGAAAAAGCAAAAAAACTATCAAAAGGCGAAGTGCTTTTGTTAGAGAACCTGCGTTTTTATAAAGAAGAAGAAAAAGGCGATGTTGAGTTTGCAAAAAAACTAGCTGCTTTAGGCGATGTTTATGTAAACGATGCTTTTGGTACGGCTCACCGTGCACATGCTTCAACAGCGGTTATTGCGCAGTTTTTCCCGAACGCAAAATACTTTGGTTACCTGATGGCAGGCGAGCTTGCCAATGCTGAAAAAATATTAAACAATGCCCCTAAGCCATTTACGGCTATCATGGGCGGCTCAAAAGTATCCGACAAAATTGAGCTGATAGAAAAACTATTGGATAAAGTAGATAACCTGATCATCGGCGGCGGTATGGCTTACACCTTTGCTAAAGCAGATGGTGGTAATATAGGTACTTCATTAGTTGAAGCCGATAAATTAGAACTGGCGCTTAGCCTTAGGCAAAAAGCGAAAGAAAAAGGTGTAAACCTGTTACTTCCTGTTGATAATATAACGGCTGATGCTTTTTCAAATAATGCCAACACAGGTTTAGCCAAAACCGGCGAAATACCTGACGGCTGGATGGGCCTGGATATCGGTCCGGAAACGATCAAATTATTCAGCAAGGTAGTTGAAGAATCAAAAACCATTTTATGGAACGGCCCGATGGGTGTATTTGAAATGGAAAAATTCCTGATCGGCACCAAAGCAATTGCTGAAGCAGTTGCAAAAGCTACCGAAAATGGCGCTTTTTCATTAATAGGTGGTGGTGATTCAGCAGCAGCGGTTGCCAAATTCGGCATGACTGATGAGGTTAGCTACGTATCAACCGGTGGTGGCGCTTTGCTGGAGTATATGGAAGGTAAAGAATTGCCAGGTGTTAAAGCGATAAACGACTAATATCCCCAACTGTTATTTCGACCGGAGGGAGAAATCTTCTGCGATTTGCATTTTCGACATGCAGCTTGAAGAAGATTTCTCCTCGTACCTCGTTTCGATGACAGATAAAATAAAAAAGCCCCGATTTTTCGGGGCTTTTTTATTTTATTATGTACTTTTAGTGCTTTACAAACTGACTGATAATGAATAAATACCTTCTCATCGCATTAAGCGTAATGCTTTTTGTTGCCACTTCTTTTAATGTTTCTGCACAGAAATTTCAAAGTCCGGATGCCGACTATATAAAGGCTAACTACACCAAATACGAATACCAGATCCCCATGCGCGATGGCAAAAAGCTGTTCACATCGGTTTATGTACCAAAAGATCAATCAAAAAAATACCCTATTATGATGGACCGTACACCGTACGATGTATCACCTTATGGTGCTGATAAATATAAAGGAAGTCTTGGGCCGTCGTCATTATTTACGCATGATGGTTACATATTTGTTTACCAGGATGTGCGCGGCCGCTGGATGAGCGAAGGTATTTACCAGGAAATGACCCCTGAGCTGGAATCGCACAAAACAAAAAAAGATGTTGACGAAGGAACTGATACTTATGATACTATCGACTGGCTGTTAAAGCACATTCCTAACAATAACGGCAAAGTTGGCGTTTGGGGAATTTCATATCCCGGTTTTTATACCACTACCGCGTTGTTGAGCCGCCACCCTGCATTAGTTGCAGCATCGCCGCAGGCACCAATCGCTGATTTGTATCGCGATGACGCTTTCCATAACGGCGCGTTTATGCTGGTGGCTAATTTTGGTTTCTACCCGTTCTTTACCAACAGGCAGGATGATAAACCAACCCAGGCCCCGGGCTTTAATGTTGATTTTGGTACTGAAGATGGCTACGCTTATTACCTGAAAATGGGTTCGGTTAAACACACCAATGATATCTACCTTAAAAATTATAAGGATACCGTACGTCTGTGGAATGAAATGCTGGATCACCCGGATTATGACCAGCACTGGAAGGATCGTAACGTATTAACTCACCTGCACGATATTAAAACCGCTGTACTGGTTACAGGCGGATGGTACGATGCTGAAGATCTGTACGGTGCTATAAATACTTACAAAACATTAGTAAAAGATAACCCTACCACTCCAATATATTTCTCTATGGGGCCGTTTGTACATGGTGGCTGGTCGCGCGGTCCGGGCGATCATTTAGGTGATGTAGGGTTTGATGGCGCACAGGGGGAATACTATCGTGAAAAAATCGAGTTCGCGTTCTTTAACCACTATTTAAAAGGCACGGATACTGATATTCCACGCATTTCAACTTTTGAAACAGGTGTAAACCAATGGAAAAACTACAAAACATGGCCGCCAAAAGAAGCCGTTGAAAAGAACCTGTACTTTTTGCCCGGTGGCAAGCTATCATTTGATGAGCCAACAAATACAGGTGATGATAACGACGCTTTCATATCAGACCCTAACAAACCGGTGCCGTTTATTGAGCAGATCGACAACGATATGAAACGCGAATACATGACCGCCGATCAGCGCTTTGCCAGTCGCCGCCCGGATGTATTAACCTATGAAACTGATGTGCTGGATAACGATGTAACACTGGCAGGCAACATATGGGCCAACTTAAAGGTATCAACCACAGGTACCGATGCCGATTGGGTAGTTAAGGTAATTGATGTTTACCCGGATTCAACCAAAGACAATAAATTTACAGGGAAGGATACCCACCTATCAGGTTACCAACAAATGGTACGCAGCGAAGCCATGCGCGGCAAATACCGCAATGGCTTTGACAAACCCGAGCCATTTGTACCCGGCGAGATAAGTCCGGTAAACTTTGAGATGCAGGACGTATTGCATACCTTTAAAAAAGGCCATCGCATAATGGTACAGGTACAAAGTACCTGGTTCCCGCTGATAGACCGTAACCCGCAGGTATTTGAAAACATTATGAAAGCAGGCGATAACGACTTTAAAAAAGCCACTAATAAAGTATATACCTCAAAGGATCATCCGAGTTATTTGAAGGTGAGGGTGATGTAATATATTACGATAGCGATGGGTCTGAAACCCATCGCTATTTTGTTTATAGCCTAAAATTATGCTTAGAGAAATAGACGATTACTTTCTGCAAAAAGATGAACCGGTAAAAGGCTGCCTGTTATTTTTGAGGGATTACATCCAAAATTTCGATGCAAACATTACTGAGGCTTGGAAATATAAAATGCCATTCTATTGTTATAAGGGCAAAATGTTCTGCTATTTGTGGGTACATAAAAAGAATGGCCTGCCTTACATAGGAATAGTTGAAGGCAAGAAAATAGATCATCCCGGACTGATCATTGAGAACCGCTCCCGCATGACCATATTCCTCATCGATCCCAATAAAGATCTGCCAATTGATGAGATTAACTCCATTTTAAAGATGGCGCTTAAGCTTTATAAATAATCTCCGAATTTTACAATAGAGATGGGTCTCAAACCCATCTCTATCGTAAAAATAAATTGCTGCCGCGAGTTTAGCGCAGCGTAACTCGTGGTGAGGCATTGTTTAAGATTCTATCTTAAACAAAAAGCGATGAAGAAAACCTCATCGCTTTTTACTAATCTCTAATCACCAGCCTCTAATCACTAATTAGCATTACTGCTAACCGGCGCATTTTTTAAAAATCGGGTTTTTATTATAGCTAACTGATCGTCAGTTAGTTTTGACGTTGATTTTAGCAGGCCTACAAAATATGCCACTTCATTATCGGCAGCAGGGCAGCCCACGTTATCTTTGGCTGTGGCGGGTGTGCCATTTGCTGGCGGTAAATAAGAGTTACCAAGGGCTTTACCCTTCGCATCTATAAATACCCAGAAAGGTATGCCACCTTTAGGGTCGCCGTTAAAGCTTTTCATAACATTTAGTCCGCCGGCATTTTCAAGGTCTTTTTTCCCATCGCGTTCCAATACATCCAAATAAACAACAACGTAGTTGTCATCAAAAAACTTACTGCAGGTAGGGTCTTCGATAGATGCGGTCATCTTTTTGCACCAGCCGCACCATGATGCATGGAACATCAGCAATACGGTTTTATGTTCGCTTTGCGCTTTGGCATAAGCAGTTTTCAATACATCGGTGGCTGGGGCAGGTATGGTTTGCGCAAAGCCGCCGAAGCTCAGCAACACAAACATTAATACGAGTGATATTTTCATGAGGTCGTTTTTTAACAATACGTAAAAATACATTTATCAATCAGCATAAACAAAAAGGGGCCTGTGTAGTTACTTATTTGACAATAAGCAGGCAAAAGTAATTATGGCGCAGTTTGTAAAATCTTTTGAGAGTATAACATTTGGAGAGAGAACACTATTAGGTTTAAATATTGTAGCCCTTATAGTAAGGTATTGGTTTCATTACGAGGCCACGCTTTTTATGGAGATATTTGCCGTGGCGCTAACATTATTGTATTTCCCTTTCGGTTTCTATTCAATAGGCCGACCCGGGAAAGATTATACTTATACCATAGGTATCATACTCGGATTGATTTACGCCCTGGGCATCATTTCGCTGCTGATAAGCGCCGCTAACATCGGCAGCTACCGTTATCCGTTAATTGCTGATTTCTTTATTTTATTGATCGCTGTTTTGTATCTCATATTTAGAATGAGAAAAGACAAATACCCCGAAGTATTCATTAATGCCCAGTTCATCAGGGTAGGGTATATTATTTTATGCGGACTGGTTATTTTACTTAAATAACTTTAGTGCTTACAACAGACCCTAACCTCTTTGCGTCGCAGACGGAGAGAGGTCGACCAGCGAATAGTAGTCGGGAGAGTCCCATATCCCAGGCTTCAGTTTGCAACCGAAGCCCACCATAATGTCAGTTTACAACTTACATTGTTCATAACAATCTTCATCAATCACAAAAATAATACAGACATTTGGCCCAGGATGATCCCTCAAAATCATAATCAAATCCTGTAATTTTTGCTTTCCCATCGCCGGACATTAAAACGCAGAATTTTATCCTCGTTTTATCGGCAGATTCGGCTAATTCGTTTCGAAAGTATCAGGTTTTGATGCAGTTACGAGTAAAATATACCTCAAATTATACTTAAAAATGGCCAAAAAAAGCAATTGAAATTGTTGAAAACTTTTCGGGGAGGAAATGGGTTTAAATGGGAGAAAATCTCTTAATTTTACCCTACAATAATTGCCGAAGTGTAATATGTCCAATTTTTTAGGTGAATTTGATTGCAAACTCGATGACAGGAATCGCTTAATGATCCCTGC
>JAMFSA010000037.1 GCA_026225055.1 Mucilaginibacter xinganensis | reverse complement strand
ATCAAAACCCTAGAAATATGAAACACATAACATTTATTTTACTCGCCTGGATGAGCATCTCAAACCAGGCGGGGCAGACCCTCTATGCCTGTAAAAATGCAACTATCAGTCTTTTTTCATCAGCTCCGATAGAGGATATTAAAGCCACAACATCCACAGCAGCATCTGTTTACAATGCCGCTACCGGTGAATTAGCCTTCAGTGTAGCTATCAGTTCATTCAAATTTGAGAAGGAACTGATGCAGGAGCATTTTAACTCCGATTACATGGAGAGCGATAAATACCCGAGGGCAACTTTTAAAGGGAAGATTAACGAGAATGTTGATATCACCAAAGATGGAAGCACAGCGGTGACAGTCACCGGCGACTTTACTGTACACGGTGTCACCCAAAAAAGAACCATACCCGGCAATGTGACAGTGAAGGGTGGGGTGATAACCATGACCTCGGAATTCATGGTGAAATGCGCCGATCATCATATTGAAATACCCCGGCTGGTATTCCACAATATAGCTGAAAGCATAAAAATGAATATTTCGGCAACCTACACACTTAGTAAATAATACACCCCAATACTATATCACATGAAAAAGTTCCTCATTTTATTTAGCCTGCTCATCATCAGCAGAAGTTTAATAGCCCAAAAAACCGATACGGTTAAAAGTAAAAGTTCAAGCTCATCAGCGGCAGATTCATTATTGAATTCGATGAGTACCGATGATAAAAAGCATGCTGTTGTAGCCTTTAAATCAACAAGGCTTATCCTGTCGCAGAGCACGCAGACTGTAAAGAAAAATAATCTTAATTTCCAGATCATTCACCGTTTTGGCGATTTGGCTGGGAAAAATGGCGGCGGACAGGTTTTTTATGGCTTGGATGATATCAATGACGTATATATCGGCTTTGAATATGGCCTAACTGATAATCTGAATGTTGATTTTGGCAGAAGTACTTTCGGCCGGTTGGTTAACCTCGATTTGAAATATGCAGTATTGCATGAAACCAGTGATAGCAGTATACCTGTGTCATTAACCTTGCTTGGCGAATCAGGTGTAAATACTTACGGGTCATATGATACATTCAGCGATCGTTTATCATGGTTTGGGCAGGCAATTATTTCAAGGGAGATCACATCTATATTCACATTACAGGTATCTCCGGGTTATTTGAGCACCAACACCGCCGACCCCAACATTCCCGGCATTGAAACACATTTCTTTAATCTTGCAGGCGCCGCTAAGCTAAAAGTAACCAACCACATGAGTGTATTGGTTGATTACGCACACCCTTTCTCTGCATTCCGCACATCAGCCCATGGTTTCCATGATCCGCTGGGATTTGGCATCGAGATTGAAACCGGGGGCCACGTGTTTACACTTAACATAACTAACGCCAACGCTATTGATCCTATCAATTATTTAAGCAATACACAGGAAAGCTTCTCGAAAGGACAATACCGGATAGGGTTTACGATTTCAAGAATATTTGATTTTAATCATAAGGAGACATATAAATAATTTAACCAAGCGTCATTGAGGAACGAAGCAATCCCAAACTATACAGAGCGGCTCTCCTAATCGGGGATTTCTTCATTCCTCAGCAATGACGCTTGGTTAAGCTAAGGCTTCACACTGGTAACCATGCTCTGTTACCAGTGTGATTATTTTTAGAGGACAAATATTATCTCCCTCGACCCTCAATATATTATCGCAATCATCCAGATCGAAATTAACACAGCTTGATGGGAAATGCTGCAATAGCTTTTTAATCAGCAACTTTGACTGCCGGATTTTACTGATATTTGTTTTAAAAACCTCCACCATATAAAACAGGATTATTTATGGCTGACGTAATACCATGCTGTTACCGTCAGGATCAGAAAATTCTGCGAATTTTCCCCATGGCGTATCATCAATATCTTTTACTGTTAAGCCTTTTGCTCTTAAATCATCTACTTCTTTTTTAATATCATCGGTATGCAGTACCAGTCCCTGCGATGAGCCGGGAGCTATTTGTTTAAACCAGGTTACTAATGATATAGATGTTGTTTGACCGGGTAAGCCTAACTGTACCCATGTATCGCCATTACCCATTGGGGCTTCAATTATACTCTCAAAGCCTATTTTAAGATAAAATTCCTTTGCAACCTGCTGGTCGCTAACCGGGATAGAGACTACTTCGATAAATTTCATATTGATTTTAATTTATGTGATTGATCTTATTATAAATATTCTTTAATTGATAAACGTGCCTTTTAGTATGCACTTCAATGAAGTTTGCCAGTTCAGTTCTTGTTAAATAACCCAGCATGGGCAACTCAAAGCCGGTACATGTTTTGGTCATATCCTTTACAGGGATGATCTGGTTTAATTGGGTTTTTAGCTGATCTAATGTAAGCAACAATTCTTCCTTATTATAATTTTTAGCAGGTGGAATGATAAAATCTGGTGAGTACATTTTTATGTCGAAATTTAAAAATGCCTCTCTTATATTCGCTACATGAGCATCGGGTTGCCTTGTGGTGTCCTGGTCGGGTCCGTTCATCAGGTCGACGAAACCTGAAACCGACAAGATGATATGTTGTACAATCTGCCCGGGTGTCCAGCTGCCCTCAAAAGGAACTTTATTGATCTGTTCATCATAAAATGAAGAAAGGATCAGCATAAATTCCTCAAAGGTTTTATTTATTTCGATGAGTGTTTTGTTTGTGCCATTATCCATGTGACTTTACCTGTTAGCTTTATCAAATTTATCAATACTGAATAAATATTTGATGGCGAAAAAAGTCAACATTAGGGGGCATTCAAGACAAAATTATTATGTTTACAATTAATAATTAACCAATTATGATTGAGACAGGCCTTTTGATAACCAAACAAAACCGGTTGTTGAGCATTGCAGCAATACTGGATGTTTTTGAAACTGTAAATAAGTTTTACACTAGTAACGGGCAAGAAAATCCTTTTAATATAACCTTGTTAAATACCCGCGATGATGAATATTCGCTAATGGGATATCAATCGGAGTGTATTGATGATACCGCGCCAAAAGATCTTATACTGATACCCGCGTTTAATACCGATAATATACAGGAAGCCATATATGAGAACCGTGAGTTTTTACCCTGGATCATCAACCAATATAAACAAGGAGCCGAAATAGCTACATTTTGTACTGGGGCATTCCTGTTGGGTGCTACAGGTTTGCTAAATGGAAAGGTTGCTACTACCCACGTCGATGCCTGTAATGGTTTTGCATCGGCTTTTCCGGCTATAAAATTGAAGGCCGATAAAACGGTTACCGAAGATGGCAGGCTATATACAAGCGGCGGGGCAACATCAACTTTTCATTTACTGTTGCACCTGATACAAAAATACTGTGGTGCAGATAAAGCTATACGTACCGCCAAGTTCTTCGCCATTGATATGGATAGGGACAGTCAATCTTATTTCAGTACCTTTCAACCATTTCATAACCATCATGATGAACTGGTGGCATCGGCACAACAAAAAATTGAAAGCAATTACGGCGATGCCTGTACTATTGAAGAGATCATAAAGGATATACCGGCCAGCAGGCGTAATATAGTACGCAGGTTTAAGCAGGTTACGGGCATAACACCTATTGAATACTTGCAGCACACGCGCATTGAAGCGGCTAAAAAACTACTGGAGCAAACTGATAAGCAAATGACCGAAGTGATCTATACCTCCGGTTACAATGATCCTAAAGCATTCCGGAAGATATTCAGGAAATCGGTAGGGATGACACCAACTGAATATAGGGAGAAGTTCCAGATGAATTGATTTTGAAAAATAATTTAGTCCTATTGTCCAATTATACAAATGCCGATCGTCATTGAGGTATATAAATTAAAAACTTAAAACCATGAATGAATTTAGTTTGATCTTCAGAAATGAACAAAATCCTGATGTGCAGTTCTCACCTGAACAAATGCAGGATATTTTAAAACAATGGCGCGACTGGATGGGCGGCATGGCAGCGCAAAATAAATTATCAAACCCTGGCAACAGACTTGGGTTCGAGGGCGCGGTGGTCAGGAAAAACAATATAGTAACCGATGGCCCTTATGCCGAAATTAAGGAAATGATAAGCGGCTACATTATTGTAAAAACTGACACACTTGAAGAAGCCATTGAACTGGCCAAAGGCTGCCCGGTATTTAACGCCGGCGGCTGCGTTGAGGTAAGGAGTGTTATACCTATGGCTGTATGTGAAGGTACAGTCTCTTAGTGTATAAGTGACTTTTTATGGAAAAAGACAAAGAGCTTATACCACACCTGTTCCGTACCGAGTACAGCAAAATAACAGCTGTACTCGGTAAACTTTTCGGCTTTGATCATATTGAAATAGCTGAGGACATAGTAAGCGACACCTTTATGCTTGCTGCCGAAAGCTGGGGGCAAAAAGGCTTGCCTGATAATCCTGTGGCCTGGTTATATACCGTAGGAAAAAACAAAGCCAAAGATTATTTAAAACGTAATCAGCTATTCTCTGATAAGATAGCATCCAAATTAAAATATAATTCGCAGGAAGCTTATGAAATAGAGATAGATTTATCCGGCAAAAATATAACCGACAGCCAGTTACAAATGATGTTTGCTATTTGCAACCCAGTTATACCTGCCGAGGCGCAGATAGGCTTATCATTACGGATACTATGCGGGTTTGGTATTGAAGAAATTGCTGATGCGTTTTTGACCAATAAAGAAACCATTAATAAACGCCTTTTTAGAGCGAAAGAAAAGTTAAGAGATGAGCATATTAAAATAGAATTTCCGGACAAGGATGAAGTAACCTCACGACTTAACACCGTGCTCACAACACTGTACCTATTGTTTAATGAGGGTTATTATTCATTATCGCAAAACATATCGCTCCGAAAAGATCTGTGTGTTGAAGCGATGCGGTTAACTTACCTGTTAATAGGAAATGAAACAACAAACCAGCCAACTGTAAATGCTTTACTGGCGCTGATGTGTTTTCACTCATCAAGATTTGAGGCAAGGCTGGGGCAACATGGCGAGTCAGTTTTGTACGAAGAACAGGATACTTCACTTTGGGATGATGAACTGATTGCAAGGGGCCAGTATTATTTAAATAAATCCTCCGTTGGTAATGCTATCTCAAAGTACCATTTAGAAGCTGCTATAGCTTACTGGCATACTATCAAAACTGTAGATAAATGGGAACATATTTTACAGCTTTATAACACGTTGCTCATGCTGGAATATTCACCAATAGCCGCGCTTAACCGCACTTATGCTTTATCAAAAACAATAGGGAAGGAAGCCGCTATTATTGAAGCTGAGAAACTAAGGCTAAATGGTAATTACCTGTATCATTGTTTAATGGGCTACCTGTATTCCGGAGTGGAAAATGAATGTGCGATAAGCAATTTTGAAATCGCGCTGAAACTCACCAAAGCACAGGCAGATAAAATCCAGATAAGGCACTACATAAGTGATCTGAAAAATTGATTGCTTATATGCAAATTCGTTTCAAACAATAATTGTTATCTTCATGTATACATACTATTAATCGTATAAACATGAAAACTCCGGTACAATTAAGCCTTACCCAAGCCGATGGCACACCAAGAAAAGTTATTGTTGAACCTGTTTTAGAAGAAGATGATAATGGTGGCTTGCAAAATACCGGCGTTTACAAAATTTATAAAGATGCTTTTGATGATGAGTCTGCTTTGTTTACTGAGCCGTTAGAAATCAATGATATCAACGATGAATTGGCAGATAAAGATAATCCAGATTATTTAGGCAAGATTACCATTACAGATAATGATAAATGGAAATATGAGGGCGAGCTGTTAGGTAATGATGAACAGGAGCAGGTGTTGAAATATATTAATGAATAGAAAATGTTCATCTGAGTAACTAAGCGTCTTTACCCTTGTCATCCGAACGATAGTGAGAAAACCTCTTCGATCTGCAATACGGACTATGCAAGTCTCAGAAGCGTACCTCGTTGAAATGATAATTAGGTTTATTGCTGAAACAAGTTACCCATGACATTTAGTAATTAAAAGCTTATCCCCAACCTAATCGCTGAATTTGTATTACTGCCACTATTGAATGAAGTGCCATATATGATACGGAAATTCAAATATTGCAGGCCAAAGCCCAACTCGGTATAATTCTTTAACGTGGGGGTGCTTAAATAATTTACATCTACTATTTCCTGTAGTTTTAGTTTTCTTATCAGCGGGATCTTATTCAAAATAAAGCCTGAGAAATTATGCTCCAGATGAGCCTCAACATACTCGGTATAAGTGCTGAAAGTGTAATAGTTCAACAATAAGAATGTATTGATACCGCCGTTTGAAAACAGGATCTGATTGCCTGAAAACTGTTTATAATCGGGATAAAAGATGCTGTTATTGTTTAAGAATTTACCGGCACCTACATAAAACGATGTTTTACCAAACACCCCCATGCTGATATTAGATTTTGATATATCGGCTGCTAACAGATCATAATCAACATCAGAACCCAGCAGGTTTTTTATTCCTTTAGTATAAGTTAAGCCAATGGTTGGATAATCCGATGGGAGGTAATGCCTGCCATCTGGGTAGGTTTCGTATTTATCGCTGAAATCATAAGTGGTACGAACCGTAACTTTAAATGATTGATTTTCGGAAAACAGCGTAACATCCTGGTTGGGCAATAATGGATTGTTTGAGGTGTAATCCTTCTTTCCGGGATTGTAAAAGCTATATGCCGATAAATTCGGTAGCCATTTCCTATCAGCATACTCCGCGCTTGCTGTAGCCTGCCAGCCACCAATTATGCGTTTATGCAGCGATGCCGATAGATATTGCTTTTGATACAGTTTTTCATAGTTTTCCCGCTCAAATAAACTGTACATTGAGTTCAGGAATGAGGAAATAGGTTGAGTGTTGTTCAGATCAGTGATTTCTGATCCACCATTAATACCGAGCGTAAAACCACCAACCGGGATGCTGGTATTTACAGATCCGGTAAATCTGTGATCAGAAAAACCATAACCTGCCTTAGCGCCTACAACCAAATAACGATTATTAATACTATCCACCCGTTTACTGAATGAAGCGCCGTAATCTATAGCAAAACCCTGCACGGTATTGAATTTTATCGCGGTTAGCAATGGGTCGAAATTATAATATTCATGCTCATACCGGTTGCGGTAATGATAGCCGCCAAGCAAAAATTCACCGGGATTAAATTTGTTATTTACCTTATCCAATGAATCGAGGTAAGATTTGGATTCCCGCTTTTTAGCCAATATTGCCTTTTTCTGGTAATCGGTTTTTTCCTCATCAGTTAGTGGCACTGGTCGCTCATTTTCCCAATACGTCGAATCCTTTTTGTTTACGCCTGGTTTAATAAGCAATACTTCGTTAAATTCCTTTTTATTAAGAGTAGGGTTGAGGTCGTAATCTTTATAAACAGAGATATAATAACCGCCGATCTTAAAACCTAACAAGCCTGCCGTGAATTCAAATTTAATAGATGATGGCATCCATATCTTAGGACTCACCGGGAAAAATTGTTCGCTGAACTTCAGGGTATCTACAAAATTTATATTCTGTTTTTTGGTGATGAAAAGGTCCAGTCCGTAAATACGCCAGTCGTTTTCTAAGATGTATATATAGCCCTGGAAACAGGCATCGTACATGCGTTTAGGTGTAACTTTAATTTTGTCGATAGTCTCGCCGTTCTCAACGCTTTCGCCCATCCATTTATAATTGTAATAAAACAAGGCATTATCAGCAATTGGCGATATTACCGGCCTGTTGCTCAGTCCATCCCAGTTTTGAATATTCTCATAAAAATCAACCTTTACATCCGATGCGCGGTTATAGCTGAACGCTTTATTGCTGCCCGATACTTTTGATGATATCATTTCTTCATGCACATTATCGGGCTGCATAAAGCTGTATTTTGATTGAGATTCTGACAAGTAAATTATTCCTCTGCGGTTTGAATCGAGCCCAGCCTCGCGGGTAGCCTTCTGCACATCAAAGCCCATGAATTTTTTAGGGGCATCCAATAGTTTTTGCAGGCCTTTTATATAGACCGTACAGGTATAGGCATTCACTTCCTTTAAATGCTGTTTACGTTTTTTTATCGCCTTGCGTATAATGGCATAAGCAGGATCTTCACCACCTGAATGAATCACCACATCGTTTAACTGGTAAGCCTCGGTTTTCAGGCTCACATTTAATGTTTTGCTGATCTTTAACTCAACTTCCCGACTTTCTTGTTTATAGCCAACAGCTTTGTATTGCACATTGTACGTGCCGGGTGCTAATTGTAAAACATATTCGCCCTCGCTATTTGCCGAAGTACCTTTAGTTGTATTTTTAATGTATACGCTGGCGAAAGGGATCGGCTTGTTGTTCTCATCGGTGATCTTACCGCTAACTGTAATTTGTTGTGCAAATGCGCACATATTTATTAAAATGATAAAGATACAGGTAAGGCTGGTTTTCATTTAAAGGTTGTTTATGCTAAGGTCGATGTTATTTATTATAGCCATTGGATGCTTTTTGTTAATAATTGTTAAAGATGATTCATATTAATATTGATTTAAGTAGTGGTTTTAAACCTCATCTTACAATATTTTAACAATTCGGTAAAACATATTATCTGTTTTTGATATTTTTAAATATTCAACCTATTCGCATATGCCGTTAATCCGAACTAATTTCAAAAGGAAAATATTTATTCCTGTGCTTTCTGGTATAATTTTGCTCGGTTCTTTAAACTTAGTACAAGCTCAACTGGTATCATTTCCCAAACCGCCATCACTTGATACCTTAAAGAGAGATCCTTTTCCGGATACGATCCGAAAAAAGCATTTTGGCCGTGCGTCGCTTTTTTTGGGAATAGCTGAATTAACCCCGTTTATATACGACCGTTATATTGTACAGGCTGATTTTGCCATGATCTCCTGGAGTTCGACAGCACATAATTTAAAACCCGGCAGTTGGGAGTTTGATGACGATGAGTTTACCACTAATCAATTTGGCCATCCGTACCATGGGAGTCTGTTTTATAGCTCCTTTCGGGCCAATGGATACAGCTTTTGGCAGTCGGCGACGGCTGCGGCGACAGGCAGTTATCTTTGGGAAACGTTTGCAGAAAAACAACCGCCATCGCCTAATGATTTTATAAATACAACTTTTGGCGGTACTATTATAGGTGAGATGACTTACCGTTTATCCAACAAAATTATTAACAATACTACCACTGGTTTTAAAAGACAGGCAAATGAGGTGCTGGCTTTTTTGATAAATCCGATGAATGGCTTAACACGCATAACTGACGGCAGATGGGGTAAAGTGAATACCAATCCCGCATTACGTGATTCCAGTAAAATATCCGGCCAGCTTGATTTTGGTTTTCGCGAATATAATGTAGATAATAATAACCCGTTCCAGAGCAACAACAAGGGCTGGTATTTACATGCAAAATTGATATATGGCGACCCCGATGAAGGCTACGAAAAGCCCTTCAGCAATTTTATGGTAAATGCTGAAATAGGCAAGGATGACAGTACCGCGCTTAATATAGTGAGCATTTATGGTTCATTAACGGGTTGGGAACTTAAGTCGAACGATAATCAGCAACAGTTGCTTATCCTCTCGGCCAATTACGATTATATTCATAACGCGGCATTCTTTTATGGCGGGCAAAGCGTTAAATTGAACTTATTCTCGAAATATAAGATAGATAATGGGATGTTCATAAACACTGCTTTTGGTTTGGGGGGTGTACTTTTGGGCGGTGTGCCCGATCCTTATATGTATAAGGGTAGAAATTATGATTATGAATCGGGCCTTGCATTTAATGCAGGCGGCACCATTGCTGTTGATCACAAATTGTATTACAGTATTAATTATCGCGGCGCATGGACATGGACAATTAATGGCAATAAATCATCATACCTGCTTCATAACATCACTAATGAATTAAGCTATTTTGTAATAAAGGACATTGCCCTTGTTGCCGAAGCCGGTTATTTCAGGCTGAATGGTAACTACAGTAATTTTGCCGATATAGACAGAAAATATCCTTACTTTAAAGCTGCTGTACGGTATAACGTTGATTTTTAATTATTAACGTAACATAGTTACAACAGGAGAGATAATTGATCTCCAGGTGAATTGTTAATGTATGTTAAAGTTTTACCATATAGTCTGTTAAACGTTATTTTAGAGGTAATAATTTAAACCCCAAACCACATGAAGCTTACAGGTATTTTACTTTTAATGCTTTTGCCCTTATCAATTTTTGCACAACATTTAACCGGAACTGTTATTGACAGGAGTGACGAACTGCCCGTAGTTTTTGCCAATATCACTACCGCATCGCAGGTTACAGTTACTTCATATTCGGGGCAGTTTAGCTTAACTAATATTGTTCCTGGCGATACTATAAAGATCACCTGTATTGGCTATAAGCCATATAAACGTGTTTACAGAAGAACTAAAGCGGATACGCTTATGATATATCTGCAACAAAGCTCCATTTTATTAAGGGATGTTAATGTAAGGGCAAGGCATAATTACAAGCAGGATTCATTAAATGTGCGCAGGCAGTTTTCGGCGGTATTTGATTATAAGGAACCGGGAGTTAAAGATGCTTTTATAACAAGGGATTTTTATCACTACATCCCTTATAATTATATTGATGCACCCAATAACGCAACCGCATTACTGAGCGTAAATTTATTAGCTGTTGCGGGCCTGTTATCTAAAAATAAGGCCCCGGAAACTAAACTGCAAAAAACCTTGCTACAAGACGAAGAAAATACTTATGTAGACCGGTCGTTCTCCAAACAAAAAATAACAGACATCACTAATTTAAAAGGAGATTCGTTACTGAATTTTATGGATGATTATCGCCCAACCATAGCCCAGGCAAAAAAGATGACGGATTATGAAATGGTGCTGTACATTAAGAAAAGCTACGCCGAGTTTATAAAGAATTATAAACAGGATGAAAAATCGCCTTTTGCTAAATAATTTTTATTTGCTGGTCGATAGAATATCTTTACTTTCATAACTATAATTAAAAAACATGAGAAGTATCACGCTGATCTCTTTTACAATCTTCCTGGGTTTATTTACGGTACCGTGTTTAAGCAATGCACAAGCCACCGTTAACCAAGCCTCGGTTAAAATTTCGGGTGAGGTAAAAGCGTCGTTAGAACTAAACCTGGATTCATTAAATAAATTTAAACAAACTGTAGTAATGCGTAAAGATAAGGATGGTAAAGATCATACTTATACAGGCGTGATCTTATCTGATATATTGCAAAAAGCTGGAGTTCCATCAGGTAAAGACCTAAGAGGTAAAAATCTTACAAAATATGTATTGATAGGTGCCAGCGATGGTTACGAAGTTGTGTTTGCTTTAGCTGAACTAGATAAGGATTTTACCGATAGGGTGATTATTTTAGCAGATACTGTTGACGGCAAACCACTGCCAGCAGGTGAGGGGCCATTTCGTATAATTGTACAGGACGAAAAGAAGCCTGCGAGGTGTATAAAAATGATCACAGGTATAAAAATTCTATCGGCTAAATAAATAAAATATATACTTTGATAAAAAGCCCTTTGCTTAATGCAAAGGGCTTTTTATGTTATTTAATAATGTGATTAATATATTGATTTTAAGTATTTTATAAGTACTTAAAAAAGAATTTATAAACTATTTCTTAAATATCTTGTTCTAATAGCAAAACATACTACAATGAAAAAGATAATAAATAGTATACTATTACTTGCGGGGCTTGCAATTGCAGCGCCACAGGTACATGCACAGGTAAGTGTAGGTTTATCGGTGCGTATAGGTCCACCTGCTATCCCGGTTTATGAGCAACCAATTTGCCCAACAGATGGGTACATATGGACACCCGGCTACTGGGCCTATGGCGATGGTGGTTATTACTGGGTACCCGGTGCATGGGTAGCACCACCAAGCGTAGGCGTATTATGGACACCTGCATGGTGGGGTTATGATGGCGGAGTTTATGCATTTCACTCTGGCTATTGGGGGCCGCACGTAGGCTTTTATGGTGGTATTAACTATGGCTTTGGCTATGGTGGCTCCGGTTATTACGGAGGTAGATGGAATGGCGGCCACTTTGCTTACAATACATCTGTAACCCGTGTTAACAGAACCATTATTCATAATACTTATATAAACAATAATTATGTGCATAATAACAGCCATGCAAGTTTTAATGGCCGGGGTGGTGTAACAGCAAGGCCAACAAGAAATGACCAAATGGCTGCCCGCGACAGGCATATTCCAGCAACATCAAATCAGGTAGCTCATCAACATTCAGCAAGTACAAATCGCAGCCAGTTTGCATCTGCTAATCATGGTCGCCCAGGGGTAACAGCAGAGCGTGCTAATACAAAAGCGGTAAACCATGAAGCCAGTGCGCAACGTGCAACAGTGAGGGCAACAAATCATGAAGCTAATGCTCAGCATGCCGTTGCAAGGTCAAATAATAACCAAACAAGGGCTACTAATCACGAGGCTAATACACAGCGTGCAGTTGCCCGGTCAACTAATCATGTGGCTACAGCTCAACATACAGCAGCTCGTCAGGTTAGTACACAACGTTCAGTTGCTCATGCAAATGTAAACCATGCGGCTAATGCGCAACGTAACAATAATTCGCAACGGTTAAGCATGCAACAGCACCAGGTTAACCGTGCGCCAACACCAAGACCAATGGGGCAACCGCAGCAACATAGTCAACCGCAACCGCATAGCCAGCCACAGCAACATAGTCAACCACGTCCACAACATCAGGCTGCACCTGGCGGTGAACATCACAGATAAACAATCACTTATTAATATAAAAACAAAACCCGGTATTATTAATACTGGGTTTTGTTTTTTATAACTATTTTGATAGCAACTATGCCAAATGCATTACCGCGTATAATGCTGTGGTTGATATAGCTATCCAAAGTACAAGCCCCTGCAACAGAGGTTTAAAACCAACTGATACTAAAACCTGTCTTGATAATCCGGCACCTATCAAAAATAAAGTAAGTGTTAATCCCGCCTTGGCAATCATTATAATATAAGGGCTAATAATTGATACTGCCGGGATGTAAGTATTAGCTATCATGGCCAATATAAACAAGCCGATGAAGTAAGGGATACTTATCTTTTTTGATTTGTTTTGAAAGATGAAGGTCGACATAAAAGCAACCGGGATGATCCACAATGCTCTTGCCAGTTTCACAGTTGTAGCCACTTCCAACGCATGAGCGCCATACTTGCTGGCAGCACCTACAACAGAACTGGTATCATGTATGGCAATGGCGCACCATAAGCCAAATTGGGTTTGTGACAGGTTAAAGTGATGGCCTATAACCGGAAAAATAAACAGCGCTATTGAATTGAATATAAAAACACAGCCAAGCGCTATGGATATTTGCTTTTCTTCAGCCTTTATTACCGGTGAAATTGCTGCTATGGCGCTGCCACCGCAAATGGCTGTACCCGATGAAATTAAGAAAGATGTTTTCTTCTCTATCTTTAACCATCTGCCTAAAAAGTAACCGAATATAAGTGTAGAAGTAATAGAAGCGATGGTAAAGAGTACACCTTCTTTACCTGCCTGCAATGCGCTATGAACATTCATGCCGAAACCTAAACCAACAACTGATACCTGGAGCAGCAAATGTGTAGCCTTGTGATTCAGGTGCATATAAGGATGCCCTGAAAGCTGTGCTACAACAAGGCCCATTAATAATGCAATAGCCGGGCTTACAAACGGAGTTAAACAGAGTATAACACAACCTATAAATATTACTTTGCTGGCATTATCATTTATATGCAGTAACAGGCTGTTGTTTTTAATTGATGTATTTTGTGCGTACATGATCTTTTGTTTTGATACATCAAAGGTCGGCCAATTAAGAAGGTAATTTCTATCACAAATTATGATGATTAATAACTTATAGTTATCAATATATTGATTGGGATTTAGGTTAATGGAAGTTTAATTAACTAAAACAGCTGATCGGTTTTGGATGTTATATTTATATGAAAAACATAAAATTATTAATAGTAACAGCCTGCATTGCAGCTTTGTTCAGCGCATGTGGTGGTGGTCATCCTGCTAAGAATGGACAGGATACCGTTAAAAATGATTATCATGTGCCGCATGACTCAACCAAAGTGGATACCTCAAAGGTGACATCATCTTCAGATCTGGACAACAGCGCATCCGGTGGTACTAAAATTAACGATACTGCTAAAATAAAAAAGGACAGCAGTAAAAAGTAATTTACAAGAGGGGATGGTTATGTAATCTTAATCCGCTTTATAATTACGGGCAAAGCGAATAAATAGTTCGGCCAATGGCGATGATTGTCCATGCAGTTGTATAAAATGAAAGGGACGATCAATAGTGAGGCCCTTAATATCAATTATACGGCATTCGTTATTTTTTAATTCTTTTAAAATAGAATGGATTGGTAAAAATGCCAGGCAATTGCTGTGTAAAACATATGATTTTATACTTTCGGTACCGCCGAGCTGCATCTCGATCTGTAAATCTGAAAGTTTAATATGATGAGGTTTTAAGGCATGAGCAATTACATCCAATGTACCCGAACCGGGTTCACGCAAAAGCAAAGGATAATTTTTTAATTCATCGGGTTTTATAGTCGCCTTTTTTACCAGGGTGTTGTTTGTTGCACTTACCAGTACCAGTTCATCCTGTAAATATTCTTCGTATTTGATTTGCGGGTTGCGCGATATACCTTCAATTATACCGATTTCAATATTTTTATCTAATAATGCCTGCTCCATGTCTTCAGTATTACCTGTAATGAGGAGCACTTTTATATCCTTAAATTGTTTGTGGAACTGCGCCAGGATTGGTGGTATAATGTATTGTGCAACGGTTGTGCTGGCCCCGATATGTAATATACCATTGTGCTGATCAACCAGCATGTTCATGTCGTATTCCAGTTCGCGATAAGTGGCGAAGAGTTTGCTGGTGTATTGTAAAAGCGTTTCGCCGGCAGGGGTTAGGCTGATCTTTTTATTACCGCTTCTCTCAAAGAGTGAAACTTTAAATTCGCTCTCCAATTCCTTAATGTGTTTAGTTACCGCGGGTTGACTAATAAACAACTCATCCGCAGCTTTGGTAAAATTTAACCGCTTAGCCACTGCATAAAACACCTGAAGCCGGAAATCAAACATAATTAGATCTTAGAGCATCAAAAATAGCTATTTATGTTTAATAAATATTCGTGTTCAATAACAAACTGTTATGGTTTATTTCCTGATTGCGATAAAGAAGGTAGCGCCCTCGCCAAGGGTTGATTTAACATGAATACTGCCTTTTAAGGCTTTTACCAAATCCTTAACAGTTGATAGGCCGATGCCTGTTCCTTTATCGTTATAACGATCGGTAATTTTTAACGTGAAGTTATTGCTGAAGATCTTTTCATGATATTCACTTGCAATGCCTATACCGTTGTCCTCAACCTCAAAACGGTAAAAATCATCATCATGCGCAAACCTGATATGGATGATGCCCCTGTCCTTATCATTATAACGGATAGCATTACTTAACAGGTTAATAAAGATCTGCTCAAAGGCTACTGCTGAAAGATTTAACTGGTGTTTTTCTTCGGGTATATTTATTTTGAAGTTTTCAGGCACTTTTACCATGCCGATGATCTTTTTCAGGATATTGTTAAGATCGATATTTGCTTTTTTGCTCAGCAATAATGATGGCGTTTTTGAGTAGGCGAGCATTTCATCAAGCAAAGTAGTTAACCTGCTTGTTGAGGTTATATTCAAATCAATAAGTCTTGTGCAGCCTTCATCCTCAAGCTTCTGCAAACGAATTTTTAGTGCCTGCGATGTTAACAGAATGCTGCTTAACGGGTTTTTAATATCATGTGCTGCCATTGAGGCAAACTTTTGGATAAATACATTGGCGTCGCGCAATTCATGGTTCGCAGTTTCCAGTGCTAATATTTTCCTTCTTAGTTCAAGCTTATCAATTACCTGTTTAGCTAATATTTTTAAAGCTTGTATCTGTTCATCTGAAAGTACCTTCTGTTGCCGGTCAATAACACATAACGAGCCCAGCGCATAGCCTTCCTCATTAATTAATGGCACACCCGCATAAAAAACTATTTTAGGGTCGCCTGTAACCAGCGGATTGTCGGCAAATCTTTCATCTTTCCTGGCATCATCAACAATCATAATATCATCAAATGATGCGATGGCGTGAGCGCAGAACGATTGTTCTTTAGGTGTTTCACGGGCGTTTAAGCCAGTGTGAGCCTTAAACCATTGTCTTTCCGCATCTACTAAACTTATTAAAGCAATAGGAGTTTGGCAAATAGTGGAAGCCAGAACGGTGAGTTCATCAAAGTCAGCTTCCTCCGCAGTATCCAAAATATGGTACGATTGAAGCGCAGCTAACCTGTCGGCTTCATTTTCTGGTATTGGAATAAAGGTGTTTGGAAATGACAGCAAAGACTAAAAAGTTAATTACCACAAATATACATTTATATACAGGGGTTTGTTTTAATAAAAACAACCAGGTTGCATTTACTCCTGTCAATATTTACCATAATTGATTAATTATTAGATTTATACATTGATCTTCCCGTTAAAATGAGTAGCGCGCTTAATATTGCAAAACCTGCTATCATCCCTAATGAGTTAATAGCTACAGTGGCATACCCCAATACATTAACATCAACAAAAGGATAGGGGTAATAACCGCTTATAGCACCCCTTATCAATATGTAAATTAAATAAACAAGCGGATAGATGAGCCAGTAATATAGCTCACCCCATTTTAACCTGGCTTTGGCTGCAAACAGGAACCAATATAAAACATAAAGTACAGGAACAACTACGTGCAGTAATTCATTGGCCAGCACAGAGAAACCTTCCAAAATTATCAGGTTGCGTAATATTATATTGTAAGTTATACCCACTGTAGCTATGTAAACCGTAATTGCGCCAGTTACCGATTCGGATGAAAAGTACTTTCCCCATTTGCCGGTGGGGTTTAATAGCGGCAGTGTTAAACTTATAGCAACCAATATATTACTTAGTATGGTAAAATAACTTAATAATTGCACCAGTATACCGCCAAATGTTCTTCCCTCAGACAGGAATATGGAGAACGAAATTGAAAACTGTAAAATGATGGCAAACCATGCCACCAGGGCGGTTAAAACCACGAAGGCTATTTTAAGGGATTTTTTTTGATGCATTTGCCTGAAATTAAGTTATTTAATATTGAAATATAGCTTTTTATATCCGCGTTACTCACAAATTAATATCGTTTTGAAACAATAATATTAAGTAACAATATTGATAAATAAACAACAATATGGGATGGTTTAACTCACTAATACTTAGTTAACAATATTGTTACCTGTAATACTGCATCAAATCACCATTTTTGCAAACACATATTATTAGTAACTGTATATAGTTGAGTAAAATCGTACGTATACCGGATCAGCATCTGTTTATGAAATATCATTTATCAAAACACAAACCATACTGTTATAAATTAACCGATTTCTTTTTTTATACAGATAAAATCCGGGTTCTTTTACTGATCGGTGTTTTATCTTGTATGTCATTAGCCAGCTACGCGCAGGATCCAACGCCTGATACCAGTAAAATGCTCGCGCCTATAAATGATATCAGCAGGAATGGTGGTGAGTTTTTAACTATACAACAATGTATTGATTATGCATTGGTACATCAGCCCGTGTTAAACCAAACACTATTAAACCAAAGCATAACAAGAGAAACCAACGCGATAGCATTATCATCATGGTTACCGCAAATTAATGCTACAGGTAGCGGTGTACATTATATACAGCAATCTAATTATTCCAGTGCGACAACTGCCGGTGGAACAAGTACCGGCACAAGCACAACAGGTACAACAACTCGAACAAGTGCTGCTAATAGCTTTATACCAGAGCTCTCTGTATCGCAGGCCATATTTAGTCCGAGTTTATTATTTGCTGCCAAAAGTGCGCCACTGCTGGTTACGCAATCAAAACAAGTTACAGATAGCACCAAAATATACCTGGTATCGGCAGTAAGTAAATCTTTTTATAACGTATTGCTTACTTTAGAGCAGATCAATGTATTAAAAGAAGATACCGCACGCCTGGGTAAAAACCTGCGCGATGCCTACCATCAATATAAAGGAGGTATTGTTGATGAAACAGATTATGAAGAGGCTGCAATATCACTTAATAACTCAAAAGCATCATTAAAACAGGCTAATGAAAATGTAGTGCCACAATATGCAGTTTTAAAACGTTTAATGGGCTATTCACCCGAAAAACAATTCAATGTTAATTTTGATACCTTGCAAATGGCGCAGAGCATCAACATGGATACCACCCAGCAACTGGCCTACGAAAAACGCATTGAATATCAACAATTAAGAACACAAAAAGATATTCAGAACGAGCAGATAAAATATTATAGAACATCTTTTTTGCCAACGGTATCTGCTTTTTACAACTATGACCTTGCATATGAGAATAACCGTATGTCCGACCTGTTCTCAAATTCATACCCAAGTCAATTATTAGGGGTATCTATCAGTATACCAATCTTCACAGGGCTATCGCGAGTACACAGCTTACGCAGGGCTAAGTTACAAGAGGAGGTTTTGAACTGGAGCGAGGTTGACCTCAAATCACAGATCTATTCAGAATATACTTCAGGTTTGGCTGCTTATAAAAGTAACCTGTACAATTTAAGGCTGTTACAACAAAACGTTAACCTGGCCAAGCGCACTTATTTTGTGGTGAGCTTACAGTATAAACAGGGCATAGTAGCATATTTAAATGTTATCACAGCCGAATCAAATCTTATATCATCAGAGATAAGTTACTTAAACGCACTATTCAATACATTGTCGAGCAAGATCGATCTGCAAAAGGCAATGGGAAATATAACTTACTAACGCATAACAACAGCCCTAAATGAATAAAGCAATTTTAAATACCGTTTTTGCAAGCTCGCTGCTTTTGGCTGCTTGTGCAAAAAAACAGCCACCCGCAAATACGGAGGTACCTGTTAATTTATTAAAAGTTACCAAAAAAACAGTTTTGTATTATGACAAATATCCGGCAACCACGGCAGCATTAAGCCAGGTTAGTTTGCTTCCGCAGGTACAGGGAGCTGTTACCGGTATATTTTTTACTGAAGGTACACATGTAAAAAAGGGGCAGAAGTTGTATACAATTGATGAACGCCTGTATAAGGATGCTTATGATGCTGCAGTTGCCAACCTGCAGGTTTCGCAAGGTACATTGGTACAATCGCAACAGGATGCCGACAGGTATGAGTATTTAAATAAGTACAATGCCGTTGCCAAACAGTTGTATGACCATGCGGTTATAACGCTGCAAAACGCTAAAAATGCGGTGAAATCATCTGAGCAATCGGTAAAATCAGCCAAGACAAATTTAAGCTATTCTACTATTTATGCCCCGTTTGATGGTACTATTGGCCTTAGCCAGGTAAAGTTAGGGAATGTGGTTACAGTTGGAACAACGGTATTAAATACCATATCGACTGATAACCCAATGGCGGTTGACTTTGTCATTAATGAAAAACAACTGCCGAAGTTTGAAAAACTTCAATCGGCAAAGAAACAGATAGATTCATTATTTACCATTTTGCTTCCAGATAATACCCTTTATCCTACTACGGGCAAAATATCGGTGATTGACCGGGCGGTTGATTCACAAACAGGATCCATAACACTAAGGCTTGTATTTGATAACCCCAAAGGTGTTTTAAGAGCAGGCATGAGCTGCGTAGTTAGGGTGCATAATCAGGATACCGAACCGCAATTGGTGATACCAAGCAAAGCTGTTGTAGAGCAAATGGGCGAATACTTTGTATACGTAGCTAAAGATACGCTGGTTAACGATCCTAAAGCAGGTGCCGATTCAGCTAAAAAACAATTAAAACAGCTTAGAGCTGATGAGAAAAAAGTACAGGTTGGTCAAACAATAGGTGCCAACACTGTAATAAAAAGTGGTATTGATGTAGGTGAAAGGGTAGTGGTTGATGGTGTGCAAACACTTCATGATAATGTACCTATTACAACTGCTAATAAGGTAGGGCCTTCAGCAGGCGGCAAAGGCGGGAAATGATAATACACAGGCTACTATCTATAGATATAAAATAATATATGATTGCTAATACTTTTATTAAAAGACCGGTAACTGCTATAGTTATATCTATCGTATTGGTGATCACTGGTATTGTAAGTATACTTGTTTTACCGATTGACCAGTACCCGGATATTACACCTCCTGTTGTACAGGTGAACGGCCAGTTTACAGGTGCCGATGCACAAACTGTTGAACAAACCGTTGCAACCCCAATTGAGGAGCAGGTGAATGGTACCCCCGGTATGGAATACATGCAAAGCAACAGCACAAATAATGGGCTGATGCAAATGAATGTTACCTTTAAAATAGGTACCGATATTGATGTTGCTGCGCTTGATGTACAAAACCGTGTGAGCATTGCAACTCCGTTGCTACCGGCGGTGGTAAGCCGTTTGGGGTTAACGGTACGTGCAGTAAACCCGAGTATGCTGATGATGGTTGCTATATATGCGCCAAAAAACACGCATAACATTACTTTTTTGGATAACTACACCAATATATTTATTCAGGATGCATTATTACGTGTGCCGGGTGTGGGCAGTATAAACCGCTTTACTGATGATTTCAGTATGCGTATCTGGATGAACCCGGAGAAACTGGCAAGTTATAGCCTAACACCTACCGATGTAATTAATGCCCTTAACGCGCAAAACGTACAGGTAGCTGCCGGTACGGCCGGTGTGCCGCCACAAGCATCAACCCAAACTTATGAGTTAGGTATATTGGTGAACGGGCGTTTGAGTAAGGTGTCGGAATTTGAAAACATCATTGTAAAAACTAACCCTGCCAATGGCGAGCTGGTTTACATGAAAGATGTTGCAAGGGTTGAGCTTGGTAAGTTCACTTTCTCAAGTAACTCATTTGTTGATGGTCACCGTGCATCATACCTGCAAATTTATCAGGCGCCAGGAAGTAACGCATTACAAACCGCACAAGGCGTATATGATGAGCTGGCTAAACTAAAACAAACATTCCCGTCAGATGTACAATACAGCGTTCCGTTTGAATCGGTTACCGTTGTAAAGGTTTCAATGGAAGACGTGGTTGGTACATTGTTAAAAACGCTGGGGCTGGTGGCTATCGTAGTTTACCTGTTCCTGCAAAACTGGCGTTCAACACTTATACCAGTACTGGCTATCCCGGTATCTATATTTGGTACATTCTGCTTTTTCATTCCGTTAGGCTTTACTATAAATACCTTAACCATGTTTGGTTTTGTGTTGGCGATAGGTATTGTGGTGGATGACGCTATTATCGTCGTCGAGGCGGTACAGCATTATATTGATGAAGAGGGCATGACGGCCAAGGAAGGTACCTATCAGGCCATGAAGGATATATCGGCACCGGTTATAGCTATCGCGTTGATACTTGCCGCAGTGTTTGTGCCGGTAGGCTTTATACCAGGTATAGTAGGGCGTTTGTATCAACAATTTGCTATTACCATTGCTATATCGGTTGTTATATCTGCATTCATCGCGTTATCATTAACCCCGGCACTTTGTACATTGTTGTTAAAGCCAACCAGTATCACTAAAGATGCAAAAGGCATTAATAAATTGTTCTTTAAGTTTAACGCATGGTTTGAGCGTATTACAGCCAGCTATACCAAAGGTGTAAAGAAAAGTATCGAAGGATCAAAATACATTGTTATTTTATTGGTTTGCCTTTGCGCGGGTGCATACTTCCTGTTCCAGGCTAAGCCAACAGGGTTTATCCCGTCAGAAGATGATGGTAATTTATATGTAACCTTCCAGCTGCCTCCGGCTTCGTCTACGGCTGCATCGGTTAATTTAATGAGCAAATTAATGCAGGTAGTTGGTTCAACGCCGGGCGTGGCGCATTATGCGGCCTTATCGGGTTTGAACGTTGTAACCAATGCCAGTAACTCAAATAACGGTACTATATACTGCCAGCTTGCCCCCTGGGATGAACGTAGTGAAACCAGTCAACAGGTACCAGGCATTGTTTCAGTTATGCAGAAACGCATAAGAGATGCAGGTATAAAGGATGCCAATGTGCAGGTAATACAACCTTCACCATTACCGGGTGTAGGGACCACAGTTGGTTTTAGCATACAAATTGAGCAACGCAGTACCAATGATAATTTACAGGATTTTCAAAAGGTGGTTGATAAGTTTGTTGCCGCGGCCAATCAAAACCCGGCAATAACTAAGGCTAACACTTATTATACGGCACATACACCCAACTATAACCTTACTGTTGATCGTGAAAAATGCGAGAAGCTCGGCGTAAGTGTTGGCGATGTGTTTACTACCATACAGGCTTTTATGGGCAGTTTGTATATAAACGATTTTACTACCTACAACCGTACATTCCACGTTGTGGTGCAGGCTGATACAGCTTACCGCACCATGATATCGGACATGAACAAATATTATGTGCGCAACCAGGCTGGTACTATGGTGCCACTGGGTACGGTGATCAGTTACCAGCCTATAGATGCTGCTCCGCTGATCTCACACTTTAACATATTCCGCACCGCTGAGGTTGATGGTTCATCGGCCCCGGGTTATAGTAGTTCACAAGCACTTGCTGCCATGCAGGATCTGGCTGCGAAAACACTACCCGAAGGCTATACCTATGAATTCTCCGGTTTGAGTTATGAGGAAATAAAGGCTGGATCGACCACCATTTATATTTTCATGTTCTCTATAACATTCGTGTTCCTGTTCCTGGCGGCGTTATATGAAAGCTGGTCGGTACCGTTCTCAGTATTGTTGGCTGTGCCGATAGGTGCGTTTGGTGCGATACTTGCACTTTACTGTGTACCAAGCTTAACCGATAACGTTTATGCCCAGATAGGTTTGATAACATTGATAGGTTTGGCAGCCAAGAACGCTATTCTGATTGTAGAGTTTGCTAAAGTGAGGGTTGACAGGGGTGAGGACCTCCTGAAATCTACACTCGATGCTGTTAGTCTTCGTTTACGACCAATAATAATGACCTCACTGGCGTTTATACTGGGCGTACTGCCATTGGTATTGGCAACAGGTGCAGGTGCGGTAGCTCGTAGAACAATCGGATTTACGGTGTTAGGTGGTATGTTCGCGGCATCAACCCTGGCTATATTTATTGTACCGGTTCTTTATGTATTGATAACGAAGTTCTCCTATGGTAAAGAAAAACTGGATTACCTGAAAGCGCATCATCATGAATTAATGGAAAAAGCGAAGAAGGTTGAATCGCAGAATATAGATCCTGAATTGGAGTACGAAATAAATAAATCCCGTGAATTGAGTAAATCTGATCACGCATGATTGCAAATACCTTTATTAAAAGACCGGTAACTGCTATCGTTAT
>JAMFSA010000036.1 GCA_026225055.1 Mucilaginibacter xinganensis | reverse complement strand
GCCCTTTTTTCAGCATATTTAGCTACTAATTTGGCACGTTTTACTTCGCGTGCTTTTATTCCTTCTTTAGCCATTACTTGGTCTGATTTTTAAATGGTAATCCAAATTGTTTCAGCAACTCCAAAGCTTCAACATCATTTGTTGCTGAGGTTACAAAGGTAATATCCATACCTTGTATTTTATTGATCTTGTCAATATTTATCTCAGGGAAAATAATTTGCTCTGTTATACCTAATGTATAGTTGCCGCGGCCGTCAAAACCTTTATCGTTGATGCCTTTGAAATCACGTATACGTGGTAAAGCAACAGCAATTAAGCGGTCTAAAAACTCATACATTGTATTATCACGTAATGTAACACGTACGCCTACAGGCATGTTTTTACGTAATTTAAAGTTAGAGATATCTTTCTTTGATTTTGAAGATACTGCTTGCTGACCGGTAATGGTAGTTAACTCAGTGATCGTGTTTTCGATCAGTTTTTTGTCGGTGGTAGCACCGCCAACACCCTGGTTAATGGCAATCTTTTCAAGTTTAGGAACCTGCATAACGCTTTTGTACTGAAATTTATCTTTCAGTGCGGTACGGATCTCTTCCTTATATTTTGATTTTAATCTCGGTGTGTAAGTCATTACTTAATTTCCTCCCCTGATTTTTTTGATACCCTTACCAATTTACCGGCATCGTTTCTTTTACGGCCAACACGGGTAGTTTTTCCTGTTTTTGGATCAACCAGCGCCAGGTTTGAAATGTGTATAGCAGCTTCCTGCTTTACAATTCCACCGTTTGGATTAGCAGCATTTGGCTTTGTATGTTTTGATACCAGGTTGGCACCTTCAACAATAGCCCTGCCTTTTTCTAATATTACTTCTGTTATCTTGCCTTGAGTGCCTTTTGAGTCACCGGCTATAACCTTTACTAAATCACCTTTACGGATTTTTAATTTAGCAGGTTGTTCGTGTTTTTTCTTATCCATTGTTACAATACCTCCGGTGCTAATGATACAATTTTCATAAATTGTTTCTCACGCAGTTCTCTTGCAACTGGGCCAAAGATACGGGTACCTCTTGGCTCATCCTGGTTGTTTAACAAAACTGCTGCGTTATCGTCAAAACGTATATATGAACCATCTTTCCTGCGAATCTCTTTCTTGGTTCTTACTACTACTGCTTTTGATACAGTTCCTTTTTTAACGTTGCCTGATGGCAAAGCGCTTTTTACAGTAACTACTATCTTATCGCCAATAGAAGCATATCTTTTACCGGTACCGCCCAATACGCGGATCACTAAAACTTCTTTAGCACCGCTGTTATCAGCTACATTTAATCTTGATTCCTGTTGTACCATGTTATTTAGCCCTTTCTATAATTTGAACTAATCTCCAGTTTTTGCTCTTGCTCAACGGACGGGTTTCCATAATCAATACGGTATCTCCAATACCACAGGTATTAGTTTCGTCATGAGCCATAAATTTGGTAGTTTTCTTAACGAACTTACCATAAATCGGGTGCTTCACTTTCCGCTCAACAGCTACCACGATAGATTTCTCCATCTTGTTGCTAACTACCAGGCCGGTACGTGTTTTTCTTAAATTTCTTTCCATTTCTAAAAAATTAATTCTTTTCAGAAGCCGGCGCAGCTTTGCGCTTAGTTAATTCAGTAGTTAAACGAGCAACATCCTTGCGTACTTTTGTAATACGTGTTGGGTTCTCAATAGCCGAAACCGCATGTGCAAATTTCAGTTTTGTGAGACTTGCTCTCTCTTCGCCGATTCTTGCAACCAATTCTTCAGTTGATAGCTCTAAAATTTCTGAGTTCTTCATTTTCTTGTTAGTTATTTGAGTTTTTAGTTCCAAGCCCGCTTATCAAACTGATAACTGCAAACTCAAAACTGCTAACTTTTTTTATTTATGCTTCTACGTAATCTCTACGTACTATAAATCTTGTTTGCACTGGTAATTTTTGTGCTGCAAGGCGCAATGCCTCTTTAGCGGTTTCCAGTGGTACACCTTCTGCTTCAAAGATGATCCTTCCGGGGCGTACTACCGCTACCCAGTATTCCGGCGCACCTTTACCTTTACCCATACGTACCTCTGCTGGTTTTTTGGTTACAGGCTTGTCAGGGAATATCCTGATCCACACCTGGCCTTCACGTTTCATAAAACGTGTAACAGCAATACGTGCAGCTTCTATCTGGCGGCTGGTGATCCAGGCCGGTTCCAGTGATTTTATACCGAAAGATCCGAATGAAAGTTCAGCGCCACGACTGGCGTTTCCCTTCATTTTGCCTTTTTGCATCTTTCTGAACTTCGTTCTTTTTGGCTGTAGCATTTTCTTAAGCTTTATTATCTATTCGATGTCTGTCTCGACTTTGATTATTATCTCTTTCCTGGGCCACCCGGGCGATTTCCACCACCGCGATTTGCACCGGGACCGCCACCCTGGCGATTTGGTCCACCCGGACGATTTCCACCACCACCACCTGCGTTACCGCGACGATCGTTGCTTCCACCACCTCTTTTATCATTACCTCTGCGTTCGCCACCGCGCTCGCCGCCTCTTTCGTTACCACGACCGCCGAAGCCTGCCGCGCCACCTTCTGGCCTGCCACCTTTACCGCTGTTGCTGCTAGTACCGCCAATGTTTGGAGATAGATCGCGTTTGCCGTAAACTTCGCCTTTGCAGATCCATACTTTAACACCTATTTTACCATAAGTAGTTAATGCTTCTGCTAATGCGTAGTCAATATCAGCACGGAATGTGTGCAGAGGAATTCTTCCTTCTTTATATTGTTCGCTACGTGCCATTTCCGCGCCGCCTAAACGGCCTGATGTCATTACTTTTATTCCTTCAGCACCCATTCTCATGGTTGAAGCAATAGTAGTTTTCATGGCACGACGGAATGAGATACGAGCCTCAAGTTGTTTTGCTATACCTTCAGCAACTAATTGTGCGTCAAGCTCAGGGCGTTTGATCTCGAATATGTTGATCTGAACTTCCTTTTTAGTCAGTTTTTTCAACTCTTCTTTGATCTTATCAACCTCTGCGCCGCCTTTACCAATTACGATACCCGGGCGTGCAGTGTGGATAGTTACAGTGATGCGTTTTAAAGTACGCTCGATAACTATTTTAGATACACCACCTTTGTTTATACGTGCTGAAAGATATTTGCGGATCTTTTCGTCTTCAACTAATTTGTCGGCATAGTGATTTCCACCGAACCAATTAGAATCCCAACCTTTGATGATTCCTAACCTGTTACCTATTGGATTTGCTTTCTGTCCCATTTCAAATTAATTGTTATCGTTTTTACTGTCCACAATAAGTGTTACATGGTTTGAGCGTTTGCGTATGCGGTACCCTCTTCCTTGCGGAGCAGGGCGCAGTCTTTTTAATTGACGGCCACCACCTACTGAAATCTCTTTAACATATAGTGCACTGTCTTCAACACGTTTGTCTTCGTTTTTCGCTTCCCAGTTTTTGATGGCTGAAAGCAATAGTTTCTCAACGCGAATTGCAGCTTCTTTATTAGTAAATTTTAGGATGTATAACGCTTTCTCAACGTTTTCACCACGGATCAGATCAACCACCAAACGCATTTTGCGTGGTGAAGTTGGGCAGTTCTGTAATTTAGCAACTGAAGAGCCGCCTACTATGGCTTTTGCTGCT
>JAMFSA010000035.1 GCA_026225055.1 Mucilaginibacter xinganensis | reverse complement strand
TTACCGCTGTTAACTTTATCCACAAAATTCAAGGTTATTAACAAAGAAAAAGAAGCAAAAAGAAAGCTTCAACAATAATAATAACCATCACTATTTTGTTGAAGCTAATCTAAAGGAAATGACAATGTGGAATTAAATTATTCTTTTATTACCACAAGCAGCACAAAATGAAGCTAATGGTGTACGATATGGCTTACCACAATTTTCACATTCGGGCCCATATTGGCTAATTTGATGATGCAATACAGTATTGTATTCATCATCGGCGATATTAGAGCCTGTTAAATTATTATAGTAATCAATTAGTGGTTTAAATCTGTCAGCTTTAATGTTTTTAAATCCCAGGCTATAAAGCTCTTTGGCCTTTGCAAACTCATCATCATCAAGCATCGGTACTTCCTTTTTACATCTCCAGCACCAAAGAAGTTCCATCTGATTTTCACTAATCTCTAATCACCAGCCTCTGATCAACTATTACCCAATCACCTCATTAATACTCATTTCCCTTATTTCTTTACTCTCACCCGGGCGGCCATTTTTAAATGCCTGGCGTGGTTTCAGACCTAATAATTCAAACATGGCCATATCATCACTAAATGATGGATTTGGCGTGGTTAATAACTTGTCACCAGCAAATATGGAACTTGCACCAGCCATAAAGCATAAAGCCTGCTCAACTGTGCTCATTTCTGTACGGCCGGCCGATAAACGTACTACGCTTTTAGGCATAATGATACGTGCAGTAGCAATCATCCGCACCATATCCCAAACAGGGATCCGTGGCTGATCGGCCAACGGGGTTCCTTTTACAGGCACCAACGCATTAACAGGTACCGATTCAGGGTGCTGAGGCAGGTTTGATAATGTTCTCAGCATCGAGATCCTGTCTTCAACGGTTTCGCCTAAACCTATGATACCACCACTGCAAACCGTGATCTTTGCTTTGCGCACATGCTCTAATGTTTGTAAGCGATCATCATAGCTGCGGGTAGTTATAATACGTTTATAATCTTCTTCTGATGTATCCAGGTTATGGTTATAGGCATATAGGCCCGCATCAGCCAGTCTTTGCGCTTGTGATTCGGTAAGCATACCCAATGTGCAGCATACTTCCATATCCAGCTCATTAACGGCCTTCACCATATCAATCACTTTGTCGAAATCTTTATTATCACGCACCTCGCGCCATGCAGCACCCATACATAATCTTGAAGCACCGCCATCCTTAGCTTTTTGGGCCACGGCAATAACTTCGTGCTTAGGCATAATTGCATGCACATCAACACCCGTATTATAACGTGCCGCCTGCGGGCAATAAGCACAATCCTCAGGGCAACCGCCCGTTTTTATTGATATCAGCGAACTGATCTGCACCTCAGCATAATCCTTATTTTCACGATGTATAGTTGCCGCCTTATAAATAAGGTCGAGCAAAGGGCTATGATATATTTCAGCTATCTCTTCTTTTGTCCAGTTGTTTCTTACCGCTGTCATGTATATTCAGTTTAAAAATTCAAAGTTAAGTAAAAGCTACTTTACATGTGTATGTAATAGCAAATGCGTTGCAAACCACAAAGGCAATAAAAAGCCCGCGCAATCTGTAAATGTGGTAATAATGATAGATGATGCCACTGCCGGATCGATGCCTACACGTTTAAGTATTAATGGTATAGATGCCCCGGTTAATCCCGCAACAATCAGGTTACCTGTCATGGCCAGGAATAATACCAGGCCAAGCATAATATTGGCATCATAAAATAAGGCTATAAAAAATACGATCAAACCATTGGCCGCCCCATTTATCAAGCCTACTAAAAACTCTTTAAATACGGTATTGTATGCCTGGCTATCGGTTAGATCACTTAATGATATACGCCTAACCGTTACCGCTAATGCCTGTGTTGCCGAATTACCACCCATGCCCGCAATAATGGTCATGTAAGCCGCAAGTATTGGTAATTGGGCAACCGTGTCATCAAAATGCCGAATGATGGATGCAGCAAGATAAGCCGTGCCTAAATTGATGATGAGCCAAGGCAGGCGGCTTTTAACAGCATCTTTCCAGTTACCACTCAGTTCCTCATCCTCTGATACACCGGAGATCTTTAATATATCCTCGGTATTTTCCTGCTCCATTACATCGATGATATCATCAACCGTAATGCGGCCCAGCAGCTTCATATGGTCATCCACAACCGGGATGGTTGTTAAGTTATATTGTGATATTAATTTGGCTACCTCTTCCTGATCGAGCTCCGCTTTTACAAAAACAAAGTCGGTATTCACAATATCACTTACTTTGGCATTTATGCGAGCCTTTATAACGTCTTTAAGAGATAATATGCCCATCAGCGTATTAGAGTCATCAACCACATATACGGTATAAAACTCCTCCATCTCTTCCGACTGGCGGATGATCTCATCCAATGCCTCCTTTTTATCAAAGTTCATATTCACTTTGATGATCTCGGAGTTCATGATACCACCTGCGGTATCTTCGTCGTATTTTAATAAAGCACGGATACTATCAGCGTCTTCCTGATCTAGGTCCTCAAGAATTTCCTGCTGCTCATCCTCATCCAGCTGCGAGATAATATCCGTAGCATCGTCATAATCCAATTCTTCAACTATCTCTGAACGCTTGTCGGGATGCAGGTTTATCAATAACTCTCCCGGGCGGTGTTCCTCATCCATTTCAGAGATAACCTCTGATGCAACATCGGTTGGCAGGATGTTGATGATTTTTTCCTTCGCCTCCTGTGGCAGTCTTTCAAACAGCAATGCAATCTCCGAAGGGTGATACTCCTTCAGAACCCGTTGTAATTCAGCGTCATCGCTTTCCAGCGCGGCTTTAATGCGCTGCAGGTCGGTTTTGTCTATTTCAAAAGATTGCATACCGTGCTAAAGTAAGTATTTAAAGCCTAAAACAGGACATAAAAAATACCCCCTACGTTAAAAATTCATTAAAAATTATGCTTTGCAGAAGAGGCTTTAGCCAACAAGTTTTATTACTGCTCCGGTTACTTTCTCAAACCTGGCGATGCTTTGATTTACCTGCATACGCCGTATCCCGACCTTCACCATACAGGTATTATCAAATTGCTGATCGAACAGCATAAGATTATCTTCTTTTATAATGCGCATTACATCATTCATCTGCTGGTAGTCAAATTGAATGGTATAAATATCGTTCAGCATTTTTTCAACAATAACAACAGTGTTCAGTGCTTCTTCTGTTGCTGTGCGATAGGCGTTGATCAAACCCGGCACACCCAATAATGTACCGCCAAAGTAACGTACTACAACTACCAGCACATTGGTAATATTGCGGGAAAGCAGTGTATTTAGAATTGGCCTGCCCGCTGTACCTGAGGGCTCGCCATCGTCATTTATACGGAATACAGAGCGGTCAATCCCCAAACGCATGGCCCAGCAATGGTGATTGGCTTTAGGATGTTCAGATCTTAATTGGGCTAGCAATGGTTTTATATCACTATCGGCAGTTATAGGATATACAAAGGCTATAAATTTGCTGCCGCGATCACGAAACAGACCTTCGGTTGGTTTATCAATAGTGCGGTAAGTATCTTCAAACAGCATTAAAAATGGTTGGGTAAATAAATAATTGCAATAGCGGCAATTGCAATCGCGATGCCGATCTTATTGAGCAGGCTCAATTTTTCCCTAAAGATGAATAAGCCAACAAAAGCACCCAAAACAATAATGCCAATATCGTTGATGGAAAATACTAAGGATGGCCTTGTTGACAAGGATTGCTGTGCTTTTATAAAGAAAAGTATGTTGCCAAAATTAGCCACGCCTAAGATCCACCCAAACATAATATGCGGCCATGAAAACTTTGACTTTTTTGTACTGAAGCGATAAAATAGGATCAATACCGATAGTACAAAAGCTGTAACATACACCATAAATAACGACGAGGTAAAGGACATCCCATTGTACTCAGACATACGCTTAAGCAGAATATCGATAACACCCATGCCAATAAAAACTATAAGCAGGTACAACCATGCGTTTGCCGGTGCTTTTTGAGATTTATACCGCTCCTTTTTCCAGGGAATAGCGCATAATATAGCTACAAAACCCAAGGTAATCCCTGCAATTTTCAACAGCGTTGGCTTTTCGTCAAATAGTAAGAATGATGCCAGTATGGGGATAAAAAGTGATACACGTTGCGCAATTTCGGTACGCACAATACCTGTATTCCTGATAGATATGGCTACAATTACAAAAAGTAATGGCAATAAAATGCCCAGCAATCCGTAAATATATCCCGGCGATAATAAAAGATTATTTAAATGCGGCTTAAAAAATAGCCAGGTAAGCACAATCGCCATTGAGTAATTCCAGGTAATGGCCTGGAAAACATCTATCTGGTAACGTTTTGCCAGTTTTAGCAAGATGGAAACAATTACGCTGCAGCAAATACTTAAAAAAACGTAGAGCATCGGTTAAATTAAATCATTATAAAAAATTGTCAGGCGGTCGTTTCCTGATAAAACTTCTTCGCCAATATTACCATTTATATGTGGCGCTTTAATGCCCCGCTGTAAAGTAATATTCCCGGTAAATACTCTTGCTTCATCCCATAAACCGGCAGCAATAAACGTATTGAGGGTATGGGCACCACCTTCAATAATTACCGACTGGATATCCTGCAAGTATAGCTGATACACGATATATTCCGGCACATACCTACCGAAATCCTCTAAAGCAATATATTTATTTTTACCGCTAAATTCAGTTTTAATTTCATTAAATATCAGTGTTTCAATTGATTGATCAAATACATTTAAATCGTCACTCAATTTCAACTCACGATCAATCACCACCCGTTTTGGCGATTTACCTGTACCATAACGCACATTTAACTGCGGATTATCAATAGCCGCGGTATTTGTACCTACCAAAATTGCATCTTCTTCGCCTCGCCATTGGTGCACCAGTTTACGGGATTCTACCCCCGTTATCCAAAGCTGGGTATTATCTGCTGGCGCGAAGAAACCATCTTCCGTTTGTGCCCATTTTAGTATGATGTATGGCCTGTGCTTTTGTACACGGGTAAAAAAACGACGATTAAGCCATCTGGATTCCTTTTCTAAAACACCCGTTATTACCTCGATACCTGCTGCTTGCAGTTTCTCTATACCTTTACCATTCACCTGGTCGAATGGGTCGCGGCAGCCTACTACTACCTTTGGGATCTGATGTTTGATTATCAAATCGGCACAGGGCGGTGTTTTGCCATAATGGGCGCAGGGCTCCAGCGATACATAAATAGTTGATTGCTTCAGCAGTTCGGCATAATTATCGAACTTACCGATCACCTGGTTTACCGCATTTACCTCGGCATGTGCTTCGCCATATTTTTCGTGATAGCCCTCACCTATTATGCTGCCGTTATGCACAATAACCGCCCCTACCATTGGGTTCGGACTTGCATAGCCGATACCCATTGCAGCAAGCTCAAGACAACGACGCATATATATTTTATGTTGAGGCATGGTACAAAAGTAGCTTTTATGTTACTTTGTTGCATGAAAACAATTAAGGATGTATTTAGCACCTTTAAGCAAAGTTTGGGAACGTTATACGACACCAGCGAAATTGAGGCGCTAACCTTAATGACAATCAGCGAAATAACCGAATTGTCAAAAGCGATGATCAAGGCTTTTCCTGAGCAGGAAATTACATTACAACAACACGAAAAACTAAACAATATACTAACCCGACTGCAAACCGGAGAACCCATCCAATATATTTTAGGGCATACCGAATTTTACGGATTAACCTTCAAGGTAAATCCATCCGTACTCATCCCCCGGCCCGAAACCGAGGAGTTGGTGGAATGGGTGTTAAATTCAAAAGTCGAAAGTCAAAAGTCAAAAGTTAGCAATATCCTTGATATTGGCACCGGCAGCGGATGCATCGCTATCAGCCTGAAAAAGAATTTCCCGACCGCACAAGTTTCAGCAATTGATATTTCAACCGAAGCTTTGCAAACAGCAAAGCAGAATGCTGAATTGAATGAAGTTGATATTAATTTTATCCATGCCGATATCCTGAATATTAATTCCGAAATCGAAATTCCGAAATCCGAAATCATCATAAGTAACCCACCCTACGTTACTCTGCACGATAAAACCCAGATGCACACCAACGTAACCGATTTTGAGCCACACACCGCATTGTTCGTCCCTGAAAATGACCCGCTGATATTTTATAAAGCCATTGCAGATTTCGCCATAGATAACCTCGCACCAAAGGGCCTGCTATTTTTCGAGATAAATGAGAGTTTGGGTAAGGAAACAGTTGAAATGCTGGAAAGTAAAGGGTTTAAAGATATTGAATTAAGAAAGGATATGAGTGGCAGGGATAGGATGGTGAGAGCAACCAGGATTTAACGGATTTATTGGATTTACAGGATTTTGCAAAACACATAGTTTTGCTTTTCTTTTCTCGTCATTAGAACAGCTTCGGACGAAATCAGGCAAAACGATGGTGGCCTTGAGCGTAATGGCAGGGCATAGGAAATTTTTGCAGTGCAGAGGCCGGTGCGCGCACTATAGCCGCAAACTTTTCCAGCCCAGGTTTTGTTTGATTTGCAGGGCATGGCTTTGTGCGGCAAAGAAGCCTTTCTGCTGACTTGATTTTTTGCTACCTTTTGTATCAAGACAAAAGTAGTAGCCTCCGCGGCAATGAGCGGCTGCGAGCGACAAGTATACAACAAGCATATTCACTCTGCAAAGTCGGGGATTGCTTCATTCTTCAATGACACTTGGTGGTACCCACATCAGGTAAATCCAATAAATCCGTTAAATCCTGGTTTCTAATTCCTCGGATGAAACTGAATAATAGTTCCTTTTAAAAACTCCCTATCCAAATGCGTATAAATTTCGGTAGTAGTAATACTTTCGTGGCCCAGCATTTCCTGCACGGCGCGCAAATCAGCACCGCCCTCCACCAAATGCGTTGCAAATGAATGCCTGAATGTATGCGGACTGATAGTCTTCTTCAGCCCGATAGTTTCCACCAACTGTTTTATCAGCATAAATATATAAACCCGGCTTAATCGTGAACCACGGCGGTTTAAAAATACCATATCCTCCTCGCCTTTTTTAATGGCGATGTGTACCCTCACCTGCTCAATCCAGATCTTCAAAGCTTTTATAGCTGCGCCACCAATGGGTACCAGGCGTTCTTTACTCCCCTTGCCCGTTACTTTTATAAATTCAATATCAAGGTACAGGTTTGATAGTTTAAGCTCTGTTAATTCGGATACCCGTAATCCGCAGCCATATAAAACTTCCAGTATAGCCTTGTTTCTTGCTCCATCAGGGCGACTCAGATCAATAGCCGCTATCATCTTATTGATCTCCTCATAGCTCAATGTATCTGGCAGTTTACGCTGTACTTTGGGCGATTCCAGCAGTTCTGAGGGGTCATCTTTAATAATGTCCTCCATCAGCATGTATTTATAAAAAGCTTTAATGCCTGAGAGTATGCGGGCTTGTGAAGACGGGATCATGCCCAGTTCATTTACCCAGTTAATAAACAAACGCAGGTCGGCAAGCGTGATACTTTCTGGATTGATCTTAACCGTTTGCGCTTCGCTATATTGGTACAGCTTTTCAATATCACGACTGTAAGCCTCAATTGAATTTGGGGAGAGAGATTTTTCCAGTTTAAGATAGGCCTGGAAACCTTTTATTGCCGCGCGCCAATTCAATTGATTTTAGTTTTTATGTTTTATACTGTAAGTTTGAACTAATGAAGATACAAATTATTAACGGCCCTAATTTAAACCTATTGGGCGTTCGCGAGAAATCAATTTACGGAAACAGCAGTTTTGATACTTACCTGGCAGAATTACGTCAGCGTTATCCTGCCATACAAATTGAATATTACCAAAGCAACGTTGAAGGCGAACTGATCAATAAACTGCATGAAATTGGTTTTAGTTTTGATGGTGTGGTAATGAATGCCGGCGCTTATACCCATACTTCAGTAGCTATTGCCGATGCTATTGCTGCGATTAATACACCTGTTATCGAGGTACATATCTCCAATGTTTATAAACGCGAGGAGTTCAGGCACCACTCTATGCTGGCAGCCAGTTGCAGAGGAGTTATAGCAGGTTTCGGGCTTGACTCATACCGCTTAGGTTTGGAAAGTTTTTTAAATAGCTAATATTGCGTAATATTTCTATCTTAAACTTAATAATGCATCCTTTATCTTAACGTAAATGCGCAAAACAATTAAACATAGCCCGTTAATTATATTCTTATTTATTCTCTTCGTTTCATACGGAGGGTATGCACAAGGAAAACTTATAAGGCCTACAAGCTTAAGAGAAAAACAGCGCCGGGCTATGCATTCGCGCGATTCGTTATTACGTACCATCAATAAATCTGATACTTCAATAAACAGTCTGCTTCAGCGGGTTGAACAATATACCACCACTTTTAATCAGATAAAAAATAATTTAGCGGAAGGTTTGGATACTGCCGAAGTAGGGCTGCAATTGCCTTCGATAGTAAGAAGGTTAAGCAAAATTGATTCTTTAACAAATACGCATAAATCAAGCACGCTGCGTTATCTATTTGTTTTACGCGATATGTTAGATCGCACACAGGGACAGCTGGGAAGTTGGCAATCAGACCTGGAAGATATTAATACAACGCTCATACAAAACCAAAACGATCTGATAAAATTCACTAAAGATTCGTTAGTAAAGACAAACCCTACAGATAGTGCATTAAAAAGTACTTTTTCTATTCAGCGAAAAGCGGTTTGGTTACTATGGAAGAAAACAGATGCTGATAATCGGGCAGATCTGTCAAAGGTAAATTTACTCCAGGATAAAGTAGCTATAGCCTACACCGATCTGCTGGATGAATCGGATCATATCGATTCAAAAATTAACAAATTTGCAACCAAAGCTATTGATGGTGAGTTTGGCTATATATGGGAACTCGACCCGCAATACAGCGGTTTCAAAGGACCCTTTAACAGCACTTTAAAGATCAATCAATTACTGTTCAGTTATTTTATTAAGGGCGCCACCCTAACTCATTTAGCAGGACTAATATTTTTTGTAGTTATACTTAGCTGGATAATATTTCATCGCAGAAAACTAAAACATAACAGTGAGCTTTTAGTAACACTGGTCGATAAAGTAGCGTATATCTATAAAAATCCAATCATTTCGTCGCTGTTAGTAGCAACAGCTATTGTACCTTATTTTTATAGCCATCCGCCGGTAGTGTTTACGGAAGCGCTTTTTTTATTCCCTATGATATTTGTGCTCATATTTATAAAAAAAGAGTTCCCTGTTACTAAATTCAATTTTTCACACAGATTGTTTTGGATCACCATTGTTTATGGCATAAGTAATTTATTTATAGAGATCACAAATATCGATAGGTTTGTTATCCTGATATTAAGCGCAATATCTATTGCAGCAGGCCTTTCATTCATTAAAAAAGCCAAAGAATCACCTGAATCATATCTCCCTTATTCTGAAACAATAATAAAGGTATTTGTGGGCATGCAAATACTATCCTTATTATTAAATATTACCGGCCGGTTTAGTCTTGCTAAAATTATAGGTGTAACAGCCGCATTTAATTTGTGGCTGCTGATCATCCTTTATTTTGTTATTGAAATAATAACACAAGCCTTATTCCTGCAATTTGAAACCAAAGAAACCGGCCATAGCTTATTGGACTGGATAGATTACTCATTAATAGCCGATAAATTCAGAAAAATACTTGCTTTCTTCAGCGCGTTCATCTGGGTTTTCTTCTTGTTTCAAAACTTAAATATTGATGATGCTGCACGTGATTATCTAAGCGACTTTTTTGGCCAGTCGCACACGGTGGGTGGCGCTTCGTTTACCGTAGAGGGTTTTGTGATTTTTATCGTTGTTATATGGCTATCCTCCATCGTATCTAAAATCATCAGTTACTTTTATGATGTTTCGGCATTGCGGGCTGATGACATATCGGTACAGAAAAAAAAGAACCGCACATCAACCTTATTGATCCGTTTGGCTGTTTTTTCAATAGGCTTTTTATTAGCTGTAGCGGCATCCAATTTTCCGTTAGATAAGATCACCATTATCATAAGTGCCTTTGGTATCGGTATTGGTTTTGGCTTGCAAACCATAGTAAATAACCTGGTATCGGGTTTAATACTGGCCTTTGAAAAACCTGTGCAGATAGGTGATGTTATTGAAGTTGACAGCCGTTCAGGTACCATCAGGGAAATTGGTATACGGTCAAGTCGTATTGCTACCTCAGATGGCGCCGAAGTAATTGTTCCAAATGCCGACATGATCTCCCGCCAACTAACAAACTGGACATTGAGTAACAACAACCGCCGCATTGAATTGATTGTTAGCGTGGTTTACGGATCAGATATTGACGGGGTTAAGAATATATTGAAAGATATCCTCGCCAATCGTGATGATGTAATGAAAGAGCCATCACCATCGGTATTCCTGCACAATCTAAGTGAAAAAACAGTAGATTTCAGAATGTTTTTTTGGGCGGCAGACATCAGCACATGGCTGGAATTAAAGAGCAGGGTTTGGGCAGATATTTATAAAACATTTGAAGAAGGTGGTATCAAAATACCAACTCCAGGCCCATCAAATGTAAATGTTACCTTAAAAGATGAACGGCCCCCTGTTGAAAAACCAGAAGTTAAATTACCGGAAGATACTGGCAAAATAATACCAGTAAAAGGGGAAAATGATAAAGCTGAGGATATAAATACAAAAGACAATGATGATAAAGCAACTACTTAAAATTATTATACTAACGAGTTGCATCTTTCTTGTTGTTCTCCTCAATAATTCTAAGGCTCAAAATGCAGATAGTTGTAAGTCACATATTAAACATTCAAGATCAGCATTATACACTTATCAATTAACCAAAAACCCGGATGTACTAAAAAAAGCCCTGGCAGAGGTTGATCAGGCCATGGAATGTCCATTAACGATAAAAGCAGCTGTTATACAAAAGGTAGGATTGCTTAATTTATTAAAGGAATACAAAACAGGGTATACTTTTATAAGCACACTTGATGAAGCTGACTTTTGGCATCCATACGAAAAGGATATGGAGTATAATTATTTTCGAGGTATGGAGTATGAAACCAAAGGAGATATTATAAGCAGAGACAGATATTTAATTAAAGCCAAAGAAGCTATTCAAAAATATATTGATAAAGAGAGTGCAACAAGTAACAAACTGGACGTAGTAGCTAATTCAGAATTACTTTCGATGATGAAGGCTATGGGTGATAAAAATGGTATGGAGTCGAAAATTACCACATTAAAGAAAAGTTACCCTAATGACACTACATACCTTAAAGGTCTTGAAGACACCTTTATAAATAACAACGTTCACACTTCCTATGCCCAACCACAAATAATCAATAAAACTCCTTCGGGTCCAGCGAAGTAAAAACGTGTTTCTTTTTTATAAAAAAGGCTGATACGATACTGCCTTTGTACATGCCTTTTAGTTTTGATCCGTCGTGAGTAATTTTTACCTGTTCGCGTTTAAATAAAGTGCTTGCAAAATTGCGGTGCGCCTTGCTTACAGCAGCTGCATCCTTGCGTTTGCCTTCATTTATGAAGCGGAGCAGCGCCATCAAGTCCATCCAATAGCGTATGCCTATTACAAATACAGATCGCCAGAAGGGCAAATTCTTTTTCAGCAGTAACAGGTTATTCCTGAAATTAAGATAAGTTTTAAACGGGTTCTCTGTGTTCAACGTACCGCCGCCAACGTGGAATACTTCTGATTGCGCACAGTACATGATTTTATACCCCATATTTTTCAATCGCCAACAAAGGTCAATCTCCTCCATGTGCGCAAAAAATCGTTCGTCAAAGCCCTTTGCCTCATCCCAGTATTTCTTCTTGATAAATAACGCTGCACCCGATGCCCAGAATACTTCGTCTGATTGTTGGTATTGCCCTTTATCTTCCTCTATTTCGTAAAACATACGCCCTCGGCAAAATGGGTACCCAAAACTATCAATAAAACCTCCGGCAGCGCCAGCATGTTCAAAATGGTCACGTTGCAAGTATGATTTTATTTTAGGGGCGGCGGCGGCAATCAGCGGGTCGCTTTCCATCAGCTCAATAACGGGCGCTATCCAGCCGGGATAAACTTCAACATCAGAGTTAAGCAGGATATAGTAATCAGCCTCTACCTTTTGTAAAACGCGGTTATAACCGCCGGTAAAGCCATAATTATCATCATTTTCAATAACGGTTACTGTTGGGTAGGTGCTGCGGATAAATTCAACTGAGCCATCGCTGGAGGCATTATCGCCCAAAACAATTTCAAGGTTTGGCCAAATGGAACCTACCACGTAGGGCATAAACTCGCGCAGATGTTTAACGCCGTTCCAGTTTAAAATAACAATAGCAACTTTGGGGGTAAAACTCATTTATACAATATCCTCCGGCTTAAACTTCCACCTGCGGTGCGACCATAACCAATACTCAGGTTCTTTTTTTATCATACTTTCCAGGTACTTAACGTGTGCCTCTGTTATCTCATGCGGCGCCGTTTCTTTGGGGTTCTCTACCAGGGGCACAAAGGTATAAGTATAATAGCCTCTTCTCACACGTTTTACATCACAAAATATAACAACCGAGTTGGTTAATTTAGCTAATTTTTCAATACCCAGAAAAACCGCCGTTGGCTGATTCAAAAATTCAGTAAAATAATGCGCCTCATGCTTAACGGGAGTTTGGTCGGCTACCAAAACGCTGAAGCTTATTTCGTTTTTATATTTCACCATAGCACGCGCGGTATCTTTCATAGCCACCAGCGTAGCACCAAAACGCGAGCGCATCCTGATAAAAAACTGGTCGAAATAATCGTTAGTCAGTGGCTTATACACAATTATGCGCCTGTTATCCGTAAAAAAACCAAATCGCTGCCCAGCCAGTTCCCAGTTACAGTAATGTCCTACGGCTCCTATTATGCTTTTACCCTCGGCAAAATAATTATCAATAACTTCGGGATTAGTTGGCCACACATGCTTCACAATGGTTTCTTTTGAAGCACTTATCATTTTTATGCTTTCAACTATCAGATCAGCCAGGTATCTGAAATATTTTTTTTCGATATCGTGGCGTTCTTTTTCTGTTTTTTCAGGGAAGGCATTACGCAGGTTTTCCTGCACAACTTTACGCCTATAGCCTGTTATATAGTATATTACGACGAATAAAAAATCGGCGATGAGGTATAATACCCAAAAGGGTAATAACGACATCAGGTACAAAAAGAATGCACCTAACCTTGAAAGCCCTTTATTTATCATTATTTTCGCGCGATTTTATCTGCAAACATAAAAAAATATATGATTGAAAACGGTGCTGTTTTACCTATGTGCTATCTTCCGCCGGTTGAGTACTTTGTTGAGCTGAATAAACATAAGCCCAACATCATGATTGAGCGTGAGGAACATTTTCCAAAACAAACCTATCGTAACCGAACGAATATTTATTCGCCCGATGGCGTGCTGGCGCTTACCGTACCGGTTGCAAAGGGTTCAAAAAATCATACGGTAATAAAGGATGTTAAAATAAGCTACGATTTTAAATGGCAGCGCCTGCACTGGATGGGCTTGCAAGCTTGTTACCGCCGCTCCGCTTATTTTGAGTTTTATGAAGATGACTTTGCATCGTTTTATGAAGACAAAGAGGAATTTTTGTTTGATTATAATGATAAGTTGTTACAGCTACTGGTTAAATTATTAAAAATAAAGACTGATATAACCTATACAGAAACTTATGAGGCGGCCTACCCTGCCCTTACTGATCTGCGGGATGTTATCAGCCCCAAAAAAGAACCTGCATTTGCACAAAAGCCATATTTCCAGGTTTTTGAAGAGAATCACGGCTTCATAAAAAACTTGAGCATTGTTGACCTGCTGTTTAACCAGGGTCCGCAGGCCATGAATTATTTGTAAGATATTTTCTTTCCCGTAGAGACGCAACACTTTGCGTCTCCCGTTTTAATTGAAATTTTACAGAGACGCAAAGTATTGCGTCTCTACATTCAATCTTTTAAATAAATCTTTTCCACAATCATTTGCATTTTGCTAATTTTATTAGCAATTTTGATTTGTGAATCAAAACTCCATTCAGGTAAAAGCCGAGCCGCGTGTGCTGTTTGTTGATATGAACAGCTTTTTTGCCCGTTGCGAGCAGCAGGTTAATTTCTGGCTGCGCAACCGCCCTGTTGGGGTTTGTGTGTATACGGGCAAATATGGTTGCGTAATATCCCTTTCAACCGAAGCAAAAGAACGCGGACTGAAAGCAGGCATGCGGCTGAATGATGTAATGGCCGTTTGCCCGGATTTTATCCCCATTGAAAGTAACCCTACCCGTTACCGCGAGTTCCATACCAAAATAATAAACGTGCTGAAGCAATATTGCCAGGATGTGGTACCTAAAAGTATTGATGAAGCCATCATTAACCTCACCAATTACGAACACAGCGACCCTATTACCATAGCCCGACAAATTAAGCGGGAAATACTGGAAAAGGTGGGCGACTACCTGGAGTGCTCCGTTGGCATTGCCCCTAACGCCTTTTTAGCCAAGCTGGCATCGGTGCGGGGCAAAAAGACCGGTGGGTTAATGATGATAAACCCGCAAAATATTGATGAGGTTTTAAGCGGATTAAAACTGGGCGACCTGCCGGGTATTGGCGCAAATATGTCGTACCGGTTGGAACGGGCAGGCGTAAAAACTCCGTTAGAGATGCGGTACACATCTCCTGAACGGTTAAAGGCAATTTTTAAAAGTATCGACGGCATTTACTGGCATTACCGCCTCAATTTTATCGAAACCAACATAGTGGCGCACGACTATCATGGTATGCAGGCTATGCGGCAGATCTCAGCAGAAAAAAGGAAAAACATTGAATATATAGATCAGTTATTTATGACCCTGTGCCTTACTCTTGAAAAACGGATGGTACACCATAAATTCTATTGCAAATCAATTGGTTTCACTGCCCGGTATGAGGATGGCACCCGCTGGGATGATGGTTTTGCCATAACCCTGCCGGTGCAGGATGCGGTGAACCTGATGCGGATGATCCGGTTGCGGGTTGAGAAGTTTGAGAAATTGAGTGGTGCAGGCCCGGTATTCAACAATAATATTACCCAAATGCGGGTGGCTGTCACCAATTTTGTGAATACCGGCAACATGTTTTACAGCCTGTTTGATGATATTGAAAGACAAGATACCGCATTGAAAACCATGCATGAGATAAAAAGCAAGTTTGGTTCGGACAAACTGATCCGTGCCATGGAAATGACCGATAGTAAAGTAATTAAGGATGTGATAGGGTTTGGCTCAGTAAAGGATCTGACGGACCTGGATTATAAAATGCCCATAGATTCACCCAAACCAGCACAGGACGAAGAATATATTGACTACCTATAAAACAGGATAATCAAAAGCTCCCTCTTTCGGGGATAGAGGGGCTTTTATTATCCGCCTAAAAAGCCTACTTTTGCGCTAAATGGAGCACATTCGTAATTTTTGTATTATAGCGCATATCGACCACGGTAAAAGTACACTTGCCGATAGGTTATTAGAATATACCAACACCATTACTCAACGCGAATCTCAAGCGCAACTGCTTGATGATATGGATCTTGAACGCGAACGCGGTATTACCATAAAAAGCCATGCCATACAAATGGATTATGAGCTTGACGGCCAAAAATATACGCTGAACCTGATAGATACACCGGGCCACGTTGACTTTTCATACGAGGTTTCCCGCTCTATTGCAGCATGCGAAGGCGCATTACTTATTGTGGATGCGGCGCAAGGTATACAGGCGCAAACCATCTCCAACTTATATCTAGCTTTAGAAAACGACCTGGAAATTATCCCGGTATTAAATAAAATGGACCTCCCTGGCGCCATGCCCGAGGAAGTTAAAGACCAGATTGTTGAACTGATCGGTTGCAAACGTGAAGATATTCTGGCAGCATCGGGCAAAACCGGTATGGGCGTTCATGACATCCTTCGTGCTGTTGTTGAACGTGTCCCAGCTCCGGTTGGCGACCCCAAAGCGCCATTGCAGGCATTGATATTTGATTCTGTTTTCAACTCCTTCCGTGGCATTATAGCCTACTTTAAGGTTGTTAACGGAGAGATTCGCAAAGGCGATAAAGTAAAATTTGTTGCTACTGAAAAGCAATATTTAGCTGATGAAGTAGGCACATTAAGGCTGCGCCCTTTTCCGAGAGATGTAATTAAAACAGGTGATGTAGGTTATATTATATCCGGTATAAAAGAAGCCAAAGAAGTAAAAGTTGGGGATACCATCACAACAGTTGAACGCCCTTGCGAAACTGGAATTCAAGGTTTTGAGGAAGTGAAACCGATGGTTTTTGCCGGCATTTATCCGGTTGATACTGAAGACTTTGAAGAGCTGCGCGAATCAATGGGTAAACTGCAGTTAAATGATGCCTCACTGGTTTTTGAACCGGAATCATCAGCTGCATTGGGCTTCGGTTTCCGTTGCGGTTTCCTGGGCATGCTGC
>JAMFSA010000034.1 GCA_026225055.1 Mucilaginibacter xinganensis | reverse complement strand
GTTGGCGGTATGCTATAGCCATAAAAGTAAAATTGCAAAAAGGATGGCAAACTTATGTCAAATAATTCTAATTTAGCCATATAACATCTTTAAATATGATATTATCAGACAAACGCATCCTTGAGGAGATTGACAAAGGCACCATTATTATTGAACCGTTTAAACGCGAAGGCCTGGGCACCAACTCCTACGATGTGCATTTGGGCAAACACCTGGCCACTTACCGCGATAGGGTGCTGGATGCAAAGCTGCATAATGAGATAGATTATTTTGAGATCCCTAAGGACGGATTTGTTTTACAGCCCAACACCCTTTACCTGGGCGTAACGCTTGAATATACCGAAACACATGCCCATGTGCCTTTTCTGGAAGGAAAATCAAGCACCGGCCGCTTGGGTATTGATATACATGCCACCGCTGGTAAAGGCGATGTAGGTTTCTGCAATACCTGGACGCTGGAAATATCATGCGCGCAACCCGTGCGTATTTATGCGGGCATGCCTATAGGTCAGCTTATTTATTTTGTTGTTGAGGGCGATATTGAGACCCTGTACAACACCAAAGGCAACGCCAAATACAACAACCCCACAACCCGACCTGTTGAAAGCATGATGTGGAAGAATAAGTTCTGAGTTTTAGAGTCAGGAATCAAGAGTCAAGAATCAGGAAGGATTAAAATATTGATTCTTATATCTTGACTCCTGACTCTTGCTTCTTACATCTTGATTCTTGCATCCTGGCTCTTTCCCTAAGTAACACATTTGTTATACAACCGCCCGATATTATTAATCATAGATAATTTATTTTTATGCAATGAGTTACAAAAAAATAATTGCAGGACTATTGCTTATCGGCAGTATAATAACTATAGCGGGTTTTATTAATGCCGATGAATATTCGATAGAAAAAATAGCGGAGCAGCTCAATAAGTGGAAAGAGAATTACGCGCCCGAAAAAGTTTACCTGCAATTTGATAAGCCTTATTATGCCGTTGGCGATGATGTATGGTTTAAGGCTTATGTAACTATAGGGAGCAAACATCAGTTATCAGCCTTAAGCGGTGCTTTAAATGTAGAGCTCATTGATGATAAGGATTCCGTAAAGCAAAGCGTAAAGCTGCCCCTCATAAACGGCCTGGCCTGGGGCGATTTTGCTTTATCCGATACATTAGAAGAAGGCAACTACCGCATTCGTGCCTACACCAATTACATGCGTAATGCCGGTGAGGATTATTTTTTTGATAAGGCCATTACCATTGTTAACTCAACCACCAATAAAGTTTTTACAAAAACAACCTATACCTACACCACCCAAAATGGCAAACAGCAGGTAAATGCTGCTATCAATTATGCCGATTTGAGCGGTACACCGTATGCAAATAAGGAAGTACGCTACACAGTTGAACTGAATGCAAAATCAGTAGCCAAAGGGAAAGGGATAACAGATGATAAGGGTAATATCAATGTTTCCTTTACCAATCAGCAGCCTGCCGCATTGCAGTCGGGGATGATAGCTACCACCATTAAGCTGGATGATAAAAAAACAGTTACTAAAGCTATCCTGATAAAAAATACATCAGCTAATGTTGACGTTCAGTTTTTCCCGGAAAGCGGTAACCTGGTAAATGGTGTCAGATCAAAAGTAGCTTTTAAGGCAACCGGTGCCGATGGCTTAGGCGCTGATATAAAAGGAACTGTTGTTGACGACCAGAATAACACCATAACCACTTTTGATATCCAGCACCTGGGTATGGGCATTTTTAATCTTTTACCAGCTACAGGCAGAACATACAAAGCCAATATCACCTTTGCCGATGGCTCAACTAAAAGTTTTGATCTGCCCAAAGCAATTGATACAGGGTTTGTTTTAAGTATCGATAACACCGATCCGGATAATGTTAAACTAAAAATATCAGCCAGTCATGCGCTGCTTGCGAGTAATCCTGATGATACCATAAGCGTTATGGCACAAGCCGGTGGGCAGGTATATTTTGCGGCGCAGAGCAAAGTGAGCAGCAGCAATTTTACGGCTTCTGTATCTAAAAGTCGTTTCCCTTCGGGAGTTGTGCAGTTTACCTTGTTCTCATCAAAAGGGAAGCCTTTAAACGAGCGGCTTGTATTTATCCAGAATCCCGATCAGCTTAAAATGGATGTAACCACAGCCAAACCAACCTATGCGCCGAGAGAAAAAGTTAAGATCAGCCTTAATGCGCAAAGCGCCGATTCAAAACCAGTTGTAGGCGCTTTTTCTGTAGCTGTTATTGATGAAACAAAGGTGCCGTTTAAAGAAGAGGATGAAAGTACCATACTATCAAACCTGCTGCTTACATCGGACATAAAAGGGTATGTAGAAAAGCCGAACTATTACTTTACCGTTGTAAATGAAAAAACCAAAGCCGACCTGGATATATTAATGCTTACACAGGGCTACCATCGCTTTGAGTGGAAAAGGATATTGAAAGATGATATGCCACCATTGGCATATGAACCCGAAAAAACCTTACATATCAGCGGACATATAAAAACATCGGGTGGTAAACCTGTTCCGCATGGGAAGGTTACTTTGCTGGCCATTGGTGGTGGTACATTTTTTATGGATACCGTAACCGATGAGCAGGGTAAATTTTCGTTTAATAATCTTGCATTCAGGGATAGCGTGCGGTTTGTGATACAGGCACGCACCAGCAAGGACAGGAAAAATGTAGAAATTGATCTTGACGATATAAACCCGCAAAAAGTTACTCAAAATAAAAATGCGCCCAATATGCAGGTAAGTATAAGCGATGGCTTATCTGCATATATGCAAAACAGTAAAAGCTATTATGATGCGCAGTTAAAATACGGATTGGGCAACCACATAATAGCCTTGAAAGAGGTTGTTATAAAAGACAAGCGGCCCGCTGCTTTAAAACATTCTGATAATTTAAACGGGCCGGGCAATGCCGACCAGGTTATATTAGGTGATAAATTATTGGGTTGCCCAACGCTTAGCATTTGTTTACAGGGTGTGCTGTTTGGTGTTACTTTCCGCAATGGTATACCTTATTCAACAAGAGGCGGGGCTTTAACCATTAATGTTGATGGTATGTTTCTGCAAAACTCGGAGTACGATATGATCAATACCAACGATATTGCCAGCATTGAGGTATTGCGTACACCTATGTATTATTCAATATACGGTAGCCAGGCAGGTCCGGGTGGTGTAATATTGATCACCATGAAAAGGGGCGATGAGGATCATTCCTATTTAAGCCGCCCTGCACCCGGCATTGTTACCGTTTCGCCAAAAGGTTATTATAAGATCAGGGAGTTTTATTCCCCTAAATATGATGACCCCAAAGCCAACACAGCGGTTGCTGATCTGCGCTCAACCATTTACTGGAACCCTGATGTGATTACCGATAAAGATGGTAATGCTTCATTTGATTTCTTTAACGCAGGCAGCAAAGGCACTTACCGTGTAGTTATTGAAGGTATTGATAGCGACGGGAATATAGGCAGGCAGGTGTATAGGTATAAAGTGGAGTAGTTTAGTTTGCAGTTAGCACTATCCTTATAGAGCCTTTATGAAACTTACGAAGTTTTTAAAACTTCATAAGTTTTTGAAGTCAACAAAAACCATGTCATTGCGAGGAGGAACGACGAAGCAACCTCGTCGCGTTCAATATGCGAGCGACGAGGTTGCCGCGCTATCGCTCGCAATGACATGTATTATTAGCTACCTATTTAGCTAAAGAAAACTTACCCCAGAAATCAACCGACTTACTCATTTCGCTATTATCAGGAGTGTTGCCGCCACCACCGCCGCCGTGTCTTCCACCGCCGCCGCCGCCATGTCGTCCGCCACCACCACCCATGCCACCGCCGCCGCCCATACCGCCGCCACCACCGGGTTTGCCGCCGCCATTCTCGCTATCGCCGCTTGGTTTAGGGCGCTGTACACCGTTTATCTTAATGTTAAATGCCCACGGGCTTTTCATTAGGCTTTCAGCATGAAAGAATTTTAAAGGGATTGCAGCCTCACAAACCAGGTTACCCGCATCATCATAATTTATGGCAGTTTGTATGCCGTAGGTGTTTGATGTAGTAATCATATCATCCTCAATATCCTTAAAGCCAACAACCTTAATGCCCCTTAACGAAGTTATACGCTCACGCATCAGTTCGTTGCGGTCTTCCTGGCTTATTGCATCTTCATCGCCTTCAGGGCGTTTAAACGGCACAGTCGCACTGCCCTGCACGTTCAGGGGGAATGTTATGCTAAAGGTTTCTTTCTTTTTTCCTTTTGGATCGATGCTGAAGGTTAAGCCCGCATTTAATACACGACCAATCTCCGATTTCTCATAGATCTTTACAGCCAGGTAAATGGTATCCTGACTATTGGCCATCATATAATTAATGTGTTCTTCCGGACTGTAAAATTTAAGACTGTCGCCCCAATCCCTTATGTCGCCATCAACAGCTAAATGCGGTGCTGGTGGTTGCAGCCTAAGGTTTACATCAGTTTGCGCGTGGCATACCATGCTTGCCAATAATTGGATCGTTAAAATACCGGTAATGTAAAAAGGAAATCGTTTCATTATTTAATTGTGATGTTTGCTTATTTTTAGAGCGATTTTATGATCTATAGCTAAACCTTAAGAGAAAAGTTCATTACGGGCTATTTTTCGATCATCATTTCACTGCTAAAATTCCCCCTTGAACAGAATTTTAGCGGTTTTATTATAGTTTTTAAGTAATTTTACAGTTACATATGCCAACTGAAGTACAGGAAGAAACGTTCACACTCGAGGAGTTATTGGTAGGCTTGAAGGAAACTCACCGCCTTATTTTATGGAACGATGACGTTAACAGTTTTGATCATGTGATCTACTGCATGATGAAATACCTGGATTATTCCGAGGCCCAAGCCGAGAAAATTGCCTGGAAGGTACACAATGAAGGCAAATGCGCCGTATTGGAAGGTTCCTTTACCGAAATGGAGATCTACCGCAAAATTTTACAACAAGAAGGATTGACTGTTAGCGTTGAGTAATATTGTTGTTTCAGTTCAATTCTTTATATTAAGCTAACATTATTTTAATACAACGTAATTTGTCTTTGCCACTCAAAGGCAATTACTTTACTCCTGTAATAAGTATTTTTTTCTTTATTGGCTACTATTGTGTGTAAATAATACACGTAAATGAATACGTATTAGCGGTTTATATATTAAGCTATTGATATTGTTATATTAAATTTTTTATAAATAATAAAAAACCAGAATTTATCCAGGATCTTTTTCTATTTATTTAAGCTTAATACTGAGGTTATTTTATGATTACATAGCCAAAGTTTCTTTGCAGCTGATTTAATTCAGCACAAATGAATATACGATTACCTCTTTTAATACTGCTTTTTTGCTTCCTCTTTAGCTTCGCGAATGCGCAGCGCGTAATAAAAGGAACTGTGGCCGATAAGAACGGTCAGCCGCTTATCGGCGCAACCATCACCCTTACTAATGAAGCATCAGGCAAAAAGGAATATACCAGTGTGGGCCTTAACGGTGCTTACATTTTTAAAAATGAAAATGGTATAAAATATGTCATCAGCGCCAAATATATTGCTTATGAGCCAACTGAAAAACATTTTGAGCTTGTCAATGGCCCGGTAACCACTATTAGCTTAACACTTGAGGATAAGAACAAAGCCTTAAATGAAGTTGCAGTAACCGACCACGGCAATCGCACCACCGATCAATCGGCATTAAATTCCGAGCGCAGATCGGCAGTGGTATTGAATGCGGTATCGGCCCGTACTATTGAGGCTTCGCCAGATATTTCTATAGCCAACGTTACCCAGCGCGTGTCAGGTGTTTCGGTTGAGCGCAGTAACAACGGTGAGGCGCAATACGCCATCATCCGCGGTATGGATCAGCGTTATGAATATACATTGGTTAATGGTATCAAGATCCCGAGCCCTGATAATAAAAACCGTTACGTTCCCCTTGATATTTTCCCGGCTGATATAGTTGACCGTTTAGAAGTTTCCAAATCATTAACAGCTAATATGGAAGGCGATGCTATTGCAGGCGCTGTAAATATGGTGTTAAAGGATGCGCCTAATGATTTTACGGTTACAGCTAACATAGGTACCGGCTTTGCTAATAACTTTTTTAGTGGCGATGGGTTTACCAAATTCGATCATAGCGCCAGTTCAACTACTTCACCACGGGTATCGGGTAATAGCAACGCTTCCATGAGCGATTTTCCGAATAATCCTTTTGAGTACAGTCAAAAGAAAGTACCGCTGGGTGGCATATTCGGATTAACAGTTGGTGGCCGTTCGGCTGATAAAAGGTTTGGAGCAATAGCTACCTTAAGCTATCAGAACAGCTATCGCCAAACAAATGGTGTGTTCTTTGCCTCATCAACAAGTGAGCAAGACGGCACGCCGCAATTAACCAGCGAGGAAAGCCGTACTTATGATATTCAGCAGGAACGCACCGCAGTGATCACCAAATTCGATTACAGATTTAATGCTGATAATAAAATAGCGTTGGATGCGGATTACATCAACCTTACCCGTAACGAGTACAGGTTTACTTCGGATACCAGCTTATTAACCAGCCATACCCAACCCGGCGTTGGCGATGTGGGCCAAAACTACCACAGCGACCGTACGGTACAGCAGATCTATAATTTCGACCTGCATGGCGAGCATAAATTATCTGATAAATGGAAACTGGACTGGTCGGCAGTTTACGCAAAAGCTACAGCCAATGAGCCAGATCGTGCCGATCTATATATTACCACAGGAGCGAACCTGAATCCTACTACAGGCGTTATCACCCAATCGCCGCAGCGTTTGGTTACAGATCCAGAGGCGATGACACGCATATTCGCCAAAAACTCCGACCAGGATAAAAGCGGGTATTTGAACGCGACCTATTCACCAACTCTTTTTGGTACCAAGGTTGATTTCAGCGCGGGCGGTATGTACCGTGATAAAACCAGGAGCAGTACTTATGATGAGTATGATATAGTTACCGCCGCCAGCAATGCCACCCAAACATATAATGGTAACCTGGGCGACAATACCTTTACTGTACAAAATCCTGTCGGTAGTCCGTCAAACCCGTTAAACTATGATTTTACAGAAAAGATAGGCGCAGGCTACGGTCAGTTTAAATTTAACATAGGTAATTTATTAGCCATAGGCGGTGTCCGTTACGAAAACACCAGCCAAAGCTGGACAACCGGCGCACCGGTTAATAATGTGATTGGCGCAACAGGATCTATCAACTATTTTGATGTGCTACCAAGCTTAAACTTAAAGTATACGCTTGATGATAAACAGGACCTGCGCTTTTCTTATTATTCAGCGATTAGCAGACCTAACTTTTATGAGCTTGTACCGCATTCAGTTGGCGACCCTGATGCTGATTATCAGGAGGTCGGTAACCCTTACCTGAAAAGGATCACCTCAAATAACCTCGATCTTCGTTACGAATTATTCCCGGGTGCGCTCGATCAGTTATTGGTAGGTGCATTCTACAAAAGCATCCAAAACCCGATTGAATACGCGGTTACACTGGCCCCGGGTGCAGCCTCAAACAATTATGTTTTAGAGCCTGAAAACTTTGGCAATGCAACCAATTACGGTTTTGAGCTGGACGCGACTAAATACCTGAGGGACTTCGGGATCAGGTTAAACTATACGTATACTAATTCTGATATTACTACACCCAAGCTGTTGGATTATCGCGATAACACAGGTAACCTAACCCACAAAGATGTATCCCAAACCCGCCCGCTACAGGATCAGTCGAAGAATATCGGCAACCTGTCGTTCCTGTACAGGAATGCTAAAAACGGGTTTGATGCACAGGTTTCGGCGGTATACACCGGATCACGTATTTACGCGGTATCGCCTTATTTAGATAACGATATCTGGCAAAAAGGTTTCGTAACGCTGGATGTCTCAGCAGAGAAAAAGGTATTTAAAAAGTTCTATATCTATGCGAAAGCTACCAACTTAACCAATACACCTTTAGAGCTGGAGATCCACCGTCCATACGCGCCGCAGGCTAACGTTTTCAACTATCAAACAGTAGGTAAGGATGTATTTATCCGCAAGGATACTTATGAGCAATACTACATTTTAGGTATCAGGTATAAACTGTAATATAACGATGATGAAAAAATATTTTAATATAATAACAGCGGTTGCCCTAATACTATTTGCAAGCGCGTGCCATAAAGCCGAGACTTTCAAAATATCGCAGCCAACAGTACAGGTAGGTAATATAATTAAATCGGATACCCTTAGCGGTACCGTAAAGGGAACCCTATTAAGCGGCAAAACCTACTATTTTGCCAGCAATATTACCGTAAACGGCGGTGATACCCTGTTGATGCAGGCAGGCTCAAAACTAATTGCCCTTGGCGATGGTAAAACCGCGGCGACAGCTCCCGAGATTTTTGTACATGGCACATTTATAAGCCTGGGCACAAAGGATAACCAGAACTATATAACAGTAAGTAACTCCGCGCAATTACATTCAGAGGCGGGCCAGCAAAACTATACGAATGTTTTCCAGGGATGGTGGGGTGGTATTTTTTGCACGCCAGGCGCTGCAGCTACTGCTGAAGATCCAAACCCTGCTGGTGGCGATTTGATCATTAAATGGACACACCTTGAATTTGCAGGATCGCCCGCAGGAGATGATGACAATCATGCTATTTATGCGGATGGCGACCCACGTTGGACCATTTACTTTGCCAATATTACTAAAAACTTTATCCTGGAAGATTCATGGATCTTTGGCAGTAAGGATGATGCCATGCGTGTAGCAGGCGGCCATATGGATATTATGCGTAACACCTACGAACTATGCGGCCTGGCAGCAGGTGAGGCCTGTAATATAAAGAGTGGTTCTGTAGGCGATGTGGGGTACAACATGATCATCGGCGCGGCAACCAATGCCTTTAAAATATCAGATGCGGGCAGCACTGGCACCCAATGTAACATCAACTGCTATAACAATACCATTGTAAACTGCGGTTTCAGGCAAAACTCAACCAGCGGCCACGGTGGGTCTATCGACTTTGAGAAGGCAGCTAAAGGTAATGCCTACAACAATATGATCATCAATTGCGCCATAGGTTTAAGGGTATTAAGCAGCTCTGATATTACTAACGTGCATTACAACAACCAGCTTTATTATGGTTATAATACTGCCCTTGTTGCCCAGTTTAATGCTACTGATGGCAAATCTACATTCCAGTCGGGCGATATTTACTCGGCTACGCCGCAGCAAAACGACCCGTTGTTTTATGGCTTTGATGTAAATGCCTATAACTATACACAATTCCCGGCACCAGCAACGGCTAGTAACCAAACACCGGCTATAGTAATGGTTGGTACATCCAGTTTCAGGCCAAAAGCGGCGTCACCTGCCATTGGCAAAGCAAGTACAACGGCTGTATCATATAATACGGTAACAGCTACCGGAACATACGGCGCGACAATTACAGCACCGGGCAAGGATATAGGCGCTTACCAGTACGATGGTACAGGTAATCAGCATTAAGAAATATTTTTGAAGAATATAAAATAATCTAAAGGGAGACGCAAAATATTGCGTCTCTACGGCGAAAATTGAATGTGTAGAGACGCAATATTTTGCGTCCCCCTGTTTGTGTGTATCCTGTTTATTTAAAACATGAAAAGATCATTATTAATTATCCTTTTTATAATCGGTTATCATACCGCGGCATCGGCCCAAAATTGTAATGCCGATTTTTTAGGGACCAAAACACTGTATAAAGCCCCGGCACAAAAATATACACCCGCACCTGCTGGTTACTCCCCGGTTTTTATAAATCACGTGGGCAGACATGGCGCACGGCATTTAACCAAGGATGTAAAAACAACCTTTGCCTATAATTTATTGATGCAGGCCGATAGTGCCAACGCCTTAACCACAGATGGCAAAAAGCTCAAACAAATGGTTATCGCGTTGCAAAAAGTTGAGAAAGGCAGCACCAAATTTATATCTGCCGAAGGCAAAAATGAACTAAAGGGTTTAGGAGAACGAATGTATTTAAACTATGGCAATGTATTTAAAGGCCAGCCAAACCTAAGCGTAGCCATAACCAAAGAAATACGCACCAAACAAAGCGCCGATGCATTTTTACAGGGCCTTAATAGTAAATTAAAAGACACGGCCATCACGAATTTTTATAATGACGATACCGCGCTTCGGTTTTACGATCTGTCGCCGGCTTATAAGAGTTTTGAGGATGGGGTTGACAGCGGCGCGGTTATGCAGGCATTGCAAAAGGCAAGTCATTTTGATGAACTTAATAAGGCTGTTACAGCAAGATTTTTTACTGCTGATTTTTTAGCCAAACAAGCACTTACAGAAACGCAGGAAGAAAAGTTTACCGCCGATGTATTTGGTTTTGCTACCATTGTTTACTCGTTGAAGGAGGAGATAGAACAAAAGAGCTACCAACTTGCCGATCTCGATTTTAAATCATTCTTCAGCTGCGATGAACTTAAAAAGTTGGGTGAACTGGATTCCATCGATGAGAACTTAAAAAAAGGCCCGGGAACTGACAACAACGGTATACAGGTAAGAATTGCCGTGCCTTTATTAGTCGATTTTATTAAAGCCGCCGATGAATTTATCGCCACCGGGAAATACAACGCCCGCCTGCGTTTTGCCCATGCCGAGACCACCGCGCCTTTTGCCGCTTTATTACAGATCTCATCAGCAGATAAGGCAACTATAACCGCTTCAAAACCTAATGATAACTGGCACTCGGCAAATGTTATTCCGCTAAGCGCTAATATCCAATGGGTATTTTATAAAAAGAAAGGTACACCCGGCTATTTAGTAAAGGTATTGCTGAACGAAAAAGAAGCACACATTGATGGCCTCAGTAAAGTATCTATATACTACAAATGGAGCGATCTGCGGGCCTTATATATGAGCAAGCTGGCTAAGTTAGGCGTGAAATTAACGGATGACATGGGCGCTTATTTAGCCTCTGTTAAATAAACCCGCTAAAACAAAAAGCCCTGAGAGATCAGGGCTTTTTTATATGATTATTAATGGTGTCATTCACTACTCAGCACTCACAATAAAGTTCCAGCCGTGGGTATCAGGCGTGGTGCCGTATTTTATAGCGTTCATTTCTTTAAATACACGTTGTGAAAATTCGCGTGTTTTTGGGTCGCTTAAAAAGTACTCTTCACCATCAAGGCTTATAGAGCCAACCGGTGCAATAGTAGCTGCTGTACCTGCTCCGAAAGCATCATTAAGTTTGCCGTTTTTAGCGCCTTCAATAATTTCAGCTACTGATACGCGGCGTTCTTCAACAGGGTAATCCCATTCGCGGGCCAGCGCTAAAACTGTATCGCGGGTTACGCCATCCAGAATAGTATCGCGGGTTGATGGGGTAACTACTGTACCATCCAGTACAAAAATTACGTTGGCCGCGCCCATTTCTTCAACATAAGCATGTTCTTTGGCGTCGGTCCATATCAGTTGGTCAAAACCTTCTTCAACGGCTTTTTTAGCAGGCAGCATGGAGCCGCCATAATTGCCTGATGATTTTGCATAACCCATACCACCTTCGGCAGAGCGGGTGTAAAAGTTCTCTATTTTAACCCTTAGCGTTTTTGAAAAATAAGGGCCCACAGGGCATAACAATACCATGTATTTGTAGGTTGTTGATGGTGCAACGCCCAAAAATGGGTCGGTGGCGAACATGAACGGGCGAATGTATAAAGCGTGATCGGCTTGTGTAGGTACCCAGTCGCGGTCAACATCTACAACAGCTGCGATGCTTTGTAAAAATATGTCCTCCGGTATAGTAGGCATACACAATCTTTCTGCCGATTTATTAAAACGTTTTGCGTTTTTATCCGGGCGGAAGATTGAAACAGTGCCATCGGCATGTTTGTAAGCTTTTATACCTTCAAAAAATGATTGACCGTAATGCAGGGCCGAAATAGCAGGACTCAACCCAATTTCGCCGTACGGAATGACCTGAAAGTTCTTCCACTCGCCATCGACGTAATCTGCCACGAACATGTGGTCAGAAAAAATTTTTCCGAATGGCAAATTGTTAAAATCGGTTTCCGCTAAGCGCGAATGGTTTGTTTTGGTGATCTTGATGTCCAGCGTCTCTGTCATGGCCTTATCGTATTAAATTATGGAAAATGGCAAGTTAGGTATTTTTAATTTATTTTTTTATTGTTGAATGTAAAGATATCTTTAACACAAATAGAAATATAGCCACTTATGCAGGAATACTTACTAACTATTGAGAGCAAAAATAAAAGGAAAAGGATTATGTCAATTGGATTGGCTGTTCAATATTTAATATTGATTGCAATTCTGGCGTATCAGATAGTAGTAAAGAATCCTGGTACTACCTATGAACTTGTAACACTTGGAATTACTATAATATTGGTTGTATTTTATTTTTACAACCGTAAGAAATACTATCAACAATTAGATAATACCAGGTTAATTATAGATAATGATTTAATTACTAAATCAGTGCCAAAGCAGGCAGATCGATCAATTTACCTGAATAACATTAAAGAAATAAAAGACCATAAACAAGGGTTTGTTATAGTCGATAAAGATTCTTCTAAAAAATCAATTTTTATTAGCAGAGGGTTTGAAAATTTTGATGGTATTGAAAAATTGATTAGAGATCATATCGCCAATAATCTATAATTCTTTCAACGCCTGCTCCACCCAGGCCTTGCCCCAGTTCTCTTCCTGCTCCGCAGTCCACAAGCTTGGGAAGAAGATACGTTTCTGAAAACGTGGAGGCAGGTATTTTTGCCAGTTAGTGCCGCCGGTCGCCTTGATATCCTCGGGCTCGCGGTTAAGGTAACGCACGGCAGATTTATAGTGAGATAACGGCCAGTTCACATTTACATTGCTATCCAGTCGCCTCAACTCATCCTCTAATTGAGGCGTGCTTTCACCTTTATATTTAAATTGCTGCAACAGCGCGTTAAAATTGGTATTAACGTTGACGATGCCCAGCTCAATAAAAGTTTTGGAATATTTCTTCTCGAATTGTTTTAATGTCAGCGTTTTTTTGCCGGTAGCGAGTTCCGTAGCGCCAGATTTCCAGTATAAATGCTCAAATTGGTCCTCGATGGGTGCAGTGCTAAGTTCGGCGCGTTTATCTTTTGCTACCAGGTTAATAAAATCGGTAGCATGGATCTCTATCATCCGGTATTGGCCCGACTGAAATCCACTGGCAGGTAATAACGACATCCTGAACTTCAGGAACTGCTCCTTCTCCATTCCATCCACCATTACCTCGAACGAATGCGTAAGCGCCTCAAAGTAGCGGTTAATACGCCTTATGCGCGTGGTAAAAAAGTCGACTGTTAAATGCTCCGCTTCGGCTATCTGCCTGCATTCGTGTAACGATAATTTAAAATATAGCTCCGTTATCTGGTGATAAATGATAAAGATCTCCTCATCCGGGAACGGCGTTTTGGGGCTTTGCAGGCTCAATAAAGTATCCAGGTGGATGTAATCCCAGTAGGTTAAAAAATCAGCATACAGCAAGCCATCAAGGTAAGCAGGCATATCCTGGCCCATGGCTTCGTATTTTTCCTGCAATAGTGTTAGGCGTTGTTCAATTTCGGGTGTAAACGGCATAGGCAAAGGTAGAAAAGAAAATAAATCTGAGTATAATATTCTATTACATCTCAAAACATATCCCATTTTAATTGTTTATATACCGTACGCACCAAACCTTTAATAATTACGCCATGATAAAGAAAATTTTAATAGGCATTGATGACAGCACGTATGCTGATGCAGCCGCCAAATATGGTTTTAAATTAGCCGAAACACTTGATGCCCATGTAGGATTGGTACACATGATCGAACCTGTATCTTTAGCTATGACAAATAATGGTGCAGATGAAGTATTGGGGTCTCCTTTGCAAAATTTTGATAATACAGGCAATCTGGAACTTTTAAAAGCGCAGGACGAAATAGCTGAAAATTTAATTACCAGCACCGCTAAAAAGTACGGTGGTAAATTACAGGTTACCCATTTTAATGAATATGGGTCGACCGGGGAAGGTATTATAGATTGCAGCCATGAGTTTAAAGCTGACCTGATCATCATTGGCACCCATCGCCGCACCGGCCTTGATCGCCTGCTGATGGGCAGTATTGCCGAATATGTAGTACGCCACTCGGAGATACCGGTGTTGGTGGTGCCGTCTAAGGAGTAGTTTCTATATTCCGAAAGATATAAAAGCAAAAGTCCGGAAGTAAAGCTCTTTTTTTACTTCCGGACTTTTCTCTCTTTCGGACTTCCCGACTCTCTTAATACAACAACCTAAACTTGATCGTGTGCTCAATAGCTTTAAGCTCATTCAATACCTGGGTATCGTAGCCGGTATTAACGTCGGTTATTACGTAGCCTATTTGCGGGTTGGTAACCAAAAACTCGCCGACTATATTAATATTGTGGCGGGCAAATACATCGTTTATCTTGGCTAATATACCCGGTACGTTCTTGTGAATGTGGATCAATCGGTGCGCGTTGTTAACCCGTGGCGGCTGCAAATCGGGGAAATTACAGCTGGTATGCGTTTTGCCTTCATTCATAAATGCCATTACCCTTTTCGGGATAAAATCATCATTGCGTGGGTTATGCTTAGGGTCATCAAAAATAATAACACCGTTTTCACAAGCCGTTTCACCCAGCTTCCGACTGCTGATCTTACCGAAGATACCTATCGCTTTTAACCTGCCTGCATTTTGTAATTGCTCGGGTGTCGGCTGGTTTTCCTCGTCGCAAAACAGGATACCGGCTTCCTCTAAATATTTATCTTCAATGCTATCACGCTGGCGAATATTGTACCCTTCCTTTTGCATTTGTGCCAGCGCGTCTTCATCAACATTACCTACTACTAAACACTTTATGCGGTTTTTAGGATAGGAGATAGCCCTGGGCAGTTTGTTGATATACAAAAACTCATCAAAGCTGGGGGTAATATGGTCGGCTTTTTCGGCAACCGATTTACGCTCGATATTCTCGGTAAAGGCAAAGAATTTTTTGATCATGCCCGATTCCTTCAGCTGAAAATCAGAATAACCATCGCCAATGCCAAATATTTCGCCTTGCAGGTTCAGCTCCTTTAGCAGTTTAACCTTGCCACCTTCTTGTGACAGTGGGTTTTCACGGTCGTAACCAATGATATTACCCTCATCGTCAAATACAAAGGTGTTGGCGTATATATTTTCCTTTTTTATATGATACTCGGTAACAACCGGGGTAATAAACTCCTTGAATCCGCCCGATACGATCAGCACCTCATCCTGGTGGTTTTTAAAAAAGATGGTATTGCGTGAAAACGAGGTAGATACCTTCTTTTTTAAATGGGTGATGAGCTGTTTTAAATGCTCCCGGTTAGCCTCTAATAACTTAACGCGTGCTTCCAGACTTTGGGTGAACGATAACCTGCCCTCCATTGAGGCGTTGGTCAGTTCTTCAATCTGTTCGTAGATTTTTTCCCTGTCGGGATGATTTTTGAGGGAGATGCGGGCAAGTTCGTCAAGCGCTTCAACCTGCGTAAATGTGCTGTCGAAGTCTATAATAAAGTATTGATCCATTAGTTGATTGTGCATACTTCGATGTGCAAATATGCGGATGTGCAAATGTGCAAATTTTGGATGATTTTTTGGATGAATAGTTGATTAAGTTGATAGGGTTTGTTGGACTGTGGAAATAGCGCGTGATGGGTGTCAACCTGAGCGCTAATCGAAGGGTGAGTTTGTCTCCAGCTGTTTGTGTCCTCACAAACAGCTATTAATGGATTAGCAGATTGTTTGTGAGGACACAAACAATGGACGAAAGTTCTTCAATAAATTCTTTTGCGTTTTTTGCTCATGGAATTATTACTTCGTCTTCCGTTGTTTGTGTCCTCACAAACAGCTACTGCTTCAGCGCCTCACAAACTTCCCTCACCGTCTCTTTAATACTCTTAAACTCCACCCCAATCGTCTTCTTAATCTTCGAGTTATCATAAACCCGTGTTTGCGATGCGGTTTGGGCGGAAACTTTATCAAGAAAAGGAGCTTTGCCAGTCAAGGCGGCTATCACAGCCGATCCGCGCCAGGCCAGGCCCATCATAAACGGGGTGGCAAGTGTAGCAGGTGGTTTTATGCCAAAGTGATTGGCTATATCTATAACTACTTCTTTATAAGTGAGGTTTTCAGCGCTGATGATGTAGCGTTCGGCTTGTATGCCGCTATTCATGAGTGTAATCATGCATTTGGCCACATCCTCCACATCAACAAAACCTCCAGTGCCTGCGGTATAAAATTTAAATCCTTTACGGATGATTTCAAATAATTGCCCGGTGCCTTCAGTGCCCGCATTCGGCCCTGTTATTAATGATGGGTTTACAATTACCGCGTTCAGTCCTTCGGCAATGCCGCGCCAAACTTCCATCTCACTTTCCAGCTTTGATATGGCATAGCCGTCGTTTTCAGCAGTTTCTTCCAGGTGATTGTTTTCGGTAATCATCTCGCCCGGTAAGGCGGTGCCAATGGCAGCGATGGAGCTTACGTGTAATAACCGGATGCCAAACTGCGTACACAAATTAACCAAATTAGCCGTGCCCGTAACATTGGTGCGGATCATGGGTTGTTTATCGGCCTGCCTTAATGATACCCATGCCGCGCAATGGTAAACCTGGGTAATGCCCTCAAGCGCATCTTCTAAAGCAAATATGTCGAGCATATCGGCATTAACCCATTCTATTTGCTGCTGGTAGGGAATAAGTATTTTTGGTATTATCGAACTATTGCGTTTGGTACAGCGGATAGTGTTGCCCTGCTGCACCAATTGCCTGGCCAGTTCCGAACCTAAAAAACCTGTTGCGCCTGTAACCAGTATCATTATTTATGTGCAGCTATGCGTATGTGCAAATGTG
>JAMFSA010000033.1 GCA_026225055.1 Mucilaginibacter xinganensis | reverse complement strand
CCCTAACCCTAACCCTAACCCTAACCCTAACCCTAACCCTAACCCTAACCCTAACCCTAACCCTAACCCTAACCCTAACCCTAACCCTAACCCTAACCCTAACCCTCACCCCTCTCCTTTTCCAACTCCCCTTCTCTAAAAACTCATTTTAAAACCCGAATTTTCTTTTTTAAAATAAATCCCTATCCTTAATTAATATTCCTACCCCTAATTAATATCCCTAACCCTATTTAATAACCCTACCCCTAATTAATATCCCTACCCCTAATTAATTAATATCCTTACCTTTATTTAATAACTTTATCTTTAACCTTAATTTTAATTTAATTTAATAACTTTAATTAATAACTTTACCCGTATTTAATATCTTTATCTATCATTAATATCTTTACCTTTATTTACTATCTTTATCCTTAATTAATATCTTTATCTTTAATTAATATCTTTAATTTTTTTTTTTACTTTTATTTCTATTTTTATTCTTTACTTTATTTTTAACTTTATTCTTTATCTTTGTCGTTAATTATCTTAATTTTTTCCTTTAATTATTTTAACTTTAACTTTAAATTTTTATTTTAACTTTAATTATTTTTATTTTTATTTTTAATTGTTATCTTTATTTTTAAATATTTTGATTTAAAACTTTAATTATCTTGAACTTTAACTTGAATTATTTATTTCAACCCCCAACTTTAATTATTTTTATTCTTAACTTTAATTATTTTAACTTTTCTGTTTCTTTTTTCTTTTTAATTTGAATCAAAATTTTATTCCTTTTTCACTCTTGATTTTCTATTCTTTTTCTTTTATTCCTTTTTTCACTCTTTTTTGTTTATTTGTTTTCTTTTATTCCTTTTTTTTATTTTATCTTTTCTTTACTTTAACTTGAATGTTAACTTTAATTTCCTCTTTCTCTGTCATTTTATTTTTTACTTTTATTTTTACTTTTATTTTTAATCAATAACTCTACTTTTTATTAATAACTTTTATTTATAATATTATTCTTTAATATTTTTTATTTTTATTAATAACTTTATCTTTACTTTATAATTTTATTCTTAATTAATAATTTTATTTCTAATTAATAATTTTATCTTTCAATAATAACTTTATTTTTATTTATTAACTTTATTTTTCTGTTTCTTTTTATTTTTATCTTTATCATTATGTTTATAATTAACTCCTTTTTTCATTACTTTACTTTTATCTCTATTATTATATCCTGAATTAATTACTTTTGGAATTACTTTACTTTTCCTTTCTTTATATTTATTATATTTGTTTATAATTTTCTTTTTCTTTTTTTTTTCTATTTTCACTTTATTTTTAATTATCTATTTATAATTCTTTCAACTTTGTTTATTATATTTCTTATATTTTCTTATATTTATATTTTCCTTTTTAATTATTATCCCTTTTATTAATTCTTTTCATTTTATATATAACTATTTTCTTTTTCTTTACTTTTGCTTTTTTAATTTTAATTTAATTTAAATTTTTTTCAATTATTAACTTTTTTTTAATTATTAACTTTAACTTTAACCCTTTATTATTTTATTATTCTTTTATTGCTATTTTTATATTCCATCTTTGTTTCTCTTTTCTATGATTTTTCATTTCTAATTATTATTTTCTTTTAATTTCTTTTTTAAAAATAAACTTTATTGATAATTATTAATTATTCCAATTATACTTTATTAATTTGATTAAAATTAAATACTTTATTATAAATAATAATTATTTCTAACTTTAATTACCTACCTTTATCAATTTTCCTTTTTTTATTCTTAACTAATTAATTAAATAATCCCAACTTTAATTAATATCTTTAACTTTACTTAATAACTTTAACTTTAATTAATATCCTTAACCCTAATTAATATTTCTAATTTTAATTAATATATTTAATCTTAATTACTAACCCTAACCTTAATTAATATCCCTATCCCTAATTAATATCCTTAACCCTAATTAATATTTTTAATTAATATCCTTAACTTTAATTAATAACCCTATCCTTAATTAATATCCCTACCTTTAATTAACATCCTTAACCTTAATTAATATCTCTAATTAATATCCTTAACCTTAATTAATAATCTTACCCCTATTTAACAATCTTAACCTTAATTATTAACCCTAACCTTAATTAATATCCCTACCCCTAATTACTAACCCTAACTTTAATTAATAACCTTAACCCTAATTAATATCTTTAATTAATATCTTTAACTTTAATTAATAACTTTAATCTTAACTTTAACTTAATTAATATCCCTACCTTTAATTAATATCCCTACCTTTATTTAATTTAATAACCTTATCTTTAATTAATAACTTTACTTTTTATTAATATCCTTTACTTTAATTAATAATTCTACTTTTAATTAATAATTCACTTATAATTCATAACCCTAACTATAATAATTATTTTTATCCTTTATTAATCATTTTAACCCTAAATAATATTTATAATTATATTTATTATTTTTAATTAATATCTTTATTTATATAATTCTAATCTTTAATTTTCAATTATTATTACCTTAATTTTTATTTTTTTATTATTAATTTTATTTTTAATAATCTTAATTAATTAATTTATATCTTTCATTATAATCAATTCCCTAACTTAATTTTAACTATAATCTTTTTTTAACCCATTTATTAACTTTTATTTGAACCTTTTTAATCCGTTTTATAATTTTTCTTTTTATATCTTTATTTTTAATTTTAATTAATTACTATGATAATTACTTTTTCTTTTTATTCCTTTAATTATAATTATTACAATCTTTGCTTGATTTTCTTTTTTAATTCTTTATTTACATTCATTTTTAATTATAATTATTATCTTTATTTATTATTATTTTTACTATTTTAAAAAAAAAATTTAATTTTTATTTCTTTTATTTTTATTTTTGTTTTCTTATTTCTATTTAAACCGTTTTTCTTTTTTTTTCCTCTTTTATCTCTTTTTTTTCAACTTTACTTTTTTAACTTTTCTCTTTTATATTTAATTATATTGAAATACTACATTTATGAATAATTGCCTTTTCATTTAAAAATAATTAATTTATTATATTATTAATCATTATTATTTTCTTTTTTCTTTTTATTCCATATTTAACAAATTTCATTTTTACTTACAATTTTTAACTTTAAATTTTTTTTTTCCTTATTTTCTTATTTTCTTTTCTTTAATTTAATTATTAATTATAACGATAATTAATTATTTCAATTTTCATTATAATCTTTAATAATAATTAATTCAAAAACTTTTATTATTAATCTTAACTTTTCTCGTTAATTAATTATTTTTCTTTTTTTCTTTTTTCTTAAATTCATTATTTTAATTATTATAATTTCCTTCAATTATAATAATATATTTTAACTATAATGAATTACTTTAATTATGTTCATTATTTGATTATTTGATTATTCTTTTTAATAAATATGAATTTTATCTTTAATCAAAAATAATCTTTAACTTTATTATTATCTTCTTTATTTTTTTAACTATTATTAATTAATTTGATTTATAATTAATTATTTGAATTATAATTAATTACTTGAATTATAATTAATTACTTGAATTATAATTAATCACTTGAATTATAATTAATCACTTGAACTATAATTAATCACTTGAATTATTATGATTTCATCATTATATTTTCAACTTGAATTATCAATAATTTTTTCTTTAACTTTAAATAATCCTTTAATTATTTTGATTTTTAATTTATTATTGCAATCATAAATTATTACGTTAATCATTATTAAATACGTTTCTAATAAATTATTGTTACTTTTAACTTTAATTACGTACCTTTATTAATTTTCATTTTTTTATGTTAATTAATTAATTACTTTATTTGTTATTTTAATTATAACTTTAATTTACTTTATGATAAATTATTATTATAAACCAATTCTTAAATTATAAACTCTATTTTTAACTTTAATTTTATTTTCACGTAATATCTTCAACTTTGATAAATCTCTAACTTTAATCCTAATTAATATCTTTGTCTATTTCTCTTTTTTCAATTTTAATTATTCATTTCATTTTCATTATTCGCGTTATTTTAATTATTCGCTTTAATTTTATTTATTTATTTTAATTTTATTCATTCATTTCAATTTTCATTATTGACTTTATTCATTATTAATTACTTTATTTTCTGAAAAATAATTATTTCATTATATTTTCTTTTCTTTTTTATTGTTATTAATTTATGTTTAACTTTTATTCACACTTTAACTATTTCTTGGTTTTTTATAAATCTT
>JAMFSA010000032.1 GCA_026225055.1 Mucilaginibacter xinganensis | reverse complement strand
CCAGTTTCTTTAGCCCTACGAGGTACTTCCGACCCCCATACAAACTGTATACGTTTGGTTTGTACTGGACCGGTGGTCCATCATGTTGATGGACCACTTTCTGATTCGCTCTCTACGCGAACCTCACGTGCTCTTCATGCACCCGTCTACGTGAATACTTCCACGTAAACCCATCCACGTAAGTCCGTAGGTGTTAAGCGGGGGCCGCTTACTACTTTGGGCGGCGACGCCCAGCTACATAATGTGGGCACCGCCCACATTCAAATCAGAGGTCTTTCTGATTCACTTTTATTCATTTTAGTATTCCTTTTGGGAGACCCTTTGTAATCGATCTGTTCGATTCCATTGAATTGTATTCGGTGGATTGCGATTGCAATTGCAATTGTTATATTGGTGAGTTATCGGTTGGGACCGATGGGATTTTGGGATGTTAATGAAGAAGTGAATTTGATTAGGAATGGGTTTGATGGCGGTGCCAGTGCAAGAGACGGGCATGTCGTCCTTTTTGGTGGAGTGGAGTAAGGTTAGATCCGGAGGGGTCGTTGATCTGTACAAGTATAGGAAGCATGAGCTGGGCGAGAGGGCCGGGTCATGTGAGCACGACGTGTGTGGCGTTGTGGAGCCGGCGAGGTGTTTGTTCGAGACGGGAGATGTCGTGGCGGAGTATCGGACGGAGGATGAACAGGTTTGTTGGGCAGTCTTTGTGCTTGACGAAGATGGGGAGAAGGTGAGGAGGCACGTGGTGGTGGCGACGGAGATCGGCTATGAGAATCGGAAGAGTGTGGAGTTGTTCATGGCGTATGTGGAAGCGATGGAGCAGAGTCAGCGGGTGGAACGATTATTGAGGATGGTAAGTGAAGAACTTGGAAAGTGGATTATATGTTTGAGAAGGGGAAGGTTGACGTGTGGTTAGGACGAGGACGAAGAGGAAGGGGATGACCATTTGGCGTGGATGCGGATGCGGATGCAGAAGCATCGATGGGATGTGAATGTGGAAGTGGAGGTGTCACGGGGGGTTGAGGAGACGAAGGAGGAGAGGCGGGAGCATGTTGGAGATGCGTAGCGTGGTTGGCGTTGATTGTGGAAGAGTGGATGGATGTATAGATGTGTGGTTGTGTAAGCGAGGAAGCGTGAGTAAGTAGACGGAAAATGAGGAAATGATTTTTACGGAGCGCAAGAAGGGCGGTACGGCTTTGAAAAGTTAGGGGTAGGTAGAGAGTGAGCTGGGCTTTCGGATGGAGTGAAAAGCTAAGAGAAGTTCGGAGGTTGAGATGTGTGTATATTGGAAAGGATGGTTTATGAAGAAAAGTGAATATGGATTGAAAGAGTGGAGAAATAAATGAAGATGAGTTTTTGGAAGAAAAAAGTTTTTGCGTGAAGTATATGTAAAAATGAGGATATATTCGGGGAAGCATGAGAATGTGAAATGCTAGGGGACCCAACGAAGTTGGGGGGCGGTACTCGCCCATTCAAGAGGGAGCGGAGCGACCGTCACGAGAGAGGAGGGAAGTAGCCTGAGATTTAAGGAGGGAAGGATGAAAGACGATGGGCGAGTGCAACGAGCGCGGAGTCGGTTAATTGACGAATGGTACGAGTGGGACATCAACTACATTATATTTTCCTTGTAGTTGATGTCCCAGTTTCTTTAGCCCTACGAGGTACTTCCGACCCCCATACAAACTGTATACGTTTGGTTTGTACTGGACCGGTGGTCCATCATGTTGATGGACCACTTTCTGATTCGCTCTCTACGCGAACCTTCACGTGCTCTTCATGCACCCGTAGATGTAAATCCTTGTACGTAAACCCTTCTACGTAAGCCCGTAGTTGTTAAGCGGGGCTCGCTTGACCATATCGGGCGGCGACGCCCAACTATATAATGGGGCGGTCGCCCACATTCTTTTTCAATCGCTTTCGCATTCACTTTCGATTCATTCTCGCATTCATTTTCCATCGGAATCCTTTCTATCGGAAACCTTTGGAGAGAAACCTCGATTTGGACACGCAGACGCACGTATTCATTTGAATTGGAATAAGTAGAAGCTCTTGGAGAGAGAAGGGTAGGTGAGATATTTATATTTATGGTATTGTTTATGTAGTAAGTGTTTATTGTGAATGGAAGGGAGAGATGAGTTGGAGGAGTCTGGGGGTGACGAAGGCATGGCTTCAGAAGCTGAAGCTGACGGTGTTGTGGGAGGCCAGCCGACGGCGGGTGAGGTTGGTGAGGTGGTTGATCTGGCAAGGGCGGAGCAGATTGCGGGGGTGCGGACGCGCGCGGTGCGAGATACGGCGAGCAGGGTGATTGATATATGTATAATTGATACGAGCGGGAGGAGCAGTTCGTATGACGCGAAGCTCGCGGAAAGGTTGCGGGATGCGGTAGGGTCGAAGACGTTGTTCGTTGATGCTTCATACGGTGGCACGTCAGTGGGGCTGTCGTTTGACGAGGCCCATCTGACGCAGGAGGTTTTGAGGAGGCTCAGAAGGAGAGGCTTTAAGCCGTCTATTTTAGGTGTTGAGGCCGGGAGGCGATAGGCGTGGGCGGATGGGAGACGAAGGTGAGTATGTGATTGGTGGCAGGAGACTATGAGGGCTCTCGGAAACATGGAAAGATTTGGTTGGATGTGTGTAACAGGAGGCCTCGAGAGAGGCGACGGTGTTGGTTGTTGCAGCGGAGGAGATAAGGACGGTGGAAAGGTTGAGAGGAAGAAAGGAGGATATAAAGATGTGATTTTGGTAAGCGAAGCGAAGGCTCGGGGGGGGGGGGGGTACCCGAAAACGAAGACGAGATGATTTTTAACGGAGGCAAATGTTGATGAAAGGCTTAGATATTGTAGGAATAGATGGAGAATGAGCGTGGCTTCAAGCTGATGCCAAAAGCTAATAGTTGTTCGCAAATATAAATATGAGTTTGTTGGAAAGTAGTGTTTATGTGCATGAGTGATATTGGGTAAAAAGACACAAAAATTAGATGAAGATAGGTTTTTTGGAAAAAAAAGATTTCGAGATGTGTATACCAAAAAAAGCGCAAAAATCCGTGGAGCATGAGAATGTGATTAAATAGGGGACCCATCGAAGATGGGGGGCGGTACTCGCCCATAACAGAACGAGCGCAGCGAGTGTCACGAGAAGGGGGGAGGCAGCCTGGAATACAGGGCAGACATTAGAAAGACGATGGGCGAGCGATGAGCGAGCGCGGAGTCGGTTAATTGACGAATGATACGAGTGGGACATCAACTACATTATATTTTCCTTGTAGTTGATGTCCCAGTTTCTTTAGCCCTACGAGGTACTTCCGACCCCCATACAAACTGTATACGTTT
>JAMFSA010000031.1 GCA_026225055.1 Mucilaginibacter xinganensis | reverse complement strand
TTGAATTTGGTTTTACCGAAGACCCAAAGTTCTCGGTAGAACGGTACGAGGAAATGATCCGCAATCACGACCAGTACTTTTTTGATGCCCAGGCGTTTGAGAACATTATCGACTACTACATCGAAAAAAATGATCCGGCCAAAGCTTTACAGGTATCTGAGTACGCGCGCAATCAGCACCCGTTTGCCGCTGTGTTTTTAATTAAACAGGCCCAGTTATTAGTTGTCACCAACCGCGCCGCCGAAGCATTTGCTGCTTTGGATAAGGCTGCCATGCTGGAGGCTTCTGATGCTGATATTTATATCATCCGCGGCAACCTGTACGAAAGCATGGAGCGCTATGATGAAGCCCTTGAAAATTATGAAAAGGCCCTTGGCCTTGCCGAAGAAACCGACGAGATATTGCTGCATATAGCCTACGTTTATCAAAACATGGGCGATTATAACACAGCGATAGATTACCTGAAACTGTGCCTTAAACAAAATATGGAAAACCAGGACGCTTTATACGAGCTGGCTTTTTGTTATGATGTGATGGACAATCAACAGGAAAGCGTTCAATTCTATCAGCAATATATTGATAACGAACCTTACAGCTATGCCGCCTGGTATAACCTGGGCAACGCCTATACCAAACTTAGCCTGTTTGAGAAAGCTATTGATGCTTATGATTACGCCATTTTAATTAAGGATAATTTTGCATCGGCCTACTTTAACAAAGGTAACGCGCTGGTTAATTTGGAAAAATATGCCGAGGCTATTGAGGTTTACCGCCATACTTTTGAGTATGAGCAGCCCAATGCTGATACTTATTGCGCCATTGGCGAATGCTATGAAAAGCTGGAGCAAATGGACGACGCAAGGGCTTTCTACAAAAAATCGGTTAAGATGGATTCAAAACTGGCCGATGCCTGGTTTGGGATTGGTGTAACCCTTGATTTTGAGGAACGTTATTTTGAGGCCCTGCACTTTTACAAAAAAGCGCTCGACCTTGATATTGCCAATGCCGATTACTGGTTTGCCATAGCCGACGCGGAATACAAGCTGGGCCATATTACCGAAGCTGAACAGGCCTACGAAAAAGTGGTTGAACTTAACCCTATTGATGTAGACGCTTGGCTTGATTACTCCTCTATATTATATGAGCAAACCCGCTTGGTTGATGCCATTGAAGTAATATCACAGGCTATAAAAAATAACCCCGAGGCAGCAGAACTTTACTACCGTATGGTAGCCTATTTATTTGCCAAAGGTGATTATAATGAAGCGCTGAATAACCTGGAATTGGCATTATCGTCAGATCCGGAGAAACATTATATTTTGTTTGATTATTTACCGCAGTTGCAAAAAAACAAGGTAATAGTGGATATTATAAACAGGTACACTAAATAATTAGCTATTGACTAAATTAGTGATTGAGTGAGTTCCGACAATTATAATTAGTGATTTGAACTTGCTGATCTAATATTTACTGATTGTTAAATGGAAGTAAAAATTGCATTACATTAGTTAGAACCCTAATATCATCATATACTATTTCATTAGAAAAGCCAAAACATATTACTCGTTTTGGTTTTTTTTGTGAACTTTACCCCCACATTTAGCTACATGCTATTCAACCCCAAGTAGTATTTTATGAATTACCATATCAATGATCTTCCTGAACGTACGTTAAAGCCCCGCAACAGCGGCATAACTATGGTAATGGATAAGGGACTAAGCTTACGGCAGACCGAAGATTTTATTGAGGTTGCAGGCATGCATACCGATATTGTTAAGCTGGGATGGGCTACCTCATTTGTAACACCCAATCTACAGCAGAAATTAGACATTTACCGTGAGGCAGGCTTACCGGTATATTTTGGCGGAACCTTGTTCGAAGCATTTTTAGTTAGAGGGCAGTTTGATGATTACCGCCGCATACTTGACAAATATAAAATGGAGCATGTGGAAGTATCAGACGGTTCAATAACCATTGAGCATGAAGAGAAATGCAACTATATCCGCCAGTTAAGTAAGGACCATACGGTAATATCAGAAGTAGGTTCAAAAGACGTACAAAAGATATTTGCCCCTTATAAATGGATAAAACTGATGCTGGCCGAGATTGAAGCGGGATCGTGGAAAGTAATAGCCGAGGCACGTGAAAGTGGCAACGTAGGTATCTACCGTGATTCGGGAGAAGTGAGGCAGGGTTTGGTTGATGAAATACTTACCCAGATACCTGAAGAAACCATTATATGGGAGGCACCGCAAAAAGCGCAGCAGGTATGGTTCATTAAACTGATAGGCGCCAATGTAAGCTTAGGCAATATTGCCCCTGCGGATGTGATACCACTGGAAACTTTAAGGTTAGGGATAAGAAGCGATACGTTTGATCATTTTTTGGGATTGTAACACCCATTTATCCGAGCGTCATTGCGAGCGATAGCGCGGCAATCCGCGATATGCAAATCCGCCCTGTACAGTCGGGGATTGCTTCGTTCCTCGCAATGACGCTTGGTTATATATAATTAAAGAGGTTATATTACTAAAGCAAAAATCCCCAACCCTTGTCTATTTAAATTTACACCATGAAAAAATACGGGCTTATAGGTTTTCCGCTTACACATTCTTTCTCAAAAAAATTCTTTACAGATAAATTTGAGAAAGAAAAGATAACCGGTGCGGAATACGATGTTTATCCGCTTGAACATATTAAAGATCTGCAGGATCTGCTGGATGTTCACCCCGATATTTGCGGATTGAATGTTACCATCCCCCATAAAATAAGTGTATTAAAATACCTGGACTGGATTGAGCCTGATGCAAGGCACGTTGGTGCTGTAAACTGTATCCGTGTAACTGCTGAAAGCCCGGTATTAGCCGCTTTTTTGGGTGAGGTTGGTGTAAACGGACACGATTTCAGACTTGAAGGCTTTAATACTGATGTGTATGGCTTTGAACACTCGTTACGACCGCTGCTTAAAGATCCTAACGATGAAGCCCTTGTTTTAGGCGACGGCGGCGCGGCAAAAGCAGTAAAATGCGTATTGGAAAACTTAGGGATAGATTATAAGGTAGTAACCCGTCAGCCGCACCCGGGTAATATTTTGTTTAAGGATTTGAAACCGCATCATATTAAAAATCACCGGATCATCATTAATACCACACCGCTGGGCACATCGCCAAATGTGGATGAATGCCCGCCGATACCGTATGAAGATATTACTCCGGATCATTTATTATATGACCTGATCTATAATCCCGAAAAAACACTATTTTTAAGGAAAGGTGAAGAAAAGGGCGCAACAATTAAAAATGGTTATGAAATGCTGATACTACAGGCAGAAAAATCGTGGGAGATATGGAATTCAAAGGAATTGAACCCATGAAGATATACGGATTAGGATTAATAGTTATTGCCTTATTACTGGGTGCTTGCAACAATAGCCACGATTATACGCCAAAGCCGAGAGGATATTATCGCATAGTTTTCCCGAAAAAGGAATACCAGCAATTTACCGGCCCCTACCCTTTTACTTTTCTGTACCCTAAATACGCGGTAATTGAGCAGGATAAAAATCCGCAGACCAAGGATAAAAAGCTCATTAATATGAAATACCTGTTGAATATGCAGTTTCCGCAATTTAAGGGTACCCTGCATTTAAGCTACGAAAGCATTACATCGCCAAAGGTATTTAATGAACTTACCGAGGATGCCCGCACATTTGCATTTAAGCACACCGTTAAAGCTACTTCGATAGATCAGGGCCTGATCCGCATACCGGGGAACAAAGTCTATGGCATCTATTATACCATTGATGGCAACGCCGCTTCATCTGCACAGTTTTTCCTTACGGACAGCACCCGCAATTATATTCGTGGCGCACTATACTTCAATACCGAACCAAAGCTTGATTCGATACAACCGGTGCTTGATTTTGTGAAGAAAGATATGAATGTGATGATAAAAAGCTTCAAGTGGAAGTAGAGATTTGATTTTGGAATTGGGATTTTCGATTTCGGATTTATCCTTACCCATGTAGGGACTGTCTAAAAGCACAAGTCACCCATGCTTATTCCAACACACAAGACTTGCGCTAAATATTGGGTCTCCTGTAAAATTCCCTCACCGTAGAGACGCAATATTTTGCGTCTCCCGCATTAAAGATCCCGATGAAAATTGTGAAGAGAGACGCAAAATATTGCGTCTCTACAAAATTTGTGTTAGGCGTTAAAAACCGCCAACGCCTGCTCAATCCTGTTGATCGTTTCATCCTTACCCAGCAATGCTGCAATATCAAAAACATGCGGACCGAATTTACCACCTACCAGCATAATACGGAACGGCAGCATCACATCACCCGCTTTCAGGCCTTTTTCTTCCATTAGTGCTTTAAACTGCTGTTCAAATACAACCGCATCAATAGATGCTTCATTCTTCAGCATGACAATAAGGGTATTGAAAAAATCCGTTTTGGCATCGCTCCATTTTGGTTTAACAGAGTTGATATCATATTCTTTCGGCACTTCAAAAAAGTATGCAGATTGCTGATAAAAATCAGCCAATAACGTACACCTTTCCTTAACAACGTCAATTATCTTCAACAGGTAATTATCATCATTTACAGCAACGCCTTTATCTTCAAGCACCGCTTTCACTTTATCTTTTAGGCTCTCAGCGCTTGTTCTTTTGATCCACTCGGCATTATACCATTTGGCCTTTTCAAAATCGAATTTAGCGCCGCCTTTGTTTACCCTTTCTATCGAAAATTTGGAGATCAGTTCATCCAGCGTAAATATTTCATTATCGGTACCATCATTCCAGCCCAACATGGCCAGCAGGTTTAAGAAAGCTTCCGGCAAAAAGCCCAGCTCCCTAAAACCTGGAGTAAGTTCGCCGGTTTTGGCATCAAACCAATTCATGGCATAAACCGGGAAGCCTAAACGTGCACCGTCGCGCTTGCTTAGTTTACCATGACCATCCGGCTTTAATATTAGTGGTAAATGCGCCCATTGCGGCATATCGGCCTTCCAGCCCAAATATTCCCACAACAATAAATGCACAGGAGCAGATGGCAGCCATTCCTCACCACGGAAAGCGTGCGTTATCTTCATTAAATAATCATCAACCACAACTGCTAAATGATAGGTAGGCATACCATCGGCTTTTAACAAAACCTTGTCATCAACCTGGTTGGTTTCAAAGCTCACATACCCGCGGATCATATCATGAAAGCTGATGGTTTCATCCTCCGGCATTTTAATGCGGATCACATGCGGCGTTCCGGCATCAAGCAATTGATCTACCTCATGCTGTTTTAATGATAATGAATTACGCAGGCTATCCCTGTAAAAATGCCCGTATTGAAAGTTTGGGATCTCTTTACGGTTCTTATCCAGTTCTTCAGTGGTATCAAAAGCATAATAAGCATGGCCTTCACGTACCAGCTTTTCAGCATATTCGCGGTATAGTGCTTTACGTTCGCTTTGGCGGTATGGAGCATATTGGCCACCTACAACCGGGCTTTCATCCGGGGTTAGTCCGCACCATTTTAAACAATCAAGTATATATTCTTCGGCGCCATCAACATAACGGCTTTGGTCGGTATCTTCTATCCTTAAAACAAAATCGCCTTTATGTTTTTTGGCGAAAAGATAATTGAACAACACGGTGCGTACACCGCCTAAATGTAAACCGCCTGTAGGGCTTGGCGCAAAACGAACTCTAACTTTTTTATCTGACATTGTGCGGCAAAGATATTGTATTAGTCGGGAAGTCCGAAAGTCGGTGAAGACCGAAAGCACTTTTTGATTAAAATATGATACTTACATTTCAAATTAGCCGTTCATTATCAACTTTCGGACTAATTATGTAATTTGGCAAACTTACAGCTTTCGGACTTTTCCGACTTCCGGATTTTCGGACTAAATAAAAAATGAACCCATACCAACAGAAAAAGCGCTGGAAATACATACTGGTTACCTTTGCAATAATTATTGCCAGCGGCTCTTTATTATACACAAATCATCTGGTAAAAAACATCTCTAAATCGGAGCGTACGCGCGCGCAGATCTGGGCCATGAGCATGCGGCAAATGACCTCATCTGATGATAACGACTTTTTACAATATGTTACGGCAGTACGCGATAGCACACTGGTACCCGCAATTGTGGTTGATGAGAAGGGGAATATAAAGTATAAAAGGGGGCTCGATTCTACCAAAACCAATATAAACATTCCGGGAAATGACAAAGTAAAAGGAGCGCCAAAATATGACCCCGAATATTTCGAAAAAGAACTGGCCTACATGAAAAAACAGCATGAGCCCATAGAACTAACCATGCTGAATACCAGATACATGGTTTATTATAAGGACTCTGAACTATTACAGGAACTCCGGATCTTCCCTTATGTACAGCTATCGGTTATCGCTATATTTTTATTGGTGGCGTATACGGCATTCAACTCCTCACGAAAATCAGAACAGAACCAGGTTTGGGTGGGCCTTGCCAAGGAAACCGCTCACCAGTTGGGTACCCCCATCTCCTCGCTAATGGCATGGCTGGAGTTGATAAAGGAAAAATTCAAGGCCGAAAAGGATCCGTTGATGGCGGAGATGGAAAACGATATAAAACGCCTGGAAATCATCGCCGACAGGTTCTCCAAGATCGGTTCGAAGCCAAAGCTGGAAGATCGTTCTGTGTATTACGTGATTAAGGATTTTGTGGATTATTTTAGTGTACGCGTAAGCAGCAACATAAACTTTGAAATAACCGGCAACCCTTATTTACAGGCAGGCCTGAACGTACCGTTGTTTGATTGGGTTTTAGAAAACCTGCTGAAAAATGCCGTGAATGCCATTGAAGGCAAGGGCAAAATTAAAGTGGAGATAATTCAGAATAAAACCAAAAAGAACCAGATATTGATAGATATTACCGATACCGGTAAAGGCATACCACGCTCCAAATTTGATACCGTATTTCAACCCGGATATACTACCCGTAAACGCGGCTGGGGATTAGGCTTGTCGCTTACCAAAAGGATCGTAAAAAATTACCACAACGGCGACGTTTTTGTGCGCGACTCGGAAGTGGGGAAAGGCACTACCTTCAGAATAATATTAAAGAAGACTAACAATGATAAACAAACCACAACCCGATGAATATGCGCCATACGCGGCTTCTTATGTAAATAAAGTACCCAATGGCCCTGTGCTTGAAATACTGGACTACCTGAAAGACAGCACCTATAACTTTTTTGCAAGGATGACCGATGAGCAGGCAGATTATGCTTATGCCGAAGGTAAATGGACATTAAAAGAAGTACTGGGCCATATGATTGATACCGAAAGGGTATTCGCTTTCCGTGCTTTTTGCTTTTCGCGCGGCGAGCAGCAGCATTTTCCCGGCTTCGACCAGGATCAGTATGTACAAAATTCAACGTTTGATACCCGCAGTATCCAGGATCTTGCCCTTGAGTTTAAAGTTGTGCGCGAATCGAGCTTGTTTCTGTACCGTTCACTTTCTGAAGAACAAACTTTATTGAAAGGCACTGCCAGCAATTATCAAACGTCTGTACGGGCGCTGGTTTATATGACAGCCGGGCACGAGCTGTATCATTTAGATCTGATAAAAGAGAACTATATTAAGTAATTTGAGCCGAAAGCTTAAAGGCGAAAGGTAAAAGGTAAAACTGCCTGATAACCTTTCAGCTTTACCTTTTAGCCTTTAAAAACTATTCCTCGTCTTTCTTTTCCATTCTTGAGGCTGCAATGTGTTTGTCGTTATTCTTTTTCTCCATCAGGTAAGAGACAAACAGACCCAGCCCACCGAATACGGCTATCAAACCAAAGTACATTGCAGGGTTATCATCATCGTGGAATACACTTCTATCTAATGTGTAAGCCAGGCATAAGCCTAAACCGGCTCCTATCAGCAATAAGCCCCATTTTAAAGTTTGATAAGGCGCTGACGGGGTTGGATGTGGTTTATAAGCGCGGGGGTCCATTCCGCGTTCTATCATTGCCATTCTTTCGCGTTTGTATAAGTATACGATACCAAATACCATTGCAAACATTGCAATCGGAACCAAAATTGGTATTAAAACGCCTAGTTGTTCTGAGTCCATAATATTTAATTTTAAAAAAGTTATTTAATATTTTTTGTTTTGTCAATCACCCTATTGGTGTATTTGTAAGCTATGACTACACTGTTTTTAAACAGGTTACAGTGGTTGTGAAAAAAGTTTTAAATGGTTGTCATTCTGAGCGGTAGCATTTACACGGCTGCTAGTATAATAGATGCTTCGTTCCTCAGCATGACAATTCTTTATTTATATGTCATTGCGAGCGATAGCGCGGCAACCTCGTCGCGTTCAATATACGAGCGACGAGGTTGCTTCGTCGTTCCTCCTCGCAATGACATAATGGAGGAATAGTGCGAAAAAACTATCTTTACATTAATGTGTAACCTTAATCCGCGGCATGGCGTCATAATGCTATAACAATGCAGAGCAAGCTATCGGATATAGAACTAATTGAACAAACCCTTGCGGGCGACCAATCGGCGTATGCCGAACTGATTAAGCGGCACCAGCGGTTTGTGTTTACCCTGGCTATGCGTTTTGCCAAAACCAGGGAAGATGCCGAAGAGATTGCACAGGATTGTTTTATAAAGGCATACCGCTCGCTTGCCACGTTTCAGCGGCAATCGAAATTTACTACATGGCTGTATAGCATTGTATATACTACCGCGATGACGGCCCTGCGTAAAAAAAGGATTGATACGGATTCTATTGACGATGAAAATACTTTTATCCAGATCGAGAACCAAACCAGCGGTTATGATGTTAATAATGTAGAAAATAAATCAAGGTCGTACTACCTGAACCAGGCCATAGCTCAGCTTTTGCCTGACGACACTACTATTATTACCTTGTTTTATAACGGCGAGCAATCGCTTGAAGAGATAGGACAAACTATGGGTATTGATCCAAATACGGTTAAGGTTAAACTATTCAGGGCGCGACAGCGTTTAAAAGAGAAGCTGGAGCGGAATTTAAAAGGAGAGGTGAAAGAACTGATATGAACAGTATAGAAGAAAAACTCTGGAATTACATTGATGGCTCGTGCACGCCAGAGGATGAACATGCCATTGCCCTGCTGATTGAACAGGACGAAGTATACCGCAAAAAATACAATGAACTGGTATTGCTGAATGCCGAATTCAGCGCGATGGAACTTGATGAGCCGCCGATGGCTTTTACCTACAACGTAATGGAAACCATCCGCGCCGAGCATGCCAGCAAGCCATTAAAAGCAGCTATTGATCAGCGGATAATAAAGGTAATAGGCTTATTCTTTGTGTTTACCATCAGCATTATATTAATAGTTGCGCTGGCGAATATCCATTGGTCGGCATTTTTTGCAAGTGGTAGTCATACGCCTTCAAAAGTAGTTTTACCTGATCTGCACAAACTCTTTACCGGGCCTGTAATGCAGGGCTTCTTGTTTATTGATGTAGTTTTAGGCTTATATATGTTTGATGCTTATCTGCGTAAAAAGGCATTGACAAAAGCAAACAATAGTGTTCAAACAAGTGGACAGCAAAAACAACAGTAATACTGACAGTCATAGCTATTCAACTATTTTATTGTTGATTTTTGGGGCTTTATTTACCGTAAGCTACTCCACTCCAATAAATTAAGAAACAAAATACATAAAAATTGTTTTTGGCACAGTAATTGATATATAATCCATGAATTAGCATCCTTGCTAGTTTAATTGTGATAAGGTTTAGGTTGAAAGTCTCCCGACGCAAGGTTGGGAGGCTTTTTATTTTTTAGGGAGTTTGTTATATCTTTAGGACAAACAATTATTAAACCTCATCACACAAAACCATGGCCTTAAGATCATTCTGGCAAATCCTGATAAAAATATTAGGGATTTACGTTGCGATTGAATCAATTACAACTATTTGGAAATCAATAAATATCATTGTGACATATGCATCTTTTGCTTCTTTTGCTACTCTTTCACCAAAATATCACCTCCCTTTTGACACAGTTGAATTTGCAGCACTAACCTCATTGATATTATTTATAGTATACCTTCTGATTTTTTATTTCTTCCTTTTCAAAACTGATTGGATCATTGACAAATTAAAGCTTGAAAAGGGTTTTCATGAGGAACGGTTTGAATTGAATACCTCTAACTCAACAATACTTAAAATAGTTGTAATGATAATTGGAGGCTATTTATTGGTAGATATATTCCCTACGCTTATTAGCGACGTAATTACATATTTTCAGCCTATAAATAAATATGAAATTCGTGAGCATAACCGTAATACGGTTTATATAATAACCAACATTATAAAAATAGGTATAGGCGTATATATGCTTACTTGTAGTACCTCAATTGTGAGTTTCATTGAAAAAAGAAGCAGAAAAAATCCAAATCATCCGATATCATAACTGATCACCACACCATCCCTAACCGGGTGCCCGGTGCAGGTTAATACCCAGCCCTGCGACAGGTCGAGATCAGTTAATACATCGTTTTTAACCATAGTTATGCCACCACCTTTGCACAGTGCTGTACAGGCGGAGCAAATGCCATTACGACAGCTATAAGGTAATTGAATGCCATTTTGCAAGGCCGCTTGTAAGATGGATTGGTTTTCCCCTACTACCAGGTCGTAAGTTTCACCTTTAATTTTTATCCTGATGGTGCGTGGAGGGAAGTTCACGGGGCTTTCGGGTACGCCAATGGTTTCCAGCACAAAGTTCTCTTTTCGTATCTGCGTAGGTTCAATCCCCATATATAAAAGCGTGAGCCTTATCATGCGCATATAGGTAAACGGTCCACACAAGTAAAATTCGGCTTTAGCCAGATCATGCTTTACTGCCTGCTTAACCAGTTGTTCAACTATAATATTATTCAGCCGCTTACCCTCGCTGCTCAGTAATTTTATAACCGTCAATCTGTCAGGGTGGTTAGTTGCCAGTGTATATAATTCCCCATTAAACAACACCGACTCTGCATTAGTACTACTATATATTAAAGTGATATTACTTTTACCGGGGCGCTTAAGAATATATTTAAGCTGTGATAATATGGGGGTTATCCCACTGCCCGCAGCAAAAAGTATAATATCTTTTTCAGCCTGGTAATCCCGGATTACAAACCTGCCTGCAGGGGCTTCGGCATTAATAATATCGCCGGGTTTTATTTTGGCGAGTAAGAAACGGGAGATCTCCCCATTAGTTATTCTTTTAACGGTGATAGCGAATAGATCCTCATCGGGTGATGAGCTTAATGAGTATGACCTGCGGATCTCCTCGTTATGATGATCAAATATCAGCGTTATAAACTGTCCGGCTTTATAACTTACCTTTTTATCATCAGCTTCGCTCAATAAAAAGGTAGCCGTATCCGGCAGTTCCCATTTTATAGCTTCAACTTTTAAGCGGAGCATAGTTTAGGCGCGTAAAACAATTTTTCCAAACTGCGACGAATTTTCCATCTTCTTCACCGCCTCATCAGCATTAGCTAAAGGGAATACCTCATCAATAACAGGTATTATTTTATGCTTATTCACCAACTCAAGCATCGCCTTAAAATCATCCGGACTACCCATCATGGTACCGATGACCTGCAATTGTCGCCAAAAAACCTTACGCCCGTTTAAAGGCGGTATATTACCCGCTGTGCCGCCAAATATTACAATCCGGCCGCCAGGGTTACATAGGTCAGGAAGCTTGGCAAAACCATCGCCCAATGCACTATCAATAATTACATCAAAGCCACCCGCCAGTTGCAGCAATTGTTCGGCCCAATCCTGCGCCTTATAATTTACACCCGCTGATGCGCCCAATTGTCGAGCCCGATCAATCTTATCACCTGATCCTGATGTTACAAATACCTGGCAACCGGCAGCTTTTGCAAATTGTAAAGCAAATGTACCCGTACCACCACCAACACCGGTTATCAATACCTTATCGCCTTTTTTAGCTTTCCCTTTGGTAAATAAAGCGCGGTAGGTAGTTAAAGCAGCAAGTGGTATAGCTGCGGCATGTTCCCAATCCAAATGAGCAGGTTTATGATGCAGGTGCTGTGCCTGTACTTTCACATATTCGGCAAAAGTACCATCAGCCGGCAGGCCCAGTATCTTAAAATCATCCGATTGAAAATTATCATTATCGCCCCATCCATAACCTGGATTTATGATCACCTCCTGCCCTATCCAATGCCGATCAACATCACTACCAACCTCGGCTACTACACCCGCCCCATCGGAGCCTAAAATAGCCGGGTATTTAATCCCGGCATATTTGCCTATGGTTATCCAGTAATCTCGGCGGTTAAGTGCGGCGGCTTTTATCTGCACCATGGCTTCGCCCGGAGCTAAGGTTGGCTTATCAACTTCTTTAAAAATGAGGGGCTTGTCAGCCGCTTCGAGAACAATGGCTTTCATAAACAATGTATATAAAAAACGTCATTGCGAGGTACGAAGCAATCCCTTACTATACAGGGCGGACCTGCTTATCGGGGATTGCTTCGTACCTCGCAATGACGCTTGCACTTAATTAATAGTGTATTATACCGCTTTCGCGTACAACTCAGAAACGTGGTTCCAGTTGATCACATTCCATATAGCCGCTAAATAATCAGGGCGACGGTTTTGGTATTTCAAATAGTAAGCATGCTCCCAAACATCAATACCTAAAACTGGCGTGCCTTTTACTTCAGCAATATCCATTAAAGGGTTATCCTGGTTAGGAGTTGATGTTACCACTAATTTTTTATCAGGAGTAACAATTAACCATGCCCAGCCCGAACCGAAACGGGTTGCACCAGCTTCAGATACTTTAGTTTTAAATTCATCAAATGAACCAAAAGTGCTCTTGATAGCATCAGCTAAAGGGCCTGTAGGCTCGCCGCCACCGTTTGGTGAAAGTAAAGTCCAGAACAAAGTGTGGTTATAGTGTCCGCCGCCATTGTTACGTACTGCTGGCGGGAATTTCGAAATATTTTTAATGATATCATCAATGCTGCTATCAGCTTCAGGTTTACCTTCCAGCGCTTTGTTTAAGTTGGTAACATAAGCCTGATGGTGCTTGCCATGGTGAATTTCCATGGTCAGTTTATCAATGTGCGGTTCTAATGCATCGGTAGCGTAAGGTAACGCCGGTAATGTAAATGCCATAACGGTGAGTTTTTAAGTTTTAAAGATAGTAATGAGCAAATATAAGGTTTGAAATATGTTTTTTGTTCTAAATAAATGTCATTTATTGTAGGGTTGTTCATTAGTTCACTGGTTCAATGGTTCAATGCGTCATCCTCTTTGCGATTTATCGCAGAGAGGGTCGACCAGCGTAGCGTAGTGGGGTGAGTTAACGGAGCGCGGATAAGGAAAGATAATATCGAACACCGAATGCTGAATTTCCAATATCGAAGTTAAAACTTCATCATTCATTATTGGAAATTCAGTGTTGGATATTCAAAGAGGGCGTTACCTGCGGCCCGCGCTATCCGTTCATACGCCTGCTAGGCATTAGGCGCAAGGCCTGTATCCACTGCTATCGCTAACGCAGAACTTCAACGCGCTCCGCCAACTCACCAAAGAGATAAGTACGTATTGCACCAATGAACTCATAAACCAGTGAACTAATGAACTAATGAACACTTACCGTTTACTCTTAAAAAAGTTCCTCACCAGCTCCGCGCATTCATTTTCACGGATACCACCGGTTATGAGGGTTTTAGGGTGGGTAATCTTTTGGTTCAGTCTGCCGAAACCCAGTTTAACATCATAAGCTCCGAACACTATCTTTCCCAATTGAAACCAGTAGGCTGCCCCGGCGCACATAACGCAGGGCTCAAGGGTTACATATAAGGTACATTCTTTTAAATATTTACCGCCCATATAGTTGGCGGCGGCGGTAAGTGCCTGCATTTCCGCATGGGCCGATACATCTGTTAAGCGTTCCGTTAAATTATGGCCGCGACCAATGATCTGCCCTTTGCAAACTACCACCGCGCCAATAGGTATCTCCTTTTCAGCTAAGGCAAGCCGGGCTTCCTTTAGCGCCTCGTTCATAAAAAACTCATCCGGCGACATAGCCGGCGGTTCATCGCTAAAATTTATATACCTCATTTACGTTTCTTAAAATTGATCTTTTTAAAGGTCCTTTTCAAATGGCTTTCGGTTACCACGGTTGATGCGATACCTATCCCCATTGCCCCGCCGAACAGGATAAAGTAATCCACCATCTTTTGCACGTTATAATCAACATTGAAATAGAGCAGGCCCGAGTAGATCACAAAGCCTATCACCAAGGCAAAAAAGCCTGCCTTTATCATAAAATTGGCGGAGTAGCGGTTAGCCTCGTCCCAGGTTTGTTGGTTGGTGCGCGCGGCAGGTGTACGGTAGCCATACCACCTGTTTATGCCTTTGGGTGGCAAATATTTTTGCAGTAACCCTATCACTATAAAAATAAGGCCTATCAAATGCGGACCGACCAATAGGTTTGAAAAATTCATGTTTATATCAATTTGCTGCCATTAGGCACCGGTTTATCAATAGTTGTTAATACAATATCGCCATTATCGTCGGCCATGCCTGTAACCAGGAACTCTGACATAAATGTAGCGATCTGCTTTTTAGGAAAGTTTATCACGCCGATGATCTGCCTGCCAACCAATTCATCCTTAGTATAGTGTTTGGTAATTTGCGCGCTCGACCATTTGATGCCGTACTCGCCAAAATCAACCTTAACCTTATAGGCCGGTTTACGTGCTTCCGGAAAATCGGCTACTTCCAGTATAGTTCCGGCGCATAGTTCTACCTTTTCAAAATCATGCCATGTGATGGGTTCCATTAGGGCAAATATAATAAGCTACGCACACGAATTGCACAAATTAAAGCGAATTTTACTAATGATTATTAAAATTCGTGCATCAATTAAATTCGTACAATTAGCACTAATTCGTGAAATTAGTGTTTTATTCAATTAATGGAAACGCCGCCTCAAACTCACCGCAAGATCATCCATATTGATATGGATGCCTTTTACGCGTCGGTTGAGCAGCGTGACAACCCGGAATTACGTGGTATCCCGCTGGTAGTTGGTGGTTTACCCGAGGGCCGCGGCGGCGTGGTAGCTACTGCCAGCTACGAGGCCCGTAAGTTTGGCATCCGCTCGGCTATGCCATCAAAACAAGCATTGCAGTTGTGTCCGCATGTAACCTTTGTACGCCCGCGATTCCCGGCTTATAAGGAGGTATCTCAAAAGATCAGGGAGATCTTCAGCAGGTATACCGATCTGATCGAACCATTATCATTAGACGAAGCCTACCTTGATGTTACCAACGATAAGTTAAACATAGGCTCGGCTATTGAGATCGCGAAGCAAATAAAACAGGCTATAAAGGATGAATTGCAATTAACAGCTTCGGCGGGTGTGTCCATTAATAAGTTTGTGGCCAAGATCGCCTCTGACATTAATAAGCCTGATGGGCTAACCTTTATCGGCCCCTCCTCTATTGAGGCATTTATGGCAAAGCTTGCCGTAGAGAAATTTCACGGCGTAGGCAAGGTAACCGCCGAAAAGATGAAGAAAATGGGCCTGCATACCGGTGCCGATCTGAAACAATTGGCCGAGGATGAACTGGTAAAGCATTTTGGCAAAGCAGGGCGTTTCTATTATCGCATTGTGCGGGGCGATGATCAGCGTGAGGTACAGCCGCATCGTGAAACAAAATCATTAGCTGCCGAAGATACTTTTGCCTATGACCTAACCACTATGGAAGAAATGGAGGCCGAACTGGATAAAATTGCCCGTACCGTTTGCGACAGACTGGAAAAGTATAATTTAAAGGGCCGCACCGTTACTTTAAAAATAAAATATAGTAACTTTAAACAGATCACACGTAACAAGTCGTTTATCTCGCCATTTGGCGATTTTGAGACCATAAATTCTGCCGCGAGGCAACTATTAGCCGCTACTAAGCCCGAAGATACACGGATAAGATTATTGGGTATATCTATTTCGAACTTCGGTGAACTTGAACCTAAGCAAAAAGTTGAAAAAGCAACAGACCAATTGAAGCTGTTCAATCTTTAATTTTTTCATTAAATTAGTTTTCCAAACATTATTAGGGTCTAATACCATTATACCAATTCTTAAATTAGTTTTAACTAAATAAGTTTTACTTATTGTTAAAGCCATCCTACTTAGCGTGATAATTTTATAACCATCGCTACTTATTAAAATAATTTAAAAAGTACTTGCATTTCTATGACAAATTTTGTTAAGTTTGTTTTACCCTAATATTAATCCTGTTGATTGCATGGAACTTAAAATTAAAAATGTCAAAAGTGCTGGATTAAAAAACATGATTATTAAACGCCTTTATTTTGATAAGGCGTTATCATGTGCTGACATGAGCGAACTTTTCGACAAAAGCGTTCCATCGATATCTAAAGCGGTTAACGAACTTATGGATGAGGGTTTTGTAGCTGAGCAGGGCTATGCGCCATCAAGCGGAGGGCGCAGGCCGTTAATGTACTCCTTAAAACACGAAGCCATATATATACTTACAGTGGCTATGGACCAGCTGTCGACCCGGATTCAGATAGTTGATATACTTAATAATCCTGTTGCTAAAACAGCAATAACAGAACTCAAGTTATTAAATAACCCCAATGCCTTGCAAACATTGATTGACCATATTAATGACTACATTTTCTCTACAGGAGTACCTGTTGATAAGATCGCGGGGATAGGCATCGGTATGCCCGGGTTCATTAATTCAATTGAAGGCTATAATTATACCTATCTTGATTCGGGCGAGGAAAGCCTTACCAGCGTAATTACCCGTAAAACCGGTGTACCTACTTTTATCGATAACGACTCCAGCCTTATTGCTCTGGCCGAACAGAAATTTGGAATAGCCAAAGCCCGCAGGGATGTAATGGTGATAAACCTGGGCTGGGGCATTGGTTTAGGCATGATTGTAAACGGCGAGATCTATCGCGGGCATGACGGTTTCGCGGGTGAATTCAGCCATATTCCGCTATCAGAAGATGGCTCGTTGTGCACCTGCGGCAAACGCGGCTGCCTTGAAGCCGAAGCATCAATGCTGGTAGTTGCCGAAAAAGCCATACAAGGCATAAAAAAAGGCCATATATCAAGCCTGAAAAATATTGATATTAACCAATCAAAAATGGTGGGCGATGCCATAATGGAAGCCGCCAATAACGGCGACCAGTTTGCCATTGAGTTGCTCTCTGATGCCGGTTATAAAATAGGCAAGGCACTGGCCATCCTCATCCACATCATGAACCCGGCCAGCATAGTACTAAGCGGCAGAGGCGCCGTAGTAGGGAAAATATTACTGGCCCCGATACAACAAGCTTTAAACAAATATTGCATACCACGCCTGGCAAACAGCACCGAGCTGCTCATATCAGACCTGGGCTTTAATGCCGAACTAATTGGCGCTGCCGTATTAGTAATGGAAAATTTTGACAAAGAAATAAAGAACCAATTAATCACTACAAATCAGTCAAGTATGGAGAAAACAACGAAAAACTAAAAAACTCAAACTCATTAACACTAAACTAATCAAAATCAAAAATGAAAAAATTATTACCAATAATTCTATTATTGCCATGCGTTGCTATGGGGGCAAATCCCGCCCTTGTTGCAAAAAGCAAGGCTTCATTCACCATTACAGGCATAAGCCGTAATGTGAATTTGCCAGCCCCGGTAAAAGGATCTGTAAAAGACGAATCCGGAGCACCACTACCTGGCGTATCCGTATCAATTAAAGGAACAACCAAGGGCACGCAGACAGATGCCGACGGACGGTTTAACCTTGATGCAAAAGCTGGTGACGTTTTAGTTTTCAGCTACATTGGTTATTTAAAGAAAGAAGTACCTGTAGGCAGCGAATTAGTTTTTGCTATAACTTTAACAAGCGATTCAAAAAACCTTAATGAAGTTGTTGTAACAGCGTTAGGTATTAAAAAGTCGGAAAAATCATTGACCTATGCAAACCAGGTTGTTGACGGCGCCGCGCTTAATACAGTGAAAACTGATAACTTAATGAATTCCCTGAATGGCAAAGTAGCCGGGGTTGACATTTCACCAAGCTCATCAGGTGTTGGTGGTTCAGTTAAGGTTATTTTGCGTGGTAGCAAAAGTATCCTTGGCACCAACCAGCCATTATATGTAATTGATGGTGTGCCTATTACAAACGTTTCAAACGCGAATGGCCAGCCCAACAGTACTTACGGTGGTTCACCCGATGGTGGCGATGGTATATCAAACCTTAACCCTGATGATATTGAAAGCATAACCGTGCTTGAAGGTGCATCAGCTGCTGCTCTTTATGGTAGCCAGGCCGCAAATGGCGTTATTTTGGTTACTACTAAAAAAGGAAAATCCGGTAAAGCTGAAATTAATTTCTCTTCATCTTATACTAATGATAAGATCTCATACAAACCAGATTTTCAAAATGAATATGGCCAAACACCAAACGGTAACCAAAGCTGGGGACCTAAATTAGCTAGCCCTGCAACAGCTGATAACGTTGGCGACTATTTTCAACATGGAAATAACTTCACAAACGCTATCAATTTCTCTGCTGGTTCAGATATAGCGCAAAGTTATTTCTCCTATGCAAATACTTATGCCAGCGGTGTACAACCTACCAATAGCCTGAAACGTAATAACTTTACTTTCAGAGAAGTAGGCCATTTCCTGAATAATAAATTAACTGTTGATGTGAGCACTAACTACATCAACCAAAAAGTAGTTAATACGCCAGGTCAGGGTTTCTACTACAACACGCTTCCGGGCTTGTATTTATTCCCTGTGGGTGTTGATATTACCCCATATAAAAACAATTATGGCATTCCTCAGGCATCACGTAACGGTTTATTAACCCAAAACTGGATAGCAAATGAGGATGTTCAACAAAACCCTTGGTGGATCTTGTACAAAAATCCTAACTACGCGGTACGTGACCGGTCATTAACCAACGCTATTGTAAAATATGATATAGCCGATTGGTTGAACATACAGGCACGTGGTAACCTTGACCGTGTAGCTGATAACTACGAGCAGGATTTGTTTGCTGGTACCAACCCTGTACTGGCCGTTGCAAATGGCCAATACTCACGCAGCGAAACCACACTTACCCAGATTTATGGTGACTTCATAGCCAATTTTAAAATCCCTATGAAATCTGACTTTAAAATTGACGGTTTGTTAGGCGCGAGTATCACTGATGATAACACTGTAGGGACATTATTTGGCCCAGGTTTAGGTCTTTCTGTACCAAACGTGTTCATTCAGCAAAACGTTTTAACATCAACTTCCAGCAACGTATCAACTTTACCTTCGGATCATAACCAGGTACAGTCTATTTTCGGAAGTGTAAATTTCTCTTATAAAAACTGGGCATATCTTACTGTAACTGAAAGGAATGACTGGTCATCTAACTTAGCATTCACTAACCACATATCTTATTCTTACCCATCAATTGGGTTATCATTTATTGTGAGTGATATGGTTAAATTACCTGATTTTATTACGTATGCTAAGGTGCGTGGTTCTTATGCAGAAGTAGCTACACCAGTTACTCAATACACTACCAATCCAATAAATTACCCGGCATCTGGTGGTTCTGTTACTTTTAACCAGGCGTTATATAACCCCGATCTGAAACCTACCAATACCAAATCGTATGAAGCAGGTACCGATCTTCGTTTCCTTGATAATCGTTTAAGCTTTAACTTTACCTGGTATAAATCAAATAGTTACAACCAGTTTATTGCTTATACTCCTAAACAAGCAACAGGATATACAACAGGTTATTTAAATGCGGGAAATATTCAGAATAATGGTATTGAAATAAAATTAGGATATGATGTTTTCAAAGGAAGCGACTTTAACTGGAACTCTTCTTTCAATTATTCTGATAACAGGAATAAGATCATTCAACTTAACCCCGCCGCGCCAGATGCGCCAATTACTATAACAGGTGCAGGTGCAAATGCATACGAGTCTGTTTTACAAGTTGGTGGTTCATTTAATGATATATGGGGCACTAAATTTTCAAGAAATTCATCAGGCCAGATATTGGTAGGTACCAATGGCGCACCTATCCCTACTGCTTTTGAAAAAGTTGGAAACCCTGATCCAAAATTCCAAATGGGATGGAGCAACACATTCAGCTATAAAAAATTCAGCTTTGAGTTCTTAGTTGATGGAAAATTCGGAGGCCAGGTATTATCAATGACCCAAATGCTGATGGACAGCTATGGCGTATCAGTAGCCAGCGGAGATGCTCGTAATGCAGGCGGTGTAGCTGTTAACGCAGTTGACCCGAATGGCAAAGCAGTAACAAAAGTTGACCCTTACACTTGGTATTCAACCGTTGGTGGTCGTTCAGGTATTGCTGAACCATACATGTACAGCGCTACTGTTGTTAGGCTTCGTGAGGCTTCTTTAGGCTATACATTCCCAATTTCAAACAGCACTGTTAAAAGCCTTAGGTTCTCACTTATTGGTAGCAACCTGATCTACTTTTACAAAAAAGCACCTTATGATCCTGAGATCACTATGTCTACCGGTAACGGATTGGAAGGTGTAGATGTATTCAACCAGCCTACTACCAGGAGATTTGGAGCACAACTAAATGTTACATTTTAGTAAATAGTTAATTTTAAAAATATTAGTGATGAAAAAAATAACTTTTATAAAAGACAAGCTGGTTGGGACCAATACTTTAAGTAAGTATGTCCTGATTGCCGCGTGTTTGGTTTTGTTGGGCGGATGTACCAAGAATTTCCAAAATATGAATACCGATCGTACCGGTATAACAAATCAACAATTACTTCCCGATTTTAATAGCATTGGTTTATATTATCCAGGCATACAACAACATATTTTTGGTGAGGAAGGCGATTACCAGCTTTGCCAGAATTTGAACTCTGATTGTTATGCAGGTTACTATATGTCTCCCGATCCGTTCAGAGGCAATGTTAACAACCAGGATTATTCTTTGGTTGATGGCTGGAACTCTGATGTGTACTCTATGGCTTATACTCAGGTAATGGGCCCTATAAATTCAATTGCTAAAAAAGGTGCGCGTGCCGCTTACCCTCACTTTTGGGCAGTTGCTTTAATATTACAGGTACAAACCATGAGCAGGGTTACTGACTATTATGGCCCGATCACTTATAGCCAATTCGGATCATCAGCTGCTACTATACCTTATGATTCACAACAGGCCGTTTATAATTCATTTTTTGCACAGTTAGATACCGCGGTTACTAACCTTAAAGCTTATATCGCTGCAAGCCCCGGTGTTAAACCATTTGCTAAGTTTGATATGGTATATGCCGGTGATTATACTGAATGGTTAAAATATGCCAATTCATTAAGATTAAGGCTTGCAATGCATATTGTAAACATTGATCCGGCAACAGCTAAATTACAAGCTTTAAAGGCTATTAATGATGCCGGAGGTTTAATTTCTACCAATGCTGATAACGCTACACTTTCAGGTTATGGCTACCATAATCCAATATGGTGGATAGGTACAAGCTGGACAGATTTATCAGTTGGGGGTTCTTTAACTTCATATCTTAACGGGTATAATGACCCACGCACCTCAAAACTGCTTGCTCCTGCAACAGCACCAACTGCTATTGCCGGTCAATATGTGGGCATACGTGCAGGCACACCAGTTGGCGGCAAACCAATGTACAATGGTTATTCTACTCCAAACTTTACAACTATAGCAGAATATACGCCAATGATATTGATGCCTGCGGCAGAAGTTTGGTTCTTAAAATCAGAAGCTGCACTAAGAGGATGGACAAGTGAAAGCGCACAAACTGATTATGAAACAGGAATAACTACTTCAATGGCTCAATGGAGCGCTCCTATTGGTAATTACCTGAGCGATAAAACCAGCACACAAGCTGATTATGTCGATCCTTTAACCCCGACAGCAGGTGTTGCTAATGCCAGCATCAAAGCAAGTTCTAAAATTACCATTGCATGGGATGCTACCGCAACTAACGAACAAAATTTAGAGCGTATCATTACCCAAAAATGGCTTGCGATGTTCCCTTGTGGTGGTTGGGAAGCATGGACAGAGTATCGCCGTACAGGCTATCCAAGGTTATTCCCTGTGGTAGTTAACAACAGCGGTGGTACTATTAACACTGACCTGCAAATCCGTAGGATCGCGTACCCACAAAGTGAGTATACAAGTAATGCGGCTGGCGTTGCTGGTGGTGTTTCATTACTTGGTGGCCCTGATAATGGTGGCACACCAGTATGGTGGGATACCAACAAAGGCAAGGCTGTACCTACTAATTTCTAACATTAGTTAAAAAATAAAAAAATCGATCACGGTACTTTTTAAAATATTTTAAGAAGTACCGTGATTTTTAAAAAACTTTTTATAAGTTTGTTTAAAAGCTATTTTAATGAATAATAGATTAATAATTGTTGATAACAAACCTGCAAAACATCGCGCCACTTTCCCTGTTGGAAACGTTTTAGCTGATGAGTTTGCCGGGATTCAGAAATAAATGGTTGATTAGGTTGCTTAAATCCTCGCTTCGGCGGGGGTTTTTTTTGACCTGTCTTTATTACCTTTACAACATTTAATAAACAGAATACAATTGCTAAAACTATGGCCCGTTTAAATTTATTGGAAGAGACACGGTACGAGAAATTACCGGTAAGCGTTTACAAAAGTCAGCAGGAAGCCTCCGTGGCAGTAGCCGGGCGAATAGCCGCGCTGATTAAAAGAAAAAGCGAAAAAGGCGAAAAAACCGTATTAGGACTGGCAACCGGTGTAACCCCTATCAGGGTTTATGCTGAGTTGATCCGCTTACACAAAGAGGAAGGCCTGAGCTTTAAAAACGTGATCACTTTCAATTTGGATGAGTATTATCCAATGCAGCCAACAGCTGTGCAAAGCTACGTTACCTTTATGAATGAAAATCTTTTCAATCATATCGATATCGACAAAAACAACGTCCACATTCCTGATGGTACTTTAAAGCAGGAAGATGTTGCCGCTTTTTGTTTGAACTATGAAAAGCAAATAACAGCGCTGGGCGGGCTCGATCTGCAGGTATTAGGTATAGGCCGTACAGGTCACATCGGTTTTAACGAGCCGGGATCGGCACCAAACTCAGGCACACGCCTGGTTACTTTGGATGACCTTACCCGCAGCGATGCTTCACGTGATTTTGGTGGCAAGCAAAACGTGCCAACCAAAGCCATCACTATGGGTATCGGCACCATATTTAAAGCAAGAGAAATTATATTAATGGCATGGAGCGGTAAAAAAGCCCCTATCATTAAAAAAGCTGTTGAAGGCGAAATATCAGGCGATGTACCTGCTACTTACCTGCAACTATCAGACCATGTTGACTTTGTATTAGATGAAGCAGCAGCATCAGAACTTACCCGTTTCGATACACCATGGCTGGTAAAAGATTGCGTATGGGAAAATAACCTTAAAAAGAAAGCGGTAATCTGGTTAGCCGGCACCGTAAATAAGCCTATACTAAAACTTACTGAAGAAGATTATAACAACCATGGCATGGCACAACTGGCAGTTGAGCAGGGCCCGGTTTACAACATAAATATCGACATATTTAACCAGGTGCAGCATACCATTACCGGCTGGCCGGGTGGCAAGCCTAACGCCGATGACAGCCAAAGGCCTGAGCGCGCACTGCCTGCTAAAAAACGTTCTATCATTTTTTCACCACACCCGGATGATGATGTGATCTCGATGGGTGGTACTTTCATCCGTTTAGTTGATCAGGGGCATGATGTACACGTAGCTTACCAAACATCGGGCAATACTGCCGTTTGGGATGATGATGTTTTACGCTATATGGAGTTCACCATTGATTTTAATGAAAGCATTGGTGAAGACAACACTCATTTAAAGAATATCTATAATGATATGCGCGCGTTTATCGCCCAAAAACAACCTAACCAGATTGACACCCAGGAAATACGTAATGTAAAAGGCTTTATTCGTAAAACGGAGGCTATAGCCGGTGCCCGTTATGCAGGTTTGCCTGATGATCATATCCATTTTATGGCGCTGCCATTTTATGAAACAGGTAAGATCAAAAAGAACTCGGTAGGCGAAGATGATATATTAATAACCATGGAGTTGCTACAAAAAGTTAAGCCTCACCAGATATTTGCTGCCGGCGACTTTGCCGACCCGCATGGTACCCACTTGGTTTCCTTCAACATTATAATTGCAGCGCTAAACCGCCTGAAAGCTACTGAAGAATGGGTGAAAGATTGCTGGTTATGGATGTACCGTGGCGCCTGGTTTGAGTTTGAAACATGGGAAATTGAAATGGCTGTGCCACTATCGCCTGAAGAAGTTTTGCGTAAGCGCATGGCAATATTCAAGCACCAATCGCAAAAAGATACCCCGGTTTTCCCTGGTGATGATGTACGCGAATTTTGGGTACGTGCCGAAGACCGCAACCGCGAAACCGCCAAATGCTACGACCAGCTTGGCTTAGCTGAATACGCGGCTATGGAAGCTTTTGTAAGATATAAGTTTTAAGCCCCCAGCCCCCTGAAGGGGGAGCAAAGTGGTCAACAATAACATATCCGCGCGTCATTGAGGTACGAAGAAATCTCTAAACTATACAGAGCGAAGAGATGAGTGTTAATCATTTATATTCGGACCTGCCTACGTAGAGATTGCTTCGTACCTCGCAATGACGCGGGGATTTTATGTTTTATTCTTTTATCAATTCATCATATAAATCTCTCCATTCAGGATTCATAGAATGAACCAATTGCTTTTTATATTCCCGGCTATTGGCCTTTATTAACTTTTCAGCTGCTATTGCCGCTTCAATGTGAGTGTAGGAAAAATAATAGACCAACTTATTGCATTTATATCTAACAGTAAAACTACCTGGATTAACATTGTTTTTATGTTCCCACGTTCTGCTAATAATATCAGAAGTAACGCCAACATATAACACAGTGTGTAGCTTATTAGTCATGATATAAACGCAGCCACCTCTTTGGAATACCATATTTGAATACAAATTATAAGTCAACTTCTCCGTGCGTCATTGAGGTACGAAGAAATCTCTAAACTATACAGGGCGGTAAAGATAGGTATTGACTTTCTAGTTGATCTGCCTGCGTAGAGATTGCTTCGTACCTCAATGACGCGCGGAGAGAAATAAGTCAATAAAAAGCCCTATAAAGTTTTTGAAACTTCGTAGGGCTGAGAATTAAAAAACATGTCATTGCGAGGAGGAACGACGAAGCAACCTCGTCGCGTTCGATTATGCAAGCGACGAGGTTGCCACGCTGACATTTTTATATAATGACCATTTACTGCCCAATCTCCTTCAACATCTCCCTAACAGCTGCTTCCAGTTGCTGATCCTGGCCGGCTAACTCCTGATTGTAGTCATTATTTACCTTGATATCCGGTTCCAGCTCATGATTTTCTGTAGCATGGGTTTCGTTTGTACCGTAGGTTGCTATCATCGGGATACCAAAAACTATAGTTGGGTCTATCTGGCTTTCCCACCATACCGCCGTGCCTGTACCTGCAACCGGCATACCTATCAGCTTGCCAACCTTGTTTTCCTGGTACACATATGGGAATATAAAGGCATCAGAATAATTGCCCTCGCTAATGATCACACAACTAGGTTTGGTCCACCTGCTTGATGATTCGCCGCCTAAAGTCTTATTGCCCTGCGGGCGAAGCGTTAGATATTCCTTACCGCTTAAAAAGTTAAGCAGGTCATCATGCAACCAGCCGCCGCCGTTAAAGCGGGTGTCAACAATCAGCGCCTTTTTATTAATGTTACGGCCCAGAACCTTATCAAATGTAACACGGAAACTCGGGTCGTTCATCTCCAGCACGTGTACATAGCCCACCTGCCCGTGTGAAAGGCTGTCGGTTAAAAACTCCATCCTTTTGGTCCATTTATTATAAAGCAGGGTGCTGCTTTCTGTTCTGCTGCTGATAGGTTTTACAGTTTCCTCGTACGAAGTGCTTGTTTTAGGATCGTGGAAACTTACTTGCGTAAATTTCCCTGCTTTATGGTTTAATAATTTGGCCCAGTCGAAATCATCGGTTATGGCAACGCCATCAATCTTGTCGATGATATCGCCTTTCTTCAATTTTGTTTTCTCGATATCAAACGGTCCGCCGGGGATAATATCAACCACCTTTAAGCCATTGCCCGGGGCAGCATCATCATACAATAAACCCAATGATCCGGTCGCGTCGGCACCCGGTATCTGGCCAAAATACATGCCGCCGGTATGCGACGCGTTCAGTTCGCCCAAAAACTCACTTAACAGGATCTCGTAATCATAGCCATTGTTAATATGCGGTAGAAATCTCGCGTAGTTATCATGATAATATTTCCAGTCGACACCCTGCAATTTAGGGTCGAAGAATTTCTTCTGTACCTGTTTGTAAATATGGTCGAAAATGTAAGCACGTTCAGCACTGGCATTCAGTTCCATACTAGTATTAATAGATACCGGCGAAACCTTACCATCATCAACCCCTATTTTAGAGATATTGCCATTAGCCAGCATAAACAGGCTTTTCCCATCCTTGCTCATCACTAATGATCCGTTAGGCGAGTTTAACTCAGCCAGCATTTTGGTTTCATTGGTACGCGGCATGGTAACCCACAGGTTGTAGCCCTTATCATATTTAACCAGGTAATACAGCTTTTCACCATCGTTTGATAAGGCACAATCAGCCATATCGCCCGCATTTATGGTAAGGCGCTCGGTGCGGTTTTCAAGATTATCAAGGTTCGGTATAAAGTCGGGTACAGGTTTCTTTTTGTCTTTATCTTTATCGTCCTTTTTATCTTTTTTATTGGCCGCTTCCTGTTTTTTCATTTCAGCGGTATCGCGTTTTTCCTGCTCGGTTCTTAAAGCAAGGTCATCTTTGTTTAATTGAAATTTATCCCAGGTAGACTGATCAAAAAACATGGCGTACACATCTGATTGACTGCCCCGACTCAAATTCTTCATGCCGGTTTTATCGCTGAACCAGTACATCATTTTGCCGCCCATGCCCCATTGCGGTTCGCCATTATTGAAACCACTTTGGGTTAAATTAACGCGCTGTCCGCTGCCATCAGCCTTAATCAACACGATCTGGCTGCTGTTGAACCAACCTTCGCCTGATTGCGCCAAAATGTATTTACTATCAGGCGACCAGGTGAAATATTGATCACCATCAGAATATGAAAAGTTTACGCCCTCCGGCAAAATAGTAGTGCTGGTTTTGCTGGCTATATCATAAACTTTTATAGTATTACGCTCTTCAAGATAAGCGATTTTTTTGCCATCCGGCGAATAGTAAGCCTGGAACTCATCCTTCGGCGTAGCTATTACCGGTTCTGTTTTTAATGTGGTTGACGCATAAAAATAAGGCTCATTTTTATTGGCGATGGATACTTTGTAAATATCCCATGAATCCGCGTTCTCAACCGAATACAATATACTGCGGCCATCAGGGCTGAATTGTATCATCCTTTCCTGGTTGGGTGTGTTGGTTAAGCGTTTGGTAACACTGCCTTCAACAGAAGAGGCAAATATTTCACCACGGTATACAAAAGCTACTTCCTTACCATCGGGAGATACCGCAAATTCTGTAGCGTTACCTGCTATTGGTAGATTTTGTATCTGGTCGCCATCAAAATCAGCAGTAACGCTGATGGTTACTTTTTGTGGTTGCTGACCTTCTCTTAAAGTATAGATCTCACCATTTTGGGTAAAAGCGAAAGTGCCGTTATCAGCGCGTGAAAGGTTACGTACGGGATCTTTATCAAAAGTAGTAAGTTGGGTTATACCGTTGATATTTCCGGTAGATGATGCGTAGAGATTTTGATTACCGTTACGCTCGCTCAGGTAGTAAAACTTATCACCATCGCCCCAAACTGGCTCGCGGTCTTCACCTGCATAGGTTGATACTTTGGTGTAAGTGTTAGCCTTGGTGTCGTACACCCAGATATCGCGCGTTACAGCCGATGTATGGTGCTTGCGGTAAGGGTTCTCATAACCTTTCCTGTCCTGGAAAATAAACTTATCTCCGGTTTTGTTAAAATGTACAAACTCGGTACCTGCCGAATTTACCATGTAACTGCGGCCGCCTTTGGCAGCTACTTTGTACAGTTTGGTAAAGTAATAATCATCGGGAAAACGGATGGACGATGCTACATCATACCTGCGTGTGCCAAAGTAAACGGTTTGATTATCAGCCGAAAAATCAAAAGGAATATCGGCGTTTGAGCTATAAGTTAACCGGGTAGCAGCGCCGCCACTGGCTGGCATAACAAATACATCCAGGTTGCCGTAACGGTCTGATGCAAAGGCGATAGATTTACCGTCGTGACTCCAAATAGGGAAGCTATTGTATGAACTGTTGATAGTTAAAGGTGTTGCAGGGCCACCGCTTGAAGCTACTTTAAACAGGTTGCCCTTATATTCAAAGGCTATCCAGTTTCCATCAGGTGAGATGGCCGGATGCTGCATCCAAAGTATGTGATCCTGTGCAAATGAATTGCAAAAAAAAGCACCAATAAGAAATAAGGTGCAAAAGAATTTTTTCATAATAATGAGGTGAAGTATTGAACACCTAAAATAATGAAAGTAAATGAATTAGGAAATTTTACAGGGAATAATCTATAAATGTGTCATTGCGAGCGATAGCGTGGCAATCTCGTCGCGTTTCATATGCAAGCGACGAGGTTGCCACGTCGTTCCTCCTCGCAATGACATGTTGGTTAGTCGGAGTTGATATCGCCAATAAAATCTTCGGATTTGCCTACAGTTTCAGCCGTGACTTTTATCACCCTGTTCCTCTCCGCCAGCAATTCGGTCATGTACTTTTTAAGTACCAGCCTATTAGCCAGCTTGCCCAGAAGGCCTAAAGGTGATTGAAACACGAACACGTCCCTCATTATGGTGTGATTATCATCAATGCTGGTAAAATGATGCTCATGCGTAAAGCTTTTGAAAGCTCCGCTAACCATCTCATCAACAAACAGGTTTGGTAAATCGAATACAGTGATCTTAACGGTTAGATTTTGCCAGATGCCAAAATGCTTTGCCCGCCAGGTAACATTTTCATTCAACTCGATCAACCCGCTGGTATGCCCTGCAATAGCACGTTCACCAGTTTGTTTGGTTGATTCCATGTGCAGATCAATACTGCGTGAAAGGTTGAACACCGTTTCAATGGGTGCATTTATTTCGGTGATCAACTCTATTGTTGGCATATGGTTATATAGTTTATGTCATTGCGAGCGATAGCGTGGCAACCTCGTCGCTTGCATACGAAACGCGACGAGGTTCTTCGTCGTCCCTCCCCGCAATGACATGCGGGTTGAAGTAAATCAGCGCAATCAGAAAATCACCCTAAATCAACGGTTAAAATTCCGCGTTCTTTGGATACCTTGGGAAAGGGATCACATCCCTGATGTTGCCCATACCGGTTACAAACAGCACCAAACGCTCAAAGCCCAAACCAAAACCAGCATGCGGACAAGCGCCGAACCTGCGTGTATCCAAATACCACCAAAGTTCGTCTTTTGGTATGCCCATCTCATCCATGCGTTGCTCCAGCTTGTCTAAACGCTCTTCACGCTGCGAGCCACCAATAATTTCACCAATGCCCGGGAAAAGGATGTCCATAGCGGCAACGGTTTCGTGGCCCTGTGCATCCGGTTCATTCTGGCGCATGTAGAATGCTTTTATCGCTTTAGGATAGTTGGTTAATATTACCGGTTTTTTAAAGTGTTTCTCTACCAAATAGCGCTCATGTTCCGATTGCAGGTCGGTTCCCCAGCCTTCTATCGGGTACACAAACTTTTTCTTTTTATTTGGGGTCGATTCTTTTAATATATTGATAGCCTCGGTATAGGTAAGGCGTTCAAAATCATTAGTTAAACAAAACTGCAGCTTTTCGAGCAAGGTCATTTCTGAGCGCTCGTTCTGCGGTTTTTGTTTTTCTTCTTCGGTTAAGCGCTGTGTTAAAAACTCAATATCATCCTTGTTTTTATCAAGGGCGTATTTAATTACGTATTTCAGCATGTCCTCAGCCAGGTCCATGTTATCAACCAGGTCGTTAAAGGCAACTTCGGGCTCAATCATCCAAAACTCCGCTAAGTGGCGGGTGGTGTTCGAGTTTTCGGCACGGAAAGTTGGGCCGAAAGTATAAATATCGCTCAAAGCCATAGCGCCAAGCTCACCTTCAAGCTGGCCGGAAACGGTAAGGTTGGTAGGCCTGCCGAAGAAATCCTGTTTAAAATCGATCTCACCGGTTTCTGTTTTTGGCGGATTATCCAGATCAAAGTTAGTTACGTGGAAAGTTTCGCCCGCGCCTTCCGCATCCGATGCAGTTATAATAGGCGTGTGGAGGTAAATAAACCCACGCTCCTGGAAAAACTGGTGCACCGCAAACGCAAGGGTATTACGCACACGGAATATTGCGCCGAAAGTATTGGTACGGAAACGCAGGTGAGCGTTCTCACGTAAAAACTCCAGGGTTTGGCGTTTAGGCTGTAACGGAAATTCATCAGGGTTACAATCGCCTAAAATTTCAATATCCTTTGCAACAACTTCAACCTTCTGGCCTTGCCCTAAAGATGCGATCAGTTCGCCGGTAACGCTTATCGCAGCGCCGAAGGTGATCCTTTTTAATAATTCAGGATCAGTATTCTCAAAGTCAACAACAATCTGTAAGTTATTATTAGTTGAGCCATCGTTTAAAGCTATAAAACGATTTTGACGGAAAGCCCGTACCCATCCTTTTACAGTGATATCAATGTTGGTTTTTTCACTCTCTAATAATGCTTTGATCTTCGTCCGCTGGCTCATGTAAATATCTTTTGAGCGGCAAAAATACAATTATTTGATTTATTGCCGATAGGCCTTTTAAAAACTATTTGCCTTATAAAAATAAAACCCCGGTGTTATGCCGGGGTCAATGTTTTCTAAAGGAATTAATGTTCCTTAATCAATAGTATCTTTTTTCAATAAAGGAGCTTTAAGTTTAATATCGATAGTATCTTTAAGCTTAAGGTTGTGCAAATCAATAGTATCTCTTTTAAGCAAAGGGCTTTTTGCATCAATGGTATCCTTAAGTTTATCATTTACACTTGTGATGCTAGTTTTACTATGCGTGGGTGTAACACTGTTGTTTTTTGTGCAGGCGCCTATAGAAAGCAACAATACTGCTGAAGCGAATAAAGTAATCTTTTTCATATGAGTAAATAGGTTTGATTTTAAATTTTTAATTAATACAACTTATTGTTGTACAAAAGTACATATTGTAATACATAATTTACCTTCTACGTGTAAAAAAAATCAATAAAACAGCTTACCTACAGAACATTAGAAAAAATTAATGTGCATTGTTTAAGTTTGCCGCCAATAGTAGCAATATGAATCCTAAACTAAGCCTGGTTATTGGCATCCTGTGTATCTCGTTTTCGCCAATATTTGTAAAGCTTGCGGGAGTATCACCTTTAGGCGCAGCTTTTTACCGGGTTTTGGTTGCCTGGCTTTGCCTGGTGCCGTATTGCATTGCTGCCAAAAAACTCAGGATCAATAAAAAGCAGCTTATTATAGCGTTAACTGCCGGTGTGGTGTTTGCTTCGGATGTAGCGGTTTGGAATATCTCCCTGTTAAAAATCAGCGCTACGGTATCAACTCTAATTGCTAACCTAGCTCCTGTTTGGGTTGGTTTATTCACTTTCCTTCTACTTAAAAAAAGCTCGGGCCTGTTGTTCTGGATTGGTACCCTGGTTGCCCTGGCTGGCATGATAATATTAGTGGGTTATCAGCATATTTTACACCTGGAGCTGAACGCGGGCATTTTACTGGCTGTTTTAGCCAGCTTATTCTACGCGATATATATCATGATCACCAAAAATATTATGGCTGGTATTGATGTGTTTACCTTTATGTTTTACAGTATGCTGGGGGCAAGCGTTTTCCTGCTGCTGGTGAATTTATTTATGGGGAATGATATTATTGATTATTCACCCCGGGTATGGTTCTGTTTTGTGGGGATGGGATTGATATGCCAGCTCACCGGGTGGCTCACCATTAATTACTCGTTGCGTTACCTCGAATCTACCAAAGTGGCCATTACTTTATTAAGTCAGACCGTATTTGCGGGCCTGCTTGCTGCTTTCTTGTTAAAGGAAAGGCTCGACGCCAATGAAATTATAGGCAGCGTAATTGTGTTGGGCGGCATAGCCATAACATTTTTAAAGGCAGGTAATCAACCAAATAAAATTGTATCTTAACGTTTGTTAATTATCCATTGATGATTTGCCCTACATTTGCATTTTAGCACATGATAACAAAACCCACCATTGACAGAATTATGGAAGCCACCGACATTGTGGAGGTGATAGGGGAGTTTGTGCAATTAAAAAAGCGTGGGGCAAACTACGTGGGCCTGTCGCCATTTGTAAATGAGCGTACACCATCATTCACAGTATCGCCGGCCAAGGGGATCTTTAAGGATTTTTCATCGGGTAAAGGCGGCTCAGCTGTTACCTTTTTAATGGAACTGGAGAAATTCACCTATCCCGAAGCGCTTAAATGGCTGGCAAAAAAATATAGTATTGAGGTAGAGGAAACTGTTGATACCAGCGAGAACCGTGAAGCCGATAATCACCGCGAAAGCCTGATGATAGTTACCGGTTATGCTGCCAAATTTTTTCATGAAAGTTTGCTGGATACCGATGAAGGAAAAAATATAGGCCTCAGCTATTTTAAGGAGCGCGGTTTTAATAAAGATACCATTACCAAGTTTGAGCTGGGCTACTCGCCCGATCAATGGGAAGCCTTTACAAGCCAGGCGCTGAAAGAAGGCTATCAGCAGGAATTTCTGGAAGAAAGCGGACTGTCTGTTAAACGTGATAACGGCTCGTTGTATGACCGTTACCGTGGCAGGGTGATGTTTCCGATACATAGCTTTACCGGTCGCGTGATAGCCTTTGGTGGCCGTACCCTGAAGAATGATAAGAACGTACCCAAATATGTAAACTCGCCCGAGTCGGAGATCTATCATAAATCCAGCGTGCTTTATGGTTTGTTCTTTGCCAAGAAATCCATCAGGGATGAGGATAACTGCTATTTGGTAGAGGGTTATGCCGATGTGATATCGGTGCACCAGGCGGGGATCGAAAATGTGGTAGCCTCATCGGGTACCTCGTTGACTGTTGAACAGATCAGGCTGATTGGTCGCCTTACCAAAAATATTACCATTTTATATGATGGCGACGCGGCGGGTATAAAAGCTTCATTGCGTGGGCTGGATATGATTTTGGAGGAAGGACTCAACGTAAAAGTAGTGCTGTTCCCCGATGGACATGATCCGGATTCGTATGTACGCAGTGTTGGCACCAGCGCGTTCAAAAAATATATTGAGGATACCAAGAAGGATTTTATCCTTTATAAAACCGATCTGCTGCTTAAAGATGCGGGTAACGACCCGATTAAAAAAGCGGAAGTAATACGGGAGATAGTAGAGAGCGTTGCTAAAATACCGGATTCCATAAAAGCATCGGTATTTATAAAAGAATGTAGCGATCTGTTAAAGATTGATGAGCGTGCCCTGCTATCGGAGCTTAATAAAATGCGGATGGCGAAGGCCAAAAAAGATTCGCAGCAGCCCAATTCAAATTCAAGGCAGTTTGTGCCTGTTGATGAAACTTTGCTTTACGAACCTGTTGAGCCAGAAGTTAAGGATGATACCAACCAGGAAAAAGAAATCATACGCCTGCTGTTACTCTACGGCAACCGTATGATTGATTGGGACGGCATAGCCAATACCTACATCGGCCCGTTTATGATAGCCGAGTTAAGCGATGTAGAATTTGACCACCTGGTAAGCAAGCAATTTGTTGAACTTTACCGCAAAGAGGTGGAGAACGGTGTATTGCCCGATGAACAGTTCTTTATTCATTATCCGGATAAAGGCATCGTAGACCTCAGCGTTACGCTCATCGCCACAAAATATACCCTGAGCGAAAACTGGTACGAGATGCACCACATTTTGGTGAACGATGAGCAAAAGAATATGAAGGGTACCATTTTAGGGGCTATATTTCACCTGAAAAAACAAAAAGTGGGTAAAATATTGGATGGCCTGCGCACCGAACTGCAAAAAACACCGGATGCCGCCGATCAGGATATTTTATTGAGCCAATACATCCAGATGAAAAAGGTGGAGAAAAGCATATCTGATTACTTAGGCTCCGTAATTATAAAATAATGGCCCAACACCTCGACCTGGGCCGAAAAGGCGAAAGCATAGCCAAAACACTTCTTGAAAATTCCGGTTATGAAATACTGGATGAAAACTGGACGCACGGCAAAGCCGAGGTGGACCTGATTGCCTATAAAGATAAGGTGATTATATTTGTGGAGGTAAAAACCCGTACAGGCAATGGTTACGGCGAACCCGAAGATTTTGTGGATGACCGTAAACAAAAATTATTGGTTTATGCCGCGGATGAATATATTTACCTGATGAACCACCAGGGCGATGTGCGTTTTGATATCATCTCCATATTATTTGATAAACAAACTAATTATAAAATAAAGCATATTGAAGATGCGTTTTGGCCACATGCCACATAAACTGAATATGAATAATAAAGTTAAACTGCTCCTTGCCTCTCTTGCCTTACTGGCGCTCGGCTGTCATCATAATCAAACAGAAAATATTGTTACCATTAGTCCGGATGCGGGCACCAGCTACAAAAGCGGCGATGTGGTTGCCGTAAAGGCGCACTATTCGGCTGATGCCAAACCTGATTCTATAGTTTACCTGGTTGATTCGGTAAGGGTGAGCATGATGAAGGATTCATCAGTATTATCATTAAAAACCGACAGCATGTTGTTGGGCCCAAGGGTAATAACCGCCCGGGTTTACACAGATGGTAAAAGCCTGGAAGCATCAACCAATATAGTTTTACTTGCAGCCAAAGCACCTGAGGAATATACCTATAAGGTGGTGAAGGTTTATCCGCATGATACCAGTTCTTACACAGAGGGCCTCTTGTATCATGAAGGTTATTTGTATGAAAGCACTGGTGATCCACCGCACTCAGTCCTGAAAAAAGTAAACCTGGAAACAGGCAAAACGGTAATGGAAGCCAAACTTGATCCTAAGTATTTTGGTGAGGGCAGCGCTATAATTGATGATAAGATTGTAATGTTCACCTACCGCGAAAAGTTGGGTTTTGTATTTGATAAGAACACGTTTAAAATGCTCAGTACCTTCACCAATAATGTGGGTATTGAAGGCTGGGGCGTTACTTATGATGGCAATAAACTATACCTTGATGACAGCTCGAACCGCATTTGGTTCCTGGATAAAAATAATTACCACGCAACCGGCTTTATTGATGTGTACGATAATAAAAAAGCAATAGACTCAGTAAATGAGCTGGAATACATTGATCATAAACTCTACTCAAACATTTACCAGCACGATACTATTTTGGTGATCAACCCTAAAAACGGCGCGGTATTACAGCGTGTAGATATGAAGAACCTGTGGCCAATGGCAAGTCGCCCGGCTAATTTTGATAACGGCGAAAATGTACTTAACGGTATAGCCTGGGACGAAAAAGGCAGAAGGCTGTTTGTAACCGGTAAAAAATGGCCGCATTTGTACCAGGTGGAGTTTGTGAAGAAGACCCCGTAAGGTCCCATCCAAAATGAAAAAGAGTCATTGCTGTGAGGTACGAAGCAATCTCTAAACTATACAGAGCGGCTCCGCTAATCGGGGATTGCTTCGTTTTTCAATGACGTGTGATTAAAGGCCATATCGTGTGTTAAGCATCTCATATCAGGAAAACCCCTCAAATCCAAAAAAACCTGGTTCAACCTCTCTCCAAAATAAATTGAAGCAGGTCATGAATAGGTTGTTTGATGATCTTACCGGTGCGTACGCCGGTGGTTTTGCAAAGTTCCTGCAATTCATCGGCAAAAACATAGGCTATTGAGCCTACAAAATTGCATTTATACTTATTGTATTGCGGGTATGATTTTATGTTGGTATCAATAAATTCCAGCAGGCCATCATGCAGTAGCTTTTGAGCATATTCCGTTTCCCGTATCTGGTTTAAAAAGCGGGAAAATGATGCCAGGTAAGAGTTTCCGCCGGGTTTCTGATACACGTTTTTGATCACATCCTCACGGGTTAAGTGGTAGGTCGCTTCAAATTTGGCGTCGATATCCGCAGGCATTTTGCCGTACAGATAATCGGTTATGAGCGCCTTGCCAAACCAGGTTCCTGAGCCTTCATCACCCAAAACAAAACCTAAGCCATGCTGGCCGGCGTGTATATCATCGCCATCAAAAAAAGAAATATTGGAGCCTGTCCCCAGCACACAGCATAAGCCTTTCTCATGCCCGCAGGTGGCATAAGCCGAACCCAGCAAGTCGCTATCCACACTTATATATGCTTTAGGGAATAGCTGGCTAATGGCATTTGAAACAATCTCATGCCTGTCGGGACTGGAGCAGCCCGCGCCAAAAAAATAGATCTCGGTAATATCAGCAGCAAAGGCTATCAGATCGGCAGCCTGCTCCTGTAGTATTTTAACGATATCTTTTTCTGATAAAAAGTAAGGGTTTAAGCCTGATGTCCTGAATTGTTGTGCTTCCTTTTGTGGTAAAGCGAGCAGCCAATCTGTTTTTGACGATCCGCTATCAGCAACTAAGATCATGTGAAAAAATTTCTTCCAGGCCCTTGTGAGTAACAGGTTTATGAATAAACTGGCAAACGTATTTGTTCACCAATGATCTTTTAATATCAGTGGGATCAAGCGATGAGGATAGCATATATATTTTTATAGCGTCTTTATTTTCAATGGATATTTTTTCATATTCATCCAAAAACTCAAACCCGCTCATTTCAGGCATCCGGATATCCAGGAATATAAAATCGGGATGAACGGTACCCTGGCGCAATGCCTCTATGGCTTGCTCCGGCGATTGCAGGATGATAATGTTTTCGGCAAAATTGCCACTTTCTAAAATTTTACTGGTAACAAAATTATCAATGTAATTATCATCAATCAGCAGGCAGGTTTTATAACGGGCGCTCATAATCAAAATTAACTTTTAAATCGTTTAAAAGAGCATGTTTGACAGATTATTAATCAACATTATTGAATTAACAATTCTGTAATAATCGTAATTTTTTTGTAAGATAACAATCACTCATAAATTTTAGCTCCTATACTTTTAAGTTTGCTATTAACCATATAGAGTGCTAATGTTTCTGACAGTTTAATATCAATATAAATTTTTAATAACTTGCCGGATGAAAAGATTTCCCCTGAACGTTTTTTTTTCTTTAATACTAATTTTAATGTCTACCAATATCAGTACCGCGGCAACCATGCCACAAATTTCATACACCGTAACCTTCCCCGAAGCACAAGCTCATTATGCTGATGTTGAAATGACTATCAGTAATTTAAAGCAAAACACCCTTGTACTTAAAGTACCCGTTTGGACACCCGGCTCGTATCTTATACGTGAGTATGCCAAAAATGTTGAGGCTTTCAGCGTAAGTGCAAAAGGCAACATATTACCCTTTATTAAAACCCGTAAAAACTGGTGGAGCATTAATACACAGGGCGAAAAGGATATTACGATAAAATACAGGGTTTATTGTAATGAGATATCAGTACGTACCAGTACGGTTGATGCTTCGCACGCATTTATCTCAACTTTAGGTTTTTTTATGTATCCTGAAGGGATGCTGCATGATGCCTCCACTATCCATATTATACCTTATGATGGATGGTCGAAGGTTTCAACTAGTTTGGCGATGGTAAATAATGATCCTTTTACGGTAACAGCGCCTAACTACGATATCCTGTTCGACTCACCTATTGAGGTGGGCAACCAGGATGTATTTGGCTTTAAGGCCGCCGGTGTAGATTACGAGGTAGCCATGTTTGGCACCGGTAAATATGATAAGGAACGCCTTAAAAAGGATATGGCTAAAATTGTTGAGCAGGAAACTGCCGTTTATGGCGAAAATCCCAACAAACGCTATGTTTTTATAGTGCACAACTATGCTAAAAGCGGCGGTGGACTGGAGCATTTAAGCTCAACCGTATTGGGTGCCGCCCGCGATACCTATGCCAGTGAAACCGGCTACCAGGGCTTTTTAAGTTTGGTTGCGCATGAGCATTTTCACCTGTGGAACGTAAAACGCCTGCGCCCTATAGCTTTAGGTCCGTTTGATTACGACAACGAGAATTATACAACCGACCTGTGGATAGCCGAAGGTTTCACCGCTTATTATGAGGATATTATACTAAGGCACGCCGCTATAATCCCGGTTGATAATTATCTGAATGTATTGGGCAATGACATTAATTCGGTTGAGAACCAAGCTGGCAGAAAATTTCAATCTGTTACCGATGCCAGCTATGATGCCTGGATTAAGGCTTACCGCCCTAATGAAAACTCAGCCAACACTACTATATCTTATTATAGCAAAGGATCGGTAATAGCCATGCTGCTTGATTTGGAAATTATTAATGATAGCAATGCCAAATACTCGCTGGATGATGTAATGCGGCACATGTATGATGAGTATTACAAAGGTAAAGAGCGCGGCTATACCGATGTAGAATTTAAACAGGGACTTGAGAAATATGCAGGTAAAAACCTGGATGATTTTTATAGCAAATATGTTTATGGGGTTGATGATATTGATTATAACACATACCTGGGCTACGCCGGTTACAAAATAACCGACGCACTGGTAGCAAATAACGACCCATCATTAGGCGTTACCACCAGTACTGCAAACAATAAAATAACCGTTACCAGCGTATTACGTGGCGGCGCGGCCTGGGCAGCTGGTATTAATACCGATGACCAGATAGTTACTGTAAATGGCACCCCAATAGCTAATATACAGGATGTTTTAACCGGCAGAAAGCCCGGCGATAAAATAACCATAAACGTTAACCGCGATGGGCAGCCAATAACATTGCAGGCAACTTTAGTAAAAAATGCACTGGTAAAATATAAGATAGAGTCGGTGGATAACCCTACCCAGCAACAACTTACTGTCAGAAATAAATGGCTTAAACTTTAGTGATGTACACCTTTTAACTAGTAGTATTATTTATTAATTAAAACATATTAGTACAACTCGATGTTGTATTAATATCTATGAAAATCATTAATTAAAACAAATCACTATGAACTCATTATTGTATATCATAGCCGTTATCCTCCTGATTGGGTGGGCATTAGGCGTATTTATGTATTCTGCCACAGGTATTATACATGTATTATTAGTTATTGCAATTATAGCCTTAATATTAGGTATACTAAGGCGGCCAACTACTATATAACCCGGCAACGGTTATAATTAAGAGGCGTTTCATTTTAAGTGGAACGCCTTTTTTGTTAATAAACTTTCTTCGTGTCATTAATCCGCTGATTGTGCAGAGCAAATATGTTTATCGTATACTTATCGCTCGAAGCCGCTCATTGCCGCGAAGGCTTAGTCCTTTTGTCTTCGCCACAAAAGGACCAAAAAGGCTAGTCAGTAGAAATGCTTCTTTGCCGCACAGGGCCATACCCTGCAAATCAGGCAAAACCTGGGCTGCTATATTTTTACCCTGCTGTCGCTACGCGCTTGGCCCTTACCCTTCTGTAAAAATCTGCTATGCCCTGCCATTGCGCGCAAGGCCACCATCGTTTTGCCTTATTTCGCCTGAAGCTGTTCTACTGACGGGGAAAGAAAAAGCGTAGGCCCGCGGCAATGAGCGGCTGCGCAAGATATTAACGAGTCCCAATCCACCTTACAATTCGGCCACCCTCCCTCTTTTACTCAACTTTACCACCTGCCATAAAAGCTCAGCGCTCAATAAAGTAATAATAGCAAATACAGCAGCCAATACAGCTCCCTTTGTTGATGACAGCGCGCCGGCAAGGGCAGTAAAGTAAACGGCGACAGGTAGTATCAAACCTATGCATAAACCGGGCACGCCAAAAGGAATCTTAAAAGGACGGTGCCTGTCAGGTTCTTTTATACGCATTTTTATTAGCGAGATATATTCAAGGGATAAGCCTGCACCATACACGATCACATCAATGATCAGCAGATCGGTAAACCCCCATTGGATCATACCGCTCACTACTACCGAACAAACAATAATAGATATGTAGGGCGTATTGAATTTTTTATGCTGCCTTTTTAATACGGTAGGTAAAAGCTTATCATCAGCCATCACCATGGGCACACGCGATACGGATAATAGCACAGAGGCATATATACCCAGGGTACTCGCCATACCGCCGATAGCAATCAATGCACCCAGCCAATGCCCGCCAATCAGCGCCGCTAACGCAGGGAAGCCATCATTCATTAAGGTGGTAGCGTTTATGCCCGAGAATTGAGCAACCCATATGATCAGCACATAAACTACGATCACTAATATAAAAGCGATCATCATGGATACCAGGTAAGAACGTACCGGTTTTTCAACTTCTTCGGCATAGGTGGTGGTGTTATCCCATCCTAAACAGTTCCACATTACGGTATACAGGGCCATTCCTAATGATGAAATACCTATGCCTTTTAATGACGGTGCAGGTATGGCAACGCTGCCCGCATGGTGATAAAATGCCAGTACGAATAAGATAATAAAAGGCGTTAGTACAACCGCGCTCAGGAATAAGGTTACTTTGCCTACAGGTACTATACCTAAAATATTTAAGCCCGCGGATGCCCATATGATGATGAGGCAGATCTCTGTTTTATGTAAAGACAACTCAGGATAAAAGAAAGCTGCATATTGTACAAATAAAACCGGGTATATGGCCAGATCGACGAAAGTATAGAGCCAGGTCCACCAGCCTTCATAAAATCCCCAGCGGGTGCCTAAGGCATGTTTTACCCATTTGTAATAACCGCCGGTAACGGGCATCATGCTGTTTAGCTCAAGCACAGTATAAATTGCCGGTACATCCCACAATAAAGGGGTTATCAGCAATAATAATATGGCACCATGCTGGCCTGCATAAGTTAACAGGGGTTCGAGCCCGTAAGGGCCTCCGGATACAGTAAAGAAAATAACAGCGACAAGCTGTACCGGTCGGATTTTTTTCAATGCGGTTAATTATCAGCCATAAACATATAAAATTATATGCTCATGTAAAGCACTATAAAGCCGGTAAAAAAGCAAACTTATACCGCAATAGTATTTTAACAAGAGCGGTTGTTAAGAAATAGCTGATGGCGCAGTTAAAGAGCGTCATACCAATCATGCCGAGTACATTGTAGGAAAACAAGCTTATATGATAATGATAGCTTATCCAGTTTTCAACCGAAGGCAATACAAAGAATGTAAAAAAACTATGGTATAAATAAATACCATAAGTTTCATTCCGGGGATTAAAGATGCCAAATTTTAAAGGCTTGTTACAATACCCAACCAACAGAACAAATACTGCAACTGAATAAAGCTGATTTGAAATACGCAGTGTATTAAGGCTATCCCTTATATGGGTATAATGGAAGAGATAATAGCTTTCAAAATTTGATGCCAGGAAGGTGAACAGGACAACAATAACTAAATATAAAAAATTCAGCTTTTTGATTTTTTGCACCACATTATTCTTTTTGATATAAACGCCAAGCCACATATAAAAAACAAATCCAAATAGCGCGGTAGTATGCGAGGCTGTATGGTGTGAAGAATATACATCATACCAGGTATAAAAAAGCGTAAGCACAAATAACAATGCACCAAAATATGGCGACTGTATATACCTTGCAAAACCAACTATGATAAGTAATGATAGCAGATAATTAGGAACGTACCAGTAAGCAGTGTATAACAATGAAAATTTCATTGACTTTAATATATCGTACCATTTAAAATCTGCATCAGTTAATGCATAATCCCGGATAAGCAGGAGTATAATGAAAATTGCAAATGAAAACATATATGGCTTTACCAATATATTCAACCTGCGTTTGTAATAATGAAAGGGATTGGCCTCTGTTACCTTATCCGCAAGTAAAAAGCCTGCAATCATAAAATAGCATATAGTAGCAAATTTAAAAAGCTGTCGCAACAGCAAATAGTATTCAATATGGTTTACTTTGTGTATAACCACATTATAGTCATTGCCTGCTAAAGGTATGCCACTGTGTAAAAAAACTATGCCTATTGTTGCAATAAACCTTACCAAATTTACAAATGGATAATTTGCCTCTTTAACGTTTGTTATAGTTGATTGTACCTTATATGCCGACGCACCATGTATTGGAACTTGTTCACTATAGTTTGTTGAATCAGGGGTTGACATATAGTATTAAGCAAATTTAATTTTCTTAAAGATAAATAAAACATTCCTTAAAGGGGTATAGCCTACGGTTTCAAAATTATTTTTTTGAAAGAATTAATAGCAATATTGTATTATCTTCATTTAATGTTAATTAAATACATTCTATGACCAATATCAACCAAGCCACACAGTTCGCAAGCAAAGCTAAATATGGCATTGATGCTCCCGGCGTTATCCGTAACCTGGCACTTGCTGCTGTAGCGCTTTGTATAATTTCTATTTTCTTTCCTTTAATAAAAATAGGTTCGGTTGATATTGATGCCAGTGGTTTAATCTGGTCGGGATGCGGTTGCGGATTAGGCGCTGTGCTTATGCTGGCGTACTCGTTATGGGGTAAATTTAAGCACCGCGACCGGATGCTGAACCTGATTAGCTGGACAGGCAACGAGCAGGTTTTGGATGTTGGTACGGGTAAAGGTTTGCTAATGATAGGTGCTGCAAAAAGATTAACCACCGGTAAGTCTATCGGTATTGATATCTGGAATGCCGAGGACCTGACAGGTAATAATGTAGAGAATGCTTTACAAAATGCCGAACTGGAAGGCGTTAGGGGCAAGGTGGAGATACTAAATGAAAATGCAATGGAAATGAGCTTTGCCGATGAAAGCTTTGATGTGATATTAACCAATATGTGCCTGCACAATATTTATAATAAAGAGGGTAGAAAAACGGCCTGTAAAGAGATAAGCCGGGTTTTAAAGAACGGCGGCACAGCCATAGTGGCCGACTGGCGTCATGTAAGGGAATACAAGAGTAATTTCGACGAATTTGGCCTCCATACAAAACTATTACCGGCTAATTACCTCACCACATTCCCTGCGGTAGGTATGGTACTGGTAAAAAAATAAATACCTGTAATTCATTTATTCCACATGCAGCTTAAAAGCTTTAGGCGACCCATATACATATGTTTTTTTGGAACAGACAGTACATTTAAACCTTTTGATCGGTAGCCAGAACAAAAAAAACTTTACAACGGCACCTCTTTTGGTGCGAAGCATTACGGTCCCTTGTTTACAATAGGGGCATTTTGTAGTGTATCTTTCTGACATTTATCTCTATTAATAAAATTATGAAAGAGGGATATATACACTTTTAAAATATTGCAAGTCAATATTTTATGCTAATTTATAATAATTATGCACATTTTACAACAATATTTTTTCAACCTGAAAAACATTTATTAAAAAATAATCAGGCAGGGTGTAGCATTTTAAAAATCGCCGTATCTAAAAGTCAAAATCAGCTAAATAATTAAAATGATTATGAAAAAGACAACGGCATTATTGATCGCACTTCCATTTATATTATTATGTATCAACGTTTTTGGCGAGGCCAAAATATATCCTTTCCAGGTAAAAGTTTCAGGCAAAGGCAAACAAGCCATCGTATTCATCCCGGGTTTTGCCTCCTCTGGCGATGTATGGGCCGCCACTAAAAGCACCTACGAAAAAAACTATACTTGCTACACCCTTACTATGGCAGGTTTTGCCGGTGTACCTGCCGAAGCAACGCCCAGTTTTAAAGGTTGGGAAGATGCTATTGCCGCTTACATCACCGATAATAAAATTAACAAACCCGTAATTGTTGGGCATAGCATGGGCGGAGGCCTTGCACTGGCTATTGCTGCTGATTATTCAACCCTTGCCTCCAAAATAGTTATAGTTGATGCTTTGCCATGCCTGGCGGCGATGAGCAATCCCGACTTTAAATCGAACCCTAATAATGATTGTAGCCCTGTGGTTGCCAAATTCACCAGCCTGACCGACCAGCAGTTTTACCAGATGCAAATGTATACCATCCCACAGTTAATGGCTGATACTGCTCATTTAAAACAGGTAGTAGGCTGGTCGGTAGCATCAGACAGGAAAACATTTGCCGCCATGTATTGCGATTTCCTGAACACCGACCTGCGCGCTAAAATAACCGGTATAAAATGCCCGGCCCTGGTATTATTGGAAAGCAGTTTTGCTACATTTAAGCCAGCTATTGAAGCACAATATAAAAACCTTACCACCGCGCAACTTGCATATGCCACCAAAGGCAAGCATTTTATAATGTTTGATGATACAGATTGGTATAACCAGCAGCTTGCAGCATTTATAAAATAACCTATGGTATTTAACGATATCTATAAAACCTATTGGAACAAAGTTTTCCGCATATGCATGGGCTATGTGAACGACCACGACTGGGCGAAGGACATAGCACAAGAAACCTTTGTTACCATATGGCAGCAACTGCCAAAGTTCAGGAATGAGTCAGCTATTGGCACATGGATCTTCAGGATCGCATCAAACCATTGCCTGCGGCAGATTGAGCGCCAGAACAGGATGCCGCGCTCCGAAATGCCTGAACAAATAGCAGAACATATTGAACCAGATCGGGAACCGCAGGTTCAGTTTCTATACAAATGCATTGCTGAACTACCCGAAACCGATCGTTTGATCATTTCGCTGGAACTGGAAGATGTGAAGCAAGCCGAGATAGCCAAAATTGTAGGGTTGAGTGAAACTAACATAAGAGTAAAGGTTTTCAGGATTAAGGAAAGATTAGCTAAAAAATTTGAAAATTATGAGCACTGAAATGGATTTTAAAGCCTTGTGGAACAAGCAATCCACAAGTGACATGCCCGATACAAAAGAGCTGTTTACGAATGCCGACGAGTTGAAAAAGAAGACACGCAATAAGCTGATAAAATTAAACCTGGTATTGTTGGCAACAACTCCCGTAATGATATACATGTGGTTTAATATTGATAATGAGCATTTAACCACAAGGATTGGGCTAATACTGATCGTGTTGGCTATTGTATCCTATTTAGCGGTATCAAACCAAATATTGCCCATGCTGTTTAAATCAGATTTTGAAATGAGCAGCCAGGAATATTTAAACCAGCTGATCCGCATAAAACGCAAGGAGGACTTCCTAAATAAAGTGATGATAAATATTTATTTCACTTTACTATCAGCAGGTTTGGCTCTGTATATGCTGCAGTTTATTTCCCGAATGAGTGTAGCATGGGCAGTAACCTATGTTGTTTGGACTTTTGGGTGGATAGCATTCTCCTGGTTTTATTTAAGGCCCCGTGGCATCAGAAAGAAAGGAAAAGCTTTGAATGATATGATTGAGCGACTGGAAAAGGTGAACGGGCAGTTGAGGGATAGTGATTAGTAGAACCTAATAATAGAAATTGAAGTTTTTAAAACTAAGGCTTGTTCATCATTTAAACCATCTCCACTAAAACCGTTTGCCACATTATACAGTTATAGTAAAGCATTAAACAAGCTTGTTATGAGATCTATATGGAAAGGCTCTATTGGATTTGGATTGGTTAGTATCCCTATTAAATTATATTCGGCGGTGCAAACCAGCTCGCTTGATTTTGATATGCTGGATAGCCGCGACCATTCACGCATCCGTTACCAGCGGGTTAATGAGCATACGCATAAGGAAGTACCTTACGATAAGATTGTAAAAGGGTATAAACTGGACGATAATTATGTGATAATGGATGAGCATGATTTTGAAAGTGCCGCACCCGAAAAAAATAAAATAATTGAGATCGAAAGCTTTGTTGATATTGCCGATGTTAACCCTATGTACTACGAAACATCATACTATGCTGAGCCTGATACCAAAAACAATAAGGCTTACGGCCTGCTGATACAAGCGCTCATCAAATCAAAAAAAGCCGGACTGGCCCGTTTTGTACTCCGCAGTACCGAAAGTTTATGCATTGTACACCCGGTTAAAAATGTATTGGTTGTAACTAATATCCGCTTTGCGCAGGAAATTCGCGATACAGATGAGCTTAAAATAGATGATGCCAACGTAAGTAAGAAAGAGCTGGATATGGGCCTCGCGCTCATTAACCAATACGCCGAAAAGTTTGATATAACCAAATTTAAGGACGAGTACAATGGGGAATTGCTAAAGATCATCCATGATAAGGCCAAAGGCAAGCAGGCTGTAGTTAAGAAACTAAAACCACAAAAAGCTTCGGGTGATGACTTGTATGAGCAATTGATGCAGAGTTTGAGTAATAAGAAGGGGGCTTGAAAATCCGTGTCATTGCGAGCGATAGCGTGGCAACCTCGTCGCTTGCATATAAATGCGACGAGGTTGCTTCGTCGTTCCTCCTCGCAATGACATATTTTTTTATTGAAAAACTACCCTATTAACCCCGTTGAAAATATCAACTTAAAGGTACTTCCCACATTCTTTTCTGATTCTACCTCAATTTTAATGTGATGAAATTCGGCTATGGATTTTACTATGGGGAGGCCAAGGCCAAAGCTATCCTGTTGCAGCGATTGTCGTAGCTTCTTAAAGCGATTAAAAATAAAAGGCAGATCTTCGGGGGCAATACCTACTCCGGTATCTGTAATTTTTACCACATAGTCATTATTTTCTTTTAAGGCTTGTATTTTTATACTGCCATCTTCGCGGTTATATTTTATGGCATTGTTCACCAGGTTAAAAACCAGGTTGAACAACAGGAATTTGTTGACGTTGATGAGGCACCAATCATCCGTTACAATACATTCGTAACTAATATTCTTATCCTGCAAACGGATGGAGATCTCATCATAAACTTCCTGCAATAACTCGCTGATGGTGATCTTGTCTTCTTTCAAGAACTGGTCGTTCTCAATCTGCGATATCAGCAGCAGGGTTTTGGTGATGCTTTTGAGGCGGTTCAATATCTTTTGCATTTCCAGCATTCGAACCTTAAGCTCGTCAGCAATACTTTCCTCTTCAAACATGTTCTCGATCTTTGATTGGAGAATAGATATCGGCGTCATCAACTCATGTGAAGCGTTGGAAATAAACTCGCGCTCTTTCAGGAATGTGCTTTCGATGGTCTGGATCATCTGGTGGATGCTGAGATCCAGTTGCTGAAAATCATCGGTACTGGTTTTCACCTCTTTATAGCTACCAAAATTGGGGAATTTAGTACCTACCAGCTTTGTTTTAATAATGAGGCGTAAAGGCGCGAGCACATAGTTAGAGTACAACTGATCGGCAATAATGGTGAGGATGATCATGCCTACTAAAATTTCAAAAGCTATGTTCTGTAGCGGGCCAGTAGTTTCATTTACCGAATCAAGGCTGATACCTACCTCCAGCAGGTATTTCTTTTTATCTACGTAAAAATTGTGGCTTAATATGCGGTATTCGATGGTATCTGTTTCTACTTTACGCTGTTCGTTTTGGATAGTATCCAGATTTTCGATTAAACTATCCTCATCCAAGCTAACATAAGCATCCTTTATGGGTGTATAGGCCGCGTAACCCTGACCATCCTGAATATAATTTTTTATACCCAACGCTTTTACCGTTTGCAATACCTTATCCTTTTGCTTGCGCAGGCGGTTATCGGTATAATTTTGGTTGATATTTTTGATCAGCTCGGGCAGTAGCAAAACAAACAGCGTTACAATAACCAGTTTTGATATGGTATTAAACCATGTAAGTTTTGTCCTGAGTTTCAATGTGCTAATGAGTTATCCTTATCTTGTATCCCAGTCCGCGTACAGTTTCCAGCCAATCTGCAGAAGCATAGGCATTTAATTTTTTGCGGATATTTTTGATGTGTGCATCAATATAATTGGAGTCGTAATCATCATTAATAATACTTCCCCATATATGTTCACTTAGCTGGTTACGGGTAACCGTTCGGTTCTTATTCAGGATGAGGTAAGCCACCAGGTCGAACTCCTTTTTGGTGATGGCCGATATGATATCGTTTTTATGGGTGATGGTACGCTCGGTAAGGTTTACCAAAAAATCGCCCAGTTCAACCACATTATTTTTTAGTCCGAATTTGCGGCGTGTGATAGCCTGCATGCGGCTTTGCAGTTCTAACAGAGAAAATGGTTTAGCCAGGTAATCATCGGCACCCATATCCAGGCCTTTAATGCGGTCATATATTTCTGCCCGGGCAGTTAGGATAATGTAAGCGGCATCGGGGTTACTGCGTTTGGCTTCTTTCAGCAGGTCAAGGCCTTCGTAATCGGGCAGGCCAAGATCTATCAAAATAAAATCATACAGATTGACAGCCACCCGTTCGGATGCTGATGTACCATCATAACAAACTTCGCAGATGTAGTTGTAGTTCGTCAGAAATATCTCTAACTCACGGGCCAGCGCCCTCTCATCCTCTATAATTAAAACATTCATACTTAATAAAATACGTAGTAAAATGTTAAGTTGTAAAACGATTCCTTACGGTTAAGTAACGCGCCTTCAACGTTAACCGGTATAGAGTACTTGTACGAAAACTCAAATGTATAATGCGGCCTGTTATACGCTATAGGTATTTTTATATTATAGTTGAGCGCGTTAAACTGGCTATTATCACGTGCCTGTCGCGGCGCATCCGGGTCGCTGTAATATATGTTATCCTGGTGTGTTTGGTAGTCATGATCCATTGCGTAACGCTGCACAAAGTTTTGCGTACCCAATATGGCGGTTATTGTTGGGTCAAATGAAAGGTAATCATTATCATCAAAAATAGTAAAGCTGCTTTCAAAGTGTTTGGTAGTATTTATGGTGACAAAAATATCGTTCTCATTGCCAAAAAGGTAGTCAACTATAACGCTTGATTTTGCAAATTTCCAGTCATATGTATTTTTAACATCGATATCATTTGCCGATGCTGATTTAATCACCTGCGCGGCATCGCGGTTAAAAAGGAAACGCGTATAACTGGCCGCCCCTGAAAATTGTTTTGAAATTTTGTATAAGTACCCTGCACCCAGGTCGATCTCATCAAATAAAGGGTTATACCCCAAAACCTTTAACGCTGAACCGTATGCGAAGAAGCCATTTTTGGTATTATAGATCACATCTGTTGATACAAACGGGTAGGTTATTGGCCCCGTACGGCCAAAAAATTGCACATCGCTGCCGTATACCACTCCCGCGGATATTGACATTTTACGAATAACTGTATCCGTATCAGCAGTTGATTTAACTGTAGTATCAGTATACGGGCGTAGCTCTGCTGCTGCATTTACGGCATTGCAGGTGAATAAAAAAAGTACTACGCAAAAATATTTCATCAATCTATAAATTGTCTGTTCAAAATATTAGTTACCATTTCTCCTGGGTATTTCCGGCGGGCGTTCCAAACCTTCAGGTCGGCGCTGGCGCTTCGGTTTGGGTTTCGGCGGCGTTTTGGCATCATCGGCAGCACCCAATTTTTCGGGTTTTGGCTGCCGTTTTGCTTTGGCTATCTCCTTAATTTTCTTCTTATCATCAAGCTCCTGCTGGTGCCTGGTGTTTTTTGTTGCAGAAGTATCGGTTGAAATGGGGTTATCGGACACAGGCACAGTAAGATCGTATTTTTTAAAAATAGGATGCCTGCGCTCCATTTTGGCAAATGATAAATGCGGCGCCAGCATCAATAACAGGACAATATACGCAAACCACTTTACCATTTAGAAAGAGAAAAACTTAAAATTTGTTAAAATATCTATTCTTACTCAGAACTTATACAGGCAATCAGAGACTGTATAAAGGGGATATTATGAGCATAGATGATTGCTGCAGCCAGTTTTTTGGTACTATCCGCAGGTTTATATCGCTAAATTTAACTTATTATATTAAAAGGAAGATTGTAATAGAAAAAATTAATATCAGTCGGCCTTCTCTACGCCTTTTGAGGTATAGATACGGTTATGATCATCAATAATTAAACAGGATATTTGATTTAATTGGTTTATTAAATAAAGCCCGGCATTAACACCCATGTTCATTATCGGCGTAGCCATAGCATCAGATAGCTCAGCAGTTGGGCTGATAACACTCACACGCATGATTTCGCTAACCGGGAAACCTTTTTTGGCATTAACCATATTAGCTTGTGGCTTATTGCTGATGGCAGCATAACGCTCTGCATTAACAGATGTTGCTATACACATATTGCCGATATTCATGTTGGCAAATGGCTGTGTTTGCAACTCCGGGTCAGCTGCGCCTATGGTCCAATCGGCATTATTTGGTTGTGTGCCCCAGGTAAGCAGGTCGCCACCGGCGTTAATTACACCGCTGCTTACACCCTGCATTTGTAATATATATTTTGCCCTGTCGGCAGCGTAACCTTTGCCTATTGATGCAAAGCTTATACGCATGCTTTTCTCTTTTAAAAATACAGTAACAGCCTGATGGTCAAGCACTACATTTTTATAATTGCTGTAAGTATTTACAAAAGCCGAAGGCTTGGCATCAGTGGCTACAGTTTTATCGGCAGAAACATAAGTGATATCAAAAGCGCCATAAGTAAGCGCAGATATTTGTAATGAGCGTTCTATCAACCCGAAAATTTCACGATCAACTTTTACTGGCTTTACACCTGCATTACGGTTTATCTCGTTCACCTTGCTGCTTTCTCCTAACGCGCTAAGCAATTTATCAACACGGTTTATTTCATTTATGGCATCGGTAATTTTCCCCTCAGCCCAAATAGGGTCATTGGCTACCAGGCTGATCTCAAATTGATTGCCCATCAGCCATATTGAACGCCTGAATATGTTTAAATTACTCCTTAAGGTTTTTACCGCCAGCATATTGAATAAATTAAATTTTACGTATGTAAACCATTATAAATACGAGCTTGTGAAGTATTTTGCTACATAATACAGCAAAACATATAGCATGGCTAATATTTAATATCTAAAGTAGCCGGGTATTATGAAAATGAGATGAAAACCCATTTGCGAATGTGCAAATATGCGGAGGTGTATATTATTTTTACAATTGGGAGATAGTGCGCAAATGGCTCTGATGTGCAGATATGCAAATGTGCAAATTAGTATGATGTGCTGATACGCACATTTGCATATCAGCACATCATACTAATTATGCTACGGTACCTTCCTTCAGTTTTTCCGCGTTTTCAGCGAATTGAAGGGCTTCCATAATTTCGAGGATATCGCCGTTCATTACACCTGGCAGGTTGTAGATGGTTAAACCTATACGGTGCTCGGTTAAACGACCTTGAGGATAGTTGTAGGTACGTACTTTAGCTGAACGGTCGCCGGTTGATACCATGGTTTTACGTTTTTTGGATGTTTCTTCCAGGTGCTTTTGCAGCTCCATTTCATAAACACGCGAACGTAATACCTGTAAGGCTTTATCGTAGTTTTTAAGCTGAGATTTTTGATCTTGACACTGTGCAACAATACCGGTAGGTAAGTGTGTTAACCTTACTGCCGAATACGTTGTATTTACAGACTGCCCACCCGGACCAGATGCGCAGAACAGATCCTTACGGATATCGCTCACCTGCAGGTCGATATCAAACTCATCAACCTCGGGCAATACAACCACGGTTGCTGCCGAGGTGTGAACACGGCCCTGGGTTTCGGTATCAGGTACACGTTGTACACGGTGTACGCCCGATTCATATTTTAATGTACCGTAAGCTTCTTCGGCAATTACTTTAAATACAATTTCCTTATAACCGCCTGAGGTGCCTTCGGTATAATCAACCAATTCTGTTTTCCAGCCGTTCTTTTCACAAAAACGCATGTACATACGGTAAAGATCGCCTGCAAAAAGCGCGGCCTCATCACCACCTGTACCACCACGAACTTCGACAATGGCGTTTTTAGAGTCTTCCGGATCTTTAGGGATCAGCATCAAACGGATGATCTCTTCCATCTCATCGCGTTTTACCAATAGTTCATCCAATTCGCCTTTAGCCATTTCTCTGAACTCTTCATCCTTTTCGGTAGCTAAAATTTCTTTATTGCTATCAATATTGCTCATAATGTTGCGGTAAATGTTATACTCGTCAACAATTTTGGCCAGGTCTTTATATTCCTTATTTAATTGGGCAAAGCGCTTCATATCAGCCATGGCATCAGGGCTGCTCAATTCGGCTTCAACATTTTTCCACCTTTGGAATATCGCTTCTAATTTCTCTAACATATACTTATTCGCCTTTAAAAAAGCCCACAAAAATACGATTTTTTACCCGTATTTTAATTCACAGCAATGTAATTTGAAAATGAGAGAAATTTGAAGATTTGAAAATTAAAACGGCATCTTCAAATTTTCAAATTACCTAATTTTCAAATTATTCACCTTCAAAATATTCCAGGCTGATATCATTGCCATCAAATACCGCGTAGCTATTGTAGTTTATCCACTCGCCCAAGTTAATGTAGCGGCTTTTTTCGTTTAACATTACATCAAGCGGGCGGTGTTTGTGGCCGAAAATAAAGTAATCGTAAAAATCGTTTTGTAATAGGGTGTTACAATAATCCAGCAGTAGTTCGGGGCGCTGGTTTTGATCTTCAAAGTTCTTTTTCCCCGCAATGCGGCTATGGGCCGACCAATAATTAGCTATGCCAACGCTTAAATTAGGATGTAAACGGGCAAACAACCACTGGCATACAGGGCTGCGGAAAATCTTCTTCAATATTTTATAACTGGTATCGCCTTTGCCAAGGCCATCGCCGTGGTGCAGGTAAAACTTTTTGCCGCTACGCTCAATAATCAGTTCATTACTTATGATAGTTGCGCCCAGTTCCTGCTCAAAATAACTAAACATCCACATATCGTGGTTGCCTTTAAACAGGTACAGTTTTATGCCGGCATCGCTTAATTCGGCCAGTTTGCCCAAAAAGCGGATGTAACCGCGCGGCACCACCGTTTTATATTCGAACCAAAAGTCAAAAACATCACCCATTAAAAAAACTTCGGCGGCATCGGCTTTTATCATATCAAGCCAGCGCATAAGCCTTGTCTCACGCTCGCGCGTGTTGGCATAAGTAACTGCGCCAAGGTGCATATCTGAAGCAAAGTATAATTTAGTGCGGGTACTCATCCTAAGTATATTGTATGATAAAATTTTGAAGCATTATAGGCCACCCATGCCTAAAACCATCAGTAACAAAGTAACTGCAATGGCAATAAATAAAGGGGTTGCAATACTTTTAGGGTAATAATCCTTCTCGGGGAAATACCGCTTAAAAAAATATTGACTCAAAATTAATGCACCTATCAATTTAAAAGCAACATCCGCGCCCATCAATATCATAATTTTGCTATCAAACAGATTATCGCCCTGCTTATAACTCATCAACTTTGCCTGGTAAGCTGCGAGATCAATTTTATAAAATTTTACAAGAAATGAAAACAGGTATATATTGGCAAAATTAAACAGTATTACATAACCAAAAATCCAGTTTATTGCTTTTTTAAACCCCGCAGCATTTAAATTAATCATTAACAAGGCGCCGCCAAATAATGGCCCGGCTAAAAAGAAAAACCAAAAAATTGCCCTTCCCGAATATATCTCAACCGCGTCATCATCCTGCACTTCGGGTGTGTTGTTTTCTTCCAGTTCCATGCGGCAAATATAATACTAAAAACGCTTGCTGTAACTGCATCCTTTGCCGTATTAAAAACCCGGCCCGGCAGTTATCTTTTCATCCCTAAAAACCTACCTTTACCTCCCTGTTTACATCAAAATGAAAAAGATACTTTGCTTACTTGCAGCCGCTTTTTTACTTTGCAGCCATACGCATGCACAACAAATGAATATAAAAACGCTTCCCT
>JAMFSA010000001.1 GCA_026225055.1 Mucilaginibacter xinganensis | reverse complement strand
TGTATATTAACCCTGCTTAAATTTTTTGTAAAAATACCATGAATAAGTTTATAACCTAAATTTTAGTGTGTAATTTTTTAAACACTGCTATTTTGGAAGCCTTAATCTCACTCGGCAAATTAATTAATTTTTTTGTTTAATTAATACCCCTATTTTTCATTTAGTTGTAAAAAGATGATATTTAACTGTAAATAACGTATTTTTTTCTAAAAGTTGCATAAAAATACAATAGCTAAATTTATATTAGTAACAAATTTAACATCCTAGTTAATCTTTACCTATATTGACAATATTAATGAGCACCTAACTCATTAGTGTGATTTATAACTGCCCTTCCACACATCTAATATATGAAAAAAATATATCTACTACTGTTAATTAATTTAACATTCTGTTTACCCAGAGTTGTTTTTGCCCAAAATAGCACCGATACCGTAGTTACGTTAAAACAGTGTATTGAGTTTGCTTTGCGTAACCAACCAGCGGTGAGGCAGGCTGCAATTGATGAGCAGATCAATGAAAAAGATATCAGGATAGGGCTATCCGCCTGGTTGCCGCAATTAAGCTCAACAGGCGAGTATGAGCATTACTTTAAAGGAAGTGTGCCGGTAGCGTTCAGCACCGGGGTCACATCAACAACAAATGGGCAAACGGTAGCCGCACCAAATCTTGATGAATATTCGAGTTTAGGATTACAGGCCAGCCAGGTTATATATAATAGTGATGTGTTGTTAGCAGCTAAAACAGCTAATTATTCGCGCCTGTATTACAAACAAAACATGGTAAGCAGCCAGATAAATGTTTTATCGGATGTGAGCAAAGCATTTTTTGATGTGCTGCTATCGCAAAAGCAACTGGATATATTAAATGAAGATATAACCCGCCTGCAACGAAGCCTGAAAGATGCCTACAGTAAATATCAGGCCGGTACTGTTGATAAAACTGATTATAAACAAGCTACCATAGCATTAAATAATTCAATAGCCAGCCGCAAACAAACCGCTGAGGCTATAAAAGCCAAGCTGGCCTACCTTAAACAGATTATGGGTGTAAATGCCGGTACTACTTTAACATTGGCCTATGATTCTGCCCATTATGAGAGCGAAGCTTATATTGATACCAACCAGCAACTGGATTACAACAAGCGCATTGAATATCAGCAATTGCAGACCACCAAAACATTGCAGAATATAAATGTGAGTTATTATAAGTGGCAATTTTTACCTTCTGTATCTGCAATAGGGGCATATAGCCTTAATTATTTAAGCAGTAAATTTTCCAGTTTATATAATAATGATTATCCCTCGGGTTATTATGGGCTTACATTATCGTTTCCTATTTTTCAGGGAACCAAGCGTTTGCAAAACCTAAGTAAGGCCCGTTTGCAGTCTAGTCGTGCTGATATCGATATAGAAAATTCACAAAATACCATCAATACTGAATATGTGCAATCGCTGGCCAGTTATAAGAGTAATTATACCAACTGGGTATTACTGAAACAAAATGTTGACCTGGCAAAAGATGTATATAAGGTAGTGAGCCTGCAATACCGGGAGGGTATAAAAACTTACCTGGATGTAATTGTAGCGCAATCAGACCTGCGAACGGCTGAGTTAAATTATTATAACGCCTTATTCCAATTATTATCCAGCAAAATAGATCTTGAAAAAGCATTAGGAACACTTACACCACAATCAAACTGAATTACCATACTATGAAGAACAGATATATCCTTTTCCTACCCCCAATTGCTTTGTTGTTTGCTGCATCATGCGGTAAAAAGAGCAAACCTAATGCAGAGCTGCCGCCAACCCCGGTAAATGTTGCCGAAGCAAAAACCGCCGATGCTGTTTATTATGACGAATATCAGGGTACCGTTACCGCGTTAAATATTGTGGAACTGCGCAGCCAGGTTTCAGGTTTTATTACCGGTATATTTTTTAAAGAAGGTGATGTGGTGCCGCAGGGTAAGGAGCTTTATGAGATAGATCGCCGTAAATATATCGCAGCCTATAATCAGGCCGAGGCAAATCTTGGCAGCGCGAATGCTAACCTGGTAAAAGCGCAAAAAGATATTGATCGTTATGAGATGCTGTTAAAGAATGATGCGGTGGCCCGCCAAACAGTTGATCAGGCGCAGGCGGCTTATGCATCAAGCAAGGGCGATGTTGATGTGGCCAAAGCAGCGGTGCTATCAGCCAAAACAGATCTTTCTTATGCAACTATAACCGCGCCGTTTACAGGTAGGATAGGCATTTCGCAGGTAAGGATGGGGTCGCAGGTTTCACCGGGGACTACTTTACTCAATACCATTTCAAGCGAACACCCTATCGGTGTTGATGTGGTGATAAATGAGCAGGACATTGCCCGGTTCTATAAACTAAAGCAAAGTGGCACCGATTCAACTTTTAAATTGAAGCTATCAAACGATAGCGCTTATAACGAGCCGGGTAAAGTTTTAGCTATTGACAGGGGCGTGAATAACCAAACAGGTACAGTTACCGTAAGGATACAGTTCCCTAATAAACAAGATATACTGAAGGATGGCATGAGCTGCGTTTTGCAAGTACTTAACAGTGAATCAGGTAATCGTTTACAGATCCCGTATAAGGCTATAACTGAGCAAATGGGCGAGTTTTTTGTGTTTGTTTACCGAGATACTACCATGATGGATACTACCATAAAGAAAGAAAAGCGCGATACCATAGCGCTACAGCATAAAGTAAAGTTGGGGCCACGTATAGGGGCAAATGTGGTGATCATGTCGGGACTTAACCAGGGCGACCAGGTAATTACGGATGGTTTCCAACGCTTACGCAATAAGGGTAAGGTAACTTTGGGCAAGCCTGCCGCGGCCGGTGCACCTGCAGGCGGGGGTAAATAACAATTAGCCTCCGGATAAATACACAAAATTAGTACAAGATAAATTTCTCCTAAAAGCAAACGAATGATCGCAGATACTTTTATACAAAGACCCGTTACAGCAATTGTAATATCAATTGTAATTGTTGTAGTTGGTATTTTAGCTATTAGCAGTTTAGCCATAGGGCAGTACCCTGAAATAACGCCGCCAACCGTAACGCTTTCCGCTACCTATAACGGTGCCGATGCGTTAACGGTGGAGCAAACCGTAGCAACGCCTATTGAAGTACAGGTGAATGGTACACCAGGTATGACCTACCTGCAAAGTAACAGTACCAGCAATGGCCAGTTTAGCATGACTGCAAACTTTGAAGTAGGTACCGATATTAATAATGCGGCGGTAGATGTTCAAAACCGGGTGAGTATTGCTACGCCGCTTTTACCACAGGAGGTGCAACGGCTGGGCCTTACCATCCGTAAGAAAAACCCAAGCATATTGATGCTGGTAGCGTTGTTTTCGCCAAATGGGTCGCATAATGTTACCTTTATGGATAACTACACCAACGTTTTTATAAAGGACGCCCTGGCACGTAGTAAAGGGGTAGGTGATGTAATTACCCGTGCAGATGACTTTAGTATGCGTATCTGGCTTAAGCCGGACAAACTTGCCGCGCTGGGGCTATCAGCTACTGATATTATTGCCGCTTTAAATGAACAAAATGCCCAGGTAGCGGCAGGAACCGTTGGCGGTACACCACAAAAAACGGCACAACCTTATGAGTATACGGTACTGGTGAAAGGCCGTCTTTCGGATCCGGCTGAATTTGAAGATATTATTGTAAAAACATTGCCTAATAACGGTGCAATTGTCCATTTAAAAGATGTTGCCCGTGTTGAACTGGGTAAGTTTAATTATGCTAATAACTCCTATGTTGATAATAAACGCGCGTCATACCTGCTGATATACCAGGCACCGGGCAGTAATGCGTTGGAGACTGCTGATGCGGTTTATGCCACTATGAATGAGCTTAAAAAATCATTCCCTGCGGATATTGATTACGTAGTTCCGTTTGAATCGATAACTGTGGTAAAAGTATCAGTAAAAGAGGTAATAGAAACCCTGCTGATAGCCTTGGCACTGGTTATTGCCGTGGTATTTTTGTTTTTGCAGAGCTGGCGTACAACGCTTATCCCCGTGCTGGCCATACCGGTGTCAATTATAGGTACATTCATATTTTTTATACCGCTGGGCTTTACTATTAATACGCTTACCCTTTTTGGTTTTGTGCTGGCGATAGGTATTGTGGTTGATGATGCTATAGTTGTGGTTGAAGCGGTGCAGCATTATATGGATGAAAAGGGTATGTCGCCAAAAGAGGCTACCTCACATGCCATGAAGGATATATCGGCCCCGGTAATAGCCATAGCACTGATATTGGCGGCGGTGTTTGTACCGGTGGGCTTTATACCGGGTATTGTTGGCAGGCTTTACCAGCAGTTTGCTATCACCATAGCTATATCGGTATTAATATCGGCCTTTGTGGCATTGTCATTAACACCGGCATTATGTACGTTGATATTGCGCCCGCATAAAATTGATGAACACTCAACAAATTGGCTGGATAAGCTTTTTCATAAGTTTAATACCTGGTTTGAGCGGGTAACCAACAAGTATCGTAACGGTGTTGACAGGAGTATAAAACATGCCAAATTTGTGATCATTATACTGGTATGTATAGTGGTAGGTACTGTATTGTTATTTAAATTTAAGCCAAGCGGCTTTATTCCACTGGAGGATGATGGCCGTTTATATATTACCTATGATATACCTGAAGCTGCATCAACCCAAAGAACTGTTAGTGATTTAAATAAAATGATGAAGGTACTGGATAGTGTACCTGGTATTTTGCATTATGCGGCGTTGGGCGGCTTGAACGTGGTGAGTTTTGCCAGTAAATCAAACAGCGCTACCATATTTGTGCAGCTTAAACCATGGGACGAGCGTACTGCCGATAGTTTACAGATTGGGGCCATTAGTGCTAATCTGCAAAAAAGATTATCAAAAATTAAAGAGGCGAGCGTGGTGGTAATTCAACCACCGGCCATACCTGGGTTGGGTAGTACAGGTGGTTTCTCCTTTATATTGGAGCAGAAAGAATCAGGTGGTGATATTAAACTGTTTGAGCAAACCCTTAATAACTTTACGGCAGCTATCAGAAAACGGCCTGAAATTGGTAAGGCATTCTCCTTCTTTACGGCAAGCACACCAGCCTACCAGTTAACTATCGACCGTGAAAAAGCTAAAAAGCTGGGTGTAGCCATAAGCGATATAAATGCTGCGCTTGAAACTTATATGGGTAGTGAATTTGTGAATGACTTTACTATTTATGGGCGCGATTTTCACGTAGTGGCGCAGGCTGATACCAATTACCGCACAAACATTCAGAACGTAGGGCAATATTTTGTGAAGAACCAGGCAGGTACAATGGTGCCGCTGAGTACGCTTACATCCTATAAAATGATTGAGAACGCGCCGTTAATATCCCACTATAATCTGTTCCGTTCGGCAGAGATTGATGGTAGCCCGGCTCCGGGTTATAGTAGTGGTGACGCGCTAACGGCATTAAAGCAGGTTGCGGATCAAACACTGCCGCAAGGGTTTGGTTACGAATTCTCGGGTTTAAGTCGTGAGGAGTTGTTATCCGGTTCAAAAACGGTGTATATATTTATGCTGTCGGTAGGGTTTGTGTTCCTGTTCCTGGCAGCATTATATGAAAGTTGGTCGGTGCCATTCTCGGTACTGCTGGCGGTGCCATTGGGGGCTTTTGGAGCGATATTGTTCCTTACGTTTAAGAGCAATTTAACCAATAACGTTTATGCGCAGATAGGTTTAATAACGCTGATAGGTTTGGCAGCCAAAAACGCCATCCTGATTGTTGAGTTTGCCAAGGAACGAGTCGACAGGGGTATAGAATTGGAGAAGGCAACATTGGAGGCAGTGAAAGTACGTTTACGGCCGATTATCATGACCTCCATGGCATTTATACTGGGAGTACTACCACTGGTAGTTGCATCCGGAGCAGGTGCTCAGGCAAGGCAAACCATAGGCTGGACGGTGTTTGGCGGGATGCTTGCGGCAACATCAATGGCAATATTTATTGTACCGGTGTTGTTTTACACCATAACAAAATACGCTTACGGTAAAGAGAAACTGGCCGAACTGGTGAAGAATTATAAACCCGATGAGGAAGAGTTAAATTGATAAGAAAATCAGGATTTAAGAATCAGGAAGCAAGATAAAAAGATGCCTTTTTTATGTAGAGACGCAATATTTTGCGTCTCTTTTTAATTTGTAGAGACACAAAGTATTGTGTCTCTACAAATTATTTTTTCACGTACAAACGCAATACTTTGCGTCCCTTTAATTGCATCTCTCTTGCTTTATACATGCATCCCCGCCAATGGCCACACCACCTGTTTTATAAACTGTGTGTGGAAGAGGAGAGGCATAGGAACTATCACCCAAAATAAGGTCCATATGTGGGCTATAACCTTGTTTTTTAAGAACATGATCTTATGGCTCGTCATTGCTTTTTCAAACAGCACCAAACCACCTTGGATAATGAAATATAAAGTAGGTAATCCATAGCCACTATTTACCGGTACGCTCAATGCAACCTCATGTAATAAGCCGGAAAAGCCAAAGGCCAGCATTAAAGCTATAGCAGCGCCGGTTTTATTTATTAATGGGCGAAATATGGCAATGGAAGTCATCTCACTAAAAGCGATGTTCCAGCGTTTGCTCCAAAATTCGATAAGGCTGGTTGCTTTTGCAGGGGACTTAAACAGGTAATAGGTGTTAACGCCAGACAACCTCCACATACCCGCGCTGATACTTAACAAACCAAAATGTAATATCAAACTAAAGCCAATTAATAGCAGTGCAGTTACGGTAATGTAATTTAACGCCGGACCTAAATGAAGTAACACTACCTGGTGAGCCGTAACAATGAGGACAAGTCCGGCAATAAACCGGCTGATACCAAACTTTATCATTGGCCATGCATTGGGTAGGGGAGCGCTGCCCAATTTTTCAAATGGCTGGGCCCGCATGCCCATCCAGCCAATAGCAAATGCCGACCATTGAATAAACGTGAGCCCAAGCGGTTTGTCTTTATAATCATTTGCAGCGGCAATAACTTTCATACAGGTAAAAGTGGTCACTATCAATCCCAGCATCCTGATCACCGGGTGCTCATGCAGAAAGATGAAATGTATGATGAGCAGACTGGTAATCATTAGAATCCAGCTTAGCAGTACCAGTCTTTTCTTCAATATCTGGTAGCCAATAAGTACCACAATCACATTTATCAACCCAAAATAGCAGAGGTGTATTATTGCATTTTCCATAATCAGCTATGTTTATAATTACTGTAGCATGCAAGACTATATACCATGCTTAAAAAGATAAAGAGCACTACTAATAATAACTCCGCCAGCCTGTTCCATTTTCCTGCCGGGAAGTTTGTTCTGTCGAAATAAAAGAATTGGATCAATATCCTTGAGATCCAATATACGGCAATGAAACCGGTAATGAGCAGGGCAAGAGTGGAGCCGTTAAGTAACTCTTTATAATCAAATAGAGAAAGTAATCCGAAACATAGGTTTATTACGAGAATGTAAGCAGCATATGTCCAGAACATCTGTTTAATCAGCGGTTGTATTTTTGCAAGTTCATTATGCCAGTTAAGTACCCTTGGTATGGCAAAGCTGCCTGTAACCAGCACTAACTGTGCAATGCCTGCTATTCGGAGTAACATATTAATCTTAATACTTTCCACGGTACAAATGTAATTAACTTATTGAATTTTCAAAAATTATTGAAAGTTTAATTTACCATGTATTCAAAAAATAAAATTATTGGTTCTTAAATTTATAATTCGATTCAGCGCTGTTTGGCATGAAAAATTGATGAAATAAGCAGAAGTATTATTCCCGAAAGGAGTATAAATTCCAAATAATGGACATAGAAAAATATACATAAAAGAACATTTTAATCGCGATAGTTAAATTTTTTATTTGACTTTTTGATTGTGACGGTCATTTGACCAATGCTGAAAAGTGCGATTTAAACTATGTGATTATCAATTCATAAAGATGGCCGGTAAATTTTAAATTGTGATACAAGTTATATGATATGGCGGTTTGAGCGGGGCCGGAGACTTAATAGTTTGGCACATTGGCAGAGTATTTGTAAAGTCCGTGTTAAATAAAGAATAATTTATTTATACATCTAACAAAAACACAACAATGAAAAAAGTAACAAACTTATTAGCCGTAGCAGCAGTAGCTGGAGCTATATTTTTTGGATCGAGCGCAAAAGCGCAAACCATTACACCAGATAAATTCCGTTTTGGAGTAGGTGTTGAAGGTGGCTTAGCTACCGGCTGGGCACACAACTATTCAAACCTTGAATTAGGTGGTACAGCACGCTTGCAATACGGCCTGTCAAATAACCTGGCATTAACACTAACCTCCGGGTACTATAACTTTTTCGGTAAAAATGACCCTGCAACAGGTGAAAAATATCAATCATTAGGTATGGTGCCGATTAAGGCTGGTATTAAAGCATTTTTTACACCAAATCTGTATTTCGGAGCTGAAGTAGGTGCCGGTATTGAAACCAAAGCATTTGCAAGCCAGGGGATAGATGAGAATAACGTTGGTAAAGAAACTAAGCTGATATTATCACCGGGAGTTGGTTATGCTAACAAACACTGGGATGTAGGCGTGCGTTATGAAAACTACTCGGGCGATGGTAATAACTATGGCTTAGCAGCTTTACGTGTGGCTTACGGTTTCGGACTGTAATTAAACATTTACTTAAACAGCAAAAGCCCTTTACCAATTTGGTAAAGGGCTTTTTGTTATAAAGTTGGTTATGTCATTGCGAGCGATAGCGCGGCAAACTCGTCGCGTTCAACATGCAAGCGACGAGTTTGCCGCGTCGTTCCTCCTCGCAATGACAATTAGGAATTGATTATTTCAATTTACCTAAAGCAGCTTTTATACGTTTAACAGCTTCTGTCAGTTTTTCTTCAGATGCCGCGTATGATATACGTAATGATTTCGGGTCACCAAATGAATCACCACCAACGGTAGCTACGTGGCCTTCTTCTAAAAGGTAAATGCTCAACTCGTCAGAGTCATTAATGGTTCTGCCATTATAGCTTTTACCAAAGAATGAAGTAACGTTAGGGAAGAAGTAGAACGCGCCCTCAGGCAGGTTAACTTTCAATCCTTCAATATCGCTCAGTAACCTGTAAACCAAATCGCGGCGTTTTTTGAATTGCTCGCGCATTTGCAGTACAGTTTCTAACCCACCTTCGTAAGCAGCAAGAGCAGCACGCTGGGTGATAGAGCTGGTACCAGAGGTAACTTGTCCCTGCAATTTATCAAAAGCAGCAGCAGTTTCTTTACTTGATGCGGAGTAGCCTATACGCCAGCCGGTCATTGCATATGATTTTGAGAAACCATTGATGATAACAACACGGTCCTTAATGCTATCAAACTGAGCTATCGACTCATGTTTTTCGCCGTAATTGATGTGCTCATATATCTCGTCAGACATGATGTAGATCTGCGGATGTTTTTCAAAAACCTTTGCTAATCCTTCCAGTTCGCTTTTGCTGTAAAGGCTGCCGGTAGGGTTGCTTGGCGATGAAAACATGAAGAATTTAGATTTTGGCGTAATAGCCGCTTCTAATTGTTCAGGGGTGATCTTAAAATTCTGCTCAACAGTAGTATCTATAAATACGCTTTTGCCTTCGGCTAATTTTACAACTTCAGAGTAAGAAACCCAATAAGGGGTTGGGATAATAACCTCATCACCAGGGTTAACCAAACATAATACTGCATTAGTAATAGATTGCTTGGCACCCGTTGATACAACTATCTGGCTAAAATCGTAGTCAAGGCCATTCTCATCCTTTAACTTCTTAGCAATTGCCTTTCGCAATTCAGGGTAGCCTGATACGGGTGTATAATAGGTGTAATTTTCATCCATAGCTACCTTGGCAGCTTCCTTAATGTGTTCAGGTGTATGAAAATCCGGTTCGCCAAAGCTAAGGCTTATGACGTCAACGCCTTTTGCGGCAAGCTCGCGGCCCATTTTGGCCATCTTGATGGTTGCCGACTCAGACAGGTTATTGATCCTGTTACTTA
>JAMFSA010000261.1 GCA_026225055.1 Mucilaginibacter xinganensis | reverse complement strand
ATGCACAGCTTGCAATCGACTATATAGAAGTTTTCACCACCCGTGTTGACACCATATTTGGCGTAACTTTACTGGTAATTGCACCCGAACATGAGTTGGTAGCATCCTTAACCACACCTGAGCAAAAAGGTGCTATTGATGCCTACATCGCCCAAACAAAAAAGAAATCAGAGCTCGACCGTATGGCTGATACCAAAACGGTATCAGGCGCATTTACGGGCAGCTATGTGCTTAACCCGTTGAATAACGAGAAAGTACCGATCTGGATAGCCGATTACGTATTAGCAGGCTATGGAACCGGCGCGGTAATGGCCGTACCATCAGGTGATCAACGTGATTATTTATTTGCTAAACATTTCGATCTGCCTATAGTGCCGATCATGGATATACAAAACATTGAGGTGGAAGCCGACCCTACTAAGGAAGGAAAATATATCAATTCCGACTTTATCAACGGCCTGGCTTACAAGGAAGCTACCGCCGCGGTAATTGCCAAACTGGAGGAACTGGGCCTGGGTAAGGCAAAGATAAATTTCAGGATGCGCGATGCGATATTCGGTCGCCAGCGTTACTGGGGTGAACCGGTTCCCGTTTATTTTAAGGATGGATTACCATACTTAATTGACGAAACCGACCTGCCATTAGTATTACCCGAAGTTGATAAATACCTGCCAACAGAAAGCGGCGAACCACCTTTGGGCCGCGCTACCGACTGGAGCTACAAGAAGCAAGAGTCAGGAGCCAAGAGTCAAGAGTCAGCTTCATATGCTTATGAACTAAGCACCATGCCAGGCTGGGCAGGTTCAAGCTGGTATTGGTACCGTTATATGGATGCCAATAACGATAAGGAATTTGCATCAGAAGCAGCGGTTAAATACTGGAAAGATGTAGACCTGTACATCGGCGGCAGCGAACATGCTACCGGACACTTGTTGTACAGCCGTTTCTGGAATAAATTTTTGAAGGATATCGGCGTTGTATTTGAGGAAGAGCCTTTCAAGAAATTAATCAACCAGGGGATGATTCAGGGAAGATCAAACTTTGTATATCGCTTAATTGATGATGAAGGCCGTGGTACAAATACTTTTGTATCGCATGGTTTGATCAAGCAATACAACACATCTCCATTACATGTGGATGTAAATATTGTAGAAAATGAAGTATTAGATCTTGATAAATTCAGAACGTGGCGACCTGAATTTGCTGACGCTGAATTTATTCTTGAAAACGGCAAATATATCTGTGGTGTTGAGGTTGAAAAGATGTCAAAAAGGTACTACAATGTAGTTAATCCGGATGATATAGCCACACGTTATGGTGCCGATACCTTGCGCATGTACGAGATGTTCTTAGGCCCGCTGGAGCAAAGCAAACCGTGGAATACCAATGGTATTGAGGGCGTGTTCAAATTCCTGCGTAAGTTCTGGAGGTTGTTCCATAACGATCAATGGCAATTCAGTGTATCTAATGCCGAACCATCCAAAGCTGAACTAAAATCCCTGCATAAGATCATCCGCAAGGTGGAGGAAGATATCGACCGTTTTTCGTTCAACACCTCTGTTTCCAGCTTCATGATCGCCGTTAATGAACTAACCGATCTAAAAAGCAACAACAAGGCTATTTTGCAGGATATGGTTGTCATCCTGTCGCCTTATGCGCCGCATATTTGCGAGGAGTTGTGGACCTTATTAGGTAACCAGCCAGGTACATTATCATACGCGGCATATCCTAAGTTTAATTCTTCTTATTTGGTTGAGGATGAGTTTGCTTACCCGATATCCATCAACGGCAAAACAAAAATGAACCTCAATATTTCATTGAGCCTTGCCCCTGCCGAGATAGAAGCTTTTGTACTGGCCAATGCCGATGTACAAAAATACCTGGACGGCAAAGCACCTAAAAAGGTGATCGTGGTTAAGGGCCGGATCGTAAATATGGTAGTGTAGTCCCATACATTAGAAAACATGTCATTGCGAGGAGGAACGACGTGGCAACCTCGTCGCCTTTAATATGCAAGCGACGAGGTTGCCACGCTATCGCTCGCAATGACATGTAGTTTTAAGATTCGTTTTAGCATCATTTTTAACGCTAACTTGATGATAGTGTAACAATTACAATATGTTAGCCATAATTTTAATTAAAATGACACATTCATTGTAACATTTCAGGTAATTTCGCCTCTAATAACCAAAATTACCTTACATGAAACGGATAGTTATACTCATATTATTTTTTTGCTCTGTTATAAGCGCCAAGGCCCAGTTTGGCGGCGGCTCAACCCTTACGGGTAAAATATCGGGCACAGTTATCGACTCAGTTACCAAAAAGCCGGTTCAATACGCAAGTGTTGCTATCTACCTGAGTCAGGGTAAAGCCCCTATAAACGGTGTATTAACCGACGAAAAAGGGAGCTTTAAGCTCTACAGTATCAAACCGAACAGTTACAGGGTAACTATCACCTTTATTGGCGGTTACAAAACCAAAACTATTAACCCGGTAGTTACCACACCATCAAAACTTGATAACAATATAGGCAATATCGTATTATCGCCCGATAATAAGGTTTTGAACGAGGTGCAGATCACAGGTAAGGGCCCGCTTATTGAAAACCATATTGATAAACTGGTTTACAATGCCGAGAAAGACATTACCAACGTAGGCGGTAACGCCAGCGATGTATTGCAGAAAGTTCCGTTAGTAGCGGTTGACATTAACGGTAACGTTTCCCTGCGTGGTGATGCTAACGTTAAGGTATTGATCAACGGCAAACCATCGGGCGCTATGTCTGCCAGTTTATCTGATGTATTAAAAACCATCCCTGCCGATCAAATCAAAAGTATCGAAGTGATCACCTCGCCATCAGCAAAATACGACGCGGAAGGTTCAGCAGGTATCATCAACATCATCACTAAACAAAAAAATGCTTCAGGCTTAAGCGGCTCAGTTAGCGGTGGTATTGGTACACGCCAAAACAACGGTAACTTTAACCTTAACTATAACAAAAACAGGTTCAGTTTATCGGCTAATATTGGTGGTAACCTTACCTGGCCGCAAACATCAATCACTAAGTTTAATCAAAGTATAACCAGCGATACTTCACACTATACTTTGCAATCAATACGTAATAGTACTATTAAAAGGTATGGTACTATTAGCTCCTTAACAGCAGGCTATGATTTCAATACTTACAATAGCATAACATCTACATTCAGATACAACAGAGGGGGCTTTAACCAAAACGGACCTTCAACTACCAACTCAGCTACCAATTCATCTTCAGTCATTCATGGCGTTACTGTGGATACATCTTTTTCAAATCAGTATCAAAACAATACCATCCAACATAACTTGTTTTATGGTTTTGACTGGAGCATGGACTATACCCACAAATTCCACAAAGAAGGTGAAGAACTGGACCTTTCGGCACAATGGAGCCATAGTGCAGTTAATACCAACTATACCAACACTTACACTGGTGAATCGCCTTATGTAAATCAAAGAGGATTAAATGATGGTACTAACAATGAGTATACTTTCCAGGTTGATTATACGTTGCCAATAAGCAAAATATTAAAGTTGGAGGCGGGTGGTAAAACAACCATCAGAAGACTTAATAGCAATTTTGATACTTTTGGTGGCGATGACCTTGATATAATAGATCCGGCTAATAGTGATCTTTATAATTACAATCAAAATGTTTATGCAGGTTATTCAGTATTTACATTTACACTACCTAAAAGTTATACTATTTTGGCAGGAGGCAGATTTGAAAATACAGCTATTAATGGCGAAGCAATAAGCGACGAGCCAAACCTGCCGCCTGTAGATCAAAATTATAATATTTTTATCCCGAGTTTAACCATTCAAAAGCAATTTGGCACGTCACAAACAGTAAAATTAAGTTACAGCAAACGTATAACCCGCCCAAGCTTAACTTACCTTAATCCGTTTGTTAACATGAGCAACCCACAGAGTGAATCGGAAGGTAACCCTAATTTGAGCCCTGAAATATCACAAACAATTGAGTTGAATTATAATACATTTATTAAAACATCTGTTATCAACTTTTCTGTCTATTACAAACACATCAATGGCTTAATAGAAAGCATATTAGGGACAAACAGCCTTAGCGATTCAACAAAAGGTACGATAAGTACTTACCAAAATATTGGTAGCAATAATTCATGGGGATCAAGCTTCTTTGGTTCAATAAACCCTGTGAAAATATTAACTATAAGGGGAAGCATTAACGCTTATACCTACAACCCCGACCCGAATGGTGCCTTTGTACAGGATCATAGCGCCGAAGGTACCTACATACAATACAACGCGTTTGCAATGGCGGAAGTTGATTTAAAAACCATAGTTGGTCAGGTTTTCGCGATTGAAAATTCACCACGCCGTACTATACAGGGTACCAACCCATCGTTTAGCCTGTTAGGTTTTGGTGTAAGAAAGCAATTTGATAATAAAAAGGCCTCGATTGGTATTAACGTATTGCAACCGTTTAACAAATACAAATACTTCGACCAAAATATAAACAGCCCCGGTTTGGTACAAACCAGCAGCACTGCGTTTCCATTCCGTTCAATTGGTTTAACGTTTAGCTATAGTTTTGGTAAAATTACCTTTACCAACCCTAAACCAAAAAATGGGAATAATTCTGATGATGAAAAACAGGATGACCAAGGCGGTGTAGGCAGCGCAGGTGGTAGCAAATAAGCGCTGAATAATAATCTTTATAAAACCAAAATGCCCTTCGATATCGAAGGGCATTTTTGGTTTTATCTATTCTGCATCCACATCAATACCGATCTGTTTCAGCAATAGTGATGCATTAAAGGTTTTGCATTCGCCGTGTTTTATCTTATAATCGAAAAGCATTTCCCCATCCTTTACCTGTATGTCGAAGTAGTAATTGCGTACATAGTCAGGGTACTTCTGTTCCAGTTGCGCTATTTGCAGATCGTGGGTGGCCACCATGCCTACCGCATTCTTGCGGATAAGTTGCTCTATCACCGCTTTCGATCCCAGGTATTTATCAACCGAATTAGTGCCGCGTAGCATCTCATCTATTAAAAAGAAAATCTTGGGTTCAGTTTCAACAGCGGCCAGCAACATTTGCAACCTATCTAACTCGGCTTTAAAGGTTGATGTACTTTCATTCAATGAATCCTTTATCCGCATATAGCTAATAATAGTAATTACAGATACTTCCATCCCACTTGCACAAACCGGCGCGCCTGCTAAGGCCAGTACCGTATTTATGCCGATGGTACGTAAAAAAGTACTTTTACCCGCCATGTTTGAGCCGGTAATAATATCGATATGAAAAGCATTCTCCAACTCATAATCATTATCAATTCTTTTATTTGGGTAGATGAGCGGATGGGCCAGTTTTGTGGCTGTTAATGTATAACCGTCGCCATCCGCTATTTGCGGAAATATCCACTCCGGGTAATTGATATACAGCGATGCCAGGCTCATCAACGCTTCAAATTCGGCTATCACATCAAAAGCTGCTTCCAGGCTTTCATGGTTATTGCGTTTCCAGTTTTCAATAGCTATGATCTGGCGGATATCCCATATTAAAAACACATTCAGCAAAAAGCCTACAATAATATTAAGATGATAATTGAGCTTGTTGATCAATACCGACAGGTCCTTTATCCTTTGCGATGTTTTACCCGCGAGAAGCACCTGCACCAATTCTTTGCTCCTTGCCGACTGCCACTGCTGTTCTTCAGCCTTTTTAAAAACCAGCGCGTAACCTGCTAAGGTGCTGCCTATTTTATCAGCAATCATACTGGTCTTTTTAATATACTCTCCCTTTGAAAACACCAGACCCATATTTACAAACCCTATCAATACGGCTATATCTTTAGCGTAACCACTAAAGAAAGCTCCGATAATTGCCGCCGATAATAGCCATGGCGCTATCTTAGCATAAGTGCCTAACCATTTCTCGCCCGGTAAATTAAGCGGCAGGCCCAGGTAAGCAAAAAGGCGTTTTAACTGGTCGGCATCCTCTGTTTTAGCAAAATAAAGACTGCCTTGTACATCAAGTTTCCAGTCGTTTTTGGCTGCCAGTTCTTTTACGGCATCCTGTCTCAATAAAACTGTTGCTTTTGGCGATGGTGCATTAAGCCACTCTCCCAGTTTATTAATACCAGGTATAGTTGCCGCACGATTTATCAACTGGTATAATGATGCGGGGCCATATATGTCCAGATCAGAACTGTAATAATGCTTTTCGCCGGCAAAGCGCGCGCCATTATCATATATATTACCGTGACTGGTAATACTGGTTATTTCATTTTCATTTACCTTTACCAGGTTCTCAAAGTATTTCTTCTGTATCTCGAAAGCGCTTTGCTTTGATACCAGCCACGCAAAGCAGAGCAGCATAATAATAAAAGCTATCGCTATAATGTTGAAGTTATTTTGCGTGGCGGCAATGGCTACAGCAATTATAAATAAGCCAAATACACCTAACCGCATAAAGGAGTAAGTGTTCACCAATTTTTTGTATTTGCTTACCTGTTCCTGCGCGTTTAATACTCTTTGGCGGTAGTTGTTTATAATATCCTGTTCCATTTATGTTTTTATCTTTGCTGCTGCGCTGAAAATTTAGCAGGTACAATTATAACATTTCAGCATTACAACTTTACAACATTAAAATCGCTTTAATGAAGATCACTTTTTTAACCGTTGGGAAAACTGAAGATGCTTACCTGAAGGAAGGCATTGAAAAGTATGTAAAGCGCTTAAAGCATTACACCCGGCTCGAAATGATCGATCTTCCGGAATTAAAAAACACCAAAGCCCTTACCCCCGAGCAGCAAAAAGTTAAGGAAGCCGAGATGATCCTGAAAAAAATTGGCGTTACAGATCATGTTATCCTGCTTGATGAAAACGGCATAGAGCTTACCTCCAAACAATTTGCAGGCTACATCAATAAAAAAGCTGTTTCATCAGGCGTAAATCTTGTTTTTATAGCTGGCGGCCCCTATGGTTTTGACGAGCAGGTTTATCAGCGTGCAAATGATAAGTTGTCTCTTTCACTCATGACTTTTTCTCACCAAATGGTGCGCCTGTTTTTTACCGAACAACTTTACCGCGCATTCACCATTATAAAGGGTGAGCCTTATCATCATTCCTGAACATTTTAGAGATTTGGTCAAATTTCTGTAAAAAACATTTTTAGGGCTTTTCACTTAAATGCAATGCCCCTATCTTTATTCTTTCAGTTAATTAATTCTCTACCTATGCATCAGATATTCACTGAACTCACCTCCGGGAAATTCTTTTTTTTCTACGTACTCATCATTTCTACCATCATAATTCACTACCGTGGTAAAATGCGTTATAAATTTTTCAGGCAGCTTACCGATCACTCCACCTTTATGGCACCTATTAATGTGCCCATGTATGCGCTTTCGGGGGTCGAAAATAAACCTTATATAAAAACTGATTCATTCCCGCAGTTAACACTTTTAAGGGAACACTGGCAAACTATACGCGATGAAGCCATTTTGCTGGAGCGCGAGGAATTGATAAAAGGATCGGATAAGTATAATGATGTTGGCTTTAACTCCTTTTTTCGCCGTGGCTGGAAAAGGTTTTATTTAAAATGGTACGATGATTTTCATCCTTCAGCCAAAAAATACTGTCCGCAAACTATTGAACTGATTAAACAAGTGCCTGAAATTAAAGCCGCCATGTTTGCCGTATTACCCGCAGGCAGCGAGCTTTTACAGCACCGCGACCCATACGCAGGCTCATTACGTTATCACTTAGGCTTGATCACCCCTAACTCCGCAGCATGCAACATCGTAGTTGACGGCCAGCCTTATTATTGGAAAGACGGCGAGGATGTACTATTCGATGAAACCTACATCCACTACGCCGAAAACAAAACCGATATGGACAGGTTGATCCTCTTCTGCGATGTAGAGCGCCCGGTAAAAACATGGTTTGGCCGTGGCTGGAACAAGTTTTTCGGCTGGTTTATTATGGCGGCGGCAGCATCACCAAACATGGGCGACGATAAAACCGGCAACATCAACAAGGTCTTTCGTTACATATATTCGATCAGGCTTGTTGGCAAAAAACTGAAGGCTTACAACCGTAACCTGTACTACGCCGTAAAATACGCGCTGATGGTGCTGATATTATGGTTGATATTCAGATAATCGCCTAATTCTAACCTGCTTTTAATACGCTTGTTAATTGCATTTAACATTAATTGGTTAACTTTGCAGCATGTCAGGTCATTCTCATTCACATGATCATTCACACGGGCACGGCCATGGGCATCACCACCATGATCATACCCCAAAGATTGATAATTTAAATGCCGCGTTCATCGTAGGTATCATATTAAATTCAGCATTCGTAATTGTCGAAGTAATTGCAGGTTTATACAGCGGTTCACTATCATTATTGACCGACGCAGGCCATAACCTGAGCGATGTTGCTGGTTTGGCGTTAGCATTGCTGGCATTCAAACTCACTAAAGTTAGCTCAAACAGTCAGTACACTTACGGCTATAAACGTTCAACCATTATTGTATCGTTCTTTAACGCGGTAATATTATTCGCATCAGTTGGCATTATTGCCTACGAGGCTGTGATCAGGTTTATGCGCCCCGAAGTGATCTCTGGGAGTACTATGGCTTTTGTAGCCCTGGCGGGGATATTTGTAAATGCCATAACCGCATATCTATTTGTTAAAGGCAAGGACAAGGACCTGAATGTAAAAGGGGCCTACCTTCATATGCTGATGGATGCCATCGTATCCTTCGGTGTGGTTATATCAGGTATTATCATCTATTTTACGCACTTGTACTGGATCGATAGCATTGTTAGCTTAATCATAGCCATTGTTATATTACGCGGCACCTGGAGCCTGTTAAAAGACAGCCTGCGCCTGGAAATGGACGGTGTACCAAAGGAAATGGACCTGGAAAAGATCAAGACTGAGCTTATGAAGGCTAAGGGAGTAGTTGATGTTCACCACATGCACGTATGGGCGCTCAGCACTACCGAAAACGCTTTAACCGCCCACCTGGTAGTTGACCCGGCACATATCACCTTATTTGATAATATCAAGCATGACCTGCGTCATCGTCTCGAACATCTCGATATTACCCATAGTACATTTGAGCCCGAGTTTGCCGATGAAAAGTGCAAACAACCGGATTGTTAACCCCCTGAAGGGGGAATAAAATATAAAGAGTTTGAAAGGCTTCAGTTGTAACTGAAGCCTTTTCTTTTATCTCTCACTGGCTTCAGTTTTCAACTGAAATAAAAAAACGTCATTGCGAGGTACGAAGCAATCTCTAAGCTGTACAGAGCGAATCCGCAAGGTGACTAACTACCGTAGAGACTGCTTCGTACCTCGCAATGACGCGCGGAGAAAATTGAATATTATACAACGCATAAAAGCGCCATTACAAATTACCAAACAATCAAAAATGGCTTAGTAGTTCGCAATGGCGCTCTTAAAAAAATATTTTCCTAAACTTACTCAGCCCTTCTTGGCTTGCTAACTACCTTAGGCTTCGAAGCAGCTTTAGGAGCAGGTTGCTTTGTTACTGCTTTAGGCGCTGTAGTTGCAACTGCTTTTTTAACTTTAACTGCTGCAGGTTTTTCACCATCAGCAGGGGCAGCTTCTTCTTCGGCTACTGCCTCAGGTGCTTTTTCTTCCTCATTAAAGAAAGGTGCATCCTTTAGCAAATGAAACCAGGTTACTACCTTCTTCATATCAGAGGCATATACCTTTTCCTCATCATGATCCGGCGCTATCTCACGGAAAAAATCTCTCAGCTTTTTTCCATCTTCTTTCGCTTCTGGTACATTTAAGGCGGCCTTCATTTTTTCAAATATATCCGTTAACTTAATATCATCGTCGTACCCAAAAATGGTTATTTCGTCTAAAGCAGCTAATTTTGCGGTTGAAAGATTTGCAACCAGTTTAGTTTTTTGCGCATCCAAACTCTCTAAAATAAAGCCTGTTTTATTTTGTGATAGTGCTTTCCACAATCCTGGTTTGCCGGATACAGCTACAATTCCCTGTAGGTTCATATATTTTTATTGAAAAGTTAAAAGTTGAAGGTTGAAAGTAAAAAGAAAAGGCGAATACCTGCAACTTTTACTTTCAACTTTTAACTCTAAAATTAATCTTCTATTACTTCGATGTTTAAAATTTTATCGCCCTGACGGATATCGTCAACAACATCAACATTCTCTATCACCTTACCAAAGCAGGTATGGTTTCTGTCTAAGTGAGCAGTGTTGGCACGGCTATGGCAAATAAAGAACTGTGAACCACCTGTATTACGACCAGCATGAGCCATTGACAATACACCACGATCATGGTATTGGTTTTCGCCTGTTAATTCACAATCAATTTTGTAACCTGGGCCACCAGCACCTGTACCGGTTGGGTCGCCACCTTGAACCATAAAGTTAGGTATTACCCTGTGGAAAGTTACATTATCATAAAATCCTGATTTAGCCAGTTTTTTAAAATTCGCCACAGCAATAGGCGCGTCGTTATCATAAAACTCGACAGTCATGTCGCCTTTTTCGGTTTTTATAATCGCTTTACTCATTTCTAATTTTTAAATAGTTGGCAAAGGTAATAATTTGAGCGGAAAGGCGAAAGGGTAAAGGATGAAAGGTTTATACGATATAGTTCCCTATTGAAGCAGGTTAGGGGTGTGTTAGCCGAGATTATTTAAAAACCTTTCCTTGGCGCAAGTCTTATGTTTTGGATTGAGGGTTGCTGACTTGTGCCTTGTTATTTATTTGGGCGTTGCCTCCGGCCCGGGCTGTTCAGGGCTACGCTTCGCTCCGGCCCTCCTTCGTCGGGCTAAACCCTTACCATCCCTAACGCAGAAAAGGGCATTATTACTGGCGCAAGAGCTTCCTAAGCACTAATCTCAAACCTCTAAACACTACCTTCCACAATTATTCGTTAAATTTGAAAATGAAGCATCGCCTTAAAAATCTTCCTGCTTTCACCTTTCTGCTTTTAGCTTTAAGCCTTTTACCGGTCATAACAAAGGCTGCTTCCATTCTTATCCCTATGGATGATGAGCAAAAGGATCACCTTAAATCATATGGCATAGCCTTTTGGGTGTTGAAGAATGGAGAAGAAGTCGACTGGCTGCTTAACTACCGCAGCGGCAGTTTTATGACCAAATACGACAAAAAAATTGAGGACGAATGCAAAGTACGCGGCGTTAGCTATGAGGTTATCACCGATGCAAAGGAAAACGAAATAGTTACCGAGGTAAGCGATCCATCCGTAAACATGGATATTGTAAAGCTGGAAAAAGCCCCCCGCATGGCAGTGTATTCCCCAAAAGATAAGCTGCCCTGGGATGATGCCGTAACGCTGGTACTAAAATATGCCGAGATCCCTTACGATGTAGTATATGATGAGGAAGTGATCCGGGGTGATTTGCCCAAGTACGACTGGCTGCACCTGCACCACGAAGACTTTACAGGCCAATATAGCAAGTTTTACGGCGGTTTCAGGTATGCGCAATGGTATAATGATGATGTACGTAACCAGGAGGCCATGGCGCATAAACTCGGCTTTAAAAAGGTATCCCAAATGAAACTGGCAGTTGCCGAACATATCCGTGATTTCTGCGCTGGCGGCGGCTTCCTGTTCGCTATGTGTTCGGGTACCGATACTTTTGATATCGCCCTCGCTGCCCATAACACCGATATTTGTGAAAGCATGTTCGACGGCGATGCCGCCGACCCCGATGCCCAATCGAAACTGGATTTTACCCAGACTTTCGCTTTCCAAAACTTCACGCTGGATATGAACCCGCTTTCGCATAGTTTCAGCAATATTGATGTAACCGCGAACCGCCAGATAGACCAGGCGCATGACTTTTTTACTTTGTTTGATTTTTCGGCTAAGTGGGATGTAGTGCCCAGTATGCTTACACAGGATCATGATAAAGTGATCAAAGGCTTTATGGGCCTGACCACCGCTTTCAACGAAAGCAAACTGAAACCCGGCGTAATTATTATGGGCGAAATGAAAACCGCCAACGAAGCCCGCTATATCCACGGCGAATATGGCAAAGGCCAGTGGACATTCTACGGCGGCCACGACCCTGAAGACTACCAGCACATGGTAGGCGACCCGCCAACCGATCTCAAGCTTCACCCCAACTCCCCCGGCTACAGATTAATATTAAATAATGTGCTATTCCCGGCAGCAAGGAAGAAAAAGCAGAAAACCTAGTTGGAATACAATTTCGGATTATGAAACTGGTATAATATATTTATGCCATATCCTTGATCATGAAATTTATCCTAAGCCTCATCCTTTCACTTTCTTTAATCCACTGCTTTGCACAAGATGCACAAAAGAAAGAAGCGACGCTATATATAATTGATAGTATTCCGCTTATTAATGATCCTGATGAAAATTCAGGTAACATAACTAATAATGATATTGACCATGTAACTGTTGCTACTAATGCGGATGAAATAAAAGCAGCAGGTTATCCATCTATTGACAAGATCATTTATATAATTACTAAAGAATATGCTAAACGCCCCGATGAGATAAAAAAGATCCCCTCAACAAAATCAATGGAAAAGAAAGATGGGGTATGGTATATGAAAGATTCGCCTTACACCGGAAAATTTATTGACTATTATTTGAATGGAAAAATTCAGGGAGAAGGCACTTTAAAAGATGGAATAATTGATGATGTACGCACAATGTATTATCAAAACGGGAATAAAAAACTGATCAAAACTTATGTAAACGGCGTAGCTCAAGGCAATTCCGAAGTGTATTTTCAAAATGGGGATATTAAACAAAAAGGTAGCTTTAAGGATGGCAAAGATGATGGTATATGGATAGAATATTATTCGACCGGAAAAATTAAAAGGCAATGCAATTTTGTAAATCTTGTACCCGAAATGACAAAAGATGAAAAGAAATTTTTTGATCTGCAAAGTAAGGCACAAGAATTAATGCAGGCCGAAGATTATAAAGGTGCTATTAAAAAGTTAGACGAAGCGGAGAAATTAAACAGCAAATATGCCGACGTATATTTTTACCGGGGCACAGCCAAATTAGATAATCTTGATTTTGACAACGCGGTAACCGACTTTGATAAGGCTATAGAACTTGAACCTTTATATATGGAAGCAATAGCCAACAGAGCATTTGCCCGTATCAGAAAATATGAATTCAAAAACAGCCGTACTTTAAGCAGTAACAATGAAGTAACCGTATTGGCCGTCAAAGATAAAGTGGAGATTCCCGCTGATGAAAAAGTTAAGATTTGCAACGACCTTAATAAAAGTGTAGAGCTTGGCGATAATAAGGACATGATACTTGATGCCATAAAAAATTATTGCAACTAATATTATTCCACTTCAGAGGTCTAATTAAAGAATGTCCACGCTACGCCAAACTTTAGCTGGGCATCCTGCATTGGGTAGCGGTTTACGGTATAAAATCCTTTACTGAACAGACCCTGATTTGCGTATTCATAAGCCACAAAAATATTGGTACGGTATAGCGTAGCCTTTATAAATACGTTTGCTACCGGGTACGACGAGTAGGTGATACTCGGCCCGTTATAAAACTGCTCTATGCCAACCGCGTACGATGGCGCTACATAAGGTGTGTTATACCTTACATCGGTACCTATATTGGTGTTTAACACATTAAAAAGCAGCTTTGAGTAATACAGGCTGGTATACGTATAAGCCTCTGGGGTACGCATTATATCAGGGTTATCCGTTTTCTGGTATACCAGTATGTTATCAAAGTGCCACCTGCGCCATGCGAGGTTCTTGCTCAGCGTTACTTTAAGTAAATTAACCGGGCTTGATAATTGTGCCGGGTGCGCATCATTGCTATTATCAGTTGCTGTAAAATACAGGTAATCGGATATCAGGAAATATTCTGCCTTTAGCTCAAACTGTAGCGCATCGTTAGTGTAATCAAATGATAAACTATTCGTTTTTTGATTAGCGAAGCTATTATGGAAGATATAGTGGTTAGATACCCAATCAGTATATATTAATGATGGGGTACGGCTTTGCGTATAGGCATCTAATATTATCCTCCCCGCATAATTACCACCGGCTATCATCAACTTGGCATCATATAAAAAATCACCAAAATCGCGCCCTTGTACAATCTGATTTACAGTGCCCTCAAACCCTGCCCTATCGCTCAGTTTATAAGTTATACGCCCTTTTACTGTCAGATCCTGAAAGGTAGTTTTATTTTGTACCGTAGCAACTTGCGTAACCTTAACACCCGTTTTATCAATGGTTGAATCGCTCACAAATTGTTGATAGCTATAAATATCCTGCGTTAGGCCCAAATCGATCTTTGCCTCATTTTTTACAGCTTTTTGAGCTTTGCTGCGCAGATAAAAGCTGTAGGAGAAATCATTTTGCAAATGCGTTTCCACCAGTGAATCGCGCGAGCGGTTATAACTGTAATAATAATCAGGGAAAACATGCGCGGTGTCCGCATCATTTTGCAGGAAATTGTACTTGCGCACATTGTAGTAAAAAGTATAAGCTACCTTTTGTGTAGGCAGTATCTTTGATATATCCTTCCCTTTTTTCACGGTATCAATATGGCCAATATAATAGCTTTGTTTCAGGTAAAATCCGTTGTCCTTCCAATTTTCCCAGGTATTTGGCAGCTTTACTGCTGTATTGGTTTTGTTAAATGCAAGGCTCGGAGGATCGGTAAAAACATTATCGTACTGTGATGCTAATGAACCCGTTTCAGGCGACTTTAAGTTATTGTATATCAAATTACCCAGTAAGTTATAGCGCTTATCCTTTGATTCATACCAGGTAAATAAAGCCGCGTTAATATCGCTCACATTTTGCGCCAATATGCCGCTGTTACTATAATATCCCTTTGAGCCAATAAAGTTTAGGTTGAACCCAAAATTCCAGTTAGGCTTAATATTTTGTGTGTGAATGGCCTTAAATATCTGCTCGGGCCGGCCTCCTGATACCAGCGACAATACCGTATACGGCACCCTGGCATTATAGTAATTGATATCCTCAGGATGCAATAAATAGGCATCCAGCGCATGCAAGCCAACATCAAAACCTATTGTTTTATCGGGCACAAACAACATATCCTTTTCCGACCGGCCTGTATTACCCAGGTTAATCTTAGGATCGCCCGGCTGATAAAGCGGACTATAATTCTCAAAATTCTTAATACCAGTATCAAGCGGAAAAGTTTGTGTGCTGTCTCTGAGTAATCGCTCGCTGGTTACCCGTATAAATTTCGAAGTAAAAATCACACTGTCGCGTTTGTTCTCTTCTTTTTTACGCAGCGTATCCAATTCCTGATCGGTAGTTAACGTCTGCGTGGTTTTGTGAGCTGTATCAGAAAAACTTGAACGCTGCTGCTGCCCCGGATAATTTGGCTGCGGATATTGGGCAAAAGCTGCCTGAGCCGATACACATATCAGCAATATTAAAAAGTATTTTAGCTTCTTATAAGGCATTAAAGACCGGCAATTAATTCTTTAAGTATCAATGTTAATTTGGGTTCTGCTTCCTGCGCTATCGCTATAATTTCGTCTATTGATACTGGCTGCAATTCTTCAGTGAAACCCTCATCGGTAAGTACAGATATGGCAAATACCGGTAATCCCATGTGGTTAGCTACAATAATTTCGGGCACGGTACTCATGCCAACGGCATCGCCACCAATTATCCGCAAGTACCTGTATTCTGCCTTGGTTTCCAAATTTGGGCCGGTTACAGCTACATAAACTCCTTTATGGCATGCAATATTGTTAGCTGCCGCGATATCCAAAGCTTTATTTATAAGTGTACGTTCATAAGGCCTGCTCATATCCGGAAAACGCGGGCCGAGTTCCTCCTCGTTTCTTCCCACAAGCGGGTTTTGCGGCTGCAAATTAATATGATCATTGATCACCATCAGGTCGCCCTTTTTAAAATCAGGATTAAGCGAGCCACTGGCGTTTGATACCAATAATGTTTTTATACCCAGCATTTTCATCACCCGCACCGGGAATGTGATCTGCTGCATGTTATAGCCTTCGTAAAAATGCAAACGGCCCTGCATAGCTACTACCTTTTTACCAGCAAGCGTACCAAATATCAGTTTACCGGAGTGAAATTCTAATGTAGAGATAGGAAAATCAGGAATATTACCATACATCAGCTGCTTTTCAACCTCAATTTCTTTTACCAGATCGCCAAGGCCGGTACCTAAAATTATACCCACCTCGGGTTCAAAATCACCTATGCGGTGTTTAATATAGTTGGTGGTATTTAGTATACTATCTAACATAATTAATTACAAGTTTATTAAACTGCTGCTGTGTGCCGTTAAGGAAATTTACACCTATAGGCATCACTAAAACAGGCAGTTGCTTTACAAGCGGCAACAGTTCATGTTCCACTAAACGCTGCGCATCTTTTTCTGTTGTGATGATCAATTTATTTTTTGATGTACAGCCCGAATATTCCCCGGCAAGTTTACTGATATTTTTTAAGCTAAAGCGATGATGATCCGGATAATTATGATGGATAATATGCGAAGTTGATTTTTCAATATGCCTGATCAACGGACCCGCATTGGCAATTCCCGTTAATAAAAATACTGTAGTATCGGCCTTTATGACAATATCGGTTAGCTTTCCGTCCAAATCCTGTAACGGCTGATAGGTTATGGAAGTAAAAAACACCTGTTGATATTCAAATGGCTTTATCCGTTTTATAATAGTACTTTGTACATCTTCAGATAATCCCTCAGCGCATTTACTGATAATAATTACATCAGCTCTCTTTCGTCCGCTGAATGGCTCCCGCAAATTTCCCGCAGGCAGTAATAAATGTGGCTCGTTTACCCGGTTAAAATCGAATAATAAAATACTGAAACCCGGTTTAACCGCCCTATGCTGATATGCATCATCCAGTATGATGAGATCATGTTCACCCTGCAATTGTTTTATCCCCTTAATCCTTGCCTCACAAACCGCCACGGTAATATCCGGAAATTTCTGTGCGAACTGCGCTGGCTCATCGCCTATTTGCTGGGCGATGGTGAGGGGGGAATCGTGAGTGATGAGTGGCGAATCGTGATTTGTAAGTTGTGAGTTGTCAGTGGTTAGTGGTGATGCTTTTCTTCCTGACTCTTGATTCTCAACTCTTGAATCTTTAACAACGTATCCTTTGGTCATCCGCCCGTATCCCCTGCTTAACGTGGCCAGTTTATGATCACCCTTAAACAAACGGATCAGGTATTCTGTCATTGGGCTTTTACCTGCGCCACCCACATCAAGGTTACCCACGGATATTACTGGCACCTTTGCCGAATAGCTTTTAAATATACCCGCATCATAACACCAGTTGCGGATAACCACAACCAGCCCATATAATAGCGAGAACGGGAACAAAAGCCAACGCAGGTATTTCATATATTGCCGTAAAGATATAACGATTTTATTTTTTTTACCCAAACTCATAGCGATGGGTTTGAAACCGTTGCTATTAATAAATTTATTTCCCCTTACCCTCTTGCCGGAGAGAGGGTCGACCAGCGAAGCGTAGTCGGGGTGAGTCGACGGAGTGCGTCGAAGTTCCGCGTTAGGGATGGCAAGGGTTTAGCCCGACGAAGGAGGGCCGGAGCGAAGCGAAGCCCTGAACAGCCCGGGCCGCAGGCAACGCCCTGATTTAAGTGATTAGAGAATGGTTGATTAGTGATTGGTTTTCTAACCCGCTTAAAAGCCCAAACCTGCCTGCCAGTTCATACGTCCACGCTTGAATGCTAAAATTGTAAGCGTCCATGCTTACATAATTACTCAAAACCCTATAACAAGTAAGCGTGGACGCTTGAACCTGCGAAATTGTCATTATGAACATTCTCACATCCCAGGCGGCCCCACCTCTCCCTCCAATTGTAAAAAAAATCACATGTAACGCAATCGCGACTAAATTTAATTTGACTTTAGGGTCAATAATTTTAGCTTTGCGCTACTAAATAGAAAAACTACAATGAGTGTTCTTGTAAATAAAGATTCTAAAGTTATTGTTCAGGGTTTTACCGGTACT
>JAMFSA010000260.1 GCA_026225055.1 Mucilaginibacter xinganensis | reverse complement strand
TCCTGTTCAATCGAAGATTGTTTAGCCATATTTTACTGATTATTACTTAATTATCCGCCCTAAAACCGGGATGCAAAATTAATAATTTTTTTTTAATTTTTATTTATTTCTTTTAAAACATTATCAACGTATGAAAAAGTTGATAAAATGTCTACTTTACCCTTACCTACAGCTACTGTATGCTCATAATGGGCCGATGGTTTCTTATCAACTGTTGATACCGTCCATCCATCATCCCAGAATTTAACACCGGCACGGCCAGCATTTATCATCGGCTCAATGGCAATTACCATCCCTTCCTCCAATTTTATGCCCGATCCGCGCTTGCCGTAGTTCGGTACTTCAGGCTTTTCATGCAAATGCAATCCAACACCGTGGCCTACCAATTCTTTTACTACACCAAAACCATTCTTTTCAGCATGCTCCTGTACGGCGTAGCCTATATCACCTATCCTCATGCCCACCACAGCCTTCTCAACCCCAAGGTCAAGACATTCTCTGGTTACACGCATTAGTTTCTTAACGGTATCGCTAACCTCTCCTACTGCAAAAGTAAAAGCAGAGTCGCCGTAGTATTTATTTAAAATAACACCACAATCAACTGATATCAAATCACCTTCAACTAAAGTCTGCTGGCCCGGAAAGCCATGAACTACCTGGTCATTAGGCGAAATGCATAATGAAAAAGGAAAGCCATGATAATTTAGAAAAGCTGGAACCCCGCCGTTATCGCGGATATAAGTTTCGGCGAGTTTATTTAATTCTATAGTTTTAACGCCTGGAGCAATCACCTTAGCGATCTCCCCAAGCGTTTTAGAAACAAGTAAAGAACTTTCTCTTATGAGTTCTATCTCTTCGACAGACTTATAATTGATCTTCGACATCTTGTTAAATTAGATAACCGGGGTTGTTCCCGTAACTGCAGGTGCTGAGCTACGGCCCTTTATTCTGCCAGTCTTCATTAATCCATCATAATGACGCATTAATAAATGGCTTTCTATCTGCTGTAAGGTATCCAATATAACACCTACAAGAATGATCAGTGATGTACCACCGAAGAAACGTGCGAATATTGGAGTAACACCTATCATACTTGCAATAGCAGGTATAACAGCTATAATAGCCAGCGCGATTGAGCCCGGTAAAGTTATCTTTGAAATAATATCATCTATAAAGTTAGCTGTTGCCACACCTGGTTTAACACCTGGTAAAAAGCCACCGTTCTTTTTCATATCATCCGCCATTTGGTTAGGATTAACAGTGATAGCGGTGTAGAAGTAGGTGAACAGGATGATCAATACAGCAAACAATAAGTTATGTGGCCATGAGTTATAGTTAGCCAACGCCATTACTGTAGGATTAGCAGCTATGCTCGGGAACAATGATGGTATGTATGCAGGTATAAACATTAAAGCCTGCGCAAATATGATAGGCATTACACCCGCTGCGTTTACCTTTAATGGTATATACTGGCGCACACCGCCATATTGTTTGTTACCAACTATACGTTTTGCATACTGTACAGCAATTTTACGTGTACCCTGAACGATCAGGATAGTGAACATTACTACACCAATTAACGCTACAAGTTCAACCACAAAGGTTACTAAACCACCCTGGCCGCCTGTACGGGTTAAGAACTCCGTTGCAACAGCACCTGGTAACTGAGCAATGATACCCACCATTATAATTAATGATATACCATTACCAATACCTTTATCAGTGATTCTTTCACCAAGCCACATTACAAATAATGTACCTGAGGTTAATACAAATACGTTCAGAATGGTAAACACCGGGTCCGCGATCATACGGGCATCAGGGCCAATCTGAGATTTCAGATAGCCGATAGCCTGTAAACCGGTAATCGCTATTGTTAAATAGCGGGTCCATTGGTTTATTTTGTTCTGGCCGCTTTCGCCTTCTTTTTGCAGTTTAGCAAAGTAAGGTACAGCTATCCCCAGCAATTGCACCACAATTGAGGCTGAGATGTACGGCATTACGCCTAATGCAAAAATTGATGCATGCGAGAACGCACCACCTGCAAACATGTTCAGTAAACCAAGCAGGCCTTCTTTAGCATGTGTGCTTAATGATGCCGGATCGACACCAGGTAAAACCACTACGCAGCCTACACGATATATTAAAAGAAATAAGAGTGTGTTAGTTATACGCACTCTTAGATCTTCGATTTTCCAGATATTGGATAATGTGGTGAAAAAATTCTTCATTTGAAAAATTATAGCTTAACTATGGTACCGCCGGCTGCTTCAATAGCTTTTTGTGCAGTTGCGGTAAATGCATGTGCCTTAACCTCTAAAGTTGCTTTTAGCTCGCCGCGACCAAGGATCTTAACCAGGTCGTTTCTTGAAGCTAAACCATGTTCTTTCAGTGTATCAAAATCAACTGAAGATAATGAATACTGCTCAACCAGTTGTTGTAATACATCAAGGTTTACACCTACGTACTCAACACGGTTAGGGTTTTTAAAGCCCACTTTAGGCACACGGCGTTGTAATGGCATCTGGCCACCTTCAAAACCGATTTTAGTTTTGTTACCTGAACGTGAACCTGCGCCCTTATGACCGCGGGTTGATGTACCGCCACGGCCAGAACCTGTACCACGGCCAATTCTTTTTCTATTTTTAGTAGAACCTTCTGCAGGTTTTAAATTACTTAAATTCATGATATTAAATATTTTCTACCGCTACC
>JAMFSA010000259.1 GCA_026225055.1 Mucilaginibacter xinganensis | reverse complement strand
GAAAAAAACACAATCACTTAGGCCGTACTACCAGCCACCGCAAAGCGATGCTGAGTAACATGGCAACTTCGCTTATTTTACACAAGCGTATCACTACAACATTAGCTAAAGCAAAAGCTTTACGCGTATTTGTTGAGCCAATCTTAACTAAATCAAAAAGCGACACTACTCACTCTCGTCGTACAGCATTTAGCTACTTACAGGATAAAGATGCAGTTAGCATCCTGTTCCGTGACATAGCTGAGAAAATTGCTAACCGCCCGGGTGGTTACACACGTATCATCAAAATGGAAAACCGTTTAGGTGACAACGCTGAAATGGCGCTAATTGAATTAGTAGATTATAACACTGTTTACGGTGGCGATAACGCTCAAACTGCTAAAAAGACAACCCGTCGTCGTGGTGGTTCAGCAAAAACTAAGGCTCCTGTTGCACAGGATGCTGCTGCTGCTCCAGTTGCAGAGGTTGTTGAAGAAGCACCGGTTGTTGATGAGGCTCCTGTAGCAGAAGCTCCTGCCGCTGAAGAAGCACCAGCTGCTGATAACGAAGAAAATGCTGAAAAAGGAGAATAATTAATCCTTCTTTCAATTAATATTAAAGGCTCTGATCATTTGATCAGGGCCTTTTTTGTTGGATGTTATTTTCTAAATGTCATTGCGAGGAGGAACGACGAAGCAACCTCGTCGCGTTAGATATATCAGCGACGAGGTTGCCACACTATCGCTTACAGCAATGACATGTTATTATGTCTTGTATAGTTCGGGATTGCTTCGTTCCTCGCAATGACTCGTGGTGAGAAAAGCAAACAGCATGTATCGTACAAACAAAAAAACGCCCTGCTCTAAAAGAACAGGGCGTTTCCTATATATAGATCAGTTAATAATTAATGACCACTGATATCGCCGCTGCCTGATTTTGATTTAACAACATGCTGCGCGCCGCCGGTATAGCTAACATCGCCTGAACCTGAAACTGAGGCATCAAGGCTATCGCTAACATTAACGCTGGCATCGCCTGAGCCTGACACATGTACTGACGTATTTACTGTAGCCAGATCCTTAGCAGTAAAATCACCTGAACCTGATACCCTAATTGCTGAAGTTTCCGCACTGCCTGAAAGTTTCATGTCACCTGAACCAGATATACTGGCTTCCAGCGATTTTACATCAACCTTGCCAAATACATCACCTGAGCCACTTACTCTTATTTTTAAAGAATTAGCTTTTATGCCTTCTTTAAAAAATACATCGCCTGAGCCGGTAATGCCAATACTGTTGATATCTTTTACTGAAACATAAACAGCTACTTTTTTATGGGTTATTCCGCTCCAGTTCCATCCGGAATTGTTTTTATTATGTATCTGTAATACGCCGCCCTCAACCTCGGTAACAATTTTGTCAATGATATCCGCGGGGGCTTCAACCCTTACAGATTCGGTACCATTTTGAACTATGTAAACATCAAATGAGCCGGATGCATCAACAGCGTTAAAGCCTGTAAGGTGACGGTCCTGTACCGAGTTGTCTGTTTTAACCTTTGCAGTTGCATGTGTGGTTGCAAAAGTATAGTTGGCGCCTGTTAATAATGCGGCTGCCAGTAAAATTTTAGTTAATGATTTCATAATCTATGAGTTTGTTTGGTTATAAGACGCTTGGTGAATTGAAGTAGTTGCACCAAAGTTCAAAAAAAATTAAGCTCTTTATAAATCCTTATATTAAAGATTTATAAAGAGCTAATTTACTGAATTATAGACTAAACTAAAACTGGCAATTAGTTTATAAGTACGCCTATATAATAATTGAAGGTATCAACCTCAATATTGGTTTTATTTATACCATCAATGTTAATTATGGTTTGCGGTGATCTTGAATGAACCGGCCCGTTTGAATTGGTGGCTCTGGGGGTAAAGTATTTGTATTCGCCTCCTTTTATCCTTATTCGTACAGGCATATTAAAGTTGGGTACACAACCTGTCCAGGTACAATACAATTTCCCCTTATTATTAGTATTGATCTGTAATACCGGTAAGCTGGTATAATGTAAGTACTGATCGAAAATAGGTTTTAAGTTTTGGCCTGAGTTGTCGGAGATGTAATTTACAATATCATCATAAGTAACTGTTTTATGATAAAATGTCTTATTCAGCCCACGTAATATGCTGCGCCATTTTTCATCGTCATTAATAACAGTGCGCACCATGTTTAAGATAACAGCGCCTTTTTCATACATATCTTCTGAGCCCTCTTTATTCACGCCATATGGGCCAACAACCGGCCTGTCATTAGCAATGCCACTGCGTGATCCATGTACATATTCCTGCCCTGCTTGTTTGCCGTAAAAGGTCTCCACAAATAACGATTCAGAGTAATCTGTGAATGATTCATGTATCCACATATCCCCCAGGTCTTTCGAGGTAATGTTATTGCCGAACCACTCATGCCCGCTCTCGTGTATAATAATATAATCGAATTTTAAACCCCAGCCGGTGTGGGAAAGATCCGAACCTAAATAGCCGTTCATGAAATGGTTGCCATAAGCTACGCCGCTCTGGTGTTCCATGCCGAGGTGTGGCGTTTCTATCAATTTGTAGCCATCCTCATAAAAAGGATAAGCGCCGAACCAGTGCTCGTGCGAGTGCAACATGCGTTTAACATTTGCACCAAACTGTTTTTTGGCTTGTTCCAAATGATAAGGCAGCACCCAGTAATCAAGGCTCAGCTTGCCTTTTTCGCCATCATAGCTATCGCTGAAATGTGTATAATCGCCAATATTGGCTTCAATATCATAGTTGTTTATCGGGTTGGCTACAAACCAGTCGAACTGTGTATAGCCGTTACCCAGATCAGTAACCTTGCGCAGGCGGCCGTTTGATACATCTTTTAAGCCCGTAGGTACGCTTATACTGATCAAAGCACTATCAACCTCATCGGCCTGCTGGTCCTTATTAGGCCACCATATGCTCGCTCCATCACCCTGGCACGCTGTTGCTACCCATGGCTTTTTTAATGAATCCTGGGTATAAACCACACCACCATCCCATGGCGCATTTTTAGCTATGGTTGGGTTGCCCGAGTAATAAACGGTAAACTCATCCTTACTACCTTTAGTAATGGTATTAGGGAAAGTAACAAACACTGCATTAGCTTCGCGCCTGTAAGGTACTTCGGCACCTTTATAAACTACCTTCTCGATCTTCAGGTTATCATAAAGGTCGAACTGCAATTGGGTGAAATCCTGCGTGGCAGTATATCTAAAAAGCACGTTTCCGCTGATGAATTTGTTAGCGATATCAAACTTAACATCCAGGTGATAATAGTTTATATCGTAACAGGTACGGAACGGAGAGTTTATGTTGCCACGTAAAGTATCAGCATGGGTAAATGTTTCTTTAGGTACACCCAGTTGGGCTTTAGCGTTAAAGGATAGGATCCCTAAGAAAACTATCAGTAATCTGTTTAATTTCATTTGTATTGTTAGTCAGTTAAACGGCTAAAATACTGAATACAAGTTAAAAATTATTAATAAGTTCGCATCATTCTACAGGCTTAAACCTCTGACTTATTTATAATGAAAAAGATAAATTCATTATCCCCGCTATATGAAGGAGAAGAAGTAATCAAACATGACTAATTCATACATTCACAATTGACTTAATACTAACATAATTGAGCTTTTTTAGCTGCAGATAATGCTTAACTTTGCTCGCAAATTTACACTACTATGCAATATGATGTTATCGTTATCGGTTCGGGCCCTGGTGGCTATGTAGCCGCTATACGTGCCGCCCAATTGGGTTTAAAAACTGCCTGTATCGAAAAATATTCAACTTTTGGTGGTACCTGCTTAAATGTTGGTTGTATCCCTTCAAAGGCTTTACTTGATTCTTCTGAGCATTATTACAATGCATCACATACCTTCAAAACCCACGGTATCAACCTTGATAATTTATCGGTTGATATTACCCAGATGATGAAGCGCAAAACAGAGGTTGTTGGTAAAAATACCAGCGGTATTACCTTCCTGTTCAAAAAAAATAAAATTGATTCGTACCAGGGTGTTGGTTCTTTTAAGGATAAAAATACTATCGTTATAACAAAAGCTGATGGTACTACCCAGGAAATCACCGGCACCAATGTTATTATTGCTACCGGTTCAAAACCATCAAGCCTGCCGTTTATCAAGATCGATAAAAAACGCATCATTACTTCAACCGAAGCTTTAACACTTACCGAAATACCTAAGCACCTGATATTGATCGGCGGTGGTGTTATTGGTTTAGAGTTAGGTTCGGTTTATGCCCGTTTAGGTGCCAAGGTTTCTGTAATTGAGTTTATGGATTCCATTATCCCAACTATGGATAAGAGCTTGGGCAAGGAGCTGCAGAAAGTAATGCAGAAACAAGGTGTTGAGTTTTACCTGGGCCATAAAGTTACCGGCGCTACTGTAAAAGGTAAAGAGGTAACCGTAACCTTCGATAGCCCGACTGGTGAGAAGAAAGAATTGAAAGGCGATTACTGCCTTGTTGCTGTAGGCCGTATTGCTTACACTGATGGTTTAGGCTTAGATAAAATAGGTCTTGCTGTTGAAGAACGCGGCAGAAAGGTAACTGTTAACGATCACCTGGAAACCAGTGTTAAAGGTGTTTATGCCATAGGCGATGTGATCCGCGGAGCTATGCTGGCCCACAAAGCTGAGGATGAAGGTACCTTGGTTGCTGAAACCATTGCCGGACAAAAGCCACATATAAACTACAACCTGATACCAGGCGTAGTTTATACCTGGCCCGAAGTTGCAGCCGTTGGCCAAACCGAGGAGCAGTTAAAAGATGCAGGCGTTAAATACAAAACAGGGTCATTCCCATTCCGCGCAAGCGGCAGGGCAGTAGCCAGCGGCGATCTGGATGGTTTTGTGAAAGTTTTGGCAGATGAAGCTACTGATGAAATATTAGGTGTACACATCATAGGCCCGCGTGCGGCTGATATGATTGCTGAGGCAGTTTTAGCCATGGAGTTCCGCGCATCGGCAGAGGATGTGGCACGCACCAGCCATGCGCACCCAACTTATACCGAAGCCTTCCGCGAAGCGTGTTTAGCAGCTACAGGTAACAGGGCAATACATATTTAATAGTTACAATCAGTAACAATAAAAGCGAAAAGCGGTCTACTTAAAAGGTAAGCCGCTTTTTATATTTTGCGAAGCCGGTAAAATATAAGGCCAATAAATTTGTTTAAACAACAATCGGTATATTAACTAAATTAGCCCTGATGAAAATTGATAAAAGCCTGTGGATACTGGTATTTATTTGTGTTATAAATTCCCTGGGTTTTGGTATCATAGTGCCGTTAATGTACACCTTTGGTAAGAGGTATGGCATAAATGAGCAATCGCTTAGCTGGCTTACCGCTGCTTATTCTGTAGCACAATTATTTGCCACACCAATTTTAGGCTCACTCTCTGATAAATATGGCCGCAAGCCTTTACTGGCTATAAGTTTAATAGGTACCTGTATCAGCTTCATCATGTTTGCCGAGGCACGTGGCGTGATCCTGCTGTTTGCAGCCCGGATACTCGACGGCTTAACCGGTGGTAATATATCTGTAGCGCAGGCCATCGTTTCAGATACTTCAACACCTGCTAACAGGGCCAAAAGGTTCGGTATATTAAGTTCAGCTTTTGCTTTTGGCTTTGTGATCGGTCCGGCGGTGGGTGGTTTGTTGAGCCGGTTTGGTTTGCAGGCACCATTCTTTTTCGCAGCGGGGATTTCTTTCCTGGGCGTGATGGCAACGGTATTTTTCCTGAAGGAAACCAATCCCGTAGGCAATAAAAAGATAACTGCCCGCGAACCTAAAAAGCTTTTTTCATCGTTCTCAACGCTTAAAGTGCCCATTGTAGGTATTGCCATTTTTATAGGTTTTTTGCTGACGATGGCTCAATTCACGATGATCATCGGCTTTCAGACTTTTACGGTTGATACCCTGAAGTTATCCCCGAATAATATCGGCTTACTTTATACCGGCTTTGCGGCTATGGGTATAATTATGCAGCTGTGTATACCGTTATTCACCAAAATGTTCCACTCACGTACGGTTATTCTGCTGTTCTCAACTTTTTTGTGTTTCGCGGCAATGTTTTTTGCAGGGTTCACCGCTACCTTATTAACATTTGCAGTTTGCATATGTATTTATGGGTTGTTTAATGGCTTGCGCAATCCTATGCTTAATGCCATTATTGCCGATAACAATACCAATAAAAGTCAGGGGGCGATACTGGGTTTTAACCAGTCATGCGCGTCAATAGGGCAGACTTTGGGGCCTATAGCGGCCGGATTTATTACCATAATATCCATACATGCCGTGTTCTTCCTGTCGTCGTTTTATATATTGATAGCATTTCTGTTTACATTCCGTTTAAAAGATAAGGAACGCAGTTGTGCCCTACAACGAACAACCGCACATGTTTGATGTTACTAAAGCATGAAAGCTTTAACAGACATCGGCATCGTATTACTCAGCATAGCCGGTATGGAGGCGCTTTCATGGGCCATCCACAAGTATCTTTTTCACGGGCCTTTGTGGTTCATCCATAAAACACATCACTTGCATAAGCAGGGCTGGTTTGAGCTGAATGATCTCTTCAGTATCCTGTTCGCATCGATAGCCTTATGGCTAATGTGGCTGGGGCATATCACACTCGATTACCGTTTCTGGATGGGAGCAGGGATCAGCCTGTATGGTACTATCTATTTTATATTCCACGATTGGTTTATACACAACCGTTTCAAGTCCTTCAAAACCAATAATAAATACCTTCTGAAAATTCGCAGGGCGCACAAAATACACCATAAGTCCATGGAAAAATATCATGCAGAAGAATTTGGCCTGTTACTAACCAGCAGAAAGGAATCAAAATAAAAAGGGATTCTCATATCCTGAAAATCCCTTTAATCTAAAAAACGGCGTAGCCTTCTTGAACACCTTTGAAAAAATAAATAATAGGTGAAAAATCCTGGTTCAGACCGCTACCACATGCTTACCCTTTTTATACCCAAAAGCGGCAAAATAAAGGATGAACAGGTAGATAGGAACTAATATCCAATAAGAAACCTGAGCAGCAGTTTCAAGGCCATGGCTCTTTTTTGTTGCGTCAACCAGTAAACCATATAATGGTGGGAATACGGCTGCACCGGCAATGCCCATTACTAATAAAGATGAGCCAATTTTGGTAAATCTGCCAAGTCCTGACAAAGCTAATGGCCATATTGCTGGCCACATTAATGAGTTAGCTAAGCCTAAAAGTGCTATACAAGCTATTGAAACATATTTTGGGGCGAATATGGCTAAAACAGTTAATACCGCGCCAAGTATTGCAGAGTAAACCAATGCTTTTTGCTGAGTAATATATTTTGGTATAAAAGCTATCCCGATGAAATAACCAATAACCATAAAGGATAATGTTGCAGATGCCAAATAACGTGCCTGCGATAATGGGATATGATGCGCCACGCCATAGTTAATGATAGAGTCGCCGGCTATAACTTCAGCACCTACATAAAAAAACAAAGCTATTACACCTATTATTAAGTGCGGAAATTCAAATATGCTTGTTTTACCGGAGTTTGCAGCAGCTACGTTTTCATCTTCGTGATCGGTATCAATTTCGGGCAGGCCCGAGAAGTAGATCAGTACAGCTAATATTACTAATACAATAACAATTAAAACATAAGGCAGGATCACCCGTGATGCCAATTCATTTAGTTCGGTAAGTTTTTCGGCCG
>JAMFSA010000258.1 GCA_026225055.1 Mucilaginibacter xinganensis | reverse complement strand
TGATGATGTGGTTTTTCCTGTTATCAGATGCGTTTACATTTTCCTCTTTACTAATAGCTTACGGTTCGCTACGTTTTAGCGCATATGCATGGCCAGAAGCATCACTTGTTTTCCAATCCGTTCCCGGACTGATCGAACATGGCGCTCCATTGGTATTCGTAGGTATCATGACTTTTATCCTGATCCTAAGCTCTGTTACCATGGTACTTGCTGTTGAGGCAGGACATCGCAATGCCAAAAAAGAAGTTCTTTGGTGGATGATAGCTACTGTAATAGGTGGTTTTATGTTCCTGGGTTGCCAGGCTTTAGAATGGGCGCACTTGCACGGAGAAGGGTTCTGGTGGAGCAGCATCCCCAACAAGGAGGTTCTTCAGGAATTTTTTGCAAAAGGCACACCTTATTCAGCTCAGGTAACATCAGCACATCAGTTTGCTAACCTGTTCTTTACTATCACAGGTTTCCACGGTTTTCACGTATTTACAGGTGTTGTTATAAACATTATTATTACTATTAACGTTTTATTAGGTACTTACCAGAAACGTGGCAGCTACCTGATGATTGAAAAAGTTGGCCTTTACTGGCACTTTGTAGATCTGGTATGGGTATTCGTATTTACCTTCTTTTATTTAGTTTGATCCTTTAATCACATAATTATATGTCAACAGAAACTACAGAAGTTCATGCCGAACATGGCGAGCATGAAGGAATGACAAAAAAGAGAATACTTAAAGTGGCTGGTATATTAACAGCTATTACTTGTGTTGAATTTTTTATAGCGCTTATTTTGGTGCCTAAGGGAATAATTCCGGGGCATGTAGCTAACCCTATATACATCGTTTTAACATTATTTAAAGCTTTTTATATCGTTGCGTTTTTTATGCACCTTAAGTTTGAAAAAGCAAGCCTTATATATTCAATCATTGTCCCTGTTATATTTATAATCGGTTTGATCCTGGTGCTTACAAATGAAAGCCACCACTGGATTACCCTGAGGATGTAATGAGCAAAACAAACATTCTAAAAAAAATAATAATCCTGGCACTAATATTAGCACTGCCGGGATTTTTATATTATTTGCTAACCGTTCAGGGTAAAAATAGGTATCAACCATTACCTTTCTTCGGCCCTAAACAGCTTGCCAAAACAACGCACAAGTTTAAAGGGAAGGATATCCCCGATACGTTATACCACACCCTGAGCGATTTTAATTTAAAGGATCAGGACGGCAACCCGGTATCATTTAAAACATTTGAGGGCAAAATTTTTGCAGTCAACTTTTTTTATACCCATTGCCCTACCATTTGTGCCGAGATGAATAAGAACATCAGCGTATTGGCAAATGGTTATGCTAAAAATAAAATGATCGATTTTGTATCGATAACGGTAGACCCGCAAAGAGACTCTACAACTGTATTAAAGCAATATGCCGAAAAGTTTAACGCGCCTGCAGGCAAATGGTTGTTTTTAACCGGCGATACCAGTGTCATTTACCCGCTTGCCCGCAATGGGTTCCTGGTAAATGCCCTAAAGGTCACCAATGATGATTTTATTTATAGCGATAAGATCATACTGATTGACCAGGCCAAACGCATCAGGGGCTATTATAGCGGTACTGACCCTGATGATGTAACAAGGTTGGATAACGAAATAAAAGTGCTTGTATCCGAAGTATTGCGCAGTAAGGATAAAGCTTTATATTAAATAGAGTCAAGAATAAAGATGCAAGAGTCAGGAAAAACTCTACAAGCGATCTTGATACTTGATACTAATATCTTGATACTATAAAAAAATGACTGATAAATTTATATTCCGATTTGTAGCCGCGGTATCCATTTTTGTATTTGTGGTGGTGTTTATCCTGAGTTTAAAAGTTATACCCAAGCCAGCGGTAATGCCGGCCTTTATGCCTTTCTTACCTAAGCTAAACGCTATATTAAACGCTACTTGTAGTGTATTGCTACTTGTATCATTGTACTATATCAAAAAGCTGAATATCAACATGCATAAACGCATTAATATTCTGGCTTTTATATTGTCATCGCTTTTCCTGGTATCATACATCCTGTTCCATTGGCTGGCACCTGAAACACGTTATGGTGATATCAACGGCGATGGTGTATTATCACCGGCTGAAATAGCAGCAGCAGGTAGCACACGCTATTTTTATTACGTATTATTAATAACACATATTATACTGGCAGCCGCGGTTTTACCGTTAGTACTATTGAGTTTTTACCGTGGCCTGCAAATGCAGGTGCAAAAACACAAACGCCTGGTAAGGTGGACATTCCCTATATGGTTATACGTAACCGTTACCGGGGTTATTGTTTATTTAATGATATCGCCGTACTACCATTTCTAAGTAAATATTAGCTAAATTTGTAACATGATTAAGGGCCTTAAGATATTTGTTTTCATTACTGTATTTGGTTTATTATTGTTAAGCCGTGAGCCTGTAAAGGCGCAGTGCTCCATATGTTCAACCAATGTTGCAAGCAACAAACAGGATGGCGGTAAGCAGGCTAATGGATTAAACCATGGCATTATGTATTTACTGTTTGCTCCTTATATAGCAGTAGGGGTATTAGGCTTTGTTTGGTACAAAAAATATCGCCGCAAAAATGTGGAGATCAATATGCCAAACGAACGCCTCAACTTAAACTAACACAGCTTTAATATTTAACAATGCCCGAAACACCCAAAGCATGGGCAATGCTGCATGCTAAATGCCCGCGCTGCCGCAGGGGAGATATGTTTACCGGCGGGATGTATAATTTTAAGTCGAGCAAAATACATATCAACTGCCCGCATTGTAACATGCACTTTGAAATTGAGCCGGGATACTTTTATGCGGCAATGTATGTAAGCTATGCGTTGAATGTTGCCGAGATAGGCTTTTTTGTGTTGGCTACTTACTTAATAACGCAAAACACCACCTCGCCATGGTTATATTTGGGGGTTATTTTTGCAGCGTGTATCGCGCTTTCGCCTATTAATTTCAGGTATTCACGGGTGATACTTTTATATTGGTTATCGCCCAAAGTTCATTACCAGCCATATTTAGATACTGATGATAAACCCGGCCACGCTTGATTTTTTAAAAGAGCTTATTAAAAATAATACCCGCGAGTGGTTCCAGGAACATAAAGGAAACTACGACAAAGCGCGTGAGAATATGATCGAATTTGCAGGCAACCTCATTGCCGAAATGCACAAAGTAGATCCGTCAATTGATGAAGCGCTCGATCCCAAAAAGTGCGTGATGCGTATTTACCGCGATATCCGTTTCAGTAAAAATAAAACTCCATACAAAAATAACTTTGGTGTAAGCATCCCAACAATGGGCCTCAAAAATGGTGGAGTAGAATATTACCTGCATATCACACCCGGAGAATCATTTATAGCCGGTGGCTATTGGATGCCCGAGAATGATCACCTGAAAGCCATCCGCCAGGAAATTGACTATAACGCCGCCGACCTGAAAAAGATAATTGATGAGCCTGAATTTGTTAAGATTTTTGGCGATTTCAGAAGTCAGGAGAAGCTAAAGACTGTTCCTAAAGGCTATGATGCCGATAATGAAAACATTGATTTACTCAAGCTTAAAAGCTTCATCGTATGGCACAAAATTAAAGATGCAGATCTAAGTAAAACCGATACGCTGAAAAATGTGACTGCGCTTTGTACCAAATTACACCCGCTAACCGTTTTCCTGAAAAATGCCCTCGCTTAAAATAAAAACAACATTATAAAAATGAAAACTAAGTACTACTTATTTGCCGCAATACTTATTACTACGCTGCATTCGTGTGTAATGCTGTCACCCAAAAAATACAAGGCTATGTTAGCCGACCGCGATTCACTGCAAAACCGTACCGGTAGTTTAGAAACCCAGGTATCAGGCCTGCAGGCTGATACCGCCCGTCTGCACCATGAAATAGCTGAACTGAAGGCCAAGTACCAGGCATTAACTGATAAATACCACACACTGGATAGTAACTATACCGCATTGGGTAATAACTACAATGCCAGTTCATTTAAAGTTAGCCAACTATCAAGCGATCTGCAAGCCAGGGAAGCACGTTTAAAACAAGTAGAAGATATTCTGCATAAACAAGATGAAGCTACCAATGCGCTGAAGGATAAATTGCAGCAGGCGTTGTTGGGTTTTCAGCAAAGCGGCTTAACTGTTGATGTGAGGAATGGAAAGGTATATGTGTCGTTAGCAGATAAATTGTTATTCCCGTCAGGTAGTATAGTGATCAATGAAAAAGGTAAGTCGGCATTGCAACAATTAGCTGCGGTATTGAATAAACAGCCCGAGATTAACATCGCCGTTGAAGGCCATACCGATGATAAAAAGGTAATTAACCTGGGCCAGATAAAAGATAACTGGGACCTGAGCGTATTGCGGGCCACATCGGTAACGCGTTACTTAACCGAAATAGAAAATGTTGATCCGCATCGTTTAACGGCTACCGGCAAAAGCCAGTTCCAGCCTAACGACCCGGCAAACACCGAAGAGGCTCGTGCCAAGAACAGAAGGATCGAGATTGTACTTTCACCAAAACTGGATGAACTGTATAACCTGATTTCAAAATAATTAAAAGGCTCCCATCAATAGGGAGCCTTTTTTGTTATACAAATACCATGTCATTGCGAGCGATAGCGTGGCAACCTCGTCGCTTGAATATCTAAGAGCGACGAGGTTGCTTCGTCGTTCCTCCTCGCAATGACATGGGTTTTAATATCATCATCATGAAACAATACGCCGTCATCTCCGATATCCACGGCAACTCAACCGCTTTACAAGCCGTTTTGCAGGATATAAAAACTCGCAATATAGATACTATCATTAACCTGGGCGATTACTTCTTCGGCGCGCTGGAGCCCGCTGAAACTGCTGAGATTTTGAAAGAGATCCCAATGGTCTGCATCAGCGGCAATACCGACAGGGAAATAGTTGAAAATAAGGATAAGGAAGGCATGCAACGTGTAAGGGCTGAATTATCCGCAGAAACCATAAACTGGTTAAAAGATCTGCCCAAAACCACTACAGTTGATGACCTGATATTTATTTGTCACGGTACACCCGAAAGTGATGACGAATATCTGTTGGAAAAAGTAACCGAGCACGGCGTTTTTGTTTATAATGATGAGGACCTGATTGAAAAGACTAAGCACATAAAAGAAAAGGTAATCCTTTGCGGGCATTCGCATGTAAACAGGGTGATCTATTTATCGAATGGGAAACTCATTGTGAATCCAGGAAGTGTGGGTCTGCCTGCTTATTTGGGTAATGCAGAATACCGCTTTGCCATGGAATCAATGACCCCATATGCAAAATACGCCATTATACAAGTCGATGGTGGCCATATTAATATAGAACAGGTAAATTGCACTTACGACTGGAATGCCGCCGCCCAAAGAGCCCGCGATAACGGTAATGATAAGGTAGCAGAGTTTTTGTTACACGGCCGTATGCCTAAAGATCTGCGGGTAAATTAAAAAAAAACACCTTTTACCTTTAAGCTTTCTGCCTTTAGCCTAATCTACTGATTCCATCAGCGTATTAAAGATCACAAACTTGTTCTCGTAACGCTGCTGATGTACGGCATTAAGTCCGCTTAAATGTTCGGTGAAGTATTTGTTAATATGTTCCAGCTTCTCAGTATAATATTGCACACAACTGGTAACGCCTTCGTTTGGTGAATCGATAACCTTCAGTATCTGATATGATTTAAATAAACCCGTAGCCATCACCGCCGGGATATGTACCCCTTTCATCCAGCTCAGCCATTCATCGTAAATGGTTTCTTCAACTATTATGGTTTCGTTGTATACTATCATAAGGGCAAAAGTACAAATTTTATCATCACCGTCCCTTCATCGCACGTCATTGCGAGGTACGAAGCAATCTCTATGTAGCCAAAGCAAATATATTAGCGTGAACGTCGCGCGAAGCCGCTCATAGGCGCGGAGCCTTAGTTACTTTTGGCTTGATCCAAAAGTAACCAAAAGATCAAGACAAAAAGATCCTTCCGCCCACAGGCAAAACACCCAGGCCCGCGCTTTTTGTCGGGCATTTGCCCGCTTTTAATCACGGTTCATTCTTAAAATGTCATTGCGAGGAGGAACGACGAAGCAACCCCGTCGCGTTCAATATGCAAGCGACGAGGTTGCCGATCCGCTAATCAGCGGATCGCAATGACATGATGGTAAAGTTTGTTTTCCTTCCTCTGTCAGTAGAACAGCTTCGGGCGAAAGCAGGCAAAACAATGGTGGCATTGTGTGGTGGCAGGGCATAGGAAATTTTTGCAGCGCATAGGGCAGTGCGCGCAATATGGCCGCAAACTTTTCCAACCCAGGTTTTGCCTGCTTTGCAGCAAGGGCCCTGTGCGGCAAAGAAGCCTAATCTACTGACTTGATTTTTTTGGTTACTTTTTGTATCAAGACAAAAAGTGACTTCTTAGCGAAAAGCGATACCATGCGATAGGTAAGCGTCATACAAGCGGCTTTGCAAAATTGGGGAGTACTTCGTACCTCGCAATTGACGCACGGAGAGAATGATCAACTCGCCGGCTGATCTCCTCTAATCGTTCTAAACCTTTTCCTTGCCTCATTAATCCATAAACTACCCGGGTAATCAGTAATTATCTTTTGATAATACACTTTAGCCTGTGCTTTATCAGCTAACTGGTTATCATAAATATCGCCCAGCATAAAAACGGCATCATCGGCCCATAGGTTGGTGGGGTGAGTGTCGACTATCTTTTTCAGTAACGGTATGGCATCGGTATAGTTTTTTTGCTGGATGAGGATCCGTGCTTTGGCCATTAGTATATCATCAGTAAGCGCGTTATTGGGAAATTTTGTATCAATACTATCCAATGTTTTAACTGCCCTTTCAGGTTCTTCGGCAAAAATAAGCAGGTCGGCACGGGCATAAACTTTTAAAGCCGTGCCGCTACTGTCTGCTGCCAGATTATCAGTTATCAGCAGTGATAAATTTAATGCGTCATTAGCTATCAGTTGAGAGGTAGCAGCTTTTAAAACATTTAGCTGCCTTTTGGCCCATTCAAAGTCGCCGGTGTAATAGCCAAGTTTAGCATTCCTGAATTTGGCATCCTGCCCCATATCCGTATTCGGGAAATCCTTCTCAACCTGGCCATATAAAAGCATAGCATCCCATTGGTTGCCATTAATTAAATAAATATCACCCAGATCGAGCTTACAGGTTGCCAGCAGATCAGGCCGTACACCCGGTATGTTTATCACATCTTCCAGCATTTTTTGCGCATCGGCCCATTTATGTAATTTAAAGGCCTGTAGTGTAGCCAATTTGTGCATGGCAAAAGCGGTATTACTGCCTTTGCCAAATTCTGTGAGCAGATCCTGATAATCTTTTTCTAACCCAACAAGGTCATCATGCGTATATTTTCCGGATGTGATCTTTAGCGCTTTAGTATTGATCAGCTCCACCTTTGCAGGTACATAAAACTGGCCTTCTTTACCTTTATCAATCAGGTATTGGTATCCCCTGATGGCTTCGTCATAGGCCTCATTATTTACCAGTGTTTGGCACAGTTCAAAAATGCTATTACCATTGTCATTATTCCTTCGGTTTAAGGCAAGCGCCTGGTTCAACGCCTGGTCAAAATCTTTTTGCTGCAAATACTGCCATATCAACAGATCTATGTAAATAGGCTGGTCGGGGTTCTTTTGTATCCGTTTATAAAGTGCGGTTTTAAACATGTTGTAGTCGGCCTCACCTTCATAAATACCTGATAGTATATTTTCAGCTTGAGCCACATAAGCCGGGTTTGTTGGCAAAAAGTTTAAATATTCCTCGCTTAAAGCCACCTTATCACCCTTATAGCGATAAAGTGTAAGCAGTTCAAATGAGAATAGATTATCATTCTTTAATACCTTACGGCCCTGCTCCAATGCTTTTATAGAGTAATCGATATTTGAGTTTTGGTAAAACTGGTTGGCAACATTGGTAAATGTCATTTGGTCGGCTGGCAGATTTTTGATCAGATCATCATAAACCTGGTTTGCCTTATCGGCATTGCCATTTTGACTATAGATGGAACCAAGGGTAATCACATAATCGCTGTTATCAGGGTGCTTACGAATCATTTTTTGCGAAACACTTTCAGCCTCGCTGAATTTTTTAAGGCTCAACAGGCACTTAATATAGGGTGCAAAGTAATTTTCGTTTGATTGTTTGTAGAGTTTTTGGTAGATCTCCAGCGCTTTTTGCTGCTCGCCATTGGCTGCATATTGTGCCGCCAGTTGCATATCATCGGTTTGAGCGAATACCTTTGAAAAATTGCCAATAAAAACAATAAAAATAATTATGCTGAACCACTTCATCTACTCAAAAATAGTTAATTATATTAATGGAATCTTTAGGTTGGGTTAATATTTAAACACAGATTAATGGGTAAAATTATAGTGACATATTATATTAGCTAATGTAATTTGTATAATTTGACCTGATTAAGATATTGAGGTGGATTTGAAAATGTTAAAAGAGATCAAAATATTATTTTTAATACTGGGTATAGCTACCGGTTTGTCTTCCTGCTTAAGGAATAAGCCGGCTGAGATACCTATAAGTGATTTTTTTAAGACACCGCAAAAGAGCTTTTTTAAAATATCGCCCGATGGCAAATACGTTTCTTACTTTAAGCCATATAAAGAAAGGCAAAATCTTTTTATACAATCGCTGGCTGATGGTAAAGAACAAATGGCCACCGGGTTTGAGGGTTATTCGGTACGTGATTATTTCTGGACCTTTGATAACCAGATCATTTTTAGTCAGGATATAGTTACCGCGGATGAATTCAAACTTTTCGCGCTTGATCTGGTCACTTTAAAGGTAAGGCCCATCCTCTCTGAAAGTAAAGTAAAAATCCGTATCCTGAGCCGCAGCCGCATGGAACCGGATATCATTACCATCGGCATGAACAAACGTAACCCGAGTTTTTTTGATATTTATAAATTGAATATTAAAACAGGGGAGCTTAAACCATACCTGATCAATCCCGGTAATTTAACGGAGTGGTTTCCCGATCAGAATGGTAAGATACGCCTTGTTAAAGCGTCAGATGGTGTTGATGAAACTATTCTCTATAGGCCAAATGATAATGCACCGTTTAAAAAGATCATCGTAAACAACTTTAAGGATCACGTTATGCCAATAGCGTTTACCGGTGATAAGAATTATTTTTATGCGCTATCGAACATTAACCGCGATAAAACCGCGCTGGTGGAAATAAATGCGGAAGACGGTAAGGAAGAAAAGGTTGTATATGCTAATGATAACGCAGACATAGTAAATGTTGAATACTCGAAAAATAAACACCGCCTTGAGTTTGCATCATGGGAGGAAGACCGCCCGCAAATACATTTTTTTGATACGACAGGCGAACGAATTTATAATACTTTAAAAGCACAATTTAAGGGCGACCAGATACGGGTAATTGATAGGGATAGCGCTGAAAATAAATTTATTATTGGCGTTTATACTGATCGCTGCCCTGGCTCTTTTTATCTGCATGATATTAGTACCAATAAACTAACAAAGCTGGGCGATATAAATCCCAGTTTAAAATGTGATGATTTATGCGCTATGCAGCCCATTTCTTATAAGGCGAGTGATGGCACACTTATTAACGGGTACCTTACAATACCAAAGGGTGGCGATACAACAAACCTGCCTGTAGTAGTAATGCCGCACGACTGGCCATACGGACCTATGAGCCGTAATTCATGGGGGTATAACCCAGAGGTACAGTTTTTGGCTAACAGGGGATATGCAGTATTCCAGGTTAATTACCGTGGCTCAACCGGCTACGGAAAGGCTTTCCATAGCGCGGGCTTTAAGCAGGTGGGCGGTAAAATACAGCAGGACATTACTGACGGTGTAAACTGGCTCATCAAAAACAAAACCGCCGACCCTAAAAAGATTGCCATATTCGGTGGTGGATTTGGTGGCTTTTCGGCATTATATGGGGTGTCGTTCCATCCGGGTTTGTACAATTGCGCAATAGTGCAGTATGGGCTTATTAACTTTTTTACCTACATTAAAGATGCGCCGCCATACTTTAGGCCATCGTTACAAATGATGTATGAAATGGTAGGCAACCCCGAAACAGATGCCGATCAGCTGCGAGCCATATCGCCGGTGTTCCATACCGATAAAATAAAGGTTCCATTGCTTATCTTCCAGGGGGCCAAGGACCCGCGTGCAAACATTAGCGAGTTAAATCAGTTTGTTATAGAATTACGTAAGCAAAACGTGCCGGTATATTATTTTTTAAAGGATAATGAGCGGGCCGTATTCAGAAGCGAGCACAACCGGATGCAGATGTACAGCGAAATAGAGAAATTCCTGGATAATAATATGCGGGTTAAACAATGATCCTCATGTTGTCATGAAATTACATAAAGGTGTATACCGCAAAAATTTTTCGTTAATCATCGTATTTATGGTGCTGATATCGGTAACGCTGGTAATAGCGCTGATGATATCATACAACCTTACCTCAAAATATGTTGAGAATGAGTTTGCATCAAAAAAAATTGATGTACTGGATGAAACCATCAAACCATACAATGATTTCTTCCTGAATAAGATACCCGAAATAACCCTGTACCAGGGCTATCTTACCTCTGCGTCGGCAGCCAATTATTCCACATCGGTTTTCCACGCCTATCATTTTGTTAAAAAAGTTAGTTTTTATGAGATAGCAATCGGCAGTAAGCCGGTACAGGTAAAGGATGGCAATAACCTTGATATAGCCATAAAGTCAGTTTATGAATACCGGATCAGGAACGGCGAGGTAGTTGGCACCCCGCGCACAAATGATATTTATAATGAAGATTTCAGGGATATGGCTACTAAGCTGAATGATTATATAGCCAATTCTGATACAACCCGCGGATCCACACCCGACGAGATCTTCAAAACATTTTATGATGTTAAGCCCGATAAAATAAGTTACATGAACATTCTGCGCCGCGAAGATGTGAAGATCTATCGCGACCTGCAGCAGCATATCCAACCGGGTGTGGCCTATAAGCAAAACATGATGACCTTTTTGCTCGATCCCTATATGTTGAAGGTGAAAAACTCGCATAGGGAATTATACCAGAGCATCTCCATTAAACCGGTTGTGTACTACCCGCTCGATAATGCCCCCGGAGATAATATAACTACCGAGGTAGCCTTCCCGGGCGCGTTCTCTAATTATAAACTGTATTTTAAATCGGCTAATGGCTACCTTACTGCCGAAAGTAACCGCCGTTTTATGCCCATTGGCGGTACAATCATACTGATCTATCTTTTTTTAATGCTGATAGGTTACCTCATTTATCGCAATTTGAAGATCAACCTGCGCTTGTTTAAACTGCAATATGATTTTATTAACAACTTTACCCACGAGTTTAAAACCCCGGTAAGTGTAATAAAAATTGCAGGGTCAAACTTAAGGGGAGGGGGCGAGTTATCTGAAAGACAGCTTAAACACTATGGCAAAATTTTGGATGAGGAAGCCGATAAGCTGAATGACCTAATGACTAAGCTATTGTCGTTTACGCAGTTGGAGAATAAATCTATCAACATAAAAAAAGAGGAAATAGATATAAGGGAGTTTGTTAAACGGTATATTGAAAGCTTTAAGATGAAGTATGCTGATTTTAAGCTGGATGCCAAAATAAACAATGTGGATACTATTTTCTCTGATCCGGTGTTATTAGGTAGCATATTTCAGAACCTGATAGAGAATGCCTACAAGTATTCGCATCCGCAGAAAAAAGAATTACACGTGACTATTACAGGTACTAAAAAGGGTATTGTATTTTCATTTGCCGATAAGGGAATAGGTATACCAAAGAGCGAATTAAACAATATATTTAATAAATTTTACAGGATAGAGAACCAATATAACCAAAACGGAAGCGTTGGCCTTGGTTTGGCATTTTGTAAAGAGTTAGTTAATTTTATGGACGGGGAGATAACGGTAAACAGCAAGATCGATCAGGGATCGGAGTTTATTGTTACGCTGCCAAATGATAATTAAAGTATATGAACAGAGAAATAAAGATCGCGCTGGCTGAAGATGATGAAAACCTGCGTTTTTTAGTTGCAGAGCGTATGCAATCAGAAGGGTACAAAGTACTGGAAGCCAGTAATGGTGACGAAGCCGAAACCATCATACTAACTGAACATCCCGACATTGTATTGCTCGACTGGATGATGCCCGGCAAACAAGGTTCAGAGGTTTGCACAAATGTACGTGCCAAGGGTTTTGATAAGCTCATTATCATGATGACCGCCAAAGGCCAGGATGTAGATAAAATTGAGGCTTATAACTTCGGGGTATCTGATTATATCATCAAGCCTTTCAACATGGATGTGTTGGTGGCGATGATCGATAATAAGATTAAATTTTCGCTAAATAGTGAAAAATCTGAATCGTACCGCTTTGCCAATATGGAGCATTTGCCAAATACCCACTTGCTGATAAAAGATGGTCGCAAAATTGAGCTTACCATACTGGAGAACAGAATCCTGTTATACTTCCTGAAAAACCAGAACAAGGTAATAAACCGTGAAGAGCTGATGATGGAAGTTTGGGGCTACAATGCCGATGTAAACACCCGCACCCTTGATATGCACATCGTTCGTCTCCGCAAAAAGATTGAAACCAATGCTGATTCACCACAATACCTGCAAACGGTTAGGGGAATAGGGTATAAGTTTGTTTACCAGGGGTAAGATATAACGCATCCCCCCCATATGTCATTGCGAGGAGGAACGACGAAGCAACCTCGTCGCTTGTTGCCACATTAATGTTTAGCGAAGTTTTATATAATGGAACTCCAGCAATACTATGTCTATATAATCACAAATAAATCAAATACAGTCTTATACGTTGGCGTAACAAGTGATTTAAAGGATAGAATATGGCAACATAAACTAAAGGTGCATAAGGGTTTTACTGCAAAATATGAATGTAATAAGTTGGTTTATTTTGAACGATTTCAATAGATCGACGATGCCATCGCAAAAGAAAAACAACTGAAAGCAGGTTCAAGAAAGAAGAAAATAGATCTGATCATAGCCGATAATCCATCATGGAGTGATTTGACGGAAGGTTGGTATGATTAAATCATATAATTAGGTGAATCTCGTCGCTAGTATATCAACGCGACGAGCTTGCTTCGTCGTACCTCCTCGCAATGACATGAGAGGAGATATCGGATTATGTCTACGACAAATACTTCCCAACAATAGGCATCCTTCGCCCCATACCAAAAGCTTTTGACGATACCCTTAAAATAGGGGGTGTTTGATACCTTTTATGTTCAGCCAAATTAATCAACTTAATGGTGCGGCGAACAGTTTGCTCATCGTACCCCATTTTTATAATATCTCCTGATGAACGGCGGTTCTCTACATATTCAGCTATGATCTTATCCAAAATATCATATTCGGGCAGTGAATCGCTGTCTTTTTGATCAGGCCTCAATTCGGCCGATGGTGGTTTGATGATAGAGTTTTCAGGGATGATCTCACGCTCGCGGTTAATGTAGCGTGCCAGTTCAAACACCTGTGTTTTATAAACATCGCCAATTACCGAGATCCCGCCGCACATATCGCCATATAAAGTGCCGTAGCCAACCGCTGCCTCGCTTTTGTTGGAGGTGTTGAGTAAGATGTAGCCAAACTTATTACACATAGCCATCAGTAATATGGCCCTGCTGCGCGATTGAATATTTTCCTCAGCAATATTAAACGGCAGATTCTGGAACTGCGGCGATAAAGCTGTTTCAAACGCTTCGGTAACATCTTTTATAGCGATTACCTCGTGTTTGCAACTTAGGTTTTCTACCAGATCTTCCGCGTCTTTCAGGGAATGGTCTGATGAGAAACGTGATGGCAATAACACGGCCATAACGTTTTCAGCGCCCAATGCTTCAGCCGCCAAAGCGCATACCACGGCAGAATCGATCCCACCTGACAAGCCCAATATAGCGCGACTAAATCCTGATTTATAAAAATAATCTTTAATGCCTAATACAACCGCTTGATGTATCTGCTCAATATCTGCCGGGCGTACTGCTTTTAAGGTTGCAGGTTGGTGCAGGGTAATACCGGCATCTTTTTCTAAAGTATAATAGGCCAGGCTTTCTTCAAAATAAGGCAGCTCATCAACCAGCTTGCCGGTGTTATCAAATACCAATGATCCACCATCAAAAATAAGCTCTGTTTGCGCGCCGATCTGGTTTACATAAAATAAGGGCAAATTATACCTGCTGGCATTATCACGCAAAATATCAATACGCTCGTCATCGTGCTTTACAGCAAATGGCGAAGCGGCAATGTTTATCATTACATCGGGCTGCTGCTCAATGAGGATATCCATTGGCCGGGTAATATACAGCGGGTTCTCTATATTATTCCACAGATCTTCGCAGATGGTTAATGCTATGCGGTGACCCTTAAAATCAATACAGCTAAATTGTGTTGATGGTTCAAAGTAACGGTACTCATCAAAAATATCATAGTTAGGCAGCAGGGCTTTGTTAACCTTCGCCTTTATCTCGCCATTCTCAATAAAATAGGCGGAGTTCCACAGGTCTTTACCTTCGGAATCATTGTTTGGCGTAGGTATACCAATAATGCAAGCCATATCGGTACAAGCCGCCGCTATTTTTTGGGCCGACTGATCGCATAGGTCGATAAACTCATCAAACTCCAAAAAATCACGTGAGGGGTACCCGCAAACACATAACTCGGCAAATACTACCAGGTCGGCGCCATTTTGCTTTGCTTTATTGATATTGTCGATAATTTTGGCGGTGTTCGATTCAAAATTACCTATATGATAATTTAGCTGCGCTAATGCAATTTTCATTGTATGAATAGATAGTGAAGAAAAAACTTAATTTTGCTCAAAGTATAAAAATGATCGCTACTCCAAACATTAAAAAACAAATTTACCTAATTTTTTCAATCGGCTTGCTACTTGCGTCTTGTAACCGTCATAAAAAAGTTGATGTAAGCAATATAAACGTTAATGTAACCATTGAGCGTTTCGATAAGGATTTAAATGGTTTGGAAGTAAAGCCCATGAAACAGCAGTCGCTTTTCATGATCAATAAATACGGCATGTTTTACAAGGATTTTGTGGAGCAGATATTACAGGCCGGTAAAATAACGGATACTGCTTATTTTCAAACCCTGCGCGATGTATTTAAAGGCAAGCCCTATCAGGATTTGAAGCATGATATAGATTCGGTATATCCGAATTTAGATGCGCAAAATGCTGCCTTAACAGATGCCTTCAGGCGCATAAAATATTATTTTCCGAAAGAGAAGCTGCCGAAAGTATATGCCTATTTCTCGGGTTTTGAAACACCAACAGCAATTGGAGATGGTTATTTTGCAGTTGGTTTGGATCTTTTTCTGGGTGCGAACTCGCGGTTTTATCCTGCTCTAACTACAGCTTATCCGCATTACCTATCGCGCAATTTTACACCGGATAATATAGCACCGCGCGTTGTTGAAGGCGTAATACGTGAGGATATGTTCCCCGAGAATGATGATAATGGCACACTGCTTGCCAAAATGATATATAATGGCAAGATCATGTATATGATGGATCAGGTTTTACCTGATGTGCCTGATTCAGTAAAAATACAATACACCGATAAGCAACTGAAATGGTGTACAGGGTTTGAAGGTAACATTTGGGCCTATTTTTTAGACCAGAATTTATTGTACGAAACTGATTATCATAAAATCCAGATGTTTTTAACCGTAGCCCCGTTCACCCCGGGCTTGGGTGAAAAGAATGAATCGGCACCTAAACTGGGTATATGGACAGGCTGGCAAATTGTAAGAAAATACATGGATAAGCACCCCGAAATTACCCTGCCACAACTCATGGCCAATGCAGATGCACAAAAGATATTAAGTGATTCGAATTATCATCCGAAATAGGGTGAGTGGTTTATTGGGTTGATTAGGTGAGTGGTTTTTGCAGCTTAACCTAATCAACTACTCTTTAAAAGAGAACTTAAACAACTATTCACCACTCTCTCAATCAACTCTTCACTACTCTCTAACCTTAAATGGCCCGAATAGTTTAATAACCTCCTGCGTGCGATAGGCGAAAATGTTTTTGATCTGTTTTTCAACCAATATATTATTGGCAAACTGGCCTATTACACCATAAGGAACGGCATAGTTCAGCAGGTCGGTCATTAATACACCGCCTTTTACTTCCTTAAAGTGATGCTGATGGTGCCATAAGGCGTAGGGCCCGAAGCGTTGCTCATCTACAAAATATTCGTTTTCCTTTACATGGGTTATCTCGGTCATCCAGTTCAATTTTATGCCAAGTAAGGGAGTGATCTTGTAAGTGATGATCATACCAGGATACATTTTGGTATTTTCATCATAGTCGGATGTTACCACAAACTTCATTTGTGGCGGAGTTATCTTTGACAGATTAACCGGTGATGAAAAGAAATTCCAGGCTTCGGCTAATGGAATAGGTAGGTACTGCTCAAATTTCTTATGGTATGTCTTCACTTTAGTATAAGCAGAGAAACTGCTTATTGTTTTATTTAATGCCGTAAAACAATCAGTTTAAACACCCTTACGCATTTGCACCAGATGTTTAGCAAATCCAACCTTTTCATAAGCGCGAACGGCAGGGGTATTTTCATCATACACATCTAAAAGCAATTCAGTCATATTCTGACTGATGGCCCATTTTGTCAGGGCATCGATAACCAGTTTATTTACCCCTTTACCACGATGCGCCGGGTCGACATACATAAAACCTAAATAAGCATGCTGCTTGTGTTTTAAATAGATGCGCCCATCTTCAATACGGGCATAACCACAGCCAATAATTTCATCGCCAGATTCAGCCACTACAATTTCAATATGCGGCGCTTCTATCAGGTGTACAATATCATAATAATTAACGTGCCCGTCTTTTATAGTAACATCAAAAGGGCGTTCAGCTTTAATAACACCCTGCTCAAATCGCAGCAGGGTGTCAAGATCTTTTATAGTGGCAGTTCTGATCGTTATTGTTTCCATTGTGTTTAAAATGAGTCGAAGAAAGTTACAGGCGATCCTGATTATTTTAATTTCGCTTCCAATAAGGTCATCAGCTCTTTAAAATCCTTTTCATCATAACCTATGGATTGATAAATAATCTTTCCATCCTCATCAACAACAATAGTGCGTGGAATATACTGTGTGGCATAAAGATTATAGATCTTTTTATCCGGGTCCGGTATCATCGGGAAGGTGTATTTATTTTTATCCTTAAAAGGCAGGGTTTTATCCCAATCCTCACCACGGTCGAAGGCAAAAAGCGCGAACTTGGGGTTGCCTTTATATTTCTCCCATATTTCTTTTTGCACTCGCGGCAGTTCCGTGCGACATGGTGGGCACCAGGTAGCCCAAAAATCTATGACAATAATTTTGCCTTTATAATCGGCTAAACTGGCTGTTTTGTCTTTGTCAGGATGGAAGGTAAAGTTGGGGGCAGTGTCGCCTACTTTATTGTGGGTAGTGGTGTCAGGTTGCTGTGCCCGGCTTAAAAAAGGGGCAATAATTATCAGCAAAAGCAATAATACTTTTTTCATAACGATGTTTTCCGCAAGATAGAAAACATCGGCTAAAATTAAATCTGCTTACTGTACTATTTTATTAGCGCAATAAGAGCTGGCAAACGCTTCGGGTTTGGCCTTAAATACAAAGCCCATGCTTAAAATGTAACCCATAGCCTCGTGCAAAGCCTGGTTCGATTTAAACATCGGGTTAGTATTAATGTCGGCGTGTACTTCCAGGTCAACATCGTACAGATCGAGCAGATCACAAAGTCTGTAAGCAATGTCTATTGATTTTTGTACTTCCGAAAGCATACGTTCTTTAATGCTCATTTTTTGTGAGGTACGCTCCTGGTGGATGAACATAAAGCCGCCGCGGGCCTCGCGCAAAAAAACAATAACTGTGGCAAAATCGGTAACATTCCCCTTTACCTGAGAATCGGTACCGATACAAACTTTGAGCTTATTGCCGAGTAAACTTTCTCTTTCAATAGCCCGCTCAACCTCTTCAATAATGGGTAATTGGATGATCTCACCACTAAATTTTCTCCAGGTCATAAAAATTGATTTAAGTTAATTTGTTACAACCTGATTTTCAGGTTTATAAAAATAAGCTATAAGCTTTCATATTAACGTTAAAAGGGTGTCATTTATTTGTTAACATTTAACACAAAATCAACACGTTATACTAAAAAAAGTTCCAAAAAGATATTTTTGGTTCAATTGTTAACATATCGCAGCTATTTATGTACTTTGCTTTCTATTTAATTGCCTCAATTATAATAGCATGAAAACAATAAAATGGGTATCAGCAGCCTTGCCGTTATTGATACTTACAGCCTGCAACCATCAGCCTAAAGATCAATCATCCGAAGTGCCAAAACGCACCGTATTTTTTGATAAATCGGGGATGGATACCACCGTAAATCCTGCTGATAACCTTTTCTTATACGCCAATGGCACCTGGCTAAAGAACACTAAGATACCACCATCGGAAACCGGCTGGGGTGGCATGTACAGCATGACGGTGGAGAACCGCAAGCAATTGCACCAGATACTGGAGGATGTATCCAAACAAGATAACCCTAAAGACAGCAAAGAGCAAAAGGTGGGCGACCTGTACCTGAGCGGTATGGATACAACAGCCATTGATAAGTTAGGCTATGAACCCATTAAGCCGTTACTGGCCAAAATAGATGCAATAAAAGATTATAAACAGTTGATAGACCTTTCGGCAAGTTCATTTAATGACGGCGATGGGTATCTGTTTGGATTCTATACTGCCCCGGATGATAAGAACAGCAAAATAAATGTGGCCCACTTTGATCAAACCGGCCTTGAGCTGCCAGAACGGGATTATTATTTCAATACCGATTCGTCATCAGTAAAAATACGTGCTGCTTATGTTACCTACATTACCAAACTGTTTACCTTAACAGGCGTTGATGCATCGACAGCAGCAAAAAAGGCCGCCGATATACTAAAGCTGGAAACTGCCATAGCCCAATCACACTTAACACCTACCGAACTGCGCGACCCGCAAAAGAACTACAATAAGTTTGCAGTAAAAGATTTCGCGAAGCAGATTCCTAATATTGATTTTGAACATGTGCTATCGCTGATGAACATTCATACCGATAGTATATTGGTTGGACAGCCTAAATATTATATCGCGCTAAATAACCTGCTGAAAACACAACCTATCAGCGTTTGGAAGGACAAACTTGATTTTATGACCCTTGATGCATCATCATCGTTATTAAGCAAACCATTCCGAGATGCGCATTTTGAGTTTTATGGGAAGGTGTTGAACGGGCAGAAACAACAGAAAGAGCGCTGGCGCGATATGGTCGAGGTGATAGATAACGGTTTGGGCGAACTGCTGGGTCAATTATATGTAGCCAAATATTTCCCGCCTGATGCTAAAAAGCGCATGCTCGACCTGGTAAATAACCTGCAGGCTGTTTACAAAGAGCGTATTGAGAAACTCGACTGGATGAGCCCTGCGACCAAACAAAAAGCGCTTGAAAAACTGGCAAAATTCACCAAGAAAATAGGTTACCCGGATAAATGGAAAAATTATGACGATGTAAGCATTGTTAAGGATGCTTATTACAAAAACATGCAATCTATCTCAAAACACAATTATAATGATGAGCTAAAGAAGATAAACAAGCCGGTTGATAAAACCGAGTGGGGGATGACACCATCTACAGTTGATGCCTATAACAATCCGTATAGTAACGAGATTGTATTCCCTGCGGGGATATTGCAGTTCCCGTTTTTTGATAAGGATGCCGATGATGCCATTAACTACGGCGCTATTGGCGTGGTAATAGGCCACGAAATGACGCATAGTTTTGACGATCAGGGACGCCAATATGATAAGGACGGCAATCTGAAAGACTGGTGGACACCCGAAGATGCAGCTAAATTTAAACAACGCGTACAGGTATTGATAAATCAGTACAACGGGTATACTGTGTTGAACAACGTGCATGTAAAAGGCGACCTTACCCAAGGTGAAAACCTGGCAGATAATGGCGGTATGGCCATTGCCTACGAAGCCTTTAAAAGAACGCCCGAAGGTAAAAGTGATACAAAGATTGATGGCTTTACGCCGGATCAGCGTTTCTTCCTGTCGTTGGCGCAAGTATGGCGGATGAAGAAGAGCGATGAGGCGGTAAGAATGGACATCAATACTAATCCTCATTCGCCGCCAATGTATCGCACCAATGGCCCAATGTCAAACATGCCATCGTTCTACAAAGCATTTAATGTGAAACCGGGCAATAAAATGTACCGGCCGGATAGCACGAGGGTTAAAGTTTGGTAGGGGATTAGTTTCGTACCTACGGCACGAGGATATCCGTTAATGCATTTTTCTACCAACATTCGATCCCTACAGGATTAAACTTAGCGACCCGGATCAGCTCCGTAGGAGCCAAATGTTGGTAGTAACAATATTAATACAGCAATAATAAATCATGTTCAAATGGTTTATTATTGCGTTTTACAACTATCTATTAAAAATGAAATACCTTTTATCATTGCCGGCTTTAGCCGCATTGGCATGTTTGTCTTTTGTGAATTATAAACCCGCACCGGCAATCCCAACGTATAAGCATGTGATTGTTGTGGTTGAAGAAAACCATAATTATGACGCGCTTATCGGCTCACCTAACTCGCCATATATCAGCTGGCTGTCGGAGCATGGTGCTTTGTTTACCGATTCGCATGGAGTAACGCATCCCAGTCAGGCAAATTACATCGCGTTGTTTTCAGGTGGCCTGCAGGGCGTGGTAGCTGATGAATGCCTTGAAGGTAAAATATTTACTACTCCAAACCTCGGGGCAGCGCTGATCAACAAAGGGTTTACCTTTAAAGGCTTTGCACAAACTATGCCGTCTGTTGGGTTTTTGCCTTGCTATTATAAAACCAGCACGCTAACCGGGCAGGCGCTTTATGGGCGCAAGCATTGCCCATGGGTAAACTGGCAGGGGAAAGGCCCTAATAATTTCCCGGCATCGCTTAGTCAGCCCATGACGGCTTTCCCGTCCGACTATAACAAATTGCCTACCCTGGCTTTTGTGATCCCCGATATGGACAACGATATGCACAACATAGGCGCGCCGGGCGGTGCCGCAGCTATACAGCGCGGTGATAAATGGTTAAAGGCAAATATTGCCAAATACGCTGAATGGGCCAAAACGCATGACAGCCTGCTCATAGTAACTTTTGACGAGGATGACAGTCGTACATCCGCCAATCAAATTCCTACCATTTTTTATGGGGCGCATGTTAAAACCGGAAAATACAGCGAGCATATCACGCATTATAATGTGCTGCATACTATAGAGGCCATGTTTAAGTTGCCTGCTGACGATAAACAAAGCGCGGGGGTGATTAATGATGTTTGGGAGTAATTGCGTTGTGTGAAGCAAGCGGTGTTTCGTACCTACGGCACGAAATTATTTTACTATTTATTTTCTACCAACATTTAGCTCCTACGGAGCTTACTTAAGCCTGAATAAAATCCCGTAGGAGCTAAATGTTGGTGGAAAAAATATAATTAATGTCGCTTACTATTATTTCTACCAATATTAGCTTCAACGAGCTGATTTCTTTTGAAATCCCGTAGGGATTAAATGTTGGTAGAAATAAATATAAACAAATATCCTTTTGCCCCGTAGGGGCAATACTTCTACTTCAAGCTATTATTCGGGCAATTTAAATACATACCGCTCATCATATTCAACCTCAAAATGCTTTAAAAACCCCTCATATTCTTCTGCAGATGTTCTTTTTCTGTGATGCTCTTCCTGGTTCATTATATAATTGGTGACAGCCTGCACTTGAGATCTTGAATAGGAAAATGCGCCATAACCTTCCTGCCATCTGAATGTTGAATGGGCAAATCCCTGATTATTTACCCATTCCGACGATTCACCTTTTACAATTCTCATCAAATCAGCAAGCGATTGTGTAGGCCTGAAGCCAAAAAACATATGCAAATGATCAGGCATACTATTAATGGCTATCACTTTATGTCCGTGGTTTTGAACAATACCCGTAATATATTTATGTAATTTATCTTTCCATGCCAATTCAATAAGTGCGTCGCGGAATTTTACCGCCATCACGCATTGAATGTGAATTTGAGTATAGGTGTTAGTCATTATAAAACTTTAGGTTAATGCAATATAGTATTATAAATAAAAATGCCACTCAATAGGAGTGGCATTTGCTTTATAAATTCGTTATAAAATCAGAAGCTAAACTTATACCGTCAACTTCTTATACTTTATTCTCTTCGGCGCAATATCCCCTAATCGTTTCTTCCTGTTCTCCTCGTAATCCGAATAATTCCCCTCGGAGAAATAAACCTGTGAGTTACCTTCAAAGGCCAAGATATGCGTACAAATGCGGTCAAGGAACCACCTGTCGTGACTGATCACCACCGCGCAGCCACCGAAGTTTTCCAGTGCTTCTTCCAGCGCACGGAGCGTGTTTACATCAATATCATTGGTGGGCTCATCCAGTAACAATACGTTCGAGCCTTTTTTTAGTGTAATAGATAAATGCACCCGGTTACGCTCACCACCCGATAGTACACCAACTTTCTTTTGCTGATCTGCACCGTTAAAGTTAAAGCGGGATACATAAGCACGTGAGTTCAGCGGGCGGTTGCCTACCATAATGGTTTCCAAACCGCCGGTAACATTTTCCCAAACAGATTTGTTAGGGTCAAGGTCATCATGCATCTGGTCTACATACCCTAATGCTACGGTATCGCCCACACGGAAAGTGCCTGTATCCGGCTGATCCTGCCCGGTAATGAGGCGGAACAATGTAGTTTTACCTGCACCATTGGGGCCGATAATGCCTACTATACCTGCCGGTGGCAAGCTGAAGCTCAGGTTATCAAATAATAACTTATCACCATATGATTTGCTTACGCCGTTAGCCTCTATCACTATATTACCTAAACGCGGGCCCGGTGGAATGAACAGCTCCAGTTTTTCTTCCCTGTCTTTAGTTTCCTCCGATGCTAATTTATCATAGTTGGATAAACGCGCCTTTGATTTGGTGTGGCGACCCTTCGGACCCATGCGTACCCATTCCAATTCACGTTCAAGGGCTTTTTGGCGTTTACTTTCAGTTTTGTCTTCCTGTGCAAGGCGTTTCGCTTTCTGATCCAGCCATGAGGAGTAATTACCCTTCCATGGGATACCTTCGCCACGGTCGAGCTCCAATATCCATCCTGCAACATTATCCAGGAAGTAGCGGTCGTGGGTTACGGCTATAACGGTTCCTTTATATTGTTTAAGGTGCTGTTCCAGCCAATCGATAGATTCAGCATCTAAGTGGTTGGTAGGCTCATCCAGCAATAAAACATCCGGTTCTTTCAGCAATAAACGGCATAATGCTACTCTGCGACGCTCACCACCTGAAAGTACGGCTATTTTAGTATCAGGTTCAGGGCAGCGCAGCGCATCCATGGCGCGCTCCAGTTTGGTATCCAACTCCCATGCATTTACAGCATCAATCTTATCCTGTAATTCGCCTTGGCGCGCCATCAGCTTATCCATTTTATCGGCATCGCTGTAATACTCCTCCAAACCAAATTTTTCGTTGATCTCCTCGTATTCCTTTAACAAAGCAGTTGTTTCGCTTACGCCTTCTTCAACCACTTCACGTACGGTTTTGTTGGGGTCGAGTTCAGGCTCCTGGCTTAAGTAGCCAACAGTATATCCGGGCGAGAAAACTACTTCGCCTATGTTGGTTTTATCAATGCCTGCTATTATTTTTAACAGCGATGATTTACCGGAGCCATTTAAACCTATAACGCCAATTTTGGCACCATAAAAAAACGACAGGTAAATATTCTTTAATACTGTTTTTTGCGGGGGATAGATCTTGCTAACCCCGGCCATTGAAAATATGATCTTCTCGTCTGCCATTACTAATGTTTTGTAAAGGCAAATATCTATTAATATAGATAATTTACAACGGGTAAAGCTTTAAATTAATTATACGGGAGAGATGGATAATTAACAGATATCTATATATTCAGTTAATCCTGAATAAATATTTCGCACTTAGTAAATCATTTCGCTTGTTTGTTACGTATATATAATATAGGGGTACTTATTATGGCAGTAGTGTTTATGCCTTAATGTCATACTGCTGTATAAGTTATTCCACATTTGGCGCAAATGGGAAAAATAATGCGTTACAGGTTAAACTATTTAAAGTATTTATACTCGAAAATATATAACTTATTGAAACATTGTCAAAAAACGCATTTGTAAATGTTTTTGTAAATAAAAATTCTTTGAATGGTAACTAAAATAATAGATTGCGCATCATAATAATGTC
>JAMFSA010000257.1 GCA_026225055.1 Mucilaginibacter xinganensis | reverse complement strand
ACCTGCGCGATTGATGGCGGAAATGATGGAATCTCATTTACATAAACCCCGGGGGTTTGAATAGCGCTTTCGTTTATTTGTGACATATGTTTTTGATTTTAATAATTTAAATATATTTCTGAGTACACATAGCTATCTCCCACAGTGGCCAGCCTTTGCGGGTCGGCGCTGGGTACGGCTATAGGGATGTTGTTAATGTTCACATTCATATCCAATGGCTGATTGCTTAATGGTATAGGTGTTGCTGATGTTGCCGTACTCGCTACTGTGGTAAATGTGTAAACATGCGCGCCATCGGTTATTTTGTAGCTGTTACCACTGCTGATAATGTATTTCCATTTAGTGGCCCGGTTCATAAAGTAGATAGTGTAAGCAGGCGATAAAATGTAGCCGTTAATATCAACCAGGTTGGTTGATGTTGGGCTGGCTTCGTTAAAAATATCTATCACCCCAAATGGCCGCGAAGTATTCAATTCATCATTTATATAGATCCACTGCGGCGGATCGGCATTTATAGTAAGCAGGTATTTGCCGGGCGTGAGCGAGGTTAGATTAAGCGGAAACGACAATACCGGGTTATTAAATGTTACCGTGGTTGATAGTACCGAAAGGGTATAATCATTAGTTACCGAATCATACCCTTTAACCGTAATAGCAGCGCTTGTCTGCACCGACTGAAAATTATAAGTTGATGTTGAAAGTCTCCATTGCAAAATATCTGCTGATGACGCATAAGCATTATCATCAACCTGTACCCAAAAAGCGGCATCACCCAAACCATGCGGGCTACCCGAATTACTGGGGGCTATTGCACTGAAGATCATGCCAGCACCGTTGGCAGCTATATCGCCGGGTAAATAGCTATTGGCGCTATTGTATAGTAAATTGACTTTAGGGGCCGATAAAAAATTCAGCCCCGAGATATTATTATTATTTCTGTTGGTAAAATAATATATTTTAGTAGTATCATAAGATGAAGGCAGGTTGGTATAATTAAAGAACAGCGGGTTATTCAGCCACATATAAAAGGTCATTTGCAAGCCTTGTTCTATTGGTACCAAGGGCAAATCCTGGTTGGGCGGCGGCGGTGGTTGCGTATTAATAAACTGTGTTCCAACATACAACTGGTTATTATATTGCCTCACCACAAGCCGGTGGCCACTTGCTACAGTATTTGTCGCTGTCGCCGATGTGATGCTGAAATCATTGCATACCTGGTCGGTAAAATAATACTTATGTAATATTTGAAGCGTAAATAATAACTTAAAATTTACATCAATCATTGTTGCAGGGTTTTATCGTTAACAACTATTTCATGCAGCAACGGCACATTACCCATATCAAAGTCGCTGGTGATAGTAACCAGCCGGAGTATATATACTACCGATGGTAAATATTTTGAGCCCAGGATTCCCCACAGGTTATTCAGGTCCTGAAAAGAGAGCGTTTTCAAATCAAATATTAATTTATCAATGCCTTGCGGCAAGCCCGGAGAATCAAGCGGTGTGAAAACATTCTGGAACTGAAAAAACTGGATGATGTAGGACAACCGTGTTAACGATTCTTCGTAAGAGTTTAAGTTAGTGGCAAATAACACGTATAAATTAAGGAATACAGTGGGGTTTTGATATACTATGCCGGTGTTTGTACGGATATAATTATCAGGCGATTTACTGATCCTGTCCTCCTCAATATTTACCAGCGTAATAAAAGCATTGTTGGTGGTAGGCTGGCTTATAGACTGGTCGTTCCATGCTATATTATTAAGCTGGATGTAATCGGTAGAGTTGGATTGATCCTGGTATTTTACCCGCAAAAAAGCGTTCAGCCGCTTGCTTATAAAATCTAATGCCGTATCGATCATGTGTTTTCATTTTAGGTTTTTTAAAACTATGGATATTAACCTTATAGAAAATAGTACAAAAGCGACATAATTTATTTTTCTATCACTATTGGGAATATTTAAATAAATGTTATTTTTACAAAATCAATTATTTAGCTGATAACAAGCTTCTTAATAATTAAAATCAACCTTCTCCCCCTTAGTTTGATTTTGAGTTATATTATTTTAATATGTATATAATATTAACTGAAACACTATGGGACCAATTTATCAACTCGCTAAACCGGAGCGTTTATTAGAGGATCATATCTATTTTTACACACATTTTAAATCATTTGTCCCCGAGGATGAGTGCATTTATTTAATGCCATCAACTGATATAAAGCTCAGTTTTAATTTTGCCGATTGTGGGTTTATAAGAGACATCAGGGAAAAGGATATTGAGCCCGTGAAAACCCCTGTGCATGTTACTTTAGGCCTGCAAACGAAAAGAAATTATGATCTGATCCTGAAAAAGAACACCTTATATGATAGCCTGGTAGTTTTTTTTAAGCCGCATGGCTTTTATGATATTTTTAACATTCCACCAGCCAACCTAACCGATCATTATTTTTCAATTGAGGGCAAGGTGGGTAAAGAGCTGGCGGAGCTGGCCGACAAACTGAGCAAGCTAAGTCTCCTGTGTGATCAGGCGGCCTTGCTGAATAATTATTTTATAGAAAAATTAGAGCAAATACAGCTTAAAAAATCAGCTATCGTTTTTGCCTCGCAAAGTATTTTAAGTTCGGCCAAAACACTCAATTTAAAGAAACTGGCTTGCGACTGCAATTTGAGTCCGCGGCATTTTGAGCGGGTGTTTAAGGAATTTGTAGGTATATCGGCCATGAAACTGCAATCCATAAACCGTTTTGAAACCTGCCTGAAACTAAAGGAGAGGATCCCCCAAAAAAAATGGACCAACATTGCCTTTGAAGCCGGCTATACCGACCAGATGCATTTGGTACGGGAATTTAAAAAACTATCGTCATTAACACCATCGTCTATCCACTGGAAATCGGGGATTGATGGCATGCACTGGCATTTTTTAAGGAAGCTGGTGGATGTAAATAATAACGTGTGATCATTTACTCCCATAATTATAATTCGCTATTGGTGAAGACTACCACCATTTTAGCGGCAGTTCAATTTCATCAACAGAACTGGCTATCATATCCGGCTTAAAGGCATACTTGCCCAGGTCATCTTTACGGGCAATGCCCGATAGTACCAATATTGTTTTGTAGCCCATTTGCACGCCGCCTTGTATATCGGTTTCCATAGTATCACCTATTACGGTGGTTTCAGCAGTTTCCAAACCTAAAAACTTACGCGCCGAACGCATCATTACCGGGCTTGGTTTGCCAGTAACAAAGGCTTTAACACCTGTAGCTTCTTCAATCATCGCGGTAGTTGCCGCAATACCCAAATTATTCCATCCCGGTTTTTTAGGCGATGGGTCGCGGTTTGTGGTGATGAATTTGGCACCTGCCAATATCATATCAACAGCGCGCTGCACCATTTCCAGTGTAAAGTTGCGGCCTTCGCCCAATATCACAAACTCAGGGTCGGTATTTACAAGGGTGATACCATGGTCATGCAAACTGGTTAACAAACCACCTTCACCCAAAACATAAGCAGTACCATTTGGCCCCTGGTCGGCCAAAAACTTTGCCGTTGCCATAGCACTGGTATAAATATGTTTATCCTCAACAATAATACCTAAACTTTTAAGCTTTCGCATCACCTCCAGGCTGGTTCGCTGGCTGTTATTGGTCATGAAAGTAAAGGGGATATCCTTATCAATTAACTGTTTGATAAATTTATCAGCGCCAAATATCAGTTCTTCGCCGCTGTAAATTACGCCATCCATATCAATTAACAGGCCTTGTTTCATAGTTGTATCGTTTAAGTTTTATGTTGATGTATTTTTCAAGGCAAAGTAAGCAAAGTTTAATCTATTTAGCATCAGCACACCGTTAAATAATCAGCCCATAAAATATAAAAAGCGCCTCCGGAGAATACCGAAGAACGCTTTTACTAATAACCAACCACGGTTTATTAATAACTATAATGATCTTAATACATCACACATTATTATTATTTCCTTCTCTGTATTATAATAATGTACCGATGCCCTTACCACACTGCTGAGGTGGTTCTTATTCATAAAAAACAGTGTTGACTTTGCCAGACCTACGGATACATTGATCTGCTTTTCGGCCAGTTTTGCTTTTATCACAGCGCTATCTATTTCGTTTACCGTAAAGGTTACTATACCGCATTGCTCATCGCCAAAATCATGAACGCTTATCCCTTCAATGCTCCTCAATTGATTGCGCAATATATTGGCTAAATACTGCACGCGCTGCCATATCCTGTCGACACCAATATTCAAAGCATATTCAACAGCTTTGCCCAAGCCTAAGATAAGCGCGCGGTTTTTTTCATATAGTTCAAACCGGCGGGCATCATCCCTAATTTTATAATCCGTTTCGGTTACCCATTCAGTGCTAAAGCCATCCATAAACTGGAGCTTTAATTTACCCTGAATAGTCTTTCGCACATATAAAAATCCTGTCCCACGTGGCGCGCGCAGGTATTTACGGCCGGTTACCGATAGCATATCGCAGTCAATCTCCCGCACATCAACCGGAACTTGCCCCGCCGACTGGCAGGCATCAACCAGATATAAAACTCCATGTTTACGTGCTATTTTACCGATCTTCACAACAGGCATCACACCGCCTGTACTTGAAGCAATATGTGTTATGGCGATCAGTTTGGTTTGTGGTGATATGGCAGCTTCCAATTCCGAAAGCGATAAATTACCATGCTCATCATTGGGTATAACCTTTATTTTAACCCCATAAGTTTTTTTGGTATGGGTAAAACTTATTAAATTGGTTACATACTCCATTTCGGAGGTGATGATCTCATCGCCTGCCTTAAAATCGATGCCATTAAAAGCCAGCCACCAGGCAGTACTGGCATTTTCAACAACAGCTATCTCATTTACATCAGCGTTTATTAGCCGGGCTATAAGCGCATAGGTATTGTTTAATTCTGCATTGTATTTGTACTCGGTTTCGTAACCACCGTAGCTTGCTTCTTCAGTTAGATAATTTATAACTGTATCAAGCACTACATCAGGCGGTAATGACGACCCTGCATTATTAAAATGTATCCGTTCAGCAGTGCCTTTTGTTTCGGCCCTTAATTGCTGTATCTCTTGTTCGCTAAGGGGTATAATTGCCATATCAGTAATTATTTAAAGTTGATCTCCATTTGTATATCGGCCCTGCCATAAGCACCTTTTACCACCGGCACTTCAATAAAACCCAATTTTCGGTAGATGTGTATAGCGTTTTCCAATACCCGGTTCGACCAGAGCATCAATTTATCCATCCCTATTTCACGCGCCTTATCAATGGCACCCTGGCACAAGAACTGACCAGCACCCGCACCCTGACAATTGGCATCCACAGCCATTTTCGTCATTTCATAAACACCGTCTTCAATAAAGCGCAACGCCACTGTACCCACAATTTCCTGATTGAGCGTTGCAAAGTATATTTTACCACCTTGTTGCAGCAGGGCTTCATCAGGGTTTTCCAGTACCCATTTATCAAGGGGCTCAACGGTGAAGTACTTTTCGAGCCAGGCTTTATTTAGCTTTTCAAAGTAGGGTTGGTATTCGGGCTGATAATCTATTAATTGCAGTTCCATTATCTTATATCATTTATGTTATACAAAGTAAGAGCTTATTATGAAAGCAAAACAGATGCAGTTTTGTAAAATTTAACTATAACAGATTTCAAGAAATTAAAATGTTATTAATCATGCTTGTGAGGACACCTACATAAGAGTGATAATTAAATTTTTATTTTTAAAAAAAACATCCATCTTTGTATTCATCAGATGATATGATGTATGAAAGATGTAATAGTTAGAAAATCATTAGCCGATGAGGTAGCATCCAAATTACAGGAGCAAATTTCATTGGGCAAATACAAGATCAATGAAAAACTACCCATTGAGCCCGAGCTGATGAAAGCTTTTGGCGTTGGCCGCTCTACTATACGCGAAGCCATCAAAAGCCTGGTTAATTCCGGCTTACTGAGTGTGCAGCAGGGCGTTGGTACTTTTGTTGTACAAACTACCGGCAATGAGCCCATGGATAAACGCCTGAAACGCGCCAATGTTCAGGATCTGGACGAAGTACGGCAATTACTGGAAATGAAAATCGCTGAGAAAGCGGCTATCAACAGATCAGAAAAAGATATTATTACGATGAAAGGCCATTTGGCTGCCCGGAAACACGCTGCACACGCAGGTTTGCTTGAAGAATGTATCGATGCCGATATTCAGTTTCACGTAGCTATCGCGGAAGCGGCAAAAAATGAGATACTAACCGATTTGTACCGATCTGTTTCCCTGCACCTTAAAAACTGGTTCCTTCATATTTATCCCGATACGCAGATATTTATCGATACCCACCACTTACACAAACAATTGCTAAAAAGCATTATTGCAAACGACCCGAAACAAGCCTGGAACACTTCTGCAAAAATTATAGGAAACGTATATCAATAAAAATTTAAATCGATTCATCAGATGATCTGATCTAATTAATAATTCACAATGAACACAACACCATCCACCAGTACTATTAATGTTAAACAGGTTGCCCAGCAAACTGTATTCAGCATTCTTTTTACTATTAGCCTGTCGCATTTAATAAATGATATGCTGCAATCTATCATCCCATCAATCTATCCTGTTTTGAAGGATAAATTCCATCTTACTTTTACACAAATAGGGCTCATAACCTTTACCTACCAAATGACAGCCTCTATTTTACAACCCTTTGTAGGGGTTTATACCGATAAACATCCACGCCCCTATTCACTGGCTATAGGCATGGGCTTTACATTAATTGGCTTATTTGCAGCATCCTTAGCGCCGGGGTTTGGCTATATATTGGCATCTGTAAGCTTAATTGGTGTAGGCTCGTCCATCTTTCACCCGGAATCATCACGCGTGGCACACATGGCGTCGGGTGGTAAAAAAGGATTGGCGCAATCCATATTTCAACTGGGTGGTAATGCGGGGAGCGCTATCGGTCCGCTGCTGGCCGCTTTAATTATAGTGCCGTATGGCCAGTTCAATGTAATATGGTTTTGTTTGATAGCTGCATTAGGCATAGTTATACTCCTTATAGTATCAAAATGGTACCGCGAACAATTAGAATTAAGGGCTAAAAAAGTTATTGTCAGCGATGACATACCACACGGCCTATCAAAAAAACGGGTTATATTTTCGCTGGGAATTTTACTGGTATTGGTATTCTCCAAATACTTTTACCTGGCAAGTATTACCAGCTATTACACCTTCTTCCTGATCGATAAGTTCAATGTATCGGTGCAACAATCGCAAATTTACCTGTTCGCATTTTTAGGCGCGGTAGCAGCCGGAACCTTACTGGGCGGTGCGCTCGGCGATCGTTTTGGCCGTAAATATATTATCTGGATCTCTATATTGGGAGTAGCGCCTTTTACGCTGATGTTGCCTTACGCATCCCTTTTCTGGACGGGCATCTTATCAGTTATTATCGGCCTTATCCTCTCATCGGCATTCTCTGCCATATTGGTTTATGCCACCGAACTGGTACCGGGCAAGGTAGGATTGATTGCAGGATTATTTTTCGGACTGGCATTTGGTATGGGCGGTTTAGGTTCGGCTATATTAGGCAAAGTAGCTGATATGACCAGCATTGCCTATGTATTCAAGATTTGCGCTTTTCTACCGCTGATAGGTATTTTTACAGGCTTACTACCGGATATTGAAGGAAAAAAGAAAAGATAATAAGTTTCGATACTAGTTCCCTCCCTTGGGAGGATAGTGAGGTGGCAGGTAGGGGTTTCTACAGCAATTCAATTGTACAAACCCCTACCTTCCCCGAGGAAGAAATCGCACTTGCCTCTACTTTTTAGTTTCCTAATAATTTACATACTGTTCATCAAAACTACCATCAGCATACAAATCAATCAATCCATAACCGGGGGCCGTTTCACGGCGGTTGCCTTCCCACCAGGCACCGCTAACGGCACCGTTGCACAAGTAGGTTACGTTGTTATAAACCAGCTTTTCGCGAAGGTGGATGTGGCCACTCAGGCAGAGCTTAACATTGGGATGCTGATAGAATAGCTTAATAATCTTTGAGGTGTCGGTATGCATATCGCCACCCGTCATTACCCATTTGTTTACTATATCGTCCTCAATTAAATTAGTGGCTGTAAGGATGGGGATGTGCGACATGACCAATACAGGCGTTGCCGGATCTGTTGTTTTCAACTCATTCTCCAGCCAGGCAAATTGCTCATCACCTAATTTACCAATGTACCAGGTGCCATCAATATCCAGGTGAACACTATCCAGCAAAATAAATTTCCAGCCGCTGTTAGTAAAGCTGTAATATGGTTTTACCAATTGCAGCTGATTGAGAGAGTATTGCTTACCGTACAAGGCCTGGCCTTTATCATCCTCGTTCCACCAGATATCATGGTTTCCTAAACAATAATGTACAGGCAGACTGCACTCCGATTGCATGATGTGGTGCGATAGTTTCCACTGGTCGTTAATAACGCCGATGTTTTCCTTATTAATATCAAATACAATATCGCCGCCATTCAATATAAAATCAACTTTGGGCTCTTGCTGCTGCACATGGTGCAGGCATTTAGTAAACCTTTCGGGAGCGTTAAATTGATTTTTGAGGTGAATATCGGTAAGATGCGCTATACGTAAAACTTTCTTTTTGTTTATAGAGGTTTTACCTAATGCCAACGACGGGATCAATAACGCACCGCCAATAGTTTTAATAGCCGATCTTCTTTCCATGCTCCTGAATTTTTTATAAAAGTAGCTATGCTGATATTAATTCAGTATGAAATTTTTAATGATGAATAATTAAGCTAATCTTCAGGCACAACTGCCTTGCGGTAATTAAGTACTACGGCAAACACAAAACCTATAAATACCATTGCCATACTGAACAGAAATATATACTGCATACCGAAATGACTGGCTACACCACCAATCAGCGGCCCGGTTACACCCAGCGACAGATCAATAAACAACCCGTAACCGGCAAGCGCCGCACCTTTATTTGAGCCAGACACCAGCTTAACCGCCTCGACACCTAGGGCAGGGAACACCAGTGAAAAACCCAAACCGGTTATACCCGCACCGATAAGTGCTACATGGGGTTGGTTAGCCAGCCAAATGGTGAGCAGGCCCACGGTTTCTAATGCAAGGCAAACAATGGCCGTTTTGGTACCGCCATAGGTTACGATAAAATTCTCGAAGAAAATGCGGCCCAGTATAAATAATAAACTAAAAACCGACAAACATAATACAGCACCCGACCAGTTTAATGAAGCATAATACAGCGTTATGAAGGTTGAAATAGTGCCGAAGCCTAAGCCCCCAAGCGCCAAACAGATACCATAAGGCGCTATTGTTTTAAACACCTGCAGAAAAGACTGGCGCGGGGCATCTCTTTTACCCCTGTATGGCCTCTTACTTTTGGCATAAAAGAAGCCGCCAAGCGAAACCGCCACAATAAGGATTCCTATAGCGCCCATACCAATGCCATGGTTAATGATCACCCCCAAAGGCGCGCCTAATGCCAACGCGCCGTAGCTGGCAATACCATTCATGGAGATAGCTTTACCCGTATGCTCATCACCAACAGCAAATATGGCCCAGTTTGTTGGGCTGGCACCGATAAGACCTTCGCCAAAGCCGGTAACTAAACGGGTGATAACGAGTATGCCCAAACTCAAAAGTGGAATTTCGCGAAACAGGTATGCTATGAATAACAAGATACCGCTGGCAATAAACCCAATCATACCTAAAATAACAGCTGGTTTCGGCCCGCGTTTATCAACAATATTACCCGCATACCCTCTGAAAAGGAAAGTAGTTACATATTGCAGACTGATGATAACACCCGCTACCATAGCGCTGTATCCCAATTGCTGATGAATAAATACCGGCAATATAGCCAGCGCTAAACCTATAGTAAAGTATCCAAAGAAAGTAAAGCTTACAAAACCAATAATGGTTAATCTTGTTTTTGCCAGGGATGCGGGCGCATCTAATTCTGCTTGCATGATCACTTATTTTATTAAGTACGCAAAGGTACGACATATGATAAAAAGCATGCCCTTTTCTCCCTCCTAATTAAAGCAACAAAGTTAAATGTGGCTTTAAAATGTCATTTATACATATAATATTCGGAAAGAATCAGGAGTTATGATTTGTAAAATTCAAATATCGCTATGCGCGGAAAGCTACCGGAGCAAATGAGGTTTGTTTACGAAAAAAGTTGGAAAAATGCGCCACCTGCTCAAATCCCAGACTGTTGGAGATCTCCGATATATTCCAGTCGGTTTGTTTTAGCAGGATCTTTGCTTCCTGTACTATTCGGTTGCTGATGATATCAGTTGTGGTTCGGCCGGTGTTTTCTTTTAGTACTTTGTTCAGGTGATTTACGTGTACCGCCAGGCGATCGGCATAATCTTTAGCTGTGCGCAGGCTTAGTTTCTGGTGCGGCGAATCTATAGGGAACTGCCTTTCCAGAAGTTCAATAAACAAGGATGATACGCGAGCCGATGCGGTATGCGATGGGTAGAGCGCTGTTGCCGGTTGCAACTTTTGCCCGTAATGTATCAGCTCCAATAAATAATTACGCAGCAGGTCATATTTATAGGCATAGTCAGAAGCCAGTTCCTTATACATTTTCTTAAAAATGGCGGTTATCTCCTCCGTTTCCTCATCCGAGAGCTGGAATATAGGATAACCGCCGGGGTTAAAGATCGGCAGGTCATCCAGCACAACGCCGCTTTTGCTGTGGATCAAAAATTCATCGGTAAAAATGCAGAAGTAGCCAAACTGCTTATCATCCTGCGGCAACCAATGGTAAGGCACCTTTGGCGTGGCAAATAACAGGGCATTCTTCTCAATATCAATTACTTTATCGGCATACTCGGCCTTGTTACGCCCGCTGATGATACTGATCTTATAATAAGCCCGCCTGTTATAGGGCATAACTCCCTTTTTACTACTACTTACAAGATCTTCTATTTTAAACACATTAAAATGCCCTATTTCCTTGTTAATACCCTTTGGCATTAATGATGATGTTTCATCGTAAAATTCTTCAAGTGAAATAATGGCCATATTTAATTTGTTGCAAAATTCAAATATATACCAAATATAAGTAAGTTAAAATGGCTATTGCAATACCTGCGTAATAATTGGGGTAAGGTTGAGCGGCACTACTACATTATCAGGTAAGGCATAGCGTTCCTGGATGTAAGAAGGATCATTATAAGCCACCCACACCTTTTGTTGTTCATCCTGCCAAGCAATAACTTTCAAAGGTAAGTCGAGCGCTGCTAAGGCATTTGCCGCCATAATAGCGCCTCCTGCTTTAGGGTTGCCGAACAAAAGATACCCCAATGGCAACAAAGTGTAGCCCCTGTTATTAGCCTCGGCCTGCTGATCTATCCGGGCATATATAGTCACAGCCTTTTGTTGCAAAAAGGCCTGCAAGCGGTCGATAGTTTCTTTTACCGTGTATGGGCTTTCAATTGTAATAATTCCTTTATTATCCATAGCTATAATGATAATTATAGTGAAGCAGTAGTATTCGAACCTCCTGCCATTTTTCTTTTGATGTATTGCACAAGATCGTAATCGGTCGACTTAATTACATAATCGTATGAAGGTTTATATTTAACTATAAAATCGTCCAATTTTTGCCCTTTATACCCTGTAACCTTACTTACCATAGTTTTATTAAAACGCTGGTCTACAATACTGGTTCTATAATCCTGTACAAAATTTCGCTGCAGGCGCCTTGCATCATGGCCTTGCTTGCTTAACGCATTGTATAATTTATCTATGTTTAAGCCTACACCGGGAATTGTACCTACCGATACACTAACCATTTTACTTTTATCGCCCTTCCAGTATATGTCGCTATATTCTTTTTTATTTTGATCATACACTTTCAAGGGGTTTGACAGCGTATCATTAACAACTACTTCCTTAAGCATTTTTGAGATTTGCTTTAACTGGATGATCAAATAATCCTGCTGATTGTAAACCAGTGTATCGGTTTTATAATTAAGCATCATGGTTACGAGTGTATCGCCTTTCTCTACAGCAATAGAAAACATTCCTCTGCTATCACTTGTGATCTGGCGGCGCTTTGTGATATCTTTTATAATCGCTCCACTCAATCTTTCGTTAGCACCGGTAACCATTCCAGTAATATTTTGAGCTCGTGCACCGGCAAGCCCCACTTGCGTTATAAGGCAAAGCAGTAATAAAGCTATAAGGGTATACTTGCAAATTGCGCCGTACATAGTTTAGCTGAGAATTGAATTGAGAACAAATGCTTTGCTATAAAGTTGGGGATAATTACTTAGATATAATATTTATAGCCCTGATTTTATGCAACAAAAAAGCCTTTAGCAATTGCTAAAGGCTTACGGTCAAATTATAAGATCAGTATTAATTTGTTAATTTAAAATCGGCACTGTTAACATCTCTCGAGTTGGTGCCAACAAACACCTTGAAATCGCCAGGTTCATAGGTGTATTTCATGTCGATGTTGTAGAATTTCAGGTCATCCGAAGTAATGGTAAAATTCACTGCCTGGCTCTCCCCTGCTTTTAGGAACACCTTTTTAAAGTTCTTTAATTCCTCAACCGGGCGTGTTACCGAACCATACAATTGGCGGGTGTAAAGCTGCACTATCTCTGTACCATCATACTTACCGGTATTGCTAACGGTTACGCTAACCTGTAAAGGCTGACCGGGTTTAATGCTGGTAGTATTTAATTTGATGGGACTATAGGTAAATGTAGTATAGCTTAAACCAAAACCAAACGGATACAACGGATCATTTGACACATCCAAATAACGTGACTTATAACGCTCAACAAAATCCCCCGCGTATGGGCGGCCGGTATTTTTATGGGCATAGTATAATGGGATCTGCCCTACATTTTGCGGGAAGGTAGCCGTAATTTTTGCTGATGGGTTATACGCACCAAACAAAACATCGGCTATAGCGCTGCCGGCTTCGGTACCACCAAACCATGTTTCGAGCATGGCGTCGGCATTGTCATTTTCCCAGTTAAGGGTAAGCGGTCGGCCGTTCATCAATACAATTACCAATGGCTTGCCGGTTGCTTTCAACGCTTTCAACAGATCTTCCTGATTAGGAAAAATGCCGATATCCGAACGGCTTGCAGCCTCGCCCGACATGGTTGCCGCTTCGCCAACTACCGCTACAATCACATCCGATTTTTTAGCTGCTGCTACCGCCTCATCAATCATTTCCTGCGGAGATCGCTTATCAAAGCTTAATTCATCTTTGCCTAAGCGTTTTAACAGCCATTCGCTGTCGGTAATATTTGCACCTTTCGCGTAATTGATCTGCACATTTGAGCCTGCCAATTGTTTAATACCATCCAACACCGATACAGATTTATGCCAGTCGCCGGCACCGCTCCATGGGCCTATCATGTCCCTGTGGTCATCAGCCAGCGGGCCAACCAACGCTATCGAGCCCCCTTGTTTTAATGGCAACACACTGTTGCTGTTCTTTAACAGCACGATACTCTTTTCAGCAGCATCACGGGCAGCATCAATATAATCCTGTTTCATGATGGTTGTTGCCGCACGCTGTACGTTGCAATAACGGTATGGATCGGTAAACAAACCCATTTTGTATTTAGCCTCCAGTATTCTGCGGCAGGCGATATCAATTTCAGATACGGGAACCTTGCCATCATTTACCAGCTTTTTAAGGTTATCCAGGAAAATATCGCTCACCATATCCATATCAATACCAGCGTCAATGGCTTTTTTACCAACTGCATAGCCGTCTTTACCCATACCATGCGGTATCAGTTCCATTATAGCGGTGTAATCGGTAGCTACAAAGCCTTTAAAGCCCCATTGCTTTCTCAGCAAGTCGGTCATCAGCCATTTATTCGCAGTTGCAGGCACGCCGTTTATCTCGTTAAATGACGACATGATGCTACCCGCGCCAGCGTCAATAGCTGCTTTGTAAGGAGGCAGATAGTCCTGATACATACGGCGTTCGCTCATATCAACGGTATTGTAATCACGGCCAGATTCGGCTGCACCATACAGCGCAAAGTGTTTTACGCAGGCCATTACGTGGTTAATATCGTACGTATTATCGCCTTGGTAGCCTTTAACCATCCTCGCTGCAATTTGCGAGCCTAACCAGGTATCTTCACCGTTACCTTCGACAATACGACCCCAGCGTGGGTCGCGGGCAATATCAACCATGGGCGAGAACACCCAGTTCAAACCATCGGCACTTGCTTCAGATGCTGCAATTTGTGCACTTTTCTGTATCATATCCAAATCCCAGCTTGAGGCCAAACCTAACGGGACAGGGAAAATAGTTTTATGCCCGTGGATCACATCGTAACCAAATATCAACGGTATTTTTAAACGACTATGGTTAACCGCTATCTCCTGCAACTTGCGTACAGCATCGGGCGTATAGGTATTAAATACGCCGCCCACATTGCCCTTTTGTATATTCTCATTTACGTTTTTACTTACTATCGGGCCCGTTACATCAAAACCTACCGCTTCTAGGTTTAGCTGCCCTATCTTTTCATCCAATGTCATTTTCGACATTAAATTAGTGATGAAAGCATCCATCTTTTTTTGTTGTGCCGGAGCAACGGACTGCGCAAAGGAATTTGTAAAGAGTGCTATAAGCAGAAAGCAACAGATAAGCTTACGTATCATTAGTATTAATTTTAGTTTTCAGGTCGAATATATAATTTAATTTATTGCAGGGCTTTCAAAACCCAGTTTCTTCAGGCCGCCTTTTACTTCGGGGCAGCTCATAAATAGTTTCCATAATAAGCCGGTACGGTAGTTCTCTATCATCACCACAATCGGGCCCTCATCAATAGCTAAATATGATTTTGAGTACCAGTTATGCGATTCGCTAAAGGCATCGGTAAAACCGTATTCACCCCAGATCTTATTGCCCATATCATAATAAAAATGGCGTAGGGCTTGCATACTGTATTGTGGCGTGTACGGGAATGCGGATAAAGCCGCGGTTGGCGTAATTACCCCCAAATCATTAGTTGGAGAATGGGCGTTGTAGCCTTCATAATTATCGCTGGCAGTAAGGCCCCAACAGTTTTCGCCGTAGCCCTTAAATTTTTTAGGATTATCAACACAATAAGCGTGATTGATAAGGGTATGATTTAAGTTTTGTTCCCAGTAATCAGCATACTCATCCTTTAAGCCTTTCGGGTTCAGACCCAAAAATGAGTAATGGGTATAAAATAATGGACCGCCATAATCAAAACCCAATGGCTGTTTGTAACCGTAAAAAGTTTTACCATTTTTAAAGAAATCGCTTTGCGCCCAGCCGTTATGATAAACATTGGCTGATACCGGGTAACGGGTACCGCAGGCAGCAAGCACATAAGTTATTAGGCATTCATTATATCCGCGGATAGCGAAATTCATAGCCCAGCCATTGTTTGGCGACCAGTGCCAGTACAGGTTATCCCTGCCATCGCGCGTAAACCAGTCCCATTCAATTTCACTCCACATCCAGTTGATCACATCACGAATGTGCTGCTCTTTCGGGTTATCCTGGTTATAGTACTGCCTCGCGCATAGCAAGCCTTGGAACAGATATGAAGTTTCAACCAAATCGGCCCCATCATCTTTACGCCCGAAAGGGATCACTTTTCCGGTTTGCCCATTCAGCCAATGCGGGAACACGCCGTGAAAAGAATCTGCTTTGTATAAAAAGTTCACAATTTTCAGCATGCGGTCATCCGCCTGATCACGCGTTATCCATTTTCTTTCGGTAGCAACAATCATGGCCATTACCCCAAAGCCTGAACCACCAATGGTTACCACTTCGTTGCCGTAATTATAGGATACATTGCTGCGCTCGCGGGCAAGACCGCTTACGGGGTGACCAAAATCCCAGAAATAGCGGAAAGTTTGACGCTGCACCACATCAAGCAAAGCACTATCAGTTAGATTTTTTATAATACCGACAGGCTTTATGCTTTCAGCAGGACTGGTTGCCGATGATTGCGCACGGCAAAAAACAGCCGTTAGCAGTAGAAAAGAGGATATAAGTATTTTTTTCATTTACGTATTTATAGCTAGAGGTTAGGACTTGTAAAACCCAGACTCTTCATACCGGTTTTTACTTCGGGGCAACTCATAAATAAGTTCCAGAGCAAACCGCTACGGTAATTTTCAATGTTATCAATTATTGGCCCTTCATCAATTGCCAGGTTAGATGTTGCAAACCAGGCATCATTCAGATCAAAGGAATCGTAGAAACCATATGGCCCCCACATTTTATCGCCCAATTTATAGTAAAAGAACCTTAATGCCGCCATTGATTGTGTTGGCGTATAAGGCAATGAAGCTATGGCTGCCGTCGGGGCAATTACACCCACATCACTGGTTGGTGAGCTGGCATTATAGCCACCATTCTCAATGTCGCTGGCAGTTAGCCCCCAGCAATCGGCGCTGTAACCTTGATTATTATTAGGGTTTGCTACGCAATAATCATAATTGATAGTGGCGTGTGCTTTGTTTTGCACATCGTAACTGGCATAAGCATCAGTTAAGCTATTAGGGTTGATGCCCAGGAACGAGTAATGCGCGAAGAATAGCGGACCGCCCTCTGCCGGGCCAAGTGGCAGTGTTACACCAAAATAGCTACTGCCATTTTTCATAGCGCCGTTATTTGCCCAGCCATTTGTGTAAACTATTTTAGGTACCGAATGTGTTGTTGACGATGCCGCCAGAACATAAGTGATCAGCGCCTCGTTCCAGCCTGAGATGGTTTGATTAGTGGACCATGCATAATCCGGACTCCAATGCCAGTACAGCGTATTCTGCCCGTTCTGCCTGAACCAGTCCCACTCCACGTTATTCCACAAGATATTGATATCAGTTCTTAAAGTAGTTTCATCTGTACCTGATCCGTTAAAGTATTGACGGGCGGTGAGCAGGCCCTCCATCAGGTAGGACGTTTCCACCAGGTCGGCGCCATCATCCTGCGTGCTGAAAGGAACAACCGCGCCCGTTACCCCATTTAGCCAATGCGGGAAAGCACCGTGAAAGGTTTGTGCGTTATTTTTTAAAAAGCCAACTATAGTTTGCATCCGCGTTAAGCCCTGTGCCCTTGAAATGAAGCCCCGGTTTATCCCGACTACGATAGCCATAATACCAAAGCCTGAACCACCAGTAGTAACTACATCGCCCGATGTATTACGCTCGCGCGCCAGGCCGCTAGTTGGGTGGCCAAAATCCCAGAAATACTTGAAGGTTTGCTGCTGTACCAAAGTAAGCAGGGCATCATCAGTTATAGTTGGGAATTTATTGGTTGAATCAATAGAAGTAGTCAGATTAATATTATATGCCGATTCCAAACTGCCACCCTTTGATGATTTAAGCGCGGTTGAAACTGCAATAGTGTATTTAGTTAGATACGATAGTTTTGATGGCGTTATAACCACCGTACTATCATTATTTTGATAAGTAGCGGTATATGCAACAGTAGTACCCGTTGAACTTGTAAAGGCTATGCTGCTGTTTACAGACGTAGTACTGATAGCTGCCGCGAATGATAATTTTATAACCGGCGTAGCATTAACATTTATAAAATTACTGCCACTACTAACACCATTAACCTTTGCCGAACTAAGCGTAAATGAAGTTGTGGGTGGTGCCGGATGAGTAGGCGTAGTAGCTGAGCCATCACTACCTTTTGAGCATGAATACATCCCTGCGAAACCCATCAACCCTAAACAAATTTTTATATATCTCATGCCCGGTTTATTAATCATTCAGAATGGCCAACCTATCAAATTAAACATGTTTGCAAAAAAGGCTGCCGGGTTTACACCCGACAACCCTCTTATTTAACCAACTTACTATCTTCCTAAATTTTCAAGATTATATAAAGCTGACGCCTCATTTGCTGAAAGCACTTTATTATAAACCCTAACCTGATCTATTTTACCCGGCAAGTTAGCCGCCCAGGGCTGTGCCCCCGAACCGGCAGTTTGGCTTGGAACAGTAGTAAACTGTGTACAGCCAAACACTACATTACCCACGTTTTGAAAAACTAATGGCCCTTTTAAAGTACCTGCAGTACCGGTAGCTACCGATTTTCCATTCAAATACAAAGTACAGGCACCTGATGTATCATAGCTGAAAATTAAATTAACCCAGGCACCAAAACATCCCGGCACCTCTGCTGCAAAAGTGTTATCAGAGCCACTTTGTGACAAGTGAATACGCACGTGAGCATCGGTATTGGTACTTCCATTATCAAAAAACATTTCCACATTACCCCAAAAATTAACCGTGTTTGAAAGTGTAAAATAATCTAATAAGCCAGTTGTAGGAGGGGTAGTATTTACCCAAACGCTGGCCGTAAACTTTTGCAGGGCTGCTAATGCAGGCGATGATTTAGATACCGCGTAACCAGTAAGCGAGCCCTGATAGGCTTGCCCTGAAATACCAGTAGAAAAAGAGCTGTTTGTTGCAGTACCTGTTAATTTAGAAATACTATCGGTAAGTGTACCGCTAAAGTTCCAGTAAGCAATTAAGCTATCGGCTTCAATTTGACTTGATGCGCTGTAGCCACCAAATGTTGGCGCCGGTTTGTTAGGAGCGTACGATTTTGGATCGTAGCTTTTTTGGCATGATGCCAGTGTGAATACTATTGCCAGCCCCGTAAGCAGCACAGCTGTAAGTATATTGTGATTTCTTTTCATCTCTTTATTTATTTGATAAATTAATAACCAGGGTTTTGTACCAGCGTACCGGCGCCCAAATCAATTTCTGTTTGCGGTATAGGCCAAACTTCACTTTTGCCTGCAACAAAACCCAATGAACCAAATACAGAAGCCCCTCTGCCTGTACGTATCACATCAGCATGGCGATCAAACTCCATCCCTAATTCTACACGTCTTTCGTGGTAGATAGCAGTACGTAAACCAGCCTGATCGGTAGTGGTAACTTTGGGTAAAATGGTAGTGCTACCTTCCCTTGCTCTTGCTCTTATCAGTTCAATATCTGCCAACGCGGCGGCGGAGTTGCCCGATTCGTTGTTAGCTTCGGCATTTATCAACAACACTTCGGCATAACGGATAACAATTTTATCCTGCTGGCAGCCCTGGTTAAAGCCCGATACATATAAACTGAAAGGCACATATGATTTCAGGTTATAATATGGGTTAGGTGCCGATGCATCTATAACATCACCTTCTGGTGTGGCTTGACCAGTATATATAACTGTTCCTCTTAAACGGGGATCTCCTGCTTCAAACTCGGCGATCAGACTTGGGCTTGGGTCGTTGAAACCCCAACCAGTTGCAGGCTCAGTACCCCTTGGCATTTGCACCTGTGAGTATTGTGAGTTTGATGCGGCAGGGTTATTTGGTATTAACATACATTGAATTTCAAATATGGATTCAACGTTGTTTTTATTGGTTGTCCTGAACATTTTTTCATAATCAGGGAATAAAGAGTAGATACCTAAAGCAGTTACAGCATTGGTATAAGTTACCGCATCGCTCCATTTCTTTTGGTATAAGGCAACCTTTGCATGTAAAGCTAACGCAGCACCTTTGGTAACGTGGCCAATATCGGCAGAGCTATAAGTAGCAGGCAGTACTGAAGCAGCAGCGGTTAAATCGGTTTCAATTTGCGCATAAACCTGTGTTTTAGGTGTACGGGCCAAATTGTAATCAGATGCTGATTTTGGAACATGGATACGTAAAGGAACATCGCCAAACGCGTTAACCAGCCTGAAATAATCATAAGCACGTACAAATTGTGCTTCGGCCAGGTACCTGGCTTTTAATGAGGCATCCATGCTGATAGCTGGAATATTATCCAATATCTGGTTAGCAAAGTTGATGTTATTGTACATCCCCAACCAAAAACCTTCCAACTGCCCTTCGCCGGCGGTAACCGAGAAAGTATGGTATTCATTCATGTAGCTGGCATCCGTTGGTACCGATCCTTTGGTAACATCGTCCGACCCCATGCTTTCAAGGGCGATTGACGGGAAGGCTATATCATTATAATTGTGCAGATCAGCATACATTGAATTGATCGCTGATGTAGCATCGGCAGAAGTTTTCCAGAACTGTGCGGCTGTAGTAGTAGTGGCCGGATGTACATCCAGGAAACTCTTTTTACATCCCTGCGATACAAAAAGGGCAGCGATAATACTTAACCCAATCGCATTTTGTATATAATATTTTCTATTTTTCATTGTAAGTTGAATTAAAATGTAACGTTTACACCAAAGTTATAGGTTGCATATAATGGATATACGTTAGAGTCGATACCTTGGTTAAGCGCACCTCCGCCAATTTCAGGACTGAAGCCTTTGTAACCGAATACGTTGATCGCATTTTGAGCGTTTGCAAAAAGCCTGATGCTCTGTATGCCCCATCTCCTGGTTAACTCACTCGGAATTGTGTAACCTAACTGTGCATTTCTTACCCTGAAATATGAACCGCTTGAAACATAGAATGAGTTCGGCGCGCTGTTAAGTGTTGAACCGATGTTCATAGAAGGATAGGTATTAGAAGTACCTGCCCCGTGCCAGCGGTTATCATAAAAATCCTGGGTGATATTTTCATTACCGAAACGGTAGCCCAGGTTCGAGTTAAACACACTTACATCGGCACGGCCTTGGAGATCAATAGTAAAGTCGAAGTTCTTAACCTTTAAAAACATATTTACACCATAACCATACTTAGCATTCGGATTTCCTAAGTTAACTCTGTCTGTTGATGAGATCTGCCCATCGCCATTCGTATCCTGGTAAATAAAATCACCCGGTTTAGCTGTTGCTGCCTGCGGCGATTTTGAAACCTGATCGGCTGTTTGGAAAATGCCTGTAACTTTATAGCCGTAAAATTCGCCAATTGGTTGCCCCTGTACAGTACGTGTAGCCAATGCACCATTTGCAATGCCTGCACCGCCGCTGTATATAGGGTTATTGCCCGAGAGCACCTTTGTAACCTCATTATTGTTAATACCAAGGTTAGGGCTAATTGAATAAGATATGTCACTATTAACCTGTTGTTTCCAGGTTAAGCTAAATTCAAAGCCTCTGTTCCTGATATCGGCCTGGTTACCGAGTATACCGCCGTTAGGGCCATTCTCACCGGTTGAACCTGATATAGGGATGCTGAAGATCGCATTTTGGGTGGTACGATTATAATAATCAGCTTCAAACGATAGATTATTATTTAAGATCGATCCTTCTATACCAAAATCTGTAGCTGCTGATTTTTCCCAGGTAATGGTAGGTGGCACAACTGTATTGATACTCGCACCAGCATTAGTTGTTTGAGGGTTACCAAAAATAGCAGTGTATGATGAAGGATCATTGGTTATGGTTAATGTAGTGGGACTAATCGGCACTACGGCGTTCCCAACCTGACCATAACTGGCACGCAATTTTAAATTATCAAAGATGTGCTGCCCTTTCATGAAGCTTTCGTTAGTTACAACCCAGCCTGCACCTATTGAAGGAAACCAACCATATGGGTTAGGATAAAACTCTGATGCACCATCATGACGAATAGACGCATTTAACAAGTAACGATCGTTAAATGAATAATTTACCCGGGCAAATTCAGATACTTCCGTTGTCAGTATCTGGTTGGCTGTCGGCTGTGTATAAGTTACTTTTGTGCCTGCAGGGAACGAGGTATGCAGGTTCCCGCTTTTCGCATAGCCTACGCTATCAGCAAAAGCATCTGCATAGGTGCCTTCATTACGTTGTGAGCCATAACCAACCAAAGCGGTTATTTTATGCTTACCGATGGTTTTGTCATAGGTCAAAGTATTTTCCCAGATCCAGTTACGGGTTTCCGTATGGTTCAGATCAAGCGAAGATGTGGTACTTTGCTGACCGCCGGTGGCAGCATAGATTGGGGTGTAGTTTCTAACTTCGGCCTGCGCTAAATCGCCACCGAAACTTGTCCTGAATTTCAGATCCGGCAGTATGTTATACTCGCCATAAACTGATCCTGTAAAACGTTTGTTTTTTGAGTGCTGATTATAAAAATCAATAGTTGCCTGTGGATTGTAATTAGCACCACCACCAACATTGTAGTCAGCAGGATCGCCATATTTGCCATCGGCGTAATAAACTGGCACTACCGGTGCAGCTGTATATAACTGATGGAAGATTTGGCTATTTACATCCCTTGAGTTACTTGATAATATATTAGCACTAAAGCCTAATTTTAAATTCTTTACAGGTTTAAAATCGTTTGCTACGTGAAAAGTATATCGTTGGTAATCATTAGTTTTCACAATACCATCCTGATCAAGGTAACCGAATGAATAATCATAAGTGTACTTGTCGGTACCGCCTCTTAATGAGATCTCATTGTTGGTTACCGGAGCGTTGCGTAATATCTGGTTATACCAGTTAGTGCCCGTGCCATAACTTGAAGGATTAGCGAACACCGGCGGGTTATAATCAGTAGCCGTATTGTTAAGCGCTGTTAGCTCATTAATAGCAGTAGCATATTCGGTAGCATTTGCCATTTTTACCTGGTTGGTAACCGATTGCCAGCCGAAGTATGAATTAAGGTTAACTGTTGGCTTGCCTGTTTTACCGCGTTTGGTGGTAACCAGTACTACACCGTTAGAAGCCCTTATCCCATAAATAGCGGTACTTGATGCATCTTTCAGGATGCTGATGCTTTCAATATCACTATTATTTAAAAAGCTAATATCATCATACCAAACACCATCAACAACAAATAATGGTTGGCCACTTCCGTAAATTGTGCCTACACCACGTATGTTAATAGTAGGCGACGCGCCTGGCTGGCCGTTGTTAATGATTTCGACACCTGCAACTTTACCTTCCAACGCGCTTACGGCATTGGTTGATGCTTGTTTTGACAGATCGGCACCTTTAACGGTAGCTACTGAACCTGTGTTATCAATTTTACGTTGGGTACCGTAACCAATTACAACAACCTGTTGTAACTGATTGGCAGATGATGCCAGTTTAATTGCAATAGCACCTGCATTGCTTACTAAAACTTGCTGCGAGGTATAGCCTACATACGAAATAAGCAGGGTTGCTTTTGGGGGTACGCTTAGTGTGAATGCACCATTAGCGTCGGTTTGAGTTCCATTACTGGTTCCTTGTATTGCAACAGTAACACCAACCAGTGTCTCGCCGGTTGTTACGTCAGTTATCCTACCTTTTACGGTAATGTTCTGAGCAAATGCACTGTTCACAAAAAAGAAACACAATAAGATAAACCCTGAGATTGTAAAAATTCTCTTCATGTGGGTAATTTAAAATAGGTGAATAAAAAATAATTGGTTTTGCTTGGATCGAAATTGAGGAGATAATATAATTT
>JAMFSA010000256.1 GCA_026225055.1 Mucilaginibacter xinganensis | reverse complement strand
GTCCCAGTTACTTTTGCCCTACGAGCTACTTGCGACCCCCATACAAACTGTATACGTTTGGTTTGTACTGGACCGGTGGTCCATCATGTTGATGGACCACTTTCTGATTCGCTCTTTACGCGAACCTCACGTGCTTCTCATGCACCCGTCTACGTGAATACTTCCACGTAAATCCTTACACGTAAGCCCGTTTACGTAAAGCGGAGTACGCTTGGCCACTTTGGGAAGTTCCCACTTCTATATCAGTGGGCGGTCGCCCACTTTCTTTGGAGAACAGTTTCGGATTCACTTCGATTCATTTTCTATTGTATTCCTTCTGGAATATGTCTGGATACGGGCATACGCACATGCACAAGGGTCTCTAGCAGAGGTTGTATTGGAACTATCTATATTATTTGTGGTACTATTTATATTATTTGTGCTGTTCATACTGTTTATTTATTTTGGAACTACTATGTTGATGCTACGAGAGGAGATGAAGGACGAGAGACCATTGGACGGTAGTCGGTGTGCTGATGGAGGTGAGGATGTGCAAGGAAAAGCGAGTAGCGAAGGCTTGGAGAAGAGGCGGCGGTCGGAGGGAAGTGAGGATGTGCGGGAGTGGGGATTGAGGAAGTGGTACGAGCGGCACCCGTTAGATCTTGTGAGGAAGGAACAAGAAATGGCACGAAGTAAGGTTGAGATGGAGGAAGAGGCTCGGGAGGAGGCGATGTGGGCGCGGATGGTGAAGGATCTGCGCTGGCCGTATTGTGAATTCGAGCTTGGCTTGGGAGGAGAAGAAGGAGGAAGTGAGCTGTGGTTGGAGAGGTTGGAAGCGAGAGAGAGGGGTTGGGCTGTTCGGAATTGGATGGAGTGTGTATGGTATGGTCGTGGTGCGGTTGAACGGTACGATGGACAGTCTGAGGTAGACTGGGGGAAGCCGGTTGTGTGGGTGGATGTGGGAGCGGATGCGAGATTTGTGGAGTTCTGTGGGAGGATTGGATGGGATGATTTTTGGAAGGAGCAAAGGAATGTGGAGTGCTTACGTAGGAAGGAAGGAGAATGGAAATGAGGAGGTGAAGAATATTGGAAATGAAGTTGTCGGAGTGTGGCGACGGGGTTGATGGGAGAATGTTAGCCGGGGGTGGGTGTGTGAAGAAAAAAAGGAGAGAAGGATTTTTGGAAGGTGGAATGGAAGGAGGAAGGTTTGGATAAGCGAGGAGTCGATGAGGATATACTATGAGTAGAGGTTGAAGTGGAGATATGTATGTAGATTAGAAATGTAGTTTTAATGACGAAGTGATTAAATGTTTGGAGGAAAAAAAAGAAGTGACTATAGGTTGTTGGTAAAAAAAAAGTTGAAGAGATAGATACACCGAAAAGTGGGAATATATTCGGGGAGAAGGAGAAGATGTGGAATTCTAGGGGACCCAACGAAGTTGGGGGGCGGTACTCGCCCATTAAACAGCGAACGCAGTGAGCGTCACGAAGGGGGAGGGAGGTAGCCTGACATTTAAGGTGGGACAGACAGAGGACGGG
>JAMFSA010000255.1 GCA_026225055.1 Mucilaginibacter xinganensis | reverse complement strand
GTCCCAGTTACTTTTGCCCTACGAGCTACTTGCGACCCCCATACAAACTGTATACGTTTGGTTTGTACTGGACCGGTGGTCCATCATGTTGATGGACCACTTTCTGATTCGCTCTTTACGCGAACCTTCACGTGCTCTTTCTGCACGTCGATGTAAACCCGTCTACGTAAGTCCTTCTACGCGAGCCCGTACATGTAAAGCGGGGCGCGCTTGACCATGTGGGGAACTACCCACATCTATATAGTTGGGCTGCTGCCCACATTCTTTTGAGAGCCTTTCGCGATTTACTTCGCGTTCATTTTTGCATTCATTATGCACACCGCCTGGTCACGCATAGTCGTCATTTCGATTGGGATTGAAGAGAGGAGAAGTTAAGGTGAGGTGAGTGGTACGAGATGGTACGAGTGATTTACTGATGGGAATGGTAGATGGATTTGAAGAAGGTTAAGGATGAAGGACTTTTAAAGGAGAGGCATGGTTTGTGGCGCGAGGTGGTGGGAGAGCCCGTTGATGTGGAGACGGTGGAGAAGTATATGAAGAAGATAGTCTTCATTGTGTTTGTTGAATGGTGTCGTAAGGTGGGAGAGAGGCGGATGCCGGAGGAGGAGTATGGTGAAGCGAAGAGCCGGTTACCGGAGGGGACTGGGTTGTACATGGAGTGTAGTGGACAGGGGGGAGCGGAGCGAGGACGGCAGTATTGTGCTGTGGTGGTTCTGCGGGCGCAGCTGGCGACGGTGGGAGATATTAGAGAGTGGCTCGATTTGGGAGAGCGGTGGAGGGTGTTGGAGCCGGTCGTCGGACGGGGACTGGCAGGATGGGTGGAAGATGTACAATCTTATTGTGGCCGGGACGGTAGTGAGGCGCATGGTGAGCCGATTGTGGTGGAGCAGGGCGACGTGGAGACGCGGGCAATGATGGAGGGTTTGTTGGTGAGGGATAGTCACCAGTTGTGGGAGAGGGGGAGGGGGCATTTGGAGAGGTTGACGTGGATGATGCGGAAGTATTATGCGTGAGTATTGTGAAAAAAGGTTGAGAACGAGAGGCTTGGGAGTGTATTGAGGTAGAGGTGGATGAAGATGGATTTTGTTAATGAGTTAGGTTGTGAGGAAGGTATTTTCTGGTTTGGATCCAGATGAGTGGGCGTGGGTGGATAGTGATCAGGTAAGCAAGGGGAAGGTGAGGATATACTCGGGGTGGAGGATGATGTAGAGAGCTGGTGGTTGTTTGTAGATGGAAAGATTTGTATGTTTAGAAGAAGCGTGTATGTAGATTAGATGAAATGGATTAAGTTTGGGGAAATATGAATAGGTGTAGGATTTGAGAAGAAAAAAGGAGGGTTTTGGAGATGTGTATGCGTAAGAAGTAGAATTAAATAGTGAGGATATATTCGGGGAGAAGGAGAAGATGTGGAATTCTAGGGGACCCAACGAAGTTGGGGGGCGGTACTCGCCCATTAAGCAGGGAGCGCAGCGAACGTCACGAGAGATGGAGGGAGATAGCCTGACATTTAAGGTGGGAAGGATGAAGGACGACGGGCGAGC
>JAMFSA010000254.1 GCA_026225055.1 Mucilaginibacter xinganensis | reverse complement strand
CGCTTTTGATTGTTTGCCACTGGCAAATGATCGTCAGGATGGGTAGGTTGCTTGAACCTGTCAGCAATGGCAGGGCCAGATTAATGATAGAAACCGCCCTTCAACCGGCGGAACAGAACCCGGCTTATAGCTTTGCTGCTGAAAAAAATACCCCTTTCTGCAAAACAGAAGGGGGTTATTTTTTGTATATAGGTGGAGTGTTTATTTTTCTATACAAATCCCATATATTTGGGTGCCGGACCACTCACTCTTTTTTTGAAAAACATAGGATAAAAAATGGCGAAAATCTTAATTATTGATGATGAACGTGCTATAAGAAGCACCCTGCGCGAAATTTTAGAATACGAAGATTACCAGGTTGAGGATGTTGATAACGGGCAGGATGGCCTGAATATGATAGCCAAAAATGACTATGACCTGGTACTTTGCGATATTAAAATGAACCGGATGGATGGCATGGAAGTGCTTACAGAAGGTTTAACGATAAAACCTGATCTTCCGTTTATTATGATTTCTGGTCATGGCACTGTTGAAACAGCTGTTGAGGCCAGTCGCAAAGGAGCTTTCGATTTTATATCAAAACCACCTGATCTGAACCGCCTTTTAATTACTGTACGTAACGCGCTCGACCGTGGAAGTTTAGTTGTTGAAACCAAGGTATTAAAACGCAAAGTTTCAAAGGTTCGCCCAATATTGGGTAACTCACAGGCCATAGCAAAAATAAAAGAAACTATTGACCGCGTTGCCCCTACTGATGCCCGTGTTTTAATTACCGGCGCTAATGGTAGCGGTAAGGAACTGGTAGCACGCTGGCTGCATGAAAAATCAAACCGTGCAAACGCGCCTTTAATTGAGGTTAACTGCGCCGCTATACCATCTGAGCTTATTGAGAGTGAACTATTTGGGCACGAAAAAGGCTCATTTACATCGGCTGTAAAGCAACGTATCGGCAAGTTTGAATCTGCCAGCGGCGGTACTTTATTTTTGGATGAAATAGGCGATATGAGCCATTCAGCGCAAGCTAAAGTGTTACGTGCGCTGCAGGAGAGCAAAATAACCCGTGTAGGCGGCGAAAAGGAAATTGAAGTGGATGTACGCGTAGTTGCCGCTACAAATAAAGACCTGCTAAAAGAAATTGAAGCCGGTAATTTCCGTATGGACCTTTACCATCGTTTAAGCGTTATCCTCATCCACGTTCCACCATTAACCGAGCGTCGGGATGATATTGCCTTGCTTACACAGAACTTTTTGGATGAGATCTGCAATGAATACGGTATGCCGGTTAAAAAGATCTCGGATGCCGCGCTAGATGCACTTAAAGCCCTGCCGTGGACAGGTAATATACGTGAGCTGCGCAACATGGTTGAACGCTTGATCATCCTAAGCGATAAGATCATTACTGATGCTGATGTTAAGGCATTTGCTAATCCATCCGCCCCAGCACCGGCATCATCAAACGATACCTCATCAAGTCAAACTGACTTTAACCAGTTCAAAAACTTCCAGGAGTATAAGGATTACGCGGAACGCGAATACATCAAATTCAAGCTGGAAAAAAACAACTGGAATGTTTCAAAAACTGCCGATGACATTGATATTCAGCGCAGCCACCTGTACAGTAAGATTGAAAAGTACGGATTGAAACGCGGGGAGTAATCTCCCATGAAAGAAAAGGGTGTCATGCTGAGGCACTCGAAGCATGAGCGTAAAGGCTTTTGCCCGCATGCTTCGAGTGCCTCAGCATGACACCCCTCTTTTTTACTTTAATTCTTAACTAAACTCCGGCTTCAACAATTCCTTTTCCTTCTTCCTCATCTTCTCAACCTTTGGAACTGATACACCCTGTATATAAGGGTTATCCTGGTGAAGCTTATAATAATTCTGGTGATACTTTTCAGCCGGATAAAATACCTTAAACGGAGCAACCTCAGTAACTATTGGTGCAGAACCGTAATACTTGGAAGCATTAATACTTTTAATCGTATTCTCTATAATTTCCTTTTCTTCAGGCGTGCGGTAAAAAGCTATTGAACGATAACTGGTACCATGATCCGGGCCCTGGTAATTAAGCTCAGTTGGGTTATGCGCATAAAAGAATGCCTCCACCAATTTAGCATAACTGATCACTTTAGGATCGTAATAAACCTGAACACTTTCGGCATGGCCGGTATTATCAGAGCATACTTCCTCATAGGTGGGGTGAGGCGCATTGCCGCCTGAATAACCTGCAACTACCTGGCTAACACCTTTCAATTCAGACATAGCTTCGCTGCTTGCCCAAAAACATCCGGCAGCAAAGTCAGCAACCTGTTCGCCCGGCTTTGGTTTTGGTAATGAAGCAAATGAGCCGGATTGCCCCTGCGCGCAACCTGCAAGCATCAGCAGGCAGACTATATATAAAATGGATCTTTTCATAAACATTTCCTTTTTTAAACAATATACGCACGCTAAAGCACCGCAGTTGTCATTAAGCGGTAATATATTATGAACGCTGGTTTCTAAGCGAAGTTTTAACCATCGTAATTATACTTTGCAAGCCGTTGCTCTTGATCTCATATACTGTCGACAGCAGCATGCCTAACTTGCCGGGAGGAAAACCACCTTTGCCATGCATCCACTCCAGGTATGAGATAGGCATATCGCAAATCAGCGTGCCTTTGTATTTGCCAAAGGGCATTTTGGTTTGTACAATTTCAATCAGGATCTTTGAATCGGGCTGGGCACTTTCCATGCTGTAAATATAGCCCTGTTATGCTAAATTACACTGCCTTTACAAACACAAAAAACTAAAGGCTGTTATTTGTGTACATCAATAATACTTATTTATAAAATCTTATGGAAAAAAGAGAGCTCGGAAAATCAGGAATAAAAGTTAACCCTATAGCCTTTGGTGGCAATGTTTTTGGCTGGACCATTGATGAAAGAACTTCATTTGAGCTGCTTGATGCCTTTACAGACGCAGGCCTGGATTTTATTGACACTGCGGATGTTTACTCGGCATGGGTGCCCGGCAATAAAGGCGGCGAATCAGAAACCATTATCGGCAACTGGCTCAGGAAAAGTGCCAAACGCAACAAAGTGGTCATTGCCACAAAGGTTGGCAAGCCAATGGGGCCGGGTAAAAAGGGGTTATCAAAAGCCTATATCACCCAGGCTGTTGAAGATTCGTTAAAACGCTTGAGAACTGATTATATCGACCTTTACCAATCTCATGATGATGATAAAGACACACCGCTAACCGAAACTCTGTCGGTTTATACCGATTTGATAAAACAAGGTAAGGTAAGAGCCATAGGTGCATCAAACTACACTGCCGACAGGCTTAAACAAGCTTTGGAAATAAGCGAAACTACCGGCCTTGCAGCTTACCAAAGTCTGCAGCCCGAATATAATTTGTACGATCGTGAAGGGTATGAAAAAGAACTGGAAGGCGTTTGCAGGGAATACGGACTGGGGGTGATCAACTATTATTCATTAGCCAGTGGTTTTCTTACCGGCAAATACCGTTCGCAGGACGACCTCTCGAAAAGTCCGCGTGGGCAGGGCGTTAAAAAATACTTGAATGATCGTGGTTTCCGTATTTTAAAAGCGCTTGACGAAATTGCTGCCGAGTATAACAGCACACCGGCAAGTGTAGCCTTAGCATGGACCATTGCCCACCCCGGCATCACCGCCCCTATTGCCAGCGCTACCAGCACCAAACAACTAAAATCAATTATTGATGCTACCCAGCTCAATTTAGGTAATGAGGCGATTAAATTGTTGAATGAGGCTAGCGAATATTAAAAAATGAACCAGGATTCGTTGGATTTTTTGATTTTCAGGATGTATTATATATCCTAAAAATCAATAAAATCCTGTAAATCCTGGTTCAATATACATATATATTTATATTGAGGTGGTTATATTTTAGAACATTCTGCGGCCGAAACCATTATGGCCTCTATCATTTTGGGCAATGTGTTGTTGCTGATCGCCTCCCCTGTTACCACGGTTTTGATCCTGGTTATATTGCTGGCCGTTATTATTATCCCTGTTATCGCGGTTTTGGTTCTGATTGTATTGTTGGTCATAGTTATTCTGGTTTCTGCCATCAAAACGCTGATCATCCCTTCTGTAACCACCATCGTTAAAATGGTTGGCATAGCCTCCCTGGAAATGATCGTCCCTGTGTGCCCATTGATTATTTACACCGTGATACCTGTTCATATAGAGATCATTGTGTAAATATGGTCGCGGTGCACGTACTTCAAATCTGCGGGCATGCATCCAGTCGTAGTTGCGGTATTCGCCGGGTAAGTAAGCTGCAGAGATCCAGTTATCGCCATCATTATAATAATAGCATTGCTGTGCAACGTTATAATAAGCGTTTACATCTGGCAAATAATAGTAATCATCATTGGTATCATAATCCGCAGGCCTGTTATCTTCATAAACTACCGGAGCTGGTTGTACATCAACAACAGCAGGACGTATATATACATGGTGCGGGAATAAATTTATACCTAAATGGATCCTTATTTGTGCATTGGCAGTGTTGTAAAATAAACCGCTTATTGCTATTGCTGATAATAAAACTAACTTTTTCATGGTGTTTCAAATTATATATAGTTAGGACTATACCACTTTTAAAAAGTTTAATGGCAATTAATAATTTTATATAGATAATAAGTAATTATCATAAAATAATATTCCGAATAATAAAACATTAACAAAATATTGTATTGATATATTTATTTATTACTATAAGTATCAGATTTACAAATTGTAACAATAATGTATTTTATCAAACAGAAATTTTGTTTGAGTTGTATTTAGTTTAATTTTAGTCACCAATCCTGTCGTTATGAAAATAAATAGCTTATTCTCTATAGTTATGCCCTTAGCCCTTGTTCCGGCTTTGATATTAACTAACCCTGTAACAAACAAAAAAACTGTTACCCATACAAAAACTACCGCCGGTGCTGCTGGCCTTACACTACCATCAGGCTTTGAAGCAAATATAGTAGCCGATAACTTAGGCAGCGCCAGGCATTTGGCAATTACCCCTCAAAATGATATTTATGTAAAGCTTAACCACTTTAAAACCGGCAAGGGCATTCTGTTCCTGCATCAAAATGGGGATAAAGCCACAGTGGCCAGTAGCTTTGGCAACTATGGCGGTACCGGCATGTATATTAAGGATGGTTATTTATATGCATCATCTGATGAAGATGTTTACCGTTATAAGCTGAATGACAAAAGCGAAGTAACAAATCCTGATGCGCCTGAGAAAATAGTATCCGGGTTATTAAACCGCCGTGAGCATGAATCAAAATCAATTGTGCTTGATAATGATGGCAATATTTATGTGAACGTTGGCGCCTACTCCAACTCATGCCAGGTTAAGGATAGGCAAAAAGGCTCCATGGGCAGGCCGGGTTGCCCTATATTGGATTCAGCAGGTGGCATATGGCAATTTAAGGCCGATAAGCTCGACCAACATTACGGCGACGGTGTACATTATGCAAAAGGCATAAGGAACACCGTAGGCCTCGACTGGAACCAGCAGAACAATCAATTATTTCTTATGCAGCATGGTCGTGATCAATTGCATGATCTGTTCCCTGATCTGTATACCGTACAACAATCGGCTGTTGAACCCGCCGAGTGTTTATATGCCATAAAGAAAGGTGATGATGCGGGCTGGCCATACATTTACTACGATCAGGAGAGACATGAAAAAATACTTGCCCCTGAATACGGCGGCGACAGTAAAAAAACTGCCGGTGAAGGTACTATCGACCCAGCAGTAGCATTTCCGGGTCACCTTGCCCCCGATGGCTTATTATTTTATACAGGAAACCAGTTTCCTGAGCGTTATAAAAATGGTGCGTTCATCGCGTTCCACGGTTCATGGAATCGTGCACCTGAACCACAGGCAGGTTATTTTGTGGTATTCCAACCGTTTAAAGATGGCAAACCTGATGGTAAATGGGAAGTGTTTGCTGATGGCTTTGCAGGCACACAGGCGCAAAAAGAATCTGGCAGAGCCGAACATCGCCCATGTGGTTTAGCCCAGGGCCCTGATGGTTCGCTATATGTAAGTGATGATTCAAAAGGAACTATCTACAAGATCACCTACAAAAAATAATACATGAACACTAAAAGAATCGCTGTATTACTATCTCTGTTAATATTGTTTTCGCTTGGATTGCACGCGCAAACCCAGCATAAAAAGTCAACCCATTCAAGCCTGTCAGCATCAATAGCCGCCGGTAAGAATATCTATATTCAAAATTGTGCAAGCTGCCACCAAACCGATGGTGGCGGTGTGGGCAATATGAACCCGCCTTTAATAAAAACCACTTATGTTTTGGGTGATAAAACCACGCTGATAAAAATAGTATTGAATGGTTTTAGCGAGAACGTAGAAATCAACGGTCAAACCTATCAAAACAACATGGCTTCTCATGATTTTTTAAAGGACCAGGAAATTGCCGATGTGCTTACTTATGTACGTCACAGCTTTACCAACAAAGCCAGTGCTATTACAGCATCGCAGGTAAAAACTGTTAGGGCGAATAATAAGCCGGCGAAATAGAGGAATCAATAAAAAGATGTCATTGCGAGCGATAGCGTGGCAACCTCGTCGCTTGCATATAAACGAGACGAGGTTGCTTCGTCGTTCCTCCTCGCAATGACATTTTTAGTTAATTTGGCTTCGTTCCTTATTACGGTTTTTACTACTCCCGGTACAAACAAGTAGTGATCAACCCTGTCCACCCGGTTTGATGTGATGCTCCTACCCCACGGCCATTATCACCATCAAAATATTCGTAAAACAGCACGTAATCCTTGAACGAGGCATCATACTGGATCTTATCGTAAGCGCCGAATACCGGCCTTCTGCCTGTGTCATCACGCAAAAATATGCTCGATACCCGTTTGTATAACTCGTTGGCAACTTCTTTAAGGTTCATAAAAACACCTGAACCGGTTGGGCATTCTATTTTAAAGTCATCACCATAATATTCATAAAAGCGCTGCAGGCTTTCAATCAGCAAATAGTTCATCGGCATCCATATAGGTCCGCGCCAGTTACTGTTACCGCCGAATAAACCACTATCACTTTCGGCCGGTGTATATTTAATGCTGAAATCAACTCCATTTATGGTAGTTTCGTAAGGATGATCCAAATGATATTTTGAAACAGAACGAATCCCATATTCACTTAAAAACTCCTTCTCATCCAGCATATATTTAAGCAGCATCTTCATGCGGTAGCCACGTAATAAACTTATCAAATGCTTTCCGCCACTACTTTTTTGGTTCCAGCGGGATACCAATGCCGCCAGATCAGGGCGATTATCAGCAAACCACTTTAACCTGTTTTTAAATATCGGATTGTTAAGGATATCGTTTTCATCCAATACTTCAGCGGCAAATAGCGGTATAAGGCCCACCATGCTCCTTATACGCATTTTTTCAGTGCTATTATCGGGCAAACGGATCTGATCATAAAAGAACCCATCAGCTTCATCCCACAAACCCTGGTTGTTATCGCCCAGGTTAGCCATTGCGCCGGCTATATATATAAAGTGCTCAAAAAACTTGGAGGCGATATCATTATAAGCTTTATTGTAAACAGCCAATTCTGCGGCCATGCGCAGCAGGTTTAACGAGTACATAGCCATCCAGCTCGTACCATCAGCCTGCTCCAGGTGTTCTCCCATTGGCAAGCGCGCATTTCTGTCGAAAACGCCAATATTATCGAGCCCTAAAAAACCACCTTCAAATATGTTATTACCTGCCGCATCCTTTCGGTTCACCCACCAGGTAAAGTTGAGCATTAGCTTATGAAAAATACGCTCCAGGAAATAGGTATCACCTTTGCCGTCATTATTTTCCTTATCAAGGTTATAAATTATCATAGCTACCTTGGCGTGTACAGGCGGGTTAGCATCGGCAAAATCCCACTCATAAGCAGGTAGCTCGCCATTAGGGTGCATATACCAGTCGCGCACCAATAGCATTAGCTGATTTTTGGCAAAATTAATATCGAGCCGGGCCAGCGGCAGACAATGAAAAGCCAAATCCCATGAGGCAAACCACGGATATTCCCACTTATCGGGCATGGATATAATATCCTTGGTATTTAAATGCATCCACTTGCTGTTGCGCGCGTTCATCCGGCTTGCAGGCGGTTTAGGGCCTGCCGGATCGCCGTTTAGCCAGTGGTGTATATTATAGTGATAGAATTGCTTCGTCCAAAGCATACCTGCAAAAGCCTGGCGTTGCACCATTACACTATCAGCATCCGGGTTTTCCTTTTGTACATCCTTGTAAAACTCATCAGCCTCGGCTATACGAGCATTAAATATCGTGTCGAAATCACTAAAATCGTTTTTAGCATTTTTTGATAAGCGCAGTCTAATTACATGACTTTGCTTGGCCTTAACGGTTATATCAAAATTAATGGCTGCCTTGGTGCCTGTTTTTTTAGGATTTACGGTATCCGCGCCATTTACTATATAGTCGTTTATACCATCTTTATAATATGGCTTACCATCATCATAACCATACAGGCGTTTAGTATTGGTTTCATTATCACAAAACAATAATTCTGGTGACCCTTCGCCATTCAGCCACATTTGCCCAAGGTCTTTATGATAAACCTCAATAACTCCGTGCGAATCGGCCAATAGCTCCGGCACGTAGTTATCATATCCCCAGGCCCATGTGTTGCGAAACCAAATGGTCGGCAGCACATTTAAACTGCAATCTTCAGCGCCCCTGTTATTTATGGTGATCTTTATTAAAATATCATCCTGCGCGTTTTTGGCATATTCGGTAAATACATCAAAATACTGGTCGTTATTCAGTAGCCCGGTATCTATCAGCTCAAACTCAGGGTCGTTGCGACCACGCCTTTTGTTTTCACTCACCAGCCATGCATATGGGTATTCCTGCTGCGGATATTTGTACAGGGTTTTCATATATGAGTGCGTGGGTGTGTTATCCAGATAATAATACAGCTCCTTCACATCCTCCCCATGATTGCCTTCCGGGTTACTTAACCCAAAATATCGCTCTTTTAAAATCGGATCTTTCTTGTTCCATAAAGCCACGGCAAAACAAAGCATCTGCTCATCATCACAAATGCCGGCAATGCCTTCCTCGCCCCAGCGGTAGGTTTTGCTGCGGGCCATGTCATGGGTTATGAAATTCCAGGCATCACCATCGGCGCTGTAATCTTCCCTAACGGTTCCCCATTGCCTGTCGGTTACATACGGGCCCCATTGTTTCCAGCTTGCATCCTGCAATCGCGTTTGTTCTGTATTCATATATAATTGTGGCTTTTATTATAAGGCTTAAAGTAGCTTTTATAAATTAAGTTTTTGTAAAGTATTATTATAAAGATTTTATTACAAACACATGTTAATGTTTAATTATTTTTTGGCTGATATCCTACTTTTAATACAATTTATATACATGCTAAATAATAAATACCCTAAGCTATTGTATTGTACGTTAAGTACTTTTGGCTATATTAAAAAATATGAATGATTTTTTAGCAGCCCGCTCACAAATGGCCTTATCCTTAGGCTTTCATATCATATATTCATGCATTGGCATGGTGATGCCTGTTTTTATGGCGATATCGCATTACAAGTGGATAAAAACCGGCGACCATGTTTACAAAAACATTACCCAGGCCTGGAGCAAGGGCGTAGCTATATTCTTCGCTACGGGTGCCGTATCAGGCACCATGCTATCGTTTGAGCTTGGCTTGCTTTGGCCTAAATTCATGGAACATGCCGGGCCTATCTTCGGAATGCCCTTTTCATTTGAAGGTGTGGCATTTTTTATAGAAGCTATAGCCCTTGGCTTTTTCCTTTACGGCTGGAACCGCCTTAACAAATGGTTCCATTGGGTTACGGGTATAGTTGTTGGCGTTAGTGGGGTTATTTCGGGTATTCTGGTGGTATCAGCCAACTCATGGATGAACAGCCCGGCTGGGTTCGATTATGTTAACGGGCAGTACATAAATATCGACCCAATTAAAGCCATGTTTAACGAGGCCTGGTTCTCCGAAGCACTGCACATGACCATCGCGGCATTCGCGGCAACAGGCTTTGCTGTAGCCGGTATACACGCTTTAATGATCGTGCTGAAAAAGAACGTGAACTTTCACACCAAAGCCTTTAAAATAGCCATTGTGTTTGGTGCCGTGGCAGCTATTCTGCAACCGCTAAGTGGTGATATATCAGCCAAAGGCGCTGCCCGCAGACAACCGGCAAAATCAGCGGCTATGGAGGCCAATTATCACACCGTGCCCTACTCGCCTTTATTGATAGGTGGCATACCCGATACCGCTAATAAAAAAGTAAATTATGGCATTGAATTGCCCGGATTGCTGAGCTTTTTGGTTTATGATGATTTTAAAACGCCCGTAAAAGGACTGGATCAGATCCCCCAACAATACCAGCCAAACGTGCCGGTTACACATTATGCGTTTCAGCTAATGGTTGCCATAGGGATGTTTTTATTGCTGATAGGTCTCATTTACTTTTTTGCCTTATGGAAGAAAAGAGACTGGCTCACCAAAGACTGGTTCTTTAAATTATTTGTAATAGCCACACCACTTGGTTTTATAGCAGTTGAGGCTGGCTGGACAGTTACTGAAGTAGGCCGCCAGCCATGGATAATACAAGGTGTAATGCTCACCAGCCAAGCGGTTACCCCTATGCCCGGCATACAATATTCATTTTACCTGTTCACCTTTATATATTTTACGCTGAGTGTTGCGGTGGTGTTTTTATTGAGCAGGCAAATTAAAATGGTTCCGGAATTGTACGATCGTTAAAAAACTGAATATATGCTGTATGTAGTTATTGGCTTTTTATTTTTTGCTGTTGTTTTCTACTTCTTACTAGGTGGTGCCGATTTTGGCGCGGGTATCATAGAGCTCTTTACTTCCGATGGTAACAAATCGCGCACTCGCCGTACCAGCTACCAGGCTATAGGCCCTATTTGGGAGGCCAACCACATGTGGCTCATCATAGCTATTGTTATATTGTTTGTAGGTTTCCCGGTTATTTACAGCCAGATCTGTACTTACCTGCATATTCCACTGTTAATTATGCTGTTGGGAATAACTGCCCGCGGTACAGCCTTCTCGTTCCGCAATTATGACGCGGTTAAGGATGAACAGACGCAGGCGCTTTACAACCATATATTTGTTTATTCCAGCTTTATAACCCCTCTGTTTTTGGGCATTACAGCCGGAAGCGTTATCTCAAGGCAGATTGATCCTGCTGCTGATAACTTTTTAACCGCCTTTGTATTTAGCTGGCTCAACTGGTTTTCGGTAGCGGTGGGATTCTTTACCGTTGCGTTATGCGGTTTCCTGGCGGCGATATACCTCATCGGCGAAGCCAAAGAACAATTTGATGTTAAACGCTTCACCAAAAAGGCAGTGATCATGAACGCAGTGGCTGTTGGCTTTGGCGGATTGGTCTTCTTAGCCGCCGAGGTTGAAAACGTACATCTGGCACACTGGATCTTCGGCAACCCGGTTAGTTTAACAGCAGTTATAGCAGCATCATTATCCTTAGTGTTGCTTTGGTATTTATTAAGAATGGGGAAAACCAAGATCATCAGGATATTGGCTGGTTTCCAGGTGACCATGATACTCGTATCCGTAGGTTACAGGCACTTCCCCAATGTGATGATGGTAAAGGGCGGCAACAACCTCTCGCTACTTACCAACCATGCACCCGCAGCAACAATTAATGATTTGGGATGGGCGCTTTTAGTAGGAAGTTTGTTCATATTGCCTGCATTAGGCTATCTGTATTATAGTTTTCAAAAAAAGAAGGACGCATAAAAATCATCCCATGATAGATATCCTACAGCAGCAATATAAACTCATCCAAAGTTCAAGAAATGTAGTATTGAACTTTATTGAAACAGAAGTTGGTGAAACGTTGAATACACCTGTTGATGCTTTTGAAGGGAGCACTATACGCTATTTATTGGTACACGTTTCCAATTGCTACTTGCAATGGATGTACAATTTTGCCATGGGTAACAAACTTGAACTTTTTAACGACGAAGAGTTTAAAACCATTGCTGGCATACGTTCTCTTTATGCTGATACCGATGACCTGGTGAAAAACTTTCTGGAAAAGTTTGCAGACCGCCTGGATGAGCCCATTACCAATACGCTCTCGCGCAACCGTACAATCACCGCCACCCCGCTTACAGTATTTACCCATGTAACTACCCATGAGTTCCATCATAAAGGCCAGGTGATGACCATGTGCCGCTTGCTGGGTTACCCACCGCCGGATACTGATATTATCCGCACTTAAATCACGGCTTCAATAACCCAGCCATTCTGCAACGAAAAATATCGCGCGCAAATCAAGTTACATTTCAACTTAATTTACACTATCAGTTATAAAGTATTTCTTAAAAATACAATCATTTTCCTTCGGTTTAGTCACCTATTAATAATATCTTTGTCGCGTTAACTAACATCCTAAATCTCCTGGTGAAACCGAAAAGACTTTTATTGTTTTATAATTTGTCTTATTATTGTGCTAAAAATATGACAAACAAATTGCACCATCGGCTGTTTGTGATGTGATTTTCTCCCATATGAAATATTTAAAACTTCTATTTTTTTCTGCTTTAGTCACACTATTTTGCCTGAGCACAAAGCCCGTTTCAGCTCAAGGTTCATCTCAGAATATATCAAGTATAAATGTTAACGATTTGTCTGACGCGCAGGTTCAGCAAATGGTGCAACAGGCACATGCTTCTGGCTTAAGCGACAGTCAAATTGTGCAGCAGGCACAGGACAAAGGCATGTCAGCTGATCAAGCCCAGTTATTGCAAAAACGTATAGCGGCTTTAAGAAACTCATCTACAAATAACGCTGATACCACAAACCAATCAGGCCGTTCGTTAAACTACAAAACCGCCGACTCAAACCTGCAAAACCGATATACAAATCAGGCAGATACTACACCAAGAATTTTCGGTGCCGACCTGTTCAGAAACAACAACTTAACTTTTGAACCAAATTTAAATCTGGCAACGCCCGTAAACTATATAGTTGGCCCCAGCGATCAGCTAAACATAAACGTTTATGGAAATTCATTAGCTAACTGGAAACTAAATGTATCACCCGAAGGGAACATCAATATCCCGGGCATAGGCATAGTAAACGTTGCAGGCAAAACTATTGAACAAGCCACCGCGCTTATAAAAAGCAAGCTTACTGCCAATAACTATGCCGTAGGCCATGGTACTAACGTGCAGGTTAGCTTAGGTAATATAAGGAGTATTAAGGTGATATTGGTTGGCGAAGTGCAAAAACCGGGGTCATATACATTACCATCGTTAGCAACAGTATTTAATGCGTTATATGCTGCAGGTGGGCCCAATAAAAATGGTTCATTCCGCCAGATCGAAGTTATCAGGAATAACCGTATCATCAGGCGATTAGACGTTTACGACTTTTTGGTTAAAGGTGAGCAAAAAGATAATATTGGCCTGCAGGATCAGGATATTATCCGCATCCCTACTTATCGTGTGCGCGTTCAAATGACGGGCGAGATTAAAACTCCTGCCCTATTCGAAGTTCTGCCAGGCGAAACATTACAGGATGTAATAGGCTTTGCAGGTGGCTTTACTGACCAGGCTTACACTGCATTAATTAAGGTTTCACAAATTAGCGATCAGCAACGCAGGATAACCGATATCACTGAGGCCGATTATAAAAACTACGTTCCGCTACGCGGCGATATTTATACGGTTGACCGTATATTGAACCGTTTTGAAAACCGCGTTACTATAAATGGTGCAGTTTTCAGGCCCGGCCAATATGAATTGCAAAAAGGCTTAACATTAATGCAATTGATACAAAAAGCCTCGGGTATAAAAGAGGACGCCTTTACAGGCCTGGGTACAATCACAAGGTTAAACCCTGATAACACCACCGGGATCATATCCTTTAATTTAAAAGACCTTATTAACAAAGCCGCTGCTGATATCCCGTTACAGCGCGAGGATATGATAAACATATCCTCTATTTTTGATCTTCGTGATAAATATACCGTTACTATAAAAGGCGCGGTACGTAAAGGCGGTACCTTTGCTTATGCAGATAGCATTAGTGTTGAGGACCTGATCATCAAAGCCGGCGGCTTTGCAGAAGGTGCAAGCCCTAAACGTATTGAAGTAGCACGCCGTGTAAGTGATAGCGACCCTAATTCAAAAAATAGCTTAGTATCACAAGTATTCCAGGTAGATGTTAACGCGCAACTGGATAAGGAACTGGTAAACTTCAGGCTAAAACCATACGATATTGTATCAGTATACAGCCTGCCAGGTTATGAAACACAAAGAACAGTTAAGGTTGATGGTGAAGTATTATACCCCGGCTATTATGTTATAAAGAACAAAAACGAAAAAATATCTGATATAATAGCCCGTGCAGGTGGTTTATCATCATCTGCTGATGTGGATGGCGGTACGCTTAAACGCAGTAATACAGCCATACTGGGCGTCGACAAAAACAAAACAGATACAGCAGAATTGGCCCGGGAAAGAACAGCGCGCTTAGCTCGCTTGCAAAAGACATACAAAGACTCGACAAAAACCGCAGAGGATACCACCACTCAGAGAAATAATTTTGTTGGCATCGACCTGAAGAAAATTCTGGAACAGCCGGGCAGTAATATTGATTTATTGGTTGAAGATGGTGATGAGATAAGGATACCAAAACAACAACAGATAGTGAGGGTTAATGGCGAAGTGTTGTACCCAAGCGCTGTTGTTTTTGAAAATGGCAAATCATTTTCAGATTATGTTTCAAATGCAGGCGGGTTTTCGCCCGAAGCATTAAAACGCAGTGCCTATATAGTATATGCCAATGGAACTGTAAAAGGAACAAAGAAGTTTTTATTTTGGAACAACCATCCGGCTGTAAAACCAGGAAGTGAAATATACGTACCTAAAAAACCTGAACCTAAAGGTGATACCGCTGGGAAAATAATAGGATATACGACAGCCCTGGCATCGATAGGCGCTATAATCCTGGGTATTTTAAGCCTGAATAAATAATTCCCGTAGTATTTAGTACACTGATTTTATGAACCCAAATACAACAGAAAATACAAGTGGCGCCGCTGATGAGATATCAATAAATGATGTCATAACAAAAATGCGTTCGGGAGTAAAATATCTAAAAAGCAAATGGCTGGTTATAGCGATAGTTGCCTTATTGGGTGGCGTTTTGGGATTAGCATACGCTATTTTTAAAAAGCCACTTTATATAGCCAGCTGCACCTTTGTTCTTGACGAAGAAAGTAAAGGAGGCGGTTTAAGCCAGTATGCCGGCCTGGCATCATTAGCGGGTATTGACCTTGGCGGCAGCGGTGGCACCAGTGGGCTGTTTGAAGGTGATAATATTATTGAATTATACAAATCGCGCTTAATGATTGAAAAAGCTTTACTATCAGAGGGTGATTTCAATAATAAAAAAGAGTTACTGATTGACAGATATATCGACTTTAATAAACTTCGCAACAACTGGGCCAAAGAAAGCGATCTAAGTAATATCACATTCAATGGCGATCCCAATAAATTTAATCGAAAACAGGACAGTATAATTAATAACATCATTATAACATTTAATAAAAAAGTATTAAGCGTTAGCCGTCCGGATAAAAAATTAAGCATAATAAATGTAGAAGTATCATCAACCGATGAATTGTTTGCAAAACAATTTACAGATGTATTGGTACAAACTGTAAATAACTTTTACATACAAACCAAAACTAAAAAAGCCAGTCAAAATGTACAGGTATTACAAAAGCAGGCTGATAGCGTGCGTTTAGTTTTAAACTCATCTATATCAGGCGTTGCATCTGCAATTGATGCCTCTCCAAACGCAAATCCATTATTGGTTTCATTAAAAGTTCCTTCACAAAAAAAACAGATAGATGTGCAGTCAAGTAGCGCTATTTATACCGAGGTTGTAAAAAACCTGGAGGTATCAAAAATGATATTAAGGCAGGAAACTCCTTTGATACAGGTAATTGACGCACCTATATTTCCTTTAACAGTAAATCGTACAAGCAAATTAATTGCTACTATGATGGGGATACTATTAGGCATGCTTGTTGCCACAATATATTTGATATCAAAAAAGATTTTCGTCGGGTTAAATAACTTATAATATTGACTATAAATAATTCAATTTTACTTTTTTTAATAATAACTTAACTATTCATTAGCAACAAACCATTAACTAATGAAAACCTATAAAAACATATGAAAGTAGTATTACTTGCTGGTGGCTTAGGCACCCGCCTTTCTGAAGAAACAGTTGTAAAACCTAAACCCATGGTTGAAATTGGTGGTATGCCAATTTTATGGCATATAATGAAAATATATTCATCATACGGATTCAACGAATTTATAATATGCCTTGGCTATAAAGGATACGTTATAAAAGAATTTTTTTCTAATTATTTTTTGCATAGGTCGGATGTAACCATTGACTTAAAAAACAATTCAGTAGAAGTACATGATTCCCAGGCTGAACCTTGGAAAATAACATTAGTGGATACCGGAAATGAATCAATGACAGGAGGAAGAATTAAACGCATTCAACCTTATGTTAATAATGAAACTTTTATGCTCACTTATGGTGATGGCGTAGGTACTATCGATATTAAAAAACTTACAGAGTACCATAAGCAACATGGGAAGATTTGTACGGTAACCTCAGTACAACCGCAAGGTCGTTTTGGCGCGTTAAATATACTTAGTGATTCAACTGTTCATTCTTTTTTTGAAAAACCTAAAGGTGACGGTTCATGGATAAATGGAGGCTATTTTGTTTGTGAACCTCAGATTTTTGATTACATTAAAGACGGTGACAGTACTGTTTGGGAGCAAGGCCCAATGGAGGCAATTGCTCAAAATGGACAAATGAGCGCATTTAAGCACACAGGCTTTTGGCGCCCGATGGATACGTTAAAAGATAAACATGATCTAAACGATATGTGGAAAGAGAATAAAGCACCGTGGAAAGTATGGTAGGTATGTTAGAAAAACTAAAAGAAAGTTATAATGGCAAAAAAGTTTTTTTAACCGGCCATACCGGTTTTAAAGGATCCTGGCTGCTTAAAATACTTCATATGCTTGGTGCCGAAGTTATGGGGTATTCTTTGGAGCCCGACAACGACAAAAATTTATATAATCTTATTAATGGAGATAAACTATGTAATTCTGTTATTGCCGATTTACGGGATTCCGAAACACTCAAAAAGGCAATAACCGCATTTCAACCCGACTTTGTATTTCATTTAGCCGCGCAGCCCCTGGTTCGCTTATCATATGAAATACCGGCAGAAACCTTTGCTGTAAATGCCATTGGTACAGCCCACTTGTTAGACGGTGTAAGGCTGCTTCAAAAAGCATGCTCTGTTGTATTAATTACAACTGATAAGGTATATCATAATTATGAGTGGTTGTATCCGTACCGTGAAAACGACCGGCTGGGTGGCTATGATCCATACAGTGCCAGTAAGGCCTGCGCCGAGTTGGTTATTGATTCATATCGTAATTCATTCTTTAATATAAAAGCATTCTCATCACATCAAAAAGCTATTGCAGTGGGGCGTGCCGGCAATGTAATTGGAGGTGGCGACTGGGCAAAAGACAGATTAATACCTGATATTGTAAAGGCATTATCAACAAATCAAAAAATTGAAATACGTAATCCAAACTCGGTAAGGCCATGGCAACACGTATTAGAGCCTTTGTTAGGCTACCTGATGCTTGGGGTTAAATTAAGCCAGGAACCTGAAAAATATAGTGATGCTTATAATTTTGGGCCGTTATTAACAGATGCATTGCCGGTAATAGAAATGGTTAATCTTGCAATAAAAAATTGGGGAAGTGGAGAATTTTTCATCAATCAGGTTACAAACCAACCTCATGAAGCTGGTTTATTAAAATTAGATATAAGTAAAGCCATAACAAACCTCCACTGGCAGCCCAAATTTAATGCACAACAAGCCCTATCATACACTATAAATTGGTATAAAGACTATTTTGATGATTCTACTAATATTGAATTTATTACCGAAAAGCAGATCATATCGTTTATTAATGAATAAGCGGGAATTGATGCCTCATTTGTCATACGCTTTCACTTGCTTGCTTTGCACAATATAATACATAATTAATTAGAATAATAAATTAGAGGGTGATAGCTTCAAGACCAAAAAAATTAAAACATATCAAAATATAATTGCTCAAACTGGCCCAAATAAGCTGTTAGTATGAGTGATTAGGTAGACGGGGGGATTTTTTAAGTGAAGTATTACACTAAGGTTGAAGGTGATTATTTAAGGAGAGATTATTTTTATTATTAATATATGCATATTTCTGTAATAGGTACAAATGGCTTACTATCCAGCCAAATCGCCGCTGCTTGTGATGATCAATCATTCAAATTAAGCATGTACGGCAGAACCGAACCTAAATCTAAAAATTATTCAGATTTTCATAAAGTAGATCTGTTGAATGATCAATTAAACTATGAGGAAATAAAACAATCTGATGTTATTATTTATGCCGCAGGTGCCGGAATTCAATATTTTTTAAAAGATAATGCACACGCAATTTATCATTTAAACGTTACTGTCCCTGTTCAGATCTGCTATAATTTAAAACAGATTAATTATAAAGGCACATTCATCTCATTTGGATCGTATTCAGAAATAGGTGAAATGACAAATAATAGATTATTTACAGAGGAAGATGTATTACAATCTCAATTTGCAGCCCCTAATGATTATACCGTATCAAAAAGGATGTTATCCAGATTTTTTAGTTCGTTTAATGCACCATTTACCTTTTTGCATTTCATTTTACCTACAATATATGGAGAAAACGAATCAAACCATCGTTTAATTCCATATACATTAAAGTCAATATATAAAAATACAGAACTAAATTTAACATCAGGCGAGCAGATCAGGCAATACATATATATAAATGATGCAGTTGACATTTTATTCCGTTCAATAAAAGTAAACTTGCCAAGTGGAATTTATAATATTACGGGGGTTGAAGATCTATCAGTTAAAGAATTAGTTACGATGCTTTTTGCTTTAAATGGCAAAGCGCTACCTGAAGGTATATTTGGTAAAGCCGAACGGGCTGATGTTGGTATGAAAGTGCTCAGACTAAATGGTGAAAAGCTCCAGAAATACATTGGCATTACACCAGCAAGTAAGATTTCAGAAATTTACAATAAATATAACGTTGAATAAAATATTGAACGCAGAAGATGTGGGAAGAACGAGGTTACTACTTAAATGAAGATGGATTACCGCCTTTGCCGACAAACGTTTTGCTCCTACTGATGCCTAATACTGACTTTTTAAAACCAATTTATAGCATAGTTATTGGCAGTTTATGCCTAAAACCATGCACAACTAATAGTAATGAAGATTAGCACAATTAAAAATCCGTTAATAAGTATTTGTATTCCAACATATAACAGATGTGAAAAAGTATGCAAGCTTGTTACTAATATTTTGAAATATGAAGGAGAGGAAATAGAGGTTATAGTATTAGACAATTGCTCAACAGACGATACTGAAACGTTACTATCTGAAATTAACGACCCCCGTTTTTACTTCTACAAAAACGATGAAAATATTGGCGGTCAGCTGAATCAGCTTAAAGTAATAACTTTGGCTAAAGCGAAGTTTGCATTCTTTTGTTTAGACAAAGACTTTTTAGATCACAACATGATTAAAGAATTAATTAATCATGTATATGCCAATACGGGTGTTGCATTTGGGCATTGTTCATTAAACTTAAAAACGCGTGGCAATAACATCCTTTATAATAAAGGCCTTTCGTCCATTATCAACATGGCGTATCTGTCGCAGCATCCAACAGGTCTTTTTTATGAAGCTGATACCTATAAAAACCTTGATATTTTAAAACAAATTTTTGAAGAAAAGAAGCACTTTCCATTCTACCCGGATTTAATGAATGCGGCAATGGCCATGACAGGTAAGTCATTACTAATTAACTTGCCGGCTTTTTATACTGAAAGTAAGGACGATTGCAGGACTACTCCATCCTTTACTTATAATGAGAGCAATGCTTATTTTTCACCTGCCCGAAGATTAATTGAATTTGATATTTACCTCCAAAATGTATTAAAATTAGGTTTATCAAAATCAGAATTAACTGAAGTAATTAACAAACTATATAATAATGGATTGATGGCTTCAACATTTGGATATAAGTATGTTATGGCCGATTATGACGTATGTGCCCATCATGGAATGCATACACGTAAAGTTGGTATGAATGAATTATGGAAAACGAGTTTTTCCTTTTCATCACACTTTATGAAACAAAAGTTACCAATAAGCCAATTGGCAAAACTTATTATTGTTAGTTACGGGCACCTTAAAATTTTAGTAAAATCAGTTTTATTAAAATAAGCAAATGTTAAATACGGAAAATAATATATTACTTTCAATATGTATACCCACACGCGGTCGTAATGAGATTTTGAAAAATACTTTAACCAGTATTTTCAACTCTGATGTAGCCAGGTTTGTTTATGAGGTAGTTATATATGATAGTTCTGATGACGATAACAGTGCGGATATATTAAAAGCTTTTCCATATAATAACCTTACCTATAAAAGAGGAGAAAATAAAGGTTTTTTAAATCTGATACAAGCCTTAAAAATGGGGAAAGGGCAGTTTTTAAAACTGCAGAATGATTATTGTAAATTTAATAAAGATGGGCTGCGGGATATGATTAACTTAATCAGGATGTCATTAACAAATAAACCTTTATTATTCTTTCCAAACAAAAGCTTAAAAAAAATTCAGGTTAAGGAATGCCCTACGTTTGATAATTTTTTATATAACGTTACTTTTTATAGTTCATGGAGCTCGGCATTTGGTATTTGGAAAAACGATTTTGAACAATTACAAGATACCAACATCAATCCGATGTTCCCGCATACCTCATTACTTTTTGCTTTAACTAATAAACAATCATATTTGATTGACAACAATGAGCTTTTTGATACACAGGAAGTTAATAAAAAAGGCGGTTATGATTTATTTGAAACATTCGCGGTTATATATCTGCAAATGCTTGAAGATTGCTTAAATAAAAAACAAATAACAGCAGCAACTTTTAAGCACATCAAGTATGATATGCTTAAAAACTTTTTTAGTCTATGGTATTGTAATACAAAAATTTTAAAAAACCAATATACCTTCACGTCAGCACAAATTAAAACATCAATGAATGTATATTATTCTAACCTTTATTACTACAGTATGTTCCCTTTGGCTTATGCGCACGCATTAAAACAAGCATTAAAAAATTGGATTAAAAAGTAGTTGAAAGGAATTATATATTAATATGGAAGAAGGCAAAGAATCTTATAAACAGATATTTAAATCAACAAGTATTGTTGGCGGTTCACAAATTATAAACATAATTATTGGAATTGTTAGAACCAAAATAATTGCCATCCTGTTAGGGCCTGGCGGTGTTGGTATAGCTGGAATTTTTCAAACAATAGTTGACTTAGTTAGAAATGCTACTGGCTTTGGTATCAATTTTAGCGGAGTGAAAAATGTGGCTGAAAATAATACTGACCCCCAAAAGGTAGCCAGAACTATATTGATATTAAGGCGCTGGGAATTTGGTACCGGCTTAGTAGGCACCTTAGTTATTATTATTTTGTGCCGTGTTTTCAGCATTTATTCATTTGGCAATTCGTCATATACCATAAGTATAGCAGTTATGTCAGTAATATTGGTAATCAATGCTGTATCAGCCGGTCAGTTAGCTATTTTACAAGGGCTAAGGCGGATTGGAGAAATGGCCAAAGCTACTCTTTTAGGATCTGTATTGGGTACCATTGTTTCTTTACCCTTGTTTTATTGGTTGGGTACCGCCGGAATTATTCCTGCAATGATCCTAACCGCATTAGGATCTTTATTAATATCATGGATATTTGCCAGGAAAATAATTACTGAAAATGTTAATATTACCCTTCCTCAAACTTTTACTGAAGGATTGGGAATGGCCAAGCTCGGCTTTTTTATAGTGGTTAATGGTTTTGTAGCCACTGCATCAATGTATGTTATACGAAGCTTGATCAGAACCCACTTAGGGATAGATTCTGTTGGTTATTTTCAATCCGTATGGACAATATCTACCCTCTATATCAGTATTTTACTAAATGCAATGCTGGCTGATTATTTTCCAAGATTGAGTATGATTCAGAACGATAATACTGCAAGTAATAAACTGATTAACGAACAGCTGGAAATGACACTTTTGGTGGGTGCACCAATGTTTATAATAATGCTGACATTTGCTTCATTAGCGATACATATTTTATATACATCATCATTTACTTCAGCCATACCTGTGTTAAAATGGCAAATGATGGCATCATTTTTCACTTTGATCAGTTGGCCGTTAGGTGTTCTTTATCTTTCAAAAAATAAAGGCTGGTACGCTATAATTAGTGAAACTTTAAGGCAGGGAGTATATATTGCATTTGTTTTTGCTTGTTGGAAGTATTGGGGATTTAATGTATTAGGGATTGGCTTTTTAGTTGCAAATTTTGTAAACGTTATTTTTGTGATCTTCAGCGTAAGGCGTATCTCTTCTTTTAAATTTACATCTATAAACATAAAGTATATATTTTTCTTAGGCAGTGCATTATTATTAGTACTCTATAGTTCACTGTTCCTTAAAGGAATCTTTCAATATGCTGTAAACGGCATTGTATTACTTCTTATTTCTGCTTTTTGTTTATATCGGTTAGATAAATTGCTTGACATTAAGAGCCTGGCAACACGTAGGTTATCGAAAAAAAATAAATGATGATATTTATCTTTTTTAAAATATCTCAACCGTTCTATATGCATTAAAGTTCAAAGCACAACAAATGAAAAAAATCATAAAAGAAACCTTTGCATATGTTGGCAGAATATTGTCATTTATATATCCCTATACGCTTTACCGCAAATACATTAAAGTAAAAAACTTAATATTTAGCGGATATATAAAAGGTCAATTTAAAAGCGTTGGTTCAAACTTCAGCATTCAACCTGCTATATATTTAACCGGAAGTAAGCATATAACAATAGGTCATAACTTCACTGCTTTACCAGGGTTATGGTTAGATGCCTATGATAACTATATGGATGAAACCTTTAGGCCCGAAATTATAATTGGTGATAATGTTATTTTTAATATAAATTGTCATATAGGCTGTATAAACAGCGTAAAAATAGGCAATAACGTACTCGTTGCCAGTAAAGTGTACATTACTGATCATTACCATGGCGATACAATAAATAATTGCAGCGGTAGCCCTGTACTAAGGCCTTTAATATCCAAGGGGCCTGTTTATATTGCAGATAATGTATGGATAGGAGAATCAGTAGTAATATTGCCTAATGTTACAATTGGCAAAAACTCTATAATTGGGGCAAACTCAGTCGTCACAAAAAGTTTTCCGGCAAATTCGGTAATTGCGGGTATTCCGGCAAAACTCATTAAAATTATTAATAATAATGAATAATATAATTTTCACAATTGTTGCAAAAAACTATATAGGATTAGCTAACGTTCTGGCTAAGTCAATTTTCGAGGTGAATGACAATATTGATTTTTATGTTTTTATTGCTGATGAGCCGGATCAGGAAATCACAAGTGATTTTCAGGGAGTAAGCTATAAAGTGGCTAAGGAAACGTTAAATATTGACGAAGATAAATGGCAGGAACTTTCATTTAAATACGATCTGACTGAATTCTGTACTTCTATTAAACCAGCTTGCTTTAATTATTTAATGGATAATAATCCTGATGCGAAAATAATTTATTTTGATCCGGATATAGCGGTGTATAATTCATTAAACCCGATTTTTGATGAGTTGGAAAATAATTTTTTAATTTTAACTCCACACATTACCACTATCGAGAACTATTATTCAGGCGAAGCACTGGAAAACGATTTTTTAGGCGCAGGCATATACAATTTGGGCTTTTTAGCTTTAAGAAATTGTAAGGAAGCTTTAACCGTTATAGAATGGTGGCATCAACGCCTTTTAAAACAATGCTTTATAGATAAGTTTGATTCGATTTTTACAGATCAGAAGTGGATGAATTTTGTAAGCTGTTTTTTTGATAAAGGCGTTTTAATTTCAAGAGATCTGGGCAGAAACATTGCCCCGTGGAATTATTTTGAAAGGAAAGTAAGTGTTGAAGACGGTATCTTTTATGTTCAAAACAGGATAAATAATTCAAATAAAACAAAACTCCTTTTCGCACATTTTTCAGGGCTGGATTATAAAAATCTTTCGATACAAAAAAATAAAAACGTTCCTGATTTAAGATATCAGGATTACACAGATTTGGAAGATATGTACCAGTTTTACAAGGTGCGTTTAGAGGTTGGAGAGATAAAAAAATATTTCCCGCTTATATACAGTTATAATAGCTATACTAATGGTAAGCCAATAATAAGCATACATAGGAGACTGTACAGGCGGCTGATAGAAATGGAAGTGGTGCCTAATCCATTTGATAGTAACAATATATTCTACAAAACTCTTACTAAAAGCAACTTGCTGGTCAACAGCGATGCATCGTCAGTTGATAAACAAAATCATTTAAGTATTGACAAATTCGATAAAAAAATTGTTCTTTTAAATCACATTATTATAAGACTTGAAAAAATAATAGGCTTCAAAAACTATATATTATTGTCAAAACTATTAATCAGGTATTTTAAACCAGAAAATCAACTGTTTTTATACGATAAAAAATATTTCAGGAATAGCTTCAGAAAATAACATAACAATTAAGACCTGCTAATAAAGTTTCATAACAAAAAGATAAAACGCAACATTTACTGTTACAATAGATTATATATAATATGCTATTAATTTTCATTTTCTTGTGCATATTATCAACAGACTATATGTCAAAGTCCATTGATGCTTACATCAATATTAATCACTGATGAGAGTATCGAATTCTTAAATCATGGAAAATAGCATAACATTAAAAAAGACTAAACGTTTTTCTATTAGAGAAATCATTTATGGTTGTTTCTTTATTTTTATTCCATTTTCTCAGGCATTAACAATTAATATCCCATTCCCTTTAAAAATTTCAGAGATCTTTTTATTCATCATTATTCTGTACGAAACATGTACACATAACATAATAAATTGGAACTTAAATAAACGACTTACTATTACAGTAGTATTATTTATAACAATTACATTTATTTCAGTATTAATTAATGCGTTTTATCATTATACATATGATCTAACATTAAGTCTTACGCGCGTTAATTCATTTGTTGATTCGATTCTGAAATTTTTTTATATAGTATTGTCTTTTATAACGCTGTATGCTACGCGATACGTTTTGATAAAAAAACCAGCATTAATCAATTATTTTTTTTGGGGCGCTATTATTTCATCTGGCTATGCCTGGTACCTATTTATTTCCGGCTTTTTAAAATTACCTGTTTTTTTATTTCCGGGTATGGATGCTAACATCCAAACCTATGATATTGGATTTGGCAGTGTTATACGATGTAGTACCTTTAAAGAAGGAAATTATATGGGATTCTACCTAGTAGTTTCTGGAATTACAGCAATATTATATCATCGCACAAAACTTGCCTTCTTATTTTTTATAACAATTATTACTACATTTTCAACCACTGCAATATTTTGCTCTCTTTTGTTTTTCCTAATTTATTTATCTATTAAGTATAAGCAATACAAATTAAAATTATTCGGTTTGCTTATAGCAGTAATAATTATTATAGGTTTACTTATGGAATTTAGTCCTGGATTCAGAACGATTTTTTATAATAAAGTTTTTGGAGACAAAGATTCAGTAGAAAATACAAATGATATTTATTCAAAAACAGATAGGTTAAATACAGCATTAATCGCTTTAGAAATAACAAGAGATAGTCCTTTTTTTGGAGTGGGACCTGCGAATTTTGGCCTTCATTACAATCATTATAATACACTTCCTGGTTTTGATGATTTTGAAACCAAAAGAATTCCAAATAATATTTATGTTGAAGTTTTATCAGAATATGGCGGTTTGGCATTTATATTCTTTATTTGCTTTTTATATTATGTGTTTAAATACGGTAGAAGCAAATCGAATGATGTACTTGTAGGTGGTTTAATTGCCTCTTATATTTACTTTTTTGCCTTCCCTACATTTACTATGCTATTTATTTGGGTGTTTATAGGTATTGTATTGGCATAACTTTACCTTCATTTAACTATTAATTGCTAAATCAATGATTGTAATCAATGCCCGTTTCCTAACCCAAAAATTAACAGGGGTACAACGTTTTGCAATCGAAATAAGTAAATTGCTTAAAGCTAAAATTCCATCCATTCAGTTTATAGCTCCTGCTAATATTATACATACCGATCTGGCTAAGTCACTCGATGTAAAAATTATTGGCAAGCATACCGGCGTATTTTGGGAACAATATGATCTTCCCGTTTATTTATACCAGCACAAAAAGCCGTTGCTTATAAATCTTTGCAATGTGGCTCCCCTGCTTTATACCCATCAGATAATCACTATCCATGATGTTGCTTTTTTAGTAAACCCCAGCTGGTTTAATAAAAAGTTTGTTGCGTTTTATAAATTCCTGATCCCTCGAATTGCTAAAAGATCAGAACTGATATTTACAGTGAGTAATTTCTCGAAACAGGAGATCATTAAATACCTGAATATCGATAATGATAAGATAAAAGTTGTTTACAACGGAATTTCTGAATTACCCGAAGGGCAACATAAACAAAACGAATTTGGAAAATATGTGTTAGTTGTAGGATCTATCGATCAGAGAAAAAACATACATATGCTATTGAAGGCATTCAACACCATAAAAGATAAGAGCCTGAAACTTTTAATAGCCGGAGACGTAAGCGCCATATTTAATAATAAAAATAACGAGACGTTAAAAAACAATGAACAAATAACCTTTCTGGGGCGGGTTGATGATATTACACTCAGAGCATTGTATTCAAACGCGCTAATTTTTGTTTACCCTAGTTTATATGAAGGTTTTGGCATCCCTCCATTGGAAGCTATGTATTATAATTGCCCAACAATCGTATCTGATATAGATAGTTTAAAAGAAGTATGTGGTGAGGCAAGCTTGTTTGTAGACCCTTATAGTTCAGATGATATTGCACAAAAAATTGAATTATTGGCAAATGATGAACCTTTAAGGACCGAGCTGATCAAAAAAGGCTCTGAAAACATAAAAAGATACAGTTGGGAAAAATCGGCTGCTATTTTTGCAGATGTTATTAATAAATTAAACCAAAACTAATTGAAAGTTGCACTAATACAAGATTGGCTTACCGTAATAGGGGGCTCAGAATACGTTTTTAAAGAGATCGCATCATTATATCCCGATGCTGATATATATACCCTTGTTGCCCGTGATGAAACCATTAAAAGCCTCGGCCTGGAAAATCATAAGGTAACTACATCGTTTATACAAAATCTACCTTTCGCCAAAACAAAGTACCGTAACTATCTCCCGCTTTTCCCATTAGCTGTTGAACAGTTTGATCTTTCTTCCTATGATCTGATCATATCATCATCACATGCAGTTGCAAAAGGAGTTTTAACGCACGCAGGCCAGGTACATGTATGTTATTGCCATTCACCTATGCGCTATGCCTGGGATCTCTATCACCAGTATATAAAAGAATCGGGGCTTAACAGCGGGATCAAAGGCTTTTTTGCCAAAGTGGTATTACACAGGATAAGGCAATGGGACATAGCCAGCACAAACCGGGTTGATTATTTTATATCAAACTCAAACTATATAGGCAGGCGCATAAAAAAAGTTTATAACCGCGATAGCGTAACTATATATCCAAATGTTGCTGTTCAGAATTTTGAGGTGAGCCTTGAGCGTGAAGATTTTTATTTTACCTGTTCTCGCATGGTGCCGTACAAAAAAATTGATGTAATAGTTGAAGCTTTTAATCAGATGCCTGATAAAAAATTAATAGTTATTGGAGATGGCCCTGATTTTAAAAAAATAAAGAAAATAGCCGGCGATAATATTATTTTAATGGGATACCAGCCGTTTGAAATTTTAAAACAGCATCTGTCAAAAGCGAAAGCATTTGTATTTGCCGCTGAAGAAGATTTTGGAATTATACCAGTTGAAGCACAGGCTTGCGGAACACCGGTAATTGCTTATGGAAAAGGTGGTGTAACGGAAACTGTTATACAAAACAAGACAGGTGTTTATTTTAACAAACAATCTCCCGGATCAATTGTTGAAGCAGTTAATTTATTTGAAAAAAATTCTGAAAAATATGATCATGCTGAAATTGCAAAGCATGCATCCCGGTTTTCAACACAAAGATTTAAAACCGAGATATTTAATTATTTGGAAATAATATCCAGTAAAATATAATACAACAATTAGGAATTTTTTGGCGTTAATATTGTTACAAACAATATTGAGTTATACATTCAAATGCGTATACTCATAATAAAAGTATATTTATTTAATATTTTTTGTATTTTTGCCCCTATACACCTATGCCTGTACGTTACTCTAAACATTTACCGCCAAGTATTTTTATAGCTGATTTGTTACTGCTAAATATAGCATTATACATATCGCATTTGGCTACTTTTCATAATATTTTACCACAAAACGAATCGTTGCTTTTTCTTTTAGTGGCAAATGTAGCCTGGGTTATTGCTTCGTTAACCACAAAAAGCTTTGAGATAAAGCGCCCACTGTTTTTAAAAGAAAACATTCATGTTTTTCTTGTTTCATTAATTTATCATTTACTATTAATATTCAGCGCAATATATTTCTTAAAAATTGATAATATATCAAGAAAAGAAGTAACCATCGCTTATCTTATCTTTCCGATACTTGTAATTCTCACCAGGTCTGTTTTATTCATATCGCTTGATTATTATCGTAAACATGGATATAACCTGCGTAAAATAATGATCCTGGGTGATAAAAACGTTGCTGTAAGATTGGCGAAATCTTTTTCGCAACATCCGGAATATGGATATGATCTTACAAATTTTATTGCAGAAAATGAGCTTCTAAAAATAACAGATGACGAGCTTCTAAATAAAATCCTGGCAGGTAAACCGGATGAGATCTTCATCTGTTTCAAGCAAATGAATGATAAGCTTTTAAAAATGCTTATCCAAATTGGCGAAGAGCATTCAATCAAAATAAAAGTAGTGCCGGATATGATGCTGAATAGCAACTATGCCGAATTAGTTACCTATGATACATTCCCTGTATTACACATCAGTGCACAGTCTTCTATTGATTTAAAGATCAGGGTATTAAAACGCACTTTCGATATAATTTTTTCTTCGGTTTTGATGGCTACAGGTCTTCCTGTGTTTGGTTTGCTATACATTATCACCAAAACCACATCAAAAGGGCCCGCTTTTTATAAGCAGGAAAGAATAGGCAGGAACGGTAAACCATTTTACATATATAAATTCAGGAGCATGTATGTTGATGCCGAAAAATTCGGCCCTCAACTTTCAAAAGATAATGACCCGCGAATAACAAAATGGGGAATTGTTATCAGGAAAACCCGCCTTGATGAATTACCGCAATTTTGGAATGTATTAAAAGGAGAAATGTCTGTTGTTGGGCCACGCCCTGAAAGGCAATATTTTATAGATAAAATTGTTGAAAAAAACCCTAACTATAAAAAACTATTAACCTTAAAACCAGGTATTACATCAATAGGGCAGGTTCAATACGGATATGCTGAAAATATTGATGAAATGTGCAGCCGTGTTAGATATGACCTTATCTATTTAGATAACATTAACCTGAATGCCGATATTAATATCATATACAAAACGGTGAAGGTAATGATACAAAGAAAAGGAAAATAGTAAAGTTTGGCACGGATTTGGTATTAAATCATACATGAAAGTATTAAATTTAAAAATCACCGCCCCCCTTCAAACTACCGAGAAATTGATCAGGGCTATTCTCCAAAGAGATATAGATGCATTTAAGGCTACTAACAGGCAATTTTTACGCAACAATAAAATATACAATCCGCAATACACAGGTTTAATAGCCTGATCATCATATACATCTACCTATGATTAAGCTTTCAATTTTGAAAGCTTTTTTTGTTTTAAAGAGTAGCCATCACAGATTAGTGTTGCTGGGATCGCTGGTATTTATAATGAAGTTGTTTAAGAGTTTCTGTTGAGGCATCATCTGTTGAAATACCATAACCTGATACTAGTATGCCTTTTAAGCCCGACGCTGATGCCAGTGCATAAACCGTAGCCTCATCTGCCGGATCAGAAGCGCCTTCATAACGATAAAGGTCTACTATCTCAAATTCATCTGCAGCAAATGCCTGCTCTCCTGCTTTAAGCTGGTTTTCAACTAAATTAAAATCAAGCGTATAGCCTTGCTCTTTTAACTGGCTTATAGCCTCTGTAACGGTAGCGTAATGAAATTTTTGATCCATACAGTAAAATTAAAGAATAATGCAGGCAACAACCAATAATTGGTGTCCTAAAATTATCATACAAGTGTCGTAAATAATACAGGATTATTGAACAGCAACAGGCTTTGATATATATTTCTTTATAATGGATAATAACTGATGGGGTTGGAACGGTTTTGTAATACAATCAGAAAATCCGCTGGTTATAAGATTGGTGAGCATTTCCTGATCAACCACTGATGCGGTGAATGCAATTACCGGAATTTGAGGATACAACTTTTTCATTTCATAAATAGCAACATAACCATTCATCACAGGCATCTCCAAGTCAAGCAGTATAACATCATAAGCCGCATCCTTCTCTAATGTATCCAATGCTTCCTTACCATTAACAGCACCGGTAACCATAGCTTTATAACTGATCAGCACCTTTTTGGCTACCATCATATTTATCTGGTTATCTTCTGTTAATAAAATGCGGGTGCCGGCCAAATTATCTTCGCTATCAGCATTTGCTACTGAACTTGATTTTTGCTGTGCATAATTCAGTTGAAGGTCAAAACTAAACGTACTTCCCCTGCCCCTTTCGCTGTTTAAATTAAGAGAACTGTTCATCAGGTTTAACAGGCGCATACAAATATTCAACCCCAATCCGGTGCCATGTAATGGTTTAGTGTTCCCATCATAAACCTGCCAAAACCCTTTGAAAATCTGCTTTTGATGCTCTTCTGCTATACCCATGCCTGTATCTTCAACACTAAAACTTACAACCATTGCAGTTTTATTACTGCTTTTCATAGTGGCCTTTAATTTAACATAACCTTTTTCGGTAAATTTCAGGGCGTTAGAAAATAGGTTATTAAAAACCTGTATTAAACGCAGGTCATCTACCATTACAAACACATCCAGTTCAGGGCCAATTTCAGTTGTGAGTGCTATACCCTTTTCGTGGTAAAGGGATGTGAAGGGCATGCTCACATTCTGCATTAATTGCTTTAAATTCAGGCTTACAGGGTGTATTTCCAGTTTATTTGCCTCTATCTTATTAAAATCAAGTATGTTATTTATTTGCTGCAGCATATGGTCTGAGCAATATTTCAGCACTTGTATATACTCTTCCTGCTGCTCAACGCTATGATCCTGTTTTAATAAGTTTATAACCCCTATAATACCATTTAATGGCGTACGTAACTCATGGCTCATCGTAGCCAGAAAGCGCGTCCTGGAGTCTACAACGCGCTGGCTTTGCTCTGTTAATTCATGAATATACTTCTCTTCAAAAAAAATGTAGGCTATAGCAAATAATATGGTCGCTGAAATAGCCACAATACGGTTAAAGAACACCAGTTTATTTATTTGGATTACCGTTAAATTTTCCAGGCGATTAATATAGCGGCCGGCAATAATAGTAACGCAAAAAGAGAAAAGAATAATGGCGATGTAGGTGAGCGACTCACGGTACCGCGTTCGTTTAAGATTAACAATAATTGGCACAGCTACCAGTATGGGGAAAAAGTACAGGTACTGGTCTGTCTGTAATCCTTCAAACAGCGTTGCAGATGCTATCATACCGCAAACCAGTATAATAATAGTAATGCGCAAGTTTTTGATGGCATCGTTATATTTTAAAAGGATGAACATCAATGTGGCAAAACAAAAACAGGCCACTAAAAACGAGGAAACATACAGGCCGATACTGGCATCATAAAAAGAAAGCCCTATGCCTATAAATAACGCAGCAATACCCAGCTGATAAGTCCTTTTAGGCACCTCTTTCATATCATAAAGCGGGTTCAGATGTTTGCCATCATCTTTGATCGGTTTGTGATATTTATCTGTTCCAGTATTATTCATTATTTGATTTGAGTGCATATACCTATACCCTTACTAACAGATAAGGGGATAAATAGTGCTGCTTTTATAAAATTATTTTTAAAATTGTTGAGTATAACCGGTACTTCAAATATCGAACAAAATGAACAAATGAAGCTATTGTTGGCTTAAACTCTTTCAACTTTAACTAACAGATTAAAAATACTTATAAATATTAATCAATAGGAAAAAATAAGATTGTCACTATTGGTGATATTCATTTTATTATAGGTAAGCGAGGTAGTAAGGCTTATCCATTTGCGTAGTTTTAAGCCCAATGGAGTGGTTGATCTGATGATGTAATCATTACCTCTTGAAAATGAATTCTGATTCTTAGTCTTAAAAATCAATAAACACTTAAAATGTTTTTAATAAAAGCTTAACCCTTTGTAAACCATTAAACATTTTTTAAAAATGTATGTTCACCATAAAAATATTACAGGCTTGTATAAAAGCTTTGGTTCAATATGAACAATCTTCTTAACCTTATTTATGGATAATCAACTGGAATTATGGTCGCAGCAGTTCCCGGCATGGCTTTGGAATATTGGCGTAGTTATCATTTCACTGTTACTGGGTTTTATAATAAAAGTTATCATCACCGGTATTCTTCATTTTTACAAGAACCGTAAAGATTACTCCCTCTTCAAATCCATCATCACTCATTTAGGCAGGCCGCTAAACATATTTGTGCCGCTGCTCACGCTTAATTTCATGCAGCCTTTTCTCAGATTGAGCCAAATGTATCTTACCCCGCTAGACAGGATCATCGGCATACTGCTTATCATAGCTTTCGCCAGCCTGCTCATTAATAGCATTAAAATTTTTGAGGATTATGTATATCACCAATACGATCTTAATAAAGATGATAATTTAAGAGAGCGTAAAGTTCGAACCCAACTCATCTTCATTCGCAAAGTGATCATCATTTTCATCGTATTGGTAACCATCGCCATTATTTTGCTCAGTTTTGATAACGTACGCAAAATTGGCGACGGGCTTTTAACCGGCGTAGGTATCAGCAGTATTATTGTTGGTTTTGCCGCGCAGAAATCATTAAGCAATTTTTTAGCTGGTTTTCAGATAGCTTTTACACAGCCCATCCGTATTGATGATGTATTGGTAGTTGAAGGCGAATGGGGCCGTGTGGAAGATATCACACTAACCTATGTAGTGCTAAGCATATGGGACCAGCGCAGACTGATACTACCTATCACCTATTTTATTGAAAAGCCGTTCCAAAACTGGACCAGAGCTACCTCCGAAATATTGGGAACAGTATTTCTTTATGTCGATTACACTTTTCCTGTTGAAAGCTTACGAGGAGAATTAAGCCGGGTATTGACAACTACTGAATTATGGGATAAAAGGGTGGGTATTTTACAGGTAACCGATTCAAAAGAACACACTATTGAACTAAGGGTGCTGGTTAGCGCCCGTAACTCATCCCAGGCGTTTGACCTACGGTGTTATGTGCGCGAAAACCTGCTAAAGTACATCAGTGAAAACATGCCGTTAAGCTTACCACAAACTCGTTATCAGCAAAATAAAGCTGTTCCTGAAAAACCTGATAATTAACAATAGAAAACTTATCATTCTACTCAAAAGTTATATATTTGAACTGCGTGACACTACCTATTAACTAAAAATAAATAAACTATATATGCAGGATTTAGACCCAACCATTCTCCAGAAGGTAAATTCATGGCTTCAAGGAAGTTATGACGATGACGTTAAACAGCAAATTCAGAGTTTACTTGATGAGAAAGCCTACACTGAACTAACTGATTCATTTTACCGTGATCTTGAATTTGGAACTGGTGGATTACGCGGAACAATGGGCCCGGGTTCAAACCGTATAAATAAATATACTATTGGCGCTGCCACACAAGGACTGGCCAATTATCTGAAGAAAAAATATCCTGAAGAAAAAGTTAAAGTTGCCATTGCGCACGATAGCCGTAATAATGCCGATCTTTTCTCCACCATTACTGCCGAAGTGTTTTCGGCAAATGATATACATGTTTATTATTTTAACGCCTTACGCCCTACTCCTGAGTTATCGTTCGCGGTGCGCCATTTTGGATGTAAGAGCGGTGTAATGCTAACTGCCTCACATAACCCCAAAGAGTATAACGGCTACAAAGCTTACGGAGCCGATGGAGGCCAGTTTGTTTCCCCTGATGATAAAGCGGTGATGGATGAAGTAGCAGCGATCAGCAGTGTTGATGAAATTAAATTCAATCGCGTTGATGCCAATATCGAGGAAATAGGCACAGAAATAGACGAGCTATATTTGAGTGAGATAACTAAGCTTTCTGTTTCACCGGAAGCTATACAGCGCCAAAAGGACTTGAAAATAGTTTACTCCCCTATCCACGGAACCGGTATTACTTTAGTGCCACAGGCATTGAAGCGTTTCGGTTTTGAGAATGTGATTTTGGTTGAGGAGCAGATCACTCCTGATGGTAATTTCCCTACGGTGGTATATCCTAACCCTGAAGAAAAGGAAGCCTTAACACTGGCCCTTAAAAAAGCAAAAGAAGTTGATGCCGACCTGGTACTCGCAACCGACCCTGATGCCGACCGTGTAGGTATAGCCGTAAAAAATACCAATAACGAGTTTATCCTGCTTAATGGTAACCAAACCGGCGCCATGCTGATCAATTATTTGTTAAGTGCATGGGAAGAAAAAGGCAAGCTTACCGGTAAGGAATACATTGTTAAAACCATTGTAACTACCAACCTTATTGAGCAGATAGCCAAAGCAAAGAACGTTACTTTTTACAACACCCTAACCGGCTTTAAATACATTGGCGAACTGATGACCAAATTTGAAGGCAAACAAACCTTTATAGGCGGTGGTGAGGAAAGCTATGGCTACCTGATAGGTGAACTGGTAAGAGACAAGGACGCTGTAGTATCAAGCGCGTTTATTGCGGAGATGACCGCTTATTATAAGGATAAAGGCAGCAGCTTATTTGAAGCCCTGCTTGATACCTATGTACAGTACGGTTTTTATAAAGAAAAACTGATATCGCTTACTAAAAAAGGCAAAACAGGTGCCGAAGAAATAAAAGCGATGATGGAAACTTACCGTACCAACCCACCGGCTAAGTTGGGCGGCTCAAAAGTTATCACGCTCAAAGATTATGAAAAAGGTATTGAAACTGATTTGACCAGCAACACAACAAAGCCATTAGAATTCCCTGCATCTGATGTACTGCAGTTTATAACTGAGGATGGCAGCATCATCTCTGCCCGCCCGTCAGGAACAGAACCTAAAATTAAATTCTATTGCAGCGTTAACGGCAAACTGGCCAATACCGCGGCATATGCTGAAACTGATAAACAGCTTGACGAAAAGATCTCAGCCATTATGAAAGATCTGGGCGTATAAGCTTATCATCATAAAAACGAAAAAATCCCGGGACATCACATCCTGGGATTTTTTCGTTTAAGTCCTGTTTATTTATTTACATATAGTTTGGGAGTAATATTCTTACTATCCAAACTCTTAATAAATGCTACCAGTTCGCCACATTCTTCAGGGCTCAGGTTTAACTTATCTGCTGCCAGGGTTTGGTTATCAACCTTTAAGCCCATGCCTGCACCACCGCCTTTGTTATAAAAATCGACCACCTGCTCTAAGGTAGTAAATACACCATTGTGCATATATGGCGCTGTTTGGGCCGCGTTACGAACGGTTGTTATTTTAAACGAATGCTTATAATCGTCTATCCGCACTAAATTATATCTACCCATATCAGTATCCACTTCCATGCTCTTGGCATATCGCGGAACACCAATCACTTCCGACTCTATCCGGATAAATTTAGGCGGCAGTGTGCCATTAAATAATGGCATGTAATGGCAGGTAGCGCATTTCGCTTTGCCCATAAACAGGTTAAAGCCGTTTATTTCGTTTTGGTTCATGGCTGCTTTATTGCCCCGCATATACTCATCAAAACGGCTGTTAAGCATTATCAGGCTGCGGATATATGAACCTATGGCGTTGCTGACTTCGTATGCGGGTATGCCGGCGGTATCCACCTTCGGGAAAGCATCATGAAACAATTTCCTGTACTCCTTATCTTTATAAAGTAGCGCTGTTGCCTGTTTTATTGAGCCATGCATTTCCTGCTTATTGGCCACTACATCCAGCACCTGATCTTCCAGCATCGCCGCACGGAGGTCATAAAATTGTGCAGGTTGTAGCGCTGCGTTTATTAATGTTGGTGTATTTCTGCGGAGTAATACCGTGCTGTTGATCACTGTATTCTTTGTAAAGCCATCGGCAAATGCTTTTTCAGGCTGATGGCAAGACTGGCAGCTCCGGGTATGCGTACCCGATAAAACAGGATCCGCAAAAAGCCTTTTTCCAAGGGCTACTTTTTTATCAGAAATAAAAAAAGATGGATCAGTAGAATAGGCATTTACATTGTAGGCATTGGTATCAAACAACGTTTTGGCATCCTGGTTCAGCAAGCGGTTGTACCTTATAACAGGGATCTTTAGTGCTACAATTAAATTGGCTATACTGGTACTTGCCGGGTTACCGTAATCTGTAAGAAAATCAGCCCTGTTAAATGAGTTGAAATTATTGTTCTTTCTTAAATAATTTGTGGCGGCTGTTAATTGCTCAATCAGCTTTGTGTCGCTTCCATCAGTGTAATAGGATAATACCTTTGTGATACTTTCCAAACTTGTAGCCGATTCCAACAGACTATTTTGCAGTATTGGGTTATCAAAATCGGTGATCCCCAATGTTTCTACCCTGAAGATCTGTTGCCTTGCCGCATCAAATATCTGCCAGTTAAGTATCTCAACATTACCAAAGTAAACTTTGTATTTAGTTACATTATCATCAATCAATTTAAGCTGCGTTATCAGCTCCTTATTTTTTGCTTTATCGTATTTCGGGAACAAATAATTCTCAATAACCTGCAGCCCTGCCGGGTTAAAAGTGGTGCCGTCTATCTCTACTTCTTTTACCGGCGGCCCGTTTATAAAGCGGGTAGCTATAGGCTGATAATATTCAGCGGCCCATTCAAATTTCTTATAAGCCAGCCTGGTATCCTTAAATAATTGCTGTAATTGTTTTTCGTTAACATTCTTGCTTTCAGCAGCAATAAGCAATTGGTTTTTCAGGTTGGTAAAACTGTCAATTTGTACCAATAAGTTTTGTTCGATAGCTTTTTCAGGAGCTACTTTCCCGGCTCTTAACGAGAAAAAAGCGACAACTGCAACAACAACTATCAGTATCGATATGAATAAGATCTTCTTCACTTATTGAAAAAATTTGGACTGTTTTACGATAGTATTTTAAATAATGAAAGAGCGGTTAATAGCCGCTCTCCCGTTATTTATGTTTATAGATTGATTACTCAGACCTATATAGTTTGATTAAAAATTAAACGCGTTTGTAAGCGGTGTAGCATTCTGATCGCGGGTTGCAAGTGGTGAAAGCCCCCATCTTTTTTCGATAAATGAAAGGATACTTACAGTTTCATATTGGGTATGATCAACATAACCTTGTTTAGCAAACGGAGAGATGATGATAGCAGGAACGCGTGTTCCCGGGCCCCATTTCTTGTCGATAACCGGAGGAGCTACGTGATCCCAGAAACCACCGTTCTCATCATAAGTAATAATGATCACTACGTCTTTTCCATTCGGGCCGTTAAGTATATCATTTACCAGTTGAACGGCATGCGTTTCACCTAATGATACATCAGAATAACCAGGGTGCTCGTTATAAGTACCTAATGGTTTTACAAATGATACAGCAGGTAATGTACCAGCTTGTGCAGCAGCTATAAAGTCGGTTTCATCCTTTAAGTGATCTTTTTTTGCCTGGGTTCCGTCGGCAAAATTTTTGTAGTAGATGAATGGCTGGTGGTGGAACTGGAAGTTTGGATCAGGATTACCTGCCAGCGCATTGTCCCATCCGCCTGAGTACCATGCCCATGACACGTTCTTAGCGCTTAACCTGTCGCCAATAGTTGGGTTAGTCTGGTTAGGCACCAGGTTTGCAGCAGCTGTCGTCGCCGGGTGAGGCGCGTTAACAGAATAACTGGTATTAACCACAAAACCATCAGGTGTAACCTGACCATCAGTTGTTACTACACCAGTTGTTGGGTCAACTACAGCAGTAATACCTGTAGGCGCATTAGGGAAAGTTGGGCTGGCAGAAGCAATTAACCATTGGTGATTTAAGAATGAACCACCGAATGCGCTATGGTAAAAGTTATCGCACAACGTATATTTTTGAGCTAATGCTAACAATGGTATTGCACTGGTTGTATAATAACCCTGTGATAAACCAGCTGAGTTGCTGTTATATAAGGCATATTTGTCCATTTTACCACCATCAATCTGCATTTGCTCCTGGTAGTAGCGGTGCAAAACGTCCTGTGTTATCACATCATTTTGCACATACTTGTCAATATTAAAAATCGCGTTAGGCAAATTGACAGGGAATACAGGCGTGCCCGGTATTGGAGGTAACGTGGTATAAGGCGTGCCGGTAGCATCAAGCTGGATAGTATTAGCTGACGTTGCATTGGATATACCATTAGCGCCTGAAAACTCACCATACAGGTTGTCAAAGCTGTGATTCTCCATGTATATCACTACTACGTGATTTACTTTATTAATGCCTGTTGTAGTAGATGTCTTGTCTTTTTTGCAGCCCACAAATGTTGAGCTTAACAACAAAACCCCAAGGCCTGCTGCCAATTGTTTTGTGTTAAAGTGTTTGTAATGATTTTTCATGGTTTTGATTTATGGTGTAAAAATACCTACACACCATAAACAGAATATTATCTCCTGATAACCATCTTATTAATATTAAGCAATACTTTTCTCATTGTTTTAATATTAGTTAACAACACATTAACAATTTGATATTAATATCAGATCCGATTTCTCCCAAAGAATATCGTTAGAACAATACGACTCCATCGCTGATCCATATTATCTATTTATCTGTTTATCAACAAGATAACATTTTTCTGAACTATTTACAGTTATTTACTAAAGGTTAAATAAAAAGATTCAACTCTTCATGAGGCAACAATGCCATTTTTCTTATAACAAAGCAATTTCATAGCTAAAAAAGATCAAAAACGCATAAATACCGGCTTTTATTAAAATATTGCTAAACGAGTTATTCGAATTAGAATATTATTTTAAAATAACATTGGTTAATATTTTAATTCATACGAACATTTATTGAAACTATTACGTACAAAACATAACCTAGACTAAATAATTAATTTGGATTTTATACAACAGCCTGAGTCACTTTGTGCTCTATTTAAAGATCGCAAATTGATAGTCAGGCACTTAGTACGAAAAAGTTTTGACTGCAAGATACACTGTTATTACACGTTTACTTTTTTTGCTATTGCTGCTTTTATCGGTCAGGGGATATAGCCAGTCATGCACATTAAAAGATAGTCTGTCATCGTCATCTCCTGATATTTGTTCGGGTAATGCGGTGGTATTAACACCAAATATAACCGGCGGCACCGGGCCGTATAATTATATATGGAGCACAGGAGAAACCACCCAAACCATCAACGTTAACAAAGCCGGCACTTATACGGTTTCAGTAACTGATAAGGCAACAAGTTGCCCGGCAGTTACATCGAGCATTTCAGTTGGTGTTTCCATAATGCCCAATTCTCCTTCAGCCAGTAGTGTTACTGTTTGTGAAAATAGCCCGGCAACGCTAAAAGCAACGGCACCGGGTGGCACTTATCAATGGTATGATGCAGCAACCGGAGGAAAATTTTTAGCTACCGGCGATACCTTCACCACGCCTCCTATTACAACTACTACTACTTATTATGTACAAACCACATTATCAAACTGCACAAGTGCCAGAACGGCCGTAAATGTTTATACGGCCGGACGGCCAGGCGTTACCAATGCATCGGTATGTTCGGGTACCGGCGCTACCTTAACAGCCAGTGGGGGCACTAATTATGTTTGGTACGATTCGGCTGCTGAAACTAATCAGTTGGCTACCGGCCCTACTTATACCACACCAGCTCTTACAAAAACAACTAATTATTATGTTGTAGCCACTGTTAATGGTTGCGTTAGCGTGCCTACAGCGGCAACCGTATATATAAACCCACCGTCACCAACGCCAACATCAACCAATGTTACCATATGTTCGGGTACGGCTGCAAGCTTACACGCCGATGCAGCGTCCGGTATTTTCGACTGGTTTGATGTGCCAACCGGCGGCACCTCCTTAATTTCAAGTCCCGACTATACCACCCCTGCGCTCACTGCTTCAACAACCTACTATGTACAAACTACCTTAAACGGATGTGTAAGCGTGCGCACACCGGTTACTGTAACGGTAAGCCCAATCCCCGCTGCACCAGCCGCCCAAACCAGTACAATTTGCTATGGCACCAGCACTAATTTAACCATTAATTCTGCTACGCCGGGTATTACTTATCAATGGTATGATGCGCCAACAGGCGGGCGCCTGTTAACAATCGGCACAACCTATCAAACATCTGCTTTAGAAAATACGACCACTTATTATATCCAGGATGTTAATGGAGGATGTACCAGCCTTCGTTCGCCGGTACAGGTTATTGTAAGTGCACCAATTGCGGCTCCTTCATCTTCAGGTGCAATAGTTTGTTCAGGTTCAGCTACCATGTTAACTGCAACATCAACAGTAAAAGGCGGCACTTACCAGTGGTATAACGCGCCAACAGGTGGTACATTATTAGCTACGGACTCTACTTACACTACCCCAGCGTTAACTGCAACCACCAAATATTATATACAAACGGTACTGGGCGATTGCGCCAGCGCGCGAACTGTAGTTTCGGTAACCGTACTTCCGGCAGTTGTTGCACCTAAAGCCCCTGGAGCCACCCTTTGTGCGGGAAATTATACGGTATTAACCGCATCAGGCGGCTCAGGCAATTACAGTTGGTATGATAGCCCGGCAGGCGGCAACTTATTATCATCGGGCCAGGTATTTGTTACACCTGAACTAACAGCCACTACAACTTATTACGTACAAACAGCAAGCAATGGCTGTATAAGTACACGCACCCCGGTTACAGTAACTGTAAACCCTGTTACCCCACCACCAACGGTAAGCGGGCCCTCATCTATTTGTACCGGCTCAACCGCAACTGTTTCGGCAAGTACTACCGCAAGTGGGGGTGTATCATGGTATACTGCAGCAAGCGGTGGCTTTTTACTGGCATCGGGCAGTACATATACCACCACGCCCCTATCTGAAACTACAACTTATTATGCCCAAAGCAACTCAAGTACATGCCCAAGCAGCAGAACGCCGGTAACTATAACCGTAACAGGGGTTGCTGATGCAGAATTTGAATATAATTATGGCACTTACAGTAATGGTGCGGGCAATAACCCAATAGCGGTGATCGCCAACCCAGCGGGCGGCACCTTTACTGCAACACCGGCTGGTCTTGTTTTTGTAAGCAACACAACCGGCGAAATAAATATTAAGGCAAGTAAAAAAGGTGATTACACCATAACATTTGTCACCAACGGCTCTTGCCCGGGTAGTTCAACTGTTTCTTTTGTAATTGATTCTATACCCAATGGCAGTTTTTATTATAATGGGCCATTTTGCCAAAGCGCGGCAAATCCTTTTCCCATATTTACAAATAATTCAACAGCGGGTGCATTTAGCGCCTCACCTAATGGATTACTTTTTGTAAATAAAACAACAGGACAAATAAATCTAAGCGCAAGCAAACCAGGAACATACACTGTAACTAATACATTAATTTTAGCAGACGGAACGTCGAAATTAGCCACCGCCAGTGTAACAATTGATGCTGCAGCCAGGGTAAGCGCCGGACCAAACCAAAGTATTGCAGCCGGACAACCTGTAAAACTGGCCGGAAGTATCAGCGGTGCCTCGGGCGGGACTTGGACGGGAGGCAGCGGAACTTTTTCAAACCCTAACGCATTAAACGCGGTGTATACTCCTGCACCAGGCGAAACTAATGTAAAACTCACTTTAACTACAACCGACCCGCCGGGTACTTGCGGGCCAGCATCAGCAAAGGTTGAAATTACCATTTACCCGGTACCAGTAACACCAACAGCTCCCGGAACATCAGTTTGTATGGGTAGCGGCACAACGTTATCGGCATTGGCACCAGGAGGCACCTATCGCTGGTATAATACAGCCACAGACGGAACATTGCTTTCAACCGGGCCCAACTACATAACGCCTGCACTTACTGCAAACACTACCTATTATGTGCAAACAACTATTAACGGTATTAATAGCGCAAGAACCGCAGTACCGGTAACAATTAATCAAACGCCTGTTGCGCCTGTTGTACCAATCACAAGTACTTGTTTGGGCAGCCCGGCAATAATTACAGCAAGCGGTTCAACAGGCACTTATCAGTGGTACGACGCTGCTATTGGAGGGAATTTATTAGCCGTAGGCAGCACGTTTACTACATCGCCATTGTTGACCAATACTGTATACTACGTTCAGGCAGTAATAAGTGATTGTATCAGCCCACGTACCAAAGTAAATGTATCGGTTAACCCGGTACCAAATGTAACCAGTTCACCTTATGCTGATATATGCGGGGGAAACGCGTTAAATTATCTAATTACATCTGATACTCCCGGCGCTACCTTTTCATGGAGCAGGGCACAGATCACAGGCATTAGTAACCCGGCAGTAACCAATCAAAAATCGGGCACTATTACTGAAGCTTTGGTAAATACCTCTACAGGCCCTATTGATGTAACTTATTTAATAACACCATTAAACAATGGCTGTTCGGGGCCTGTATTTAAATATGTGGTTACTGTTTACCCAACACCGGCTGTTACCAGCAGCCCTGCGGCCACAATTTGCGATAATTCAACTGATAATTATGCCATAACTTTCAGCGTACCGCAAACAGCATTTACCTGGAGCCGCGCGGCTGTTGCGGGTATAACTAACGCGACTGTAACAGGCCAAACCGCAAGCACCATACGCGAAGTATTGTTTAATACTGGTATTGCGCCTATTGCTGTTCCATATATTATTAATTACCAAACCGCCGATTGCCAGGCAGCTCCATTTACTTATACAGAAACGGTGAACCCTACCGCATACATAACCAGTGTTGCCAGCGGAGCAGCTTGCAGCGGTATACCTCAAAGCTATACCATTACCTCAAACATCCCTTCAGCCACCTTTAACTGGAGGCGCGATACCGCAAATAGCATCAGCAACAAACCAGTAAGCAATCAAACATCAGCAACAATTGATGAAGCTTTAATTAATACCAGCCCTAACCCGGTAAGAGTTAGCTATATTATTACACCAATAGCTTTTGGGTGCCCGGGTGCTGCTTTCGCTTATACTGTTACACTCAATCCACAGCCGGCACAGCCCGTAACTAACAGTAATACCCCTATTTGTTTAGGCAGCACTATACAGTTGCGTACACCTGTAGTAAGCAATGCGACCTATTTATGGACAGGTCCGAATAACTACTCATCAACCCTGCAAAACCCGGATATTGATAATGCCGCATTAACAGATACCGGCACATATCACTTATATGTAACCGTTAACAGCTGCACCAGCGCGGCAGGTACTACACACGTGATGATAGATAACCCGCCGAAAGCCGATGCCGGGCCTAATCAATTAATTTGTGTAACGGCAACTTCAATCCAACTTGCAGGCAAAATGAGCGGCGGTACTATTACCGGGGTATGGACAACTTCAGGATCAGGGTCTTTTTCACCATCATTCAATACACTTAACGCGAAATATATTCCTTCTGACGAAGATAAATCTGTAGGCTCGGTATTACTTACGCTGGCATCAACCAGTACCGATGATTGTACCGTTTCTACCTCAATGATGACTATTACCTTCGGGCCTTCACCCGGGGTAAGTGTAGGTGCAGATAAAGGCGTTTGTATAGAGGATGCCAGCGTGCCGATAACGGGCAAGATCCTGATACCCGGTGGCGGTAAATGGAGCTCGCCAACTGGCGGAACTTTTAGTCCTTCTGATACGGTTTCAAATGCAACTTACATACCTACGGCCGCCGATAAACAAAACGGATCGGTGAAGCTAACCCTTACTGCTAATAACGCCGGCCAGTGTTTTATCCCTTCGGAATTTATGACCGTAAAATTCATCCCGCCGCCAACGGTTAATGCAGGTGGTACAAGGTATGTTTTACGCGGGCACACCATTACTTTAGAGCCAGTTGTGAGCGAAGATAGCGTAACCTATTTATGGTCGCCCAGCATTGGTATTAATAATGTTACGGCTAAAAACCCGGTTATTACAGGCGACATAGACCGCTATTACACCTTACAGGTAACTGATAGCAGGGGTTGCGTAAGCTATAGCCAAAGCCAGATCATCGTATCACCTGAATTAATAGTCCCTAATGCTTTTACACCTAATGGCGATGGCATTAATGATTATTGGGATATAAAAGGTTTAATTGCCTATACCAACGCTACTGTTGATATATTTAACCGTTACGGCACAAAACTTTTCCATTCGGTTGGCTATCCTAATCCATGGGATGGAAAATATAATGGGCAGGAACTACCAATGGGTACTTATTATTATGTTATAACTACCAATGTAAACAGCCAGGTGCTGTCGGGCCCATTAACGATTATCAGGTAATGGTATTAACTCAATAGGTTAAGCAGATCTGTTTTTGAAAGATTTTTAACAAAGGAGGTATCGCTTTTGATGAGATCATTAGCAAGCGATTGCTTGTTTTCCTGCATCACCATTATCTTTTCCTCAACCGTGCCGGGGCAGATCAACCGTACGGCTACAATGTTCTTGTCCTGTCCAATACGGTGGCAACGGTCTATAGCCTGGTTCTCAACTGCCGGGTTCCACCATGGGTCAACCAAATAAACGTAATCGGCCTCGGTTAAATTAAGCCCGGTGCCGCCGGCTTTTAAGCTGATGAGGAAAACACGAATATTGGCATCGGTTTGGAAATCATTGATAACAGCCTGCCTGTTGCGCGTTTGTCCAGTTAGATAACTAAAGCCTATGCCCCTGCCCTTGAGTTCTTTTTTTATCAGATCGAGCATGGTTACAAACTGGGAGAACACCAATATTTTATGCTGATGCTTTTTGCCTTCTATCTCCTCCATCAGCATATCAATTTTGGCCGATGCACTGCCGGGCATCTTTTCGCCTTTAAGTAACAACGGCGAATCGCAGATCTGCCGTAGGCGGGTTATGCCTTTCAACACATTCATTGGCGTTTTTTTCAGCACATCGCCCGTTGTGGCTGATATATAATCCCTGAATTCTGTTTCGTACGAATTATAAATATTGCGCTGCTCGGCCTTCATTTCGCAGTACAATACCATTTCGGTTTTCTCGGGCAGGTCTGATGCTACCTCCTGTTTGGTACGCCTGAGTATAAACGAACTTATTTTATTTTGCAACTCCTTAGCCCGCTTGCTGCTCTTAAACATATCAATAGGCGAAGAGTAAATCTCCTTAAAATACTGCTTGCTACCCAGTAATCCCGGGCAAGCAAAGGATAGCTGTCCGTACAGATCGAATGTATTATTTTCAATAGGTGTACCTGTAAGTACGATTTTATTCCTGGATTTTAATAGCCGGGTTGCCTTATAGCGTTGTGATTCCGGATTTTTGATCTGTTGGGATTCATCGAGAAAAACGTAATTAAATTCATAATCCTTCAGGAAAACGATATCGGCAAGCAAAGTCCCGTATGAAGTGAGGACAACTTCAGATTTATCAAAATCTGATATGCTCTTAATACGATCAGCCCCATAAATAGTATGTACACGCATTGAAGGCGCAAACTTTTCTATCTCCAACTGCCAGTTATGGATCAATGAAGTAGGCACAACAACAAGATTGGTATTGTGTTTATTTTTGGCCCTTTGCGATAATATAAATGCTATAATTTGTATGGTTTTACCCAAACCCATATCATCAGCCAAGCAACCGCCAAAGTTAAAATCATCCAGAAAATTGAGCCAGCTTAATCCCTGCTGTTGGTAGTGGCGTAGCTCACCGTTAAAACCCGTCGGCGTTGGCAATAGTTTAACAGCTTCAAAACTCTCCAGCTTTTTGTGATAGATGCTGATCTCATTCATTACCTTTTCATCCAGATCAGCCTCATTAAACAGTTGCTCTATCACCGTAAAGTTCGACTTCGCTATCTGCAAGGTTTCATCATCAGCTATCTCACCCGAATTAAAATAATCGTTAAACTTCTCTATCCATTCAGCCGGCAAAATACCTGTTGTGCCATCATCAAGCTGCACATATTTGGTTTTGTTTTTTACCGCGCGGTATATCTGCTTTAATGCCGCCCTTTTACGCCCAAACCTTGCATTAACAATAGCATTAAACCAGTTAAGGCCACTCAATACTTTAATGCTGATCTTTACCTTATTGGGGTTTAGCTTATTGCCTTCCAATTCATTAAACCCGAGTATGGTTATCTTTTGGTTCTGCCATTCTTCAAATACATTCAGGAACCAATCCTCATCCAGAAAACGTTTTTTATGCAGATAAAAATATTGCAGATCGTTATCCAGCTGCTCTTCAAAATAAGGATGTTGTTTTACCAGTAAGGCTGTAAAATCAATCTCTCCCGCATCGTCCCTGTTCACTAAAAACTCCTTGCCCCGCTCATCAACCGAATAGATCTGCCTTTTGGTACGTACCGAGATCTCCACCTCACCATACCTCATCACCGGGATCAGCATCACATGCGTACCAAAATCCGACAGGTAAATTATCCTTTCCGTTTCGTTATTAAAGCCCTGCTTTTTTAACTGGGCTGGTGTAGCTGGCTTAATGTGCGGATAATCAACACTTACTTTTTCTTCCAGCTTGGTGAGCAGTTGCTTCTTAAATTCATCAAACTTTGAGCTGTGCACCAGTATATTATCCTGCCTTTTGGTCAGCAGGTTAATTACATTCAGTTGTTGCAGGTTGGGCGCTAAATAAAGCTTATAACCTGTCCATACAAAATAAGTGAACCAAATATTCAGATTTTTAAAATCAAATATTTGCTGGTCTATTTCAAGTGTGCCCGATAGTTCGAAAAATTGATCCTTGGGTTTTACAGTTAGCTTAGGCTCCGCTGTAAGCAACTCAACCTTTACCGATAAAATTGAACCTGCCGTAATATTTTCTGATATCTCGTTATCATGATAATAAAAATCATAGCCCAGCGGATTTTTAACGATGGCTTTTAAAGCAGTTATATCGGCCTCACTTGCTGTTTTATTGATATGGTGCTGAAACTTGTGTATCCCCGTAAAGAACTTTAATTGTTGCGCATCCTCCGTTTGCCAGATCACATCCAGCGGAGCTATTTGTGTTAACGGATTTTTGATCTTCCCTTCCCTGGTTGTTTGTGCCGAATAGAGTTCTACAAACAAATACTTGTAATATTTATGCTGCTTTAGTACAATGCAAATGGTTTGTTCTTCTATAACAACAGGCGGTATATCAGCTACAATAACCGACTGCAGCGAACCTATACTCTCTTTAGTTACCGGCAATAAGGATGTTAAAACCGGCGTTATTTCCAGCTTGTTATTAATCAGCTCAATTTTGAAAAAATTATCCAGATCTTGTTCATGTTCCAACCCGTAATCAACAGCAAGTTTCTTGAGCTTAGTGTGGCGCAGCTTTTCATCAAAAAATATGCGGAATTCATCCCGCTTTATGATCTCGGATAATACCGCCGCCTGGTGTTCGCAAAGCCTGTTATTTTCGGCATAGCAATCGCATGCCAGTACCAGCCTGTTATTTTCGCTGATAACAGCAACCGCCGGGAAGGCCGCTTTTTTGTGTTGATTAGTAAATGTACCGTGATTAATTTCGAGTGAAAGCGCGGACATACTCCGGTTGCTGGTCTGATCTGAATAGATATCAGCAGCGGTATGCTGGGCAATAAGTATTTCGGTTAAAGTATCAATTGTAACACCATCAAATGCAACCGTATGATTACGGGACGGCTCATCCACATCAAACCTTAATTTGCTTACCCGTATTTTCTGCATTTATACCTTATCCAGTACAGGGCCCGGATTCTCATCCGTTTTGGTCAGATCTTCTTTTTCAACATCAACATGGCAAGGGTATCCAAACAGGCAGCGTTCCTTTATCATGGTTGCTACTTCTGGTGGTACGTGTTCTTCCCATCCATCTTCCCCATTTTTTATAAGCTCCAGCACTTTATCGGTTTGCGCGTGCAGGTTACTTTCGTTGTAATGATGAATATCCTCTATCTTATTATTGGCAATCAGGTAGCGGTACAGATCGATAAGATGTGCAGGCGGATTAAACCTGAGGCAATTATATATAATCTTATCGCGCAAAGTAGGGTATATAAACAGCTTTACCTTACGGCTGAACAGCGTAGCGAACGATTCCAAAATACCACCCGGAAGATCTTTATAATGCTCTTCAGAAAATATATACTCCAAATTCGGGTAGCCCAAAACTACACCCAGTTGAAGCTTGGTTATCTTCGACAGATAGGCTATCAGTTTATAATACTCATGAAAATTAGAGATCAATACGGTTTGCCCAAGCGAGCAAAGTATATCTACACGGTCAAGGAAATCCTTTTCATCAATTTCGGCGGTTTCGTCGGCATTTCTTTCTTTTAATGATTGCAGGGTAAGCTCCGTAACCACCATCACATTGTCCTTATCTACATCAGGCTCCTGCATAAACTGCTTAACACCTGTGGTAAGCATATCTATATGCACATTAATAATAGGGCGGAAACGGCCGCGGATTACCACAATATGCTTTTTGTATAATACTTCCGACGGCTGCTGGTTCTTGCCATCCGGCCCGAAAACTGCCACATCCGAAAAACCATATTTAACCAGGTGCAAGCTCATCAGCCTGTTATCAACCTTGGTAAAGTTTGGCCCTTCAAAACGGATCATATCTATCTGGATTCTGTCCCTCGACAGGTTATCCATCAACGAAAGCAGGAACACCGGCGGAACTTCATTATAGTAGAAGCAAGCGTACATCAGGTTAACACCCAAAATACCTGCCGCCTGTTGCTGCAGGTTATTATCGTTATCCAGCAGTTTTACGTGGATAACCACATCGTTATACTCTCCGTTCGGTTCTAATTGAAAACGAACGCCCATCCAGCCATGGCCATCGTTAGTTTTATTATAGTTAAGGGCCGAAATTGTATCAGAGAAAGCAAAAAAGGTTGTTGTATCACCACGTAGTGACGACAGGCGCTCGAGCAGTAAACCATACTCATGGTTAAGCATCGATTTTAAGCGGGGTTCACTTACATAACGCCGTACCTGCATGGCACCATAAATAGCATCGGAGAAGGTCATGTCATAAGCCGACATGGTTTTGGCGATAGTACCCGATGAACCTCCAGCCTTAAAAAAATTGGCGGCCACGTCCTGACCGGCACCAATTTCAGCGAAAGAACCGTAAATTTTTGGATCAAGATTTATGGCAAGCGCTTTTTGTTTGGTTCCAATGTCCTTATTATGAATGCTATTCATATAATTTTATTTATGTACTGTTGCCAGTAGCCTGAAGTAATTAGATGATTAAAAGTACGACTTTTTAGATAATGCGACAGAAAGAATTAGAAAAATGCAAGTAAGATGGCTTTTTCTTAACAATAGTTTAACTTGCCTTTCCGGTAACTACCAATCAATGAGAACATGCAGTCTGATCCCGCTGATATAAATTACTATTTTTTTTCATTAATCTTTTACACCTCTGTCCTTCAGGGATTATATATTTGCTTTTCATATCAACCAAATAAACAATAATAATGAGTGAATCAACTGAGGGAACAGTATCCCACAATGTATATTTTGATGGCAAAGTAAAAAGCCTGGCGCTGGATACAGATAAAGGCAAGGCCACCGTTGGCGTAATGAAAAAAGGGAACTACCAATTCTCAACTTCAACACCCGAAAAAATGATCATTATTGCCGGTACAATGGATGTTAAATTACCCGAAGGCACCTGGACAAAGTATCACGAAAAAGAAGAATTTGACGTAGCATCGGGCATCATATTCGATATTATATGCGATACCGATGTAGCTTATATCTGTTACTACGGATAATCCATTTTTTTCGATATTTAACACGTAAACAGGTATGCTTTTAAACAAAATAATTCCTGTTTACGTACTAATCTCATTAATTACTAACCTTAAAGCCGTTATCTTAATGAGATTCTTTTACAAATCAGTATTATTAGTACTATTATTTCCGGTTTGCACCAAAGCCCAAACGCCTGAAAACCCGCTCTCAGGGCATGCAGCCCCGGTAATTTTTGTTGGCGCGGGTATAAATGATTCCCAATTCACTTACCAGGGCTCCGATCCGTTAAGTAACGCGAAGACATCTAATTCAATTTCACCTCAAATAAATGTGGGTACCGATGTTTATTTCAATAAATCCCAAAGCGTTGCCTTAAGGTTGCAATTAGGTTTTAGCACCGGCACCAAAGCCAACCTGGCCACTACATATAATGATAACAACTCCGGTAATATAGACGAGCCAACCCTTACAACCTATTCCGAATCTTTAGCATTTAAGATGACAACGGCTTCGTTTACTCCTCAAATTTTATGGAATATTTACAACGCTAAAAAATGGAAGTTTTTTGTTGATGCGGGCCTTGCCATTAATTACATAGCTTACAGCGGCAAAGCGTATAACCTAACTACCTATTACCAAACCAGCGGAACGCAAGACGTATCTGAGCGGGCATTTCCTAATATGCACAATATAGTTTTTAACGTGCCTCTAAAATTGGGGGTTTCTATAGCCCATATAGTTGATATTTATGCCGATTATGCACCCAAAACGGCACTTAACCAGGATGGTGGTTCTGCTATAAACGTATCACAGTATCAGTTTGGTGTTGATTATTTTTGGGGGGATAAATAGAGGTATATCTTTAAGAAACATTTCACCGATATCATCTGTAAAATCATGATAGGCCAAGCTATAACTTCATCTACCGAAACAGGTAAACTACAAGTAATGCATTTAAAGCGTTACTGGCATAAATCCGTTTTAAAAAGAAACAATGAAATTAAGTCCGATGCTTTTACTGATGAATGGACGTTGGATATTACCTTATTAAACGCGTTAGGCTTAGGGCTGGAACAAACCGTTCAATATGTATACCTCGAAAACCCATCATTTGAAAAGTTTGAAGACTGGGTATTACAGGTTACAGGTGATCTCGAGCCGGAAAAAATAGCCCGATATAATCTGTTGTTTATCAGTGGCAATATTACTGACAATACCATACCGCAAAGCGACAATGTGTTAAGCAATGAGGATTGGGATTTCTGGCATGAAAACGGCTATGTAATTATCAGGAATGCCGTAACCAAAGAATGCTGCGATGAGGCTATTGATGCGCTTTGCGATCATATTCATATAAATAGGTATGATCAGGCTACATGGTATAATAACCATCCCGCAAAACAGGGTATTATGGTGCAGCTGTTTCAGCACCCGGCGCTTGAGCAAAACCGTAAAGCTTTTAAAATAAAAAAGGCCTTTGAAGAAATCTGGAATCGGACTGATATATGGGTAAACACCGACAGGGTTGGCTTTAACCCACCTGAAACCAAATCCTACACTTTTCAGGGGCCACGATTGCATTGGGATAGCAGCATTATGCAGCCCATGCCATTAGGTACGCAGGGGATACTTTATTTAGCTGATACAGCAGAAAATCAGGGAGCATTTACGTTGGTACCTGGTTTTCAAAACAGAATAGAAGACTGGCTTAAAAGTTTACCCGCCGGCGCTGATCCGCGTAAACAGGACCTATACTCTTTGGGTACCAAACCAATAGCTGCTAATGCCGGCGATTTTATCATATGGCACCATGCCTTGCCGCATGGCAGCAGTCCAAACACTTCTACCCTGCCCAGGTTTGTGCAATACATTAATTATGAATCCGCCGACAAGCAGGAAAGCAGCATTTGGCTGTAGTCTATAAAGTCGCCGTTTTTCTCTTTTCTTCTAATAAATTATATAATTCAATAGCTTTATCAAGCTTAAAATGCGTCTGATGGTTATTAACTTCAGAAAAAACTTCGCCCTGCCTTTTGGAATGATAACGACTTCTTTCAGTCATCTTTAAAATATCCTGAGGTGTAAGCTCTGTTTTTGTAAAGGCAGCGATCTTTTCAATTATTTGCATTGGGCCTTCATTGTAATTCAGGAGCAGGCATTGGCTATCCGCCACTGCGATTTCAAGGCATTGCTTAAAATAACTTTCAATTACAGCGACCAGGTAATCATTCGGGTGCATATTAGCAACCTCATTGGCATCAAACCCAAACAATTGCGGTTCAATTAAACCATTTACAGCCTGCATGCCGGGTTGTTTCCGGTGCGAGTTGAACACCTCATCCGGCTTGCGATACATTATGATAAAAGGTATAGTTGGATAAAGCTCCCGTAACTGCTTGTAAAAAAACAAATGCCAGCTATCTGTTTTAATAAATAAGCTATGCTCTTTTCCTGTTCGCTTTTGTCCGTAATATTTTACAGCATCGGTAAACAACTTTGTAATGGCAGGTTGATCAAATTCCGGGTATTTATAAGGCAAGCGTAATACATCATCAAAAAAAGGGACTTCAGCCAACACTATATTTTCACTCAGAGTTGCCAAAAGCTGTGAAACTAATGTCGATCCGCAACGCGAAACATGAAAAATAATAGCAGTTGGTTCAACCGCACTAACCTGATTAGCCCACCCGGTCACCATTTTCACATCACTAACTGATGATATAGCGGCATACCGAGCATCAAGTCCTTTACACTTTAAAATAGTTTCATCAAAAAAAGGCTCGGTGAATGGTTCGCCATAAGTGTTTAGCCAATAACATTGAATCTGGCCTCCCTTGGTCGTGAGCTTATACGGTACCCAATTAAATGGAAAATCAAACATGATCCTTATTTAGTTGTCGTTCCATATCATCAGCTAACGCGTTGGATGTAGTTGTATTTTGCAGGCGCAGTTCTTTAATAACCATTATCAGTTCAGGATTTTGCTTTTGTTCCTTGATTGAAATTACAGCAGATGATTCGATCAGTTCAGTTAGCCAATCATTCACCTTGCAGTCTATAACAAGGTGTATCCTCTCCGTAGCGCCTTTATTCGCCACACTGTGGGGCAAATGCGCATTCATATACCAGCAATCGCCTACATCCATAATTGCGCGTTCGCCATCTACATAAAACTCAACATCAGTATTGGTAAACACCGGAAAATGTAAACGGACTTCATGCTGTTCAAAAAGCAGGCCTTCATCGGTATGCTCTTTAATAGTTGCACCAGCCTGCAAGTTTAAAAACCGCACAGACATAACAGGGCATGCTAATACTGAAAGCAATTTTATAACCGATGGGAAACGGTACATATATATAGTATCACGATATTCAGTCTCACCCATCAATTCGGGGATGATATTTTCGTGTTTGCCTTCGGCTGATCGTAATGCGATCCCGGACCACCCGCCTTCATAATATGCTGTATTAAAATGCGGTAGCCATTCTTTTTTTATCGTTAATAATTCGCTTTGGGTAAGTCCGGCATCAAACGGCAACGATAATTTGGCATATCGGATCATAAAGGTGGACTTTTAATTATTGCCTGCCTAAGCCTGTTGACTCATTAAGCACAAATTGGCGTACGCAGCTGCAAACTTTTGGCCATAAAGCTGGCCGGGTACCATGTACCGGGTATCAATATTGTTTTTTTGTTTGCCACCGTCAAAACTAAATACGGCTTTACCTACCATAAGGCCATTCCAGGCAGCATGGCTAATAATCACTTCGTGTCTGTTTTTATTTCGCATTATTAGCTGGCCGCTCATTAACTTTCGGTTATGGCCGCTAATGATCATATCTATATGTTCAGATTCACTTGCCAACGTCTGATTATCAGGCTTGCCGTCTTCCTGCTGATAGCCCAAATGTGAAAGACAGATAACCACATCGCAATGCTCATCCTCTTTCAGTAGTTTTGCCGTTTGGTTGGCGCATTTTATGGCATCATCATAAATTACACCTGCAACCTGCAGGCCAACACCAGTGATGCCTATTTTATATTTACCACTGTTTATAATAATATATGGCTTTACCACCTTACTCAATTCACTATTAAATTTATAATTGCAATTCACCAGTGCAAATTGCATTAACGAAGCAAGTGCAGCCAGGTGATCCTGCCCGAGGGCAAGTTCATGATTGCCAATAGTAGCAGCATGGTATCCCATGGCATTCATTGTAGAGATCACCTCTTTCTGATGCGCTAGTGTATTCGATCCATCTATAAAATCACCTGCATCCAATAACAACCCGCTGGTATCCTGATCTCTCAACAGAGTTTTTATATGGTTAAGTCCACCTATATTATTATAAGCTGCATTAATGTGGCCATGCAGATCATTAGTATGGTAAATAGTAACATTGGTTTTAGCTGCACATAATGTATTCACATGCTTGCTGATAACAGCCATCGAATCCATTGGCTTGCTTAAAGCGGCTGCGCCGGCTACTAATGACAATTGGCTAAGAAATAACCTGCGGTGATTGTTCATTGTGATATAAATTGTGATATAATTAGCATTTAAATGTATTAAATATTTTTTTAGAAATTCAAAATAATATGATCAATGCATCTATTTGATGAACAGATAGTTACTAACAATAATTCTTATATGTTCACATTGTTCATTTTTAAGATTAACTATAATTAAATGTGTTTACATTAAAAAACATAACAATGGCGATATTTTATTTACAGATACTTAAACAACTGATAATCAGTCATTTTTTTTCACTTTTTTTTTCTTCAAATGTAAAATTTAAAGAAAAATATATCTAATATTGATTTAATTATTCAACCAATTATAAACCTTAATCCAAGCCTTATTTATTATGGAAGTATACCTTGCACTAATATTTATATTCGCCGGTAATTTTAATCCCCGCGGATCTTTATTTTGTAGTGGCCAGCTAATATCAATAGCGCAAAACACCGCCCTTTTTTCACTAATAGGCACTTTTTATGGAGGTAACGGCACAACTACTTTTGCCATACCCGATTTGCGCGGCCGGGTTCCTATTGGCCAGGGACAAGGGCCGGGGACAAGTAATTATGTTATAGGGCAAGCGAGCGGTACAGAAAACGTATCATTGCTGATCAGTAATCTACCTCAGCACTCACACTCGCTTAATGCAAACAATGGCACAGGAACAACAGGTATCCCCGGCACCACAACCTTTTTATCAAAGGGGCCGGTAACCGGTTCAGGACCTGCTGCTGAGGTTGGGAAAATTTATACAACTACAGCCCCTAACACTACCTTAGCCCCAAATGCTATTGGTATTACAGGTAGTGGGATACCTGTTTCAATTCTACAGCCTTATCTTGCTGTTTCATATATTATAATTACGTCAGGGATTTTTCCTTCAAGAAACTAAGCATCATCCAGCCTATTAATCTTATTCAAATTGACAACGCCAATAAAAATAGGTTTGTTGACCCCCTATTCGGGGGTCTATCCCTTTTATGGCCACCATTTAATGGCCGGCATATTACAGGGATTATATCCCGGCACTATTAAACAAAATGAAATTCAGTTCATCCCTATTTATACGCAAATGGGGGATGCTAAAAACGCGCTGGAAGCTGTAAACAAGCTGATATTTTTTGACCAGGTTGATATAATCTCAGGCTTGATAAGCTATAAATCTCTGCCTGATATCATCCCTGTAATAGAATTGCATAATAAATTGGCTTTCTTTTTTGATATGGGTGAGTATATTCCTTATTTCAACCACCTCAGCCCGCGTATATTTTATTCTTCGCAACAAATATGGCAATCACAATACGCTTTAGGTAATTGGGCGCATAAACAATACGGCGGCACCGGAATGATGGTGATGCCTGTGTATGAGGCCGGTTATCATTTAAGTGGTGCTTTTTATAAAGGGGCCTGTGCAGCCGGGGCAACCCAAATGGGGCTGCATGTAATTCCGCGCGACCCTTCTGACATTAAAAGATTACACCTTGATAGTTTTTTTAGCGAGATTAAACTGAACACTCCCAACTATGTGCATGCTGTTTTTGCAGGTAATATGGGGAATGAGTTTTTAGCCGCGTGGCGGCAATCACCCTTTCACAAACATATCCCGTTGTGTGTAGTGGAGAATATGGTGTATGATGATCTATTGGAGGATATTGCAGGATTAGACCTGGAATTATACGCGGCTACATCATGGAACCGCAATGCCGAAAATATCCATAATAAAGAATTTGTAAAAAGATATGAAAGCCTCGGCGGGCAGATGGCCAATATTTATGGTTTATTAGGTTATGAAGCCGGGCTTGCCTTACGGGAAGTTAAACCACAGCTTTTAAAGCGCGACTGGGCCTCAGTTATAAAACTCCTTCAAAAAGAATCAGTAATTGGGCCAAGGGGCGAACGTAATTTTTACCCGCTATCCGGTTTTTCGTTACCGGTAATTGATGTGGTTTCTATTAAAACATCATCAAAAAAGATCTATAAAACAGTACTAAGTCAGGGCAATGGCTTAAGATTCGATTCACCGGATTTTAAAGAGATTCATGAGGAAAGTGTGAGTGGCTGGCAAAACCCATACCTGTGTATATAAAAACCAAAAAATATGAAAGCATTATTTACAAAAGGTTTTTACATTGTTTCAGCAATAATTCTTTTTATTGGAACAGCGTTGCCTGCCCGTGCACAATTTACGAGCGTTACCCTCTCAACAAATGCCCTGGCAACTGCTTTAGCCAAGGATGCAAGCGGTAATATATATGCATTACAAGCTGACGCCAGCGGCACCCAGGGCGAAGTTGTAAAATATACCAACGGCACGGGCTCCCCTACCGTAATTTATGATGGCTTTCCGGATAATGATAATGCAGGCGATTACGGAACGGGGCTTATTGTAACCAGCAATGGCGATGTTTACCTCACTACCGATAATGACGGCGCTACAGTGCCTTATGGCAATATCATCAAGCTTAAATTTAATGGTGGTACATCATACACAGCTTCAGTTTACCAAACAGGTACTGCAAGCTTGGGCTACTACTCCGCCCTTGCAGTTGATGCGAGCGATAATATATATGCCGTAGTATACAATTTAAATGCAGATGGTGGTAACAGCGGGATTGGCGCTTACGAAGTTGTTAAATATGCGGCAGGCAGCAGTGCAGGCTCGGCAGGCACTGTTTTATATGATAAGTTAGATGCGGCCGGCTTACTAAGCGGCGATTCTTACACTGCACCCAGTGGCCTGGCAGTAAACTCCGCAGGCGATGTTTATGTAGCTGATTCTTTTGATAATGATAATGCTAATAACGATGGCGGCCATGTTTACAAATTAACTAAAGCAAGCTCATACGCGGTATCAACTATATCAACCAACCAATACGTAACCTCTTTAGCTGTTGATGCCTCTAATAACCTGTATGCCACACAAGTTAATAGCTTTCCGGGCTATGCATTGGTAAGATATACAGGAGACACAGGTACGCCTACAACTATTTACACCGGTTTAAGCAGCGATGGGTTTGATTTCCCTTATGGCTTAGCCATAGTAAACCCAACTAATATTTATGTGAATGACGGTGGTACTAACGGTGGCACCGATAACCAGGGTAATATTATACAACTGATAGGCACCCCGGTTACCCAGGCTACCAACGTAACCTTTACTAATAACACGGCAACAGGCACCACCGCCAGCTGGACCAACGGCAGCGGCTCATCAAGGGCTGTTTTTATTGCCCAGGCATCAACCGGCAGCCCATTGCCTGTAAACAGTACTACCTATACAGCTAATACAGCCTATACATCAGGCACGCAAATTGGCGGCAGTGGATGGTATTGCGTGTATAACGGCACGGGCTCTACAGTAAATATTACGGGCCTTACAGCAGGCAACACTTACCGAGTAATGGCGGTGGAATATAACGGCCCTGCAGGCAGCCAAAACTATCTTACAACTACAGCCACTAACAATCCTAATAATGTAACCCCTGTATCGTTGTCGGCTATTAACTCAATTAATCTGGCTACAATTAGCCCAACCAATGCTGCTTCGGTACAATATACAGTAACTTTTTCAGCGGCTGAAACAGGTGTAACCACAAGTAATTTTTCATTAACAACTACAGGTACTGTTAGCGGCGCAAGCGTTACATCAGTAGCTGGCTCAGGCACTACCTACACAGTAACGGTTAATACAGGCACAGGCGATGGCACTATAGCATTAAACCTTGGCAATGCTACGGGATTAAGCCCGGGTATAAGCACAACGCTTCCTTTTGCGGGGCAGGCCTATACTATTGATAAAACTGCACCAATTGCTACCGGGTTGATCTACGCATCAAACAATACAACAAATAGCGCTTTTGCCAAAGTTGGTGATGTAATATCACTTACCTTCAGCTCAAGCGAAACTGTGCAAACACCGGTTGTTACCATAGCAGGGCATACCATTACAGCCACAAGTACAGGTGTAAACAGCTATTTAGCAAGCTACACCATGGCTGCAAGCGACGCCGAAGGAAGAATACCATTTACATTGGCGCTAACCGACCCGGCAGGCAACCAAACAACCTATAATGATGTAGCCGCCGGTGATGACATTACTTTTGATAAAACAGTTCCAACTATAAACATAAGCAGCCCATCGGTAAGCAGCACCTCAACCGACCCGGTAACTTATACTGTAACTTATGCCGATGCCAACTTTAATGCCAGTACGATTACAGCAGGTAATGTTTCGCTTATTACCACAGGCACTGCTACGGGTACTGTTTCTGTAACCGGATCGGGCAAAACTTATACGGTAAGCATTACAGGCATTAGTGGTACCGGAACATTAGGCATTTCCATAGCCGCAAATACGGCATCAGACCTGGCAGGAAATGTGACACCAGGATCAGGCCCATCAACTACTTTTACTGTAACACCGTCACTGATCTCGCAAAATATTACATTTAACCCGCTGCCCACTAAAACCTATGGCGCTGCCGATTTTGCACCTGGCGCAACCAGTACCAACAATGGCACGCCCCCAATTACCTATAGTAGCGATAACACAGCCGTAGCTACCATAGTAAGCGGTAATATCCATATTGTAGGTGCTGGTACAGCACATATTACCGCATCACAGGCGGGTGATGGCACGCACTCAGCAGCAACCAGTGTTTCGCAATTATTAACAGTTGCCCAGGCGTCTTTAACCATTACTGCCGATAATCAAAGCTCAACTTACGGCTCAGCATTACCAACTTTAACAGCAAGCTATGGTGGCTTTGTTAATGGCGATAACTCGGCAAGTTTAACAACCGCACCAACGTTAACTACAACAGCAACCGCTGCATCGCCAGCCAACGCCTATGCAATTAATGCAAGTGGTGCCGTTGATCCTAACTATATTATTACCTACGCTCCCGGCACGTTAACTATTGGCAAGGCAGCATTAACTATTACTGCCGATAACCAAATTTCAACATACGGCTCAGCATTACCAACTTTAACAGCAAGCTACGCTGGCTTTGTTAATGGCGATAACGCCGCCAGCTTAACCACAGCGCCAACTTTGAGCACTACCGGTACATCAGCATCGCCGGTAAATACCTATCCTATTATCGTAAGCAACGCGGTAGACCCTAATTATACGATAACTTATGTGGCGGGTACTTTAACCATTGGCAAAGCAGCCTTAACTGTTACTGCAGATAATCAAAATTCAACATACGGCGCGGCATTACCTGCACTAACAGTAAGTTACAGCGGTTTTGTAAATGGTGATAATGTTATCAGTTTGACTACGGCGGCAACCGCAAGCACTACAGCCACAGCAGCATCACCGGCAGGTAATTATCCTATTAATACAAGCGGAGCGGTTGACCCTAACTATACAATAACTTATGTGGCGGGCACTTTAGCAATCGGCAAGGCTGCATTGACCGTTACTGCCGATAACCAAAGCTCAACCTACGGCGCGGCGTTACCTGCACTTACAGTCAGCTACAGCGGTTTTGTAAATGGTGATAATATTGCAAGTTTAACCACTGCGGCAACCGCAAGCACTACCGCAACTGCTGCTTCACCGGCAGGTAATTACCCTATTAATACAAGCGGAGCGGTTGATGCTAACTATACAATAACTTATGTGGCAGGAAATTTGGCCATCGGCAAAGCTACCTTAACGGTTACTGCCGATAACCAGAGCTCCACTTATGGCGCGGCGTTACCTGCACTTACAGTCAGCTACAGCGGTTTTGTAAATGGTGATAATATTACAAGTTTAACCACCGCGGCAACCGCAAGCACTATCGCAACTGCTGCTTCACCGGCAGGTAATTATCCTATTAATACAAGCGGAGCGGTAGACCCTAACTATACCATCAGCTATGTGGCTGGCACTTTAACCATCGGCAAAGCTGCATTGACCGTTACTGCCGATAACCAAAGCTCAACCTATGGCGCGGCATTACCTGCACTAACAGTAAGTTACAGTGGTTTTGTTAATGGTGATAATGTGGCCAGTTTGACTACCGCGGCAACCGCAAGTACAACGGCAACTGCTGCATCACCGGCAGGTAATTATCCAATTAATACAAGCGGAGCTGTGGACCCTAACTATACCATCAGCTATGTGGCCGGAACTTTAACCATAGGCAAAGCCAACCTAACCATTACTGCCGACAACCGAAGCATCGCTCACGGGGCAGCCATACCTGCTTTGACAGCAAGTTACAGTGGTTTTGTTAATGGTGATAATGTGGCCAGTTTAACCACAGCACCAACACTTAGCACTACAGCAACATCGGCATCATCGGCAGGCAGCTACCCTATCACTGCAAGCGGCGCTGTCGATCCTAATTATAATATTAATTATGTGGCAGGTACCTTAGCTATTGGTAAAGCACTGCTTACTATTACAGTTAATAACCAGGCCTCAGTTTATGGATCAGCATTGCCAACGCTTACGTTAAGCTATAGCGGTTTTGTTAACGGAGACAACTCGGCAAGTCTGGCCACTCAGCCCACAATAAGCACTACGGCAACATCAGCATCACCGGCAGGTACTTACGCCCTTATCGCAAGCGGCGCAGTAGATCCAAATTATGCCATCAGCTATACGCCGGGTACATTAACCATCAGCAAAGCTGCATTAACGGTTACTGCTGATAACCAAAGTTCAACCTATGGTGCGGCATTACCTGCACTTACAGTAAGTTACAGCGGTTTTGTAAATGGTGATAATATTGCCAGTTTAACCACTGCGGCAACCGCAAGCACTACAGCCACAGCAGCATCGCCAACAGGTAACTATCCAATTAATACAAGTGGAGCAGTTGACCCTAACTATACCATCAGCTATGTTGCCGGAAATTTAACCATCGGCAAGGCAGCACTGACCGTTAACGCCGACAATCAAAACTCAACTTATGGCGCGACATTACCTGCACTAACAGTAAGTTACAGCGGTTTCGTAAATGGTGATAATGTTACAAGTTTAACCACTGCGGCAACTGCAAGCACTACAGCTACAGCAGCATCACCGGCAGGTAATTATCCAATTAATACAAGTGGAGCAGTTGACCCTAACTATACGATAACTTATGTTCCCGGCACATTAACCATCGGCAAAGCAAACCTTACCATTACGGCGGATAACCAAAACATAGCTCACGGCGCAACCATACCTACTTTGACAGCCAGTTACAGCGGTTTTGTTAACGGGGATAATGTGGCAAGTTTAACCACAGCACCAACGCTCAGCACTACCGCTACATCGGCATCTCCGGCAGGCAGTTACCCAATTACTGCAAGTGGAGCGGTTGATGCCAACTATAACATCAGTTATGTAGCGGGTACTTTATCTATTGGTAAGGCATTGCTTACTATTACAGTTGATAACCAGACCTCTGTGTATGGCTCGGCATTACCTGCCTTAACGGTAAATTATAGCGGTTTTGTAAATGGCGATAACGCTGCCAGTTTATCAACAGCGCCTACAATAAGCACTACTGCAACATCAGCATCACCGGCAGGTACTTATGCTATTACGGCAAGTGGCGGCGCTGATCCTAATTACACTATCAGTTATGTTGCAGGGACATTAACCATAGGCAAAGCAGCACTAACCGTTACTGCCGATAACCAAAGTTCAACTTATGGCTCCGCATTACCTGTGCTTACTGCCAGTTATACCGGTTTTGTTAATGGGGATAACGCGGCAAGCCTAACCACAGCGCCTACACTCAGTACCACTGCAACATCAGCATCGCCTGCTGGCAGCTATCCGATTACAGCAAGTGGCGCGGTTGACCCTAACTATACCATCAGTTATGTGGCGGGAACTTTTACCATCGGCAAAGCTGCATTAACGGTTACTGCTGATAACCAAAACTCAACTTATGGCTCTGCATTACCTGCGCTAACAGCCAGTTATAGCGGTTTTGTAAATGGTGACAATGTGGCAAGCTTAACAACCGCTGCAACATTAAGCACCACTGGTACTTCTGCATCACCTGCTGGCTCCTATCCCATTAACCCAAGCGGAGCGGTGGATCCTAACTATACCATTAGCTACATAGCAGGTACCTTAACCATAAGTAAGGCAAACCTTACCATTACTGCCGATAATCAAAGCATAGCGCACGGCGCAGCTATTCCGGCCCTAACCGCAAGTTACAGCGGCTTTGTTAATGGCGATAACGTGGCAAGTTTAACCACAGCGCCAACGATTAGTACAGCAGCTACATCGGCATCACCGGCAGGTAGCTACCCTATTACTGCAAGCGGCGCGGTGGACCTTAATTACAATATCAGTTATGTGGCAGGCACATTAGCCATTGGTAAGGCGCTGTTAACCATCACCGTAAATGATCAAAACTCTGTGTATGGTTCGGCATTTCCAGCACTAACAGCAAGCTACAGTGGTTTTGTAAATGGCGATAACGCTTCAAGTTTAGCTACAGCACCTACTATTACAACAGCTGCCACATCTGCATCACCGGCCGGCACCTATGCTATTACCGCAAGCGGAGCTGCTGATCCTAATTACATCATCGTATATGTTCCCGGCACGCTAACCATTGCAAAAGCTGCTTTGACCATAACGGCTGACAATCAAAGTTCAACCTATGGCACAGCATTACCGGTACTAACAGCCAGTTATAGTGGGTTTGTTAATGGCGATAACGCTGCCAGCTTAACCACTGCACCAACACTCAACACAACTGCTTCATCAGCATCACCTGCGGGCAGCTATCCTATTACAGCCAGCGGCGCGGTGGATGCTAACTATAATATCAGTTATACTGCAGGCACATTAACCACAAGCAAAGCAGCATTAACCATTACTGCAGATAATCAAAATTCAACCTATGGCTCAGCATTGCCTGCTCTTACAGCCAGTTACTCCGGCTTTGTTAATGGCGATAACGCGACAAGCTTAACCACTATACCTACAATAACAACAACGGCAACAGTTTCGTCTCCGGCAGGTAGCTACCCAATTACAGCCAGCAGCGCGGTTGATGCTAACTATACCATCAGCTATGTAGTAGGTACATTAACTATCAGCAAAGCCAACCTTACCATCACCGCCGACAACCAGAGCATAGTTCACGGCGCTGCCATACCTGCATTAACAGCCAGTTATACCGGTTTTGTAAATGGCGATAATGCAGCAAGTTTAACTACTGCACCAACCCTCACCACAACAGGAACATCTGCATCTCCGGCAGGTAGCTACCCTATTACTGCGAGTGGCGCGGTGGATCCTAACTACAATATCAGCTATGTAGCAGGTACTTTAGCTATTGGCAAATCTGCACTGGTTGTAACCGTTAACAACCAAACTTCTACTTACGGTTCGGCATTACCCGCTCTAACTGTTAGCTACAGTGGTTTTGTTAATGGCGATAACGCTTCAAGCTTAACTACCGCGCCTGTTATTACCACCACAGGTACAGCTTCATCGCCAGCAGGCACTTACTCAATAAGCGCGAGCGGAGCAGTCGACCCTAATTACACCATCAGCTATGTAGCAGGTACTTTAACCATTGGCCAGGCGGCTTTAACCATAACTGCCAATAACCAAACTTCGGTATATGGTGGTGCAATACCGGCCTTAACTGCCAGCTACAGCGGTTTTGTTAATGGCGATAACACCGCAAGCTTAACCACTGCGCCAGTTTTAGCCACTACCGGCACTTCAACATCACCGGCAGGTACTTATGCTATTACTGCAAGTGGTGCAGTTGACCCCAACTATACCATTACCTACGTGGCAGGTACTTTAGCCATTAGCAAAGTACCACTAACCATAACAGCTAACGATCAAACTACAACTTACGGATTGCCATTACCAGCATTTACAGCCACCTATACCGGCTTTGTAAATGGTGATAATGCAGCAAATTTAACAACGGCACCAACAATAACTACTACAGCTACCAGCACATCGCCGGTAGGCACTTATCCTATTACCGCCAGCGGCGCAGTGGATGCCAACTATACAATCAGTTATGTAGCTGGTACGTTGACTGTAAAACAAGCTATCCGTACGCTTACCTTTAATCCATTACCGGTAGAAACCTATGGCAGTCCGGATTTTGACCCGGGCGCGGTAGCCAGTGATGGTGAAACGGTACTTTATACCAGCAGTAACCCTGCTGCGGCTACCATTGTAAATGGCAAAATACATATCACGGGTGCAGGTAACACTTTGATAACTGCAACTTTGGCTGCAAATCCAAACTATACTACAACACCAACAGCGAGCCAGGCCTTAGTGATCAATAAAGCCAATCAGACTATCAGTGTGCTGAGTATTCCAACTCTGACAAAAGGCACGCAGTATGATTTGAGTGTGATCACATCCAGCTCGGGCCTCCCACTTACCTTTAGTATAAGCGATAATACTATAGCCAGTATAAGTGGACAAACATTAGATGCATTACGTATTGGCACAACCAGTTTAACGGTATCACAACCGGGCGATAATAATTATAACGCTGCATCAACTACAGGAGCAGTAATTACGGTTGTTGATGCCGGAGGTGATGAAATTGTGGTTCACCAGGCCGTTTCGCCAAATGGTGATGGCATTAACGATGTATTTACGATCGAAGGCATCAAAAACTATCCGGATAACCAGGTGACCATAGTAAACCGAAATGGTGTAAAAGTATATCAAACCCGCAGCTATGATAATAGCAGCCGTGTTTTTGATGGCCGTTCAAACATCACAGGAGCCCTGCAGCAGGCGGGAACATACTTCTACCTGCTTGAATATACAGTTAACGGAGAGAGCAAACGTAAAACAGGATTTTTAGTACTAAAATATCAGTAATGAAGATGAAATTGAAACCGATAAACAATGGTATTACCGCAATGCTGGTAAGCATCCTGTTTTTTTTAGCATTATCTGCGAATGTACACGCGCAGAACAGTCAGTTTACCTATACGCAGTATATGGATAACCTTACGCCTTTTAACCCTGCTTATTCGCTGCTGGATAAAGCGGCCTCGGTAAATACACTGGCCCGCAGGCAATGGCTGGGCGTAGATGGCTCGCCGACAAGCTTTATGGCTGATGTAAATGTTCCTATTGAGTCTATTGACGCCGCAGCCGGTTTGATAGTACTGAATGATAAGTTTGCCATAGAACACCAGACCGAGGTAAACGCTTATTTTGCAAAAGCAATACAATTGAGCCCGAAGAACTTTTTATCAGTATCATTAAATGCAGGAGTGCGCAACTATGTAGCCAACTATTCAAGTCTGGATGCTAACGACCCCGTATTTGCTAACGACGTAAGAGAAACCAAACCCAATTTAGGCTTCGGCGTGATGTTTTATACGGATTGGTATTACGTTGGTATATCAGTGCCTGAATTATCCATCACCAGCCTTGGAACGGCTTCTGTACAGGATAATAACAATTTCAAGAACCACTACTACTTTTCAGGAGCGTTCATAGCCAATATTAATGAGGATGTGGCCGTAAAGCCTGCTACTTTGGTATCTTATGTTCAGGGTGTGCCGCTTATTGCTGATATATCAAGTACAGTAATATTCAGGCAGGTGATCGGCTTGGGCATAAATTACCGTACCAACAATGAAATGGCGGGTATTTTTACGCTGAATGTTAGCAATTTCCATATCGGTTACAGCTACCAGTTTGGGTTGGCATCTGATAACCTGGGCGGTTTTAACATGCCTACACACGAAATCACCCTGGGCTACAGGTTTGGCAAAGGCTCGGATAAGCCAAAATTATTATAACCCCTACATAACACAACAATTACCGAAGCACAATAGCAATATTGTGCTTTCCTTTTGTTAAGGAGTTGAAAGAATGGCTTGCTGATGCCTTACCATCAACAGTAAAGGTTTTTATTAATTTGCCTTCCCCTTTTATAGATATATCGAGTACTGAATTACGATAAGCTAAGTCCTTTAATTCTATGTAATCTATTCCATGCGGAAGATACGGTGCAAAAGCTAAAGCACTTTCATCAAATCGTAATCCGATAATGCCATCAATTACCATGGATATATACGCCGTAGCCGACCATGTTTGTAATTTGCACGATTCCCAATGAAATTCAGGGTACTCATTGCCATTGGCCTGCCATCCCCCATCGGGCTGACCTGTATACGGATTATATACCTCTCTAAAATTGTAATTGCCTTTGTCCTCATCAAGCGCCAGATGGGTCAGATTATACAGCTCATTGGCAAACGTTGAATAATCACCTGAAGCTATTGCAGCCTTAGCAAAAAAGCCATTCACCATGGGCCATACGATATTATTATGCCTGCCCGGTTTGTCTTTTGAGTTTCTCGGGAAATCAGGATAAATTGAGGTGATGCCATATTTTGATACCGCCGCGTTTTTTATAAGTTGATTTGCTTTTTCACCATCAATGACATGGAAGATAACCGCGAATGAGATCCCCAACCCTTCCTGTGCCTTGAAGGCATTTCCATTCTGATCGATTAGATAATAGAAACTGTTGGTGCTCTTATCATAAAGATACTTCAGGATATTTTGCTTTAGGTCACTTGCCTTTTGTGCGTAGTTGTTTGTATCCGATGTACCTGCATTTAGTATCCGGGCAATATTGTTTAAGGCCAGGTAAGCGCCGTAATACACACAATTGGTACTTAAACATTTAATATAAGCTGAGTTTTTATGATCTAATACCGATGATGAATTATTACCCGGTTCATAAATGGGCTCCGGATAGCCTGCAATACCATCATTAAATACGGATGGCCCTTTAAATAAGCCATATTTGCTATCCAGTTCCTGCTGCTCCAATGCCTGCATGGTATTGGCCGAACATTTATAGGCCTGTTTCAAAAACACCTTATCGCCTGTTATCAAATAATGGTTATATGCTGCTATCACCCATATAATTTTATCCCAATATTGGTGGCCTATGGTATCCCTGTTAATGGTGATGCTCCATAAAGAGCTTTCAGCAACTTCCGGGCGCAATAAGCTGACGCCGTTCCATGAGTTGATGGAAATATCTCTCGTCCATTCACCGCCGTAATCGCCACCGGCTGCCAATATTCCCCGGCGGGTATTTATGTCGACTGTATTTAGAGCCAGCTTAAACGCGGCATTAACCGAGGAATCATTACTAATGATCTGCTGACCAAAAGCATGTATGGAGATGAATAAGGACAAAAAACAAACTACTCTTTTCATTATTAATTATAATTCTTTTTACTCAATTATTGACCAACCGATGCTACCGACGCTCTCGTCGCCGACGGTACGGCATTTACTTTTAACACACTTGTTTTTACGCTCGGCGATGTTGCCGTTAACACAATTTGCCCCTTCTCACCGGTTGATTGTACAATAACCTGGGCCAAACCGTTAAATAACTTCCGTCTCCATGCCTGCGCAGGATATAACAGTTGTATCATTCCGGGATTAGTATTCAATGGATCCCAGCTGTGCATTTTGGTAAGGGGTACCGCTTCAATTGCAATGGTATTAACACCAGGATGCACCAACAATGAACTTAGTTTAAATTCATTCCCGTTTTTATCCTCCGGCAAATTATTGCCAACCTGTTTCCCATTAATGTAAACCGACTGCATTTTGCCTATGCTCTTATAAAAAAGTGTTATAACAGCGCTGTTTTCATCATCGGGCAAAGTAAAGCTGCCGCGATAAACCAGTGCCTTAACATTTTGCCCAAAGCTTTCATTCCGTTCATCATGAAATGCCTTTTGCCATGCGCTATCATCATAATCAGCAGCTACTTCGGCACTATTATTATTCAGGGCTGCTACTTTCTTTTCTTTAAGATGTTCTATCGGTGCTACGCTTGTTCTTTCTAAAAATTGATCAGCCTCTAATGATGTATTATTGCCATTACCTACGCCAATAATTTTACCCGGGCCACTAATGGAAAATGTTATCTCATTATCTACTGTAGGCACACGCAGGTTATTTTTATCATTAACCTGCACTGTAATTAACGCCAAATCTTCCTTATCAGCTTTAATTTCGGTTTTGTTGGCACTTAGCACTATTGCGATAGGATCGCCGGTTGTTTTTACAATGTCACTGGCTGTTACCTTTCCATTTTTGTACCCTTTAGCTTCAAGTGTACCGGGCGTATAGTTCACGATCCATTCCAAATGACTGTTGCGTTCCATTGTTTTTTTGCCGAGGCTCTTTTTGTTCAGGAACAGTTCAACCTCATCGCAATTGCTGTATACCCAAACCTTAATGTTTTGTCCTTCTTTTCCTTTCCAGTTCCAGTGGGGCAGCAGATGAACTACCGGTGTCTCTGTCCACCATGAACGCAGGTACCAGGCATCATCCTTCAAAAATCCGCAAGCATCTACCATACCAAAATAAGATTCGACAGACGGCCAGCCAAATGGTGTAGGTTCTCCACGATAGTCGAACCCTGTCCATATAAACATACCGGCAAGGTAAGGGCGGGCGGCATAGTGCTTCCATCCTTCCTCAATGCTCAGCGAGTTTTCATTCTGCCGCTCATCATAAGCCGCGCGATATTGCTTCACAGTGTCAGTAGTGTAAATCCCCCTTGTAGCTACGGTTGAGCCTTCTTCCGTACCCCAGCTATACTGCGTTGGGTTATTCTTATGATGTTCATCGGTGTTTTTGTTAACCACGTAGTTGTACCCCATCAACTGCATCACATTTGAGATACCCGAACCTACGCCACCACTAAAGGCGGCAGTGATGTATCGCGTAGAGTCGATACTTTGGGCATAGTTCTGCATAGTACTAGCTATGCGAGCACCTGTAATGGTATTCTCAATGCCCCATTCTTCATTACCTATCGACCAGCTGATCACACATGGATGGTTCCTGTCACGAATGATAAGTCCCTTAAGATCACCCAGTTCTGTTGATGATACACCCATTAACCTGTTCTCATCAATCACCAGCATACCCAATCTGTCGCATGCATAAAGCAGTTCGGGCGTTGGCGGGTTGTGCGAGCAGCGGTAGGCATTGCTGCCCAAGCTCTTTAAAGTCCGGATGCGAAAATCCTGCAAAGCATCTGGCATGGCGGTGCCTACACCCGCAAAATCCTGGTGATTGTTGGTTCCTTTTATCTCCACATGTTTCCCGTTCAGAAAGAAACCTGCATTGGCATCAAATCTTATAGTACGGATACCGAAATTAGTTTGGTAATTATCAACTGTTTTTCCCCCTGCCTCAATGGTAGTTTGCAAGTGATACAAATAAGGCATTTCAATCGACCATAATTTGGGTTCATTAACCGTTAAACCCGCGGTTACATCCTGCGATGTAAATGGTTTAAGACTGAGCTCAGCAATACGCTTTGTAGCGACGATATTGCCTGCTGCATCAACAACAGATTGCACAACGCTAAAGTCGCGCGTTTTGGCATCATCGTTATTAATTGTGGTTACCGTGTTTACATTGGCTGCTTTATCACTCACTTGTGTAGTTACAAATGTACCGTTTGTAGCTACATGCAAAGGATTGGTCTTATTGAGCCATACATGGCGATAAATGCCTGCTCCCTCGTAAAACCATCCTTCTTCCATAGTAGCATCAACACGTACAGCAATTACATTTTCGCCACCATAATTCAGGTACTCGGAAATATTGTATTCAAAACTGTTATAGCCGCTTTGCTCGTCACCCAGATAATGCCCGTTAACCCAAACAATTGAGTTACGGTAAACACCATCAAAAGCTATGCTGATATGCCTACCCAAATCGCCTGCCGGGATGTAAAACTTTTTACGGTACCAGCCAACACTCGACTCCGGGAAATTTCGCCCTATGGCTTTATAGCCGTGACTTGCGCTGCCTCTTTTGCTAAAGCCAAGCTCAACGGCCCAATCATGCGGCAGGTTTACTTTACGCCAGGTTCGGTCGTCAAAACCGGGGGCCGCAGCACCATCGCCATAGCCCGTTTTGGCCAGATAGGAAAAATAACCCGTGCCGTTATTAAAATCCTTTTTAGTGTCATAAGGATGACCTAAAGCAAAGCGCCAGCCGAAATCCATCAGCAAATGTTCACGGTGGGAAGCAGAATCTATGGTTTGTGCAAACGCGCATTTAGCTATCAATATGGCGCATAGTAGCACCAATAACTTTTTATTCATTTATATAATCTTGTATTTATAAGTAGTTTTCTGAATGAGATTTTAGGATACGGCACTAATTAATTGCTATATCCGTTCATCGTCAACAATTGGTTAATATATTCCGGCTAAAATAGGCATAGCAGGGCGAAGCATATATACCAATTGATAATTGATTATGGATGAAATGTTAATTGAAGTAAAGTCATCGGCTGAAATACAAGCGGATCAATTAAAATAAAATTTCTTGTTCCCTCTGCTGCAATAAAATCCGACTAATAGTAAAAGCAGGTTTATAAAACCGCATTTACCTTAAACAGATAAAAATTAGGCCATGGAAAAGATCACCAACATTGCTTACTTCAGCGATGAAAACAATGTACTTTACGTGATAGATCATCATTAGGTACCGGCATGTAAAAATGTACTGTTTGCAAAGGATTGTTTCCTAAATAAAAATATTTTACATTTACCCTAAGTTAATCATTAACAATTAGATAAGCAACCTCTTCTTCTTCTACCTTATTCAGATCCTGCTTTAGTTAATATTATCGTAAGCCTACAAATACGTCTTAAATAATACTATTATGCAGAAATTATTCTCTTTTAGTAAAAACCAGGCTGGTGTTTTAATAACACTTGTAATATTGATTGCTTTAGGCGCATGTTACTTCTTCATGTACCTCCCAAACAATGAAAGAACCGTACAGGAACGCCGCTTTCGGTGCCTGCGTAAAATTGATCGTGGCCTCCGCCAAAAGATAGGAACATCTGAAAAACAAATTACCAGCCTGATTAATGATTATTATAAATACTCGAATAATAGACAGGATAAGGATCTGGAAAAGTTAAAGCGGTACATCGCTCAATACTCCCGTAAAAATTTCACATTACTACTGCCCGAACAAGCAAATAAATATGCTAATGCTGGTCATATTGCTTACATAGGCAATGATACCTCGGGCAATAGGTTTTACATAGATGCTGACTCACGTATCACTTTATTTGTAAATAAACCAGCGGACGGTAAAGCGCCAGACTCAGCCGGCGCTAAGGTTAATCTTAGCGGCACTACTATAGGCATTCAATTTGAATACGATCAGTTCATTAAACCACTCCTGTTAAGAGATGTATTCAGTTATTATCTTGTTTTTATCAATAAGCATAAAGTTTATGAGGATTACCCTACCGGCTTAAATGATAATGAACCCGATTCCCTTTTGAATAAAAAAAGCCAGATCACTACACCGGGCGTTCATAGCCTGCAAATTGGTGAGACGGATTACAAAGTTTTTTCGCACCCGGTATATACCTATGACAATGATAAATGGATAATTACCGGCCTACTTAAAAACGCTGATTATCAACAAGAAAAAAATCAATTGCCACTTTGGGTTCTACTACTGCTGATGACCATTCTGGTTACTATGCTGGTTTCGCTCCCATGGATCAAACTTTATCATATGGGTAATAAGGACCGGCTTACCATTAATGATGCAATAGCATCGGTGCTGGTTTCAATAGTGCTGATGTCGCTTCTCTTTTTTGTATTCTTTAAATATTGTATCGATATAAAACAGGATCTGCTGCCTTACCCTTATTCCAAAACCAAGGGCTATGTATCCTATCCCAGTGATACCTATTCACGCAATGTACTTGCATCAAAAATTAATGGGGCATTTACCGGGGAGGTAAACGTAGCCTACAATCTGCTCGACTCATTTAAAATGAACCGTACATTAGTTGATACCGATGTTCGTTTATTACGAAAATCAAAAAGCAAATACGGCGCATTATTAAGAAAATACGCCCCTGACCTGGATATAAAGGAAGTTTATTGGCTGGATGGCAACGCTACTGAACTAACTAACCTCACTGTCGACTCTAATAACGACCCAAAAGGCAATTATAAGAATCGAAGTTATTTTAATGAAGCCGGTAAGTATACCGTAGGCAATCATAAATTCTATCTCGACCAAATATATTCTTATACCAATGGCACTTACCGGTCGGTGATCTCTATGATCGCAAAAAAAATCGGTAAAGATTCGGTGGTAGCCATGAGTTTAAACTTAAAGAGCTTTGATAAAGTAGCTATGCCCGATGGTTACCAGTTTGCCATTATAAGTAAAGCGGGCTGGGTTCTCTATCATTCAATAACAAACCGTAACCTTTTGGATAATCTGCAACAAGAATTTGTTGATGATAAAGATCTGTTAAGCAGTATTGAGGCTAATTCGGATACCAGCTTTAAAGCGGAATATTATGGCAAGCCATACTATGTGAAAATTAAACCAGTCCCCGGCCTGCCTTATTATACCATAATATTTGAGGACCTGGAGTACAATGATATAAGGGATACCGAAGTCTACACATTTACCGTATGCATGCTAACAGGGATGCTTATTTTCCTGAGTATTAAATACCTTATTGTTTTCCTGGTTTCGTCAAGGCATTCGTCATTTAAAAAGCAGCGCTTTGATACTTCCTGGGTTGGGCCGCACATATCTGCCCATCACCAGTATAACCTGGCCATTATTGCCAATCTCTTTGTTATTTTAATGCTGATCATCTTCTTTAATTTTTGTTCATTTTTAGCCTACCTATACCTGGTTTTGGTATCTGTACTGCTTACATCCATATTTTTAAACGGTTTTTTTGCAGAGAAATACAAAAATACGGACCAGTATAAGTATAAATTTAAGGTAAAAACCATAGCCTGGTTATCTGCAATTATATTGCTGCTTGATATTTCGGCCTTTTTTAGTCTTACCGGCACGCACTGCTTCTTTTTAGTGCTTTATGAAGTGATCCTGATAGCCATTTTCCCTGTTCTTTCCATACTGAGCGGGCGTTCACTTGTAAAACTTCATCAATTTAAAGCGAAGCACCGCATCACGTGGACGTTTGCCCGCAGCTACGCCCTGATGGCTACAACCCGGCTGGTAATTTCAAGCGGAATACCGGCAGCATTCTTTTTTATTTACTCGTTCAATTACGAACAGAATCTGGATACCCGTTACAGGCAATTGAATTTCGCCGGCTCATTATTGAACAAGACAAGTATTAACAGTAAAAACTTGCAGGCAACTAACCGGAAATTAGATAGTATTAAGAACAATCAGATCTATACATCGGGTATTTATTTAGATGGTTTTTTTATCGACTGGGTTAGAATTGATTCAGGCAAAAAGTTAGCCGATAGTATAAAGCGTATTTCAAGGTACACAAACGAGGACCTGCTGACAGCACAAATATTAAACGCGTTCCGTTTGCAAACAGATAATATTGAGGTACAGAATAATAATCTGAATTTATCATCCGCAGGCAATAGTGTGTTCTTTACCAAACTCAACAAGCAAAGTGGTGATAAGTCGCCCGTACAAACCTTTTATAAAATAGACACGGCAAGTTATCTAAAGGTCAGTTCATTGTCGCATGTTAATTATGAAACTCCCGATGTGCTTTTCTGGATCCTGCTGATCACATCTGTACTTCTATTCTATTTCGTTGTGTACCAGGTTACCAGGAAATTGTTTTCATTAAATATGTTGCCAACTAAAAACTGGGGAGAAATGGATAGCGAACTACTGGAAAACAATGAGTTTAACAATATGGCATTACTTGTTGGATCGCCAGGGGCAAATACATTACAAAAATTAACAGATAAAATAAACAGACAAAAAATACTGAGCGCTGATGGTAATTCGCTGCTGATAAACAATGCCGGTCAATTAAAATATAATGTTTTTATAGCGGATATGATGATAATTTCTGCCGAAAATGGAGAGACAGATCCGGACTGGAAAAGGCATAAAAAGGCTATACTCGCCGGCCATGGCCTGGTTATAATTAACCATTTTGAATATAACATTAAAGATTCGGGCGTAAACAAAATAAAGCTGGATCTGCTGGAATCGCTGATCGAACAAAAAACAAGCAAAGTGATCATTATATCTACCATGCATCCGCTTATTTTTCTTGATTCATTCAACGGGGAGCAGCCCGATCCGGCCTTTGAAAGCGAAATGAGCCGGTGGTACGTATTGCTTGGTAATTTCCATGTGCTGATCGATCCTTTGATTGGTTCAAGCGTACCTAAAAATGTCCAAATACTGAAAAGGGCAGTAACTGAAGAAACCCGTTACAGCCGCTTTTTACATGCCATGCAAAAAGTATTCTTAAAATACCTGGATAGGGGTATTAACGCAGGATCGTTAAATGAGGAGGTAAAAGAGCAGTTAACAGACTCGATCATCTTTAAATTACAGCTTACCTCACAATATTTTTATACTGATATATGGCAGTCACTCACCCACGAAGAAAAATTCCTGTTGTATGATCTTGCCGAGGATGGCTTTGTTAATTCATTTGATGATTTTAACTTAAGCATGCTGATGTGCAAAGGATTGATCATTAATAATGATGGCGCTTTAATTTTGTTTAACCGGGGTTTCAGGAATTTTATACTGACGGCCATTGGTGAAAAAGAAATGGAACGGATAAAGGAACAGGTAAAGGATAACGGGAAATGGGGAAACTTAAAGATGCCGCTGAATTTGGCTATAGTGGCCATATTAGCATTTCTGTTTGCATCGCAACAGGAATCATACTCAAAGGTAATTACTTATATAACCGCCTTTAGTGCAGGTATCCCGGCTGTCCTAAAAATATTCTCCCTGTTTGGTACAAGCACCCCGCAGAAATCAGGATAAATAGTTGATTTGATAGACTTGCAATGAACTATAACCATCTTTAATAAAACCTTCGATATGGAACCACAACTTCAGCAGATCCGCGAACAGCAAAAACAGTCGTGGAACAAGTTTTCACCGGGATGGAAAAAATGGGATGCTTTTAACATGGATTTTCTTAAACCCATGGGCGATGCCATTATTGAGAGCCTGCACATCCATACTACAGATCACGTGCTGGATATCGCCGCCGGAACCGGTGAACCAGGACTTAGCATTGCCGCCATAGCCTCCAAGGGTAAGGTAACAGGGATCGATGTCGCTGAAGATATGCTGGCTATTGCCCGGGGAAATGCAGTTACGCGCGGATTAAGCAATTATGATACGCTGGTGGCTGATATTTGTGAACTGCCCTTTCAACAGGAGGCTTTCGACGCGATCAGCTGCCGTATGGGTTTTATGTTTTTCCCGGATATGCAATTAGCCGCGAATGAAATGTACAGAGTGTTAAAACCTGGCGGGCGACTGGCAACTGCAGTGTGGTCCGTCCCGGCACAAAACGACTGGGTAACTGTGATCATGAGCGTGATAGGCAAACATATTCCGATGCCACCACCTGTACCCGGCGCTCCCGGCATGTTCCGTTGTGGCGCACCCGGTTTAATAGCCAATATTTTAAAGCAGGCAGGATTTAAAAACATCAAAGAAAGTGAAATAGTAAGCAAGGTTGATTATAAAAGCTTTGACCTTTATTGGGAGATGATGCTTGAAGTAGGAGCTCCTATTGTAGCGGCGATGGCCGGCGCATCCCAAGCTACAGTTAATACTATTAAAACTGAAGTTGAAGAGCTATTCAAATCAAAAAATCCCGATGGTGGTGCTTTGTTGAACTTTGGAGCTTTAGTAATTTATGGAGAAAAATAATCAGGTCACTAGGCTTCAATTACCTCTTCTTCAACATGTAATTGCGTGGCTACGGGTTTCTCCATTACAGTTTTATGTTTTAATGGGAGCAATTGCATGATACTACTATTAAGCCGATGCCGTAAAGTGTAATAATTTTTAAACCACTTATATCTTAATAAGGCCTTTTCATCAAAGCGCTTTACCGAAAAGGCATGCTGTAGAAAGTAATCTTTAGGGTAATCATAATACAGCCCCCAGTTCTCCGGCTCGTTGCCCGGCGCAAAGTCAGGATCATACACGGTACCAAACAAATGATCCCACACCGAGAATTTGGTTGAAAAATTAGCGTGAAAAACCTCCTGATAATTGGCATGGTGCCATAAATGCAATTCGGGCGAGTTGAAAAAATACTTGAACTTGCCCATTTTTACATTGATGTTGGCATGGATGAACATACCGAACATGGCATCCAACATGGCTTTTATTGGCACCACCATAGGGTCGGCCCCTAAAATAATGATGGGTGCAAATTCTATCGTTTGATTGATCAGTATCTCCACAATATGTGAACGTGATCCCGACAGGAAATCGATCTGTTTGCCCGAATGATGCGCCTCATGTGTACGCCAAAAGAATTTACTGGAATGCTGAAACCGGTGAAAAAGATAGATGTACAGATCATGCGTAATCAAAAAGAATAGCACCTGCACCGCAATGGGCCAGTGCGATACAAATTGAATATGCGACCAGTCGAAGCTTTTTTGTACCGGGGCAATGATATAATCAAAGATGACGATCTTTAAAAAATAGCTTTGTATAATGGTGTACCAAACCAGATCAACCCAAAAGCCTTCCCTGAAAAAAGGCAGGCCTTTACGATAGGGCGAGATCCGTTCCCACGCTATGATAAAGACCGCCCAACAGGCAAGTATAATGGTGGTTATAGTAACTACTTTTTCTTGTGTCATTTAGCCTATCAAAGGTTTCTCTTTGTATTCGTCACTGATATTCACACGCAGCCTTTTCATTGGCCCAAGCTCCGATTCATAAACTTTTTTTACGCCATCACCCGCGGCAATTTCCACATCGCGGATATCGCGTACCAAACGTTGTAAACCTTGCGGCTCAACAGATGCCGCATGGTCTGAACCCCACATGGCACGATCAAGCGTGAAATGTCTTTCAACAAAAGTTGCTCCCATGGTAACCGCAGCTACGGTAGTGGCCAAACCTGTTTCATGGCCCGAATAGCCAATAGGTATGCCTGGGAATTTATTCTCCAACGTTTGAATCATTCTCAAATTAAGTTCCTCCGGTTTGCAAGGGTATGCTGAGGTTGAATGTGCTACAAATAGCGGGTAATCGGGACTAAATGCATTGATGAATGCCAGCGCATTCTCAATCTCTTTCATGGTCGACATACCGGTTGATAACATTAGGGGTCGGCCCGTTTCCAGTATCCTTTCTATCAGCGCGAAATCAGTTAATGAGGCTGATGCCAGTTTGTACATTACGGTATCAAATTGCTCCATAAAATCAACTGAAGGCACATCCCAGGTTGATACGAACCAATCAATGCCTACTTTTTTGCAATACTGATCAATAGTGGCATATTCAGCTATACCAAACTCGGTTTTGCGTTTATAATCGATGTAGCTCATCCTGCCCCATGGGGTATCGCGCATTACTTCCCACTGGTCTTTAGGTACGCAAATTTCAGGTGTACGTTTCTGAAATTTAACCGCGTCGGCTTTTGCTGCAACGGCTTCATCAATCAGTTTTTTGGTAATTTCAAGCGAACCATTATGGTTAATCCCGATCTCCGCGATGATGTAACATTGCTGTCCCTTACCTATTTTTCGGCCATTATTCAGGGTGATAACTTCACTAACCGGCTCAAAACCTTCACTTTTCAGGTCGATAATCAGCTCCGCAAATTCACGGAAACAACCTTCGCCGCCTTTGCTCTCGCATACATAATCAACCTGGGCTTTGATGCCGGGTAATGCATTGGCAGGACTTGCTGTAAATCCTACCAGCTTCATTATTTCCAAATCATTATAATCATCGCCGATATAGGCAATCTCCTCACCTGTTAATTGCAGGCGAGCCACCATTTCTTTTAACACTGCCGGTTTATCTTTTGCCAGCAAATGCAATTCAGTGATCTGTAATTTCTGGGCACGTTTAACTACAGATGGCGATGTTTCGCCGGTTATAATAGCAGTTTCAATGCCCAGCAGTTTACGCAGGCGCTCAACACCCATGCCATCCTGTATGTTAAATTTTTTCAGTTGTTCGCCTTCTTCGCCGTAATAAACGCCGCCATCGGTTAAAACGCCGTCACAATCGGTGATCAATAATTTAATGCGTGATGCTTTTTTTTGTAAAATATCTTTCATGATCTGGTTGATTTTTAAATTGCTGTCCAGCCACCGTCTACCACAAGGTTTGCCCCGGTCATGTAAGCAGATGCTTCACTGGCCAGAAAAATTAGCGCGCCCTGATAATCGTTTGCTTTGGCCATGCGGCCCAATAATGTTTTTGCTGAATAATTATGAATAAAATACTCGTTCTGTCCGTTCTCGACTCCACCCGGCGAAAGCGTATTCACCCTCACTCCTTTATCGCCCCAATAAGCGGCTAAAAAGCGTGTAAAATTGATAATGGCCCCTTTGGTAACCGGGTATGCCGCCGACTTATAAAAAGTTTGCTCCCCGCACTCGTTACGGTAAATAGTTTGGTCGGGACCAACCATGCCATAGGTTGATGCAATGTTGATAATGCTCCCGCTACCCTGCTCAGCCATTGCCGAACCAAACACCTGCGAGCATAAGAACACACCGGTAATGTTTACATCCAATGATCGCTGGAAAACATCCAACGGGTAATTCTCAAATGCCGACAGATCTTTAGCCAGTGTAGGGTTCTCGAACATATCGTTTATCGCGGCATTGTTTACCAGTATATCAACCGAACCGTATTTGGTTATTACTTGGTTTAATGCGTTGGTGACAGATGTTTTATTGGTAACATCAATACCAATACCTATGTGCTGCGAGCCCAGTTCCTGCGCAAACTCAGCAGATCGCCCGGAATTAACATCGGCCACCACTACATTCGCGCCAGCTAAAGCCAATGCTTCACAGTGTTTTTTACCAATGAGCCCGAGCGCGCCCGTAACCACAGCCGTTTTTTGGTGTAATGAAAACAAGTCCATATTAGCTGGCCAGTGTATTTTTTGGTTTGATATTATAGTTGCTCACCTTGCGGAAAACAGCCTCCAATACTTCACCCTTCAGGTATTGTTTAATTTTGCCGCTTTCAATAGCTTCTTTTACAATCGGCAATACATCGCGGTAAGCTAAAAGTGTGTAATCAATATCCTCATCAGTATGGCTAAAGCACATGTTGTGGAAACCGGCCCATAGCACGCCGCGTTTTATCATTTCCTGTTGCATTAGGGTTTTAACCTCAAGTCCATTGCCCGCCTCGGGGGTAAATGTCACCATTGTACGGCAATTAAAACCGATACAGTTGGTGTATTTATCCATGCCCAATTCAATGGCTAATTTATTGTAGCCATCTTTTAGCAATGCCCCTTTTTCATCAAGGTATTGCGGTACAATTTTATCGATCAGTTCATTTATAGTAGCTATGCAAGCCGCTAATGATAAAGCCTCGCCGCCAAAAGTGGTATAGCTGAATACCTGTGAATTGAAAAGCTCCATCACATCGGCCCTGCCGGTTAATAAAGCTATAGGCATCCCATTGGCACAGGCTTTTGAATAAACAGCCAGATCGGCTTTTACATTAAAGTGTTCCTGCGCACCACCAACGGCAATGCGGAAACCTGTCCACATCTCGTCGAATATTAATAGAGTTCCATTTTCCTTACATACTTCTGCCAGCTCCTGTAAAAAACCGGGAGCTGGTTCCTGAAAGATAAAGGGCTCCAATATTAAGGCCGCTACGGTTTCGTCAAGCGCAGCTTTTATTGATTCGATATCATTATACTCAAACGTATAGGTCAGGTCCTGTATAACCTCGGGCACACCTGCATTACGACTGGTAATGCCAATATACCAATCGTGCCAGCCATGATAGCCACAGCAAAACACTTTGTCGCGCCCTGTAAATGCCCTTGCAACACGAATAGCTGCTGAACATACATCAGCGCCTGTCTTGGCTATTTTCACAGCCTCGGCATTGGGGATGATCCTTTGCACCAGTTCTGATAATTCAACCTCAAGCGGGTGCATTAGTGAAAAGGTAATGCCATCCTCTAATTGTGCTTTTATCGCATCGTCAACAGCAGGATAAGCGTAGCCCAATGATACTGGGCCAATAGCCGCGTTAAAATCAATGTATTCGTTACCGTCAACATCCCAAACGTGCGATCCTTTGCCTTTTACCAGGTATTTAGGCGCTACACCTTTGGTAAACTGACCGGGACCTTTTGCCAAAGTTTGTGTAACCGGTTTTTGCACATTAAGCGCGCGTTCGTATAATTTATCGGATTGGGTGATATCCGGGTAATTCTCATTAAATGCTATTTTGTTAGGCATACGTGGTATTTTTTATTCAGCGAACTGAGGTTTTAAAATTTCTGGTTGAATGTGGCTGGTTTGGTAGCCCAGTATAGCTTCGGCAACCTGTTTACCGCTAAAGCCTTCGTGCTCAATAACGGCAGGCAGCAATGCAGGTTTAAACCATTTTTCATTAAGAGCAAAAGGCAATACCCTTGCAGTTTTTTGATGTTTTAATAATACTTCGGCAACAATGGTATATAGGCCTCCAGTCAGGAAATGATCTTCAAGCGTTACGATCACTTCACTTTGATCTACAGCATTTAATATTGCCTGTTCATCAACAGGTTTCAAGCTGCGCATGTTAATAAGGCCTACTGATAAGCCTTCACTTTTTAATATTGCTGTCGCGATCAGCGCCTGCTCAAACAACAAGCCATAAGTAAGGATGGTTACATCTTTACCCTGCTCAATCACCTCGACTTTGCCCGGCACAAACGGGGCATGTACATAGCTGGTTTTGCGGGTATTAATGCGCGTATATGCAGGTTTAGGCGATGCCCATATCGCAGGCATCATTTTTACCAGATCATCTTCATCGGCTGGTGCAAAAACAGTCATATTGGGTATGCCGCGCATAATGGATATATCCTCAATAGCCTGGTGCGTTGGCCCGTTGGCATCTGACAGTAAGCCCGGTATAAAGGCACTTAGTTTTATGGGTAATGAAGGTATCCCGGCATCGGTGCGGATAAATTCAAACGCACGCATGGATAAGAAAGATGCCAGCGCATGTACAACCGGTATGCGGTTACGCAAAGCAAGCCCTGCTGCGGCGCCTATCATAGTTTGCTCGGTTATGCCAGTATCAATAAAACGTTTGCCTAATAACTGCGGCAGATTGCGTATCAGTGCACGGTTCTCGGCAGTCATTACGACAAAACGTTCATCGGCCAGCGACAATTCAGTAAGTAATTCTTCGTATGACATATTTATCTAACCACTAGAGTTTCTGATGTTAATTGTGTTGTGTTTTCGCCATGCAGTTCCAATAAAAGTTGCTCCACTTCATCGGCAGAGAAATTGCAGAACCAGCGGTCGGCGCGGGCCTGAATGCTTGGCAAGCCTTTACCCCTTATGGTATCAGCTATAACTACGTTCAGTTTGCCTTCGGCGAAGGGATATTTTTCAAATGCACGGCGCAGTTCATTAAAATCGTGTCCGTCTATCCGGCTTACAGCCGCACCAAAAGCGGTAAATTTATTATGTAAAGGTTCCAGCGGGATCAAATCCTCCGTAGCCATATTGGCCTGGAATTTATTGCGGTCGATAACGAAGATCAGGTTATCCAATTTGTAAGCATTCGCCACCAAAACCGCTTCCCAGCACGAGCCTTCGTTCAGTTCACCGTCGCCCATAATACATATTACCTTATTAGCTCCACCACGGATTTTGATATCCATAGCTACACCAATAGCTACCGATGGCAAATGACCTAATGAACCGGAATGAAACTCTATACCCGGGATATGTGTATTCGGGTGCCAGTAGATATGATCATTTATGGATAAATGATTGGTTAATCTTTCTTTTTCAATCAAACCCAATTCAGCAAATGTGCCGTACAAAGCAGGCACATCATGGCCTTTCGATAGGAATAGGTAATCACGCTCGGGATCGTTTAAATTATCTTTATGCAGGTTCAAAAACTCTGCATAAAGGTAAACGATCATATCCACTGCCGATAATGAAGCTCCGGTAAAACATCCCCCATCGGTAGACATTTTAATGATATGCTCCCGTACGTTCAGCGCTATTGTCTCCAGCTCTTTATTGTCACGTATATTATTTTGCATATTAATTAGCTTATTTATTGGCTGCATTTTTTGTTTGCTCAGCCGAAATCGTATTCAGTTCATTTAAATGATGCCTGTACCAGTTCACACCGGCATATGCCGCATTCAGCTCGTATATTTCAGGTTTTTGAGTGATCAGGTCGATGATATCCTCGCAGGAAAAAGCCGGGTTCTGCGGGTATAACTCTTCATAAACCCGTTTGATGAATTCGTAATCCTCCCGGTAATCAATCGTAAACCGGTGCGACATGGAATAATCCAAACCTTTACCCCAACTTACATTGCCAATTTTAAATTGCTCCGGATTTTCCCATATATAAGGCGTGGTATGTTCCAGTTCGAGCGTACTTTCAGCCAACCGCCAGTTTTTTTCGAGGCAGGCCATGGTCATGATCTCCACATCGTTGCCATCGGGCCAGGTGGCTGGGTGCAGGTTGCTTACATAATCGTATTTGCCGGGGTCTTGGAAAAAGAAATCCAGCACCTCATCAATGATCTGCGAGTCAATCAGCGGGCAGTCAGAAGGTATTTTCAGCACGATATCAGCACCATGCTTTACCGCCGACATATAATGCCTTTCCAATAAATTATTTACACTGCCGCGATAACAGGGGATGTCGATGGCTGCCGCTTCCTGCTCAATTACATTATCTTCGGCATTAACCGATGTAGCTATTACTATGGTAGCTTCGTGCTTTATTAATTGCAGACGTTCCACCATCCTGGCCAGTAAACTTTTGCCCAATAAAGGCATCATAACTTTGCCCGGCAACCTGCTTGAAGCCATACGCGCCTGCACTACAATCAATATATGTTGAGCCATTGGTGCTATTGAAAAACTAATTCTTCTTCGTGTTTGTAAACCTCTGCCGCCTGGTATTTGTAGCGTTTTAAAAACAATTTCCGGCTACCGTTAAACTCCAGGTAATCGCGACAAATACCTGCTATATTTTGTGCCGATGTACCCTGATTTTGTATCGGCATCAGTGCTTTTAATTGCTCCCCATCAAACCAGGAGTATACTTTCTTACCCAATGCAATGCCTGTATATACTACCGTTGAATATTGCGTAATGAGCTCGCTGCAATTGGCGATCATCTCGTTGGTATTACCTGTATGATAAAGCAACGTGCCTGCCGGAGCATATTTTTTGATCTCCTTTTCAGCACGTTCAAAATTTTCATTGGGGTGCAGCTTAAATAACAGGCGACGGCCATTGGCGATCTTCACCGCTTCCTTAATAAACGCCGCCCTGTTCTCATGTCTGAATGTTTCGCGCATATCGGTAGTGGCCACCATCACATAATCGCTGTACGGGAAATTATTATCATTAAACCGTTCAAGGTTATCGTAATTCGGTATGCCGGTAACTATTATCCTGCTGTTGTCGGTTCCGTTTTTCGTAAAAAAGGTTTTATAGCCTTCGGATGCCGCGCAGTATATATCACAAATATTTGTTGAACCGTTTAGCGATGTATTACCGGTGAAAGAAATGGGTAAACCCAGCGTTTTAACAATATGGGTCATGATGGTAGCCTTATCTATCATGCCCTCCTGTACCCATAAAGTTTTAATGTTCCGCAGGCGGTATGGCACTATCATATCGCTGCAAAGCACTACCAGGTCATAGTTATTTTTTTGCGCCTTGTAATCCATTTGCAGGTTATGGTTTACCAGGTAGTTTTCAGAGTTTTTTCTGAACTGGCCAGCAAGAGCGGTACCGTTTGCAATTGGAGTATGTTTTATTAGAAAATTGATAAACTTTGAATCGGTAAAGATCTGGCTGAACCAGCAATCGTACTCCGGCAAAAGGGAGGCGATCTGGTGCATTTGAGAGGCCTGATTAAGGGATCCTGTAATGAATAAAATATTCTTTCTCATCTGCTATTTTCAATCAATATTCCCAAACTTATAAAATAGCTTTTCGTGATTTACTATGAAAAATAAACATTCATGAATATTTAATACTTAACTAATATATTATTTACATTCAGCCTGTTATGTGATATTAGTGTTAAGCCGGCTTGAATTATAAGGACTGATAATATTAATTTTAACAGCATTTTAAACTTCACATAAACTCCGTGTTGAATAAAGCTATAATTGCTTAATACTCACAACTTTTACTGATCTGTCATTGATCAGGAACGTTTTTAATTCTTCCAGTTTATCGGTATTAATAAGGTCGACACCGCAGTTTAATAGCGTCCTCCAAACAACAGTATTTTCGGGCGATGCCCATAACCTTACCTTCCGATTAAACTTATGAGCAAAATTTACGAACGAGCATAGCCGCTGTTTTTCCTGGTCGGGCAACGCGCCATCACCACGCCAGTTAAGTAGTTTGGAATACTTGCAGCTGGCCATCATATATATATCGGTAAGGGTGTCTTTTCGTACCAACCGCAGATCCTCATCAACAAAGGCAAACCGGGTATCTTCGGTACTTAATAACTTCTCGGGCTTATGCCCCGATATCACAATAGTAACCGGCCCCACATGGATGTTCCCCTTTGAATAGCTTGATAACATGCCACTATACTTTTGCAGCATATCCTTTAAAACCAGGTAAGTTTTGTCCGCGTCCGATTTCACATCTATCATCAGCGTAACCGAGTTACGGTAGCCGGGGTACACTTCGCCATTATTTCTCGCTACATGATCAAATAATGGCTTCAGGTACAGATCCTCAAGTGTGCGATGATGGTTCAGCACAGGCAATATATGGGCTACTATCAGCCTGCCATCGCGTTCATAAACATCGGCCTCAATATAGGTGTAACCATTGTCGAGCGCATCCAGTAATGGCCGCTTGTGCCAGTAATCATTATGGGCGAACCCGTTTAAAAGAGGCACACATTGGGCCTTTGTATTTAGTTTAAGGAAGAGGGTGAGACAAGCGATCAGGAAGATTTGGGTAGGCAGGTTTGGGGTAGTAAATAAGCGCATATAAATGTCAATTATTTATGCACAATAGTAGCACTCTCCTATTAGTCAGCCATTAAGTTTAGATTACCTAATTATTAGGCATTTATGGCAAAATGAACAATAAATTAACATCATTTTACTCACGTGTATGTACCAGTTTTCCCTAATTTTTAGCGCTTTTTTGGCCTTGTCTATGCTTAAAAAAATATTTTCCGGAATTAACCAAATTTGATAATTACTCGCTTTTTCATCATTATATTTGATAGGCATGTCCAACTCAATATGAACCTTCATCCTAACCTTATCAAATACCGCAAGCCTTTGCTTGCCGTACTATTTGCTGTCATTTTTATTACCGGGATCATTTTATTGGTTAAGCACCAGCGGAAGACAAACGTTAACCCGGCGTTCAGTAAATACATTGAATCGTACACCAGCGGTGTTGTTTCGCGCGTGGCGGCCATACGTATTAAGCTTACAGGCGAGGTGCAAACCAGCCATGCCCAAAATGAGCCGGTTGAGGATGGCGTTTTCAAATTTTCGCCTGCTATTGATGGTAAAGCTTATTGGGTTGATGCGCAAACTATTGAGTTCAGACCCAAAAATGGCATGCAGGCCGATGAGTTTTACGAGGGGGATTTTAACCTGTCGAAAGTGACAAGCGTGCCATCAGCATTGCATCATTTCGCTTTTCAATTTAAAACCATTAAGCCCGATTTTACCATCACCTTTAACGGCTTGCAAACGGCAACAAGTACCTCAAGGGATAAAATGAAATTGACCGGGGTGATACAAACCGCGGATAAAGAAGACCCCTTAAAAATTGAAAAGGTCATCCGCGCCGAATACACTACACCTATGGTAATCACCTGGCAGCATGATAATGTGGCCAACACCCATACTTTTGTTATTGATAATATCAGCAGGCCTACTGCCGCATCCACGCAGTTAACCGTGCGCTGGAATGGTTCGCCATTAGGTGTTGAAACCAGCGACAGCCAGGCATTTGATATACCAATTGTAGGAGCTTTTAAGGTGCTGGATATTCGTGCCGTGCAGGATCAGGATGAATATGTGGAAGTACAATTCTCCAACCCCGTTATGGTGGGTCAGGATCTTAGCGGACTGGTAGGCATGAACAACGTTACCGAGCCATCCTATACCATTGAGGGCAGTCTGGTTAAGATATTTGCATCCGATCGTTTACAGGGCAATTATAGCGCTTTTGTGAACGAAGGTGTAAAGGACATTTATGGCGAAAAGATCACTGCTCCGTTTACCGCTAATGTATTTTTTGAAAACCGGCTGCCGGGCGTAACTATACCGGGCAAGGGTGTTATCCTGCCCGATTCAGGACGGTTGATGCTGCCTTTTGATGCCGTTAACCTTAAAGCGGTGGATGTTACCATCATTAAGATATATGCGAACAACGTAACCCAGTTCCTGCAAAGTAACGACCTTACCACCGAGCAGGGGCTCCGGCAGGTAGGGAAACCGGTAGTGCAAACCACCATTAGGCTGGATAAGGATAAAAACCTGAAACTAACCGCCAAGAACCGCTTTATGCTGGATATTGATTCGCTGATGCGGACCGAGCCGGGCGCTATTTACCGGGTAGTAATTGGTTTCAGGAAAGAATATTCCCTGTTTAACTGCAAAACAGGTGGAGTTGCAAGGGTTAGCAGCGGCGATAATCAGGATGAAGATTACGAGGAAGGCGATGATTACGGCAGCTCCAATTCATCAGGCGATAAACTTGATGATTATGACGCATTCTGGGCGCGTTACGATAGCTATTACCCGGATGGTTATAAATGGAAAGAACGTGAAGACCCTTGCAGCAATTCTTTTTATACCAAAGATAAATGGGCTACACGCAACGTTATCGTATCCAACATCGGCCTCATTGCCAAAAAAGGGAATGATAATAACATGTTGGTTGCGGTAACCAATATCCTGAACGCCGCGCCAATGCCGGGTGTTGAACTTACTTTGTTGGATTATCAGAAACAGGTGATCACAAAATCCGTATCGGATGCTAATGGCTTCGCGCATATCAGTTTAAAACATAAGCCATTTTTGCTGGTAGCGAAAAAGGGCGATGAGCGGGGCTATTTAAAACTTGATGATGCCAGCGCATTGATGCTCTCCAAATTTGATGTAGGCGGCGAGCAGGTGCAGAATGGCTTAAAGGGCTTTATTTATGGTGAACGCGGCGTATGGCGGCCCGGTGATTCTATTTTTGCTTCCTTTATTTTGCAGGATCAGCTTAAAACATTACCACCGGATCACCCTGTACAGTTTGAGCTTTATAACCCTGCGGGTCAATTGTATAAACGCATTACCCGCACCAGTTCGGTTGATGGTTTTTATAGCTTTCATACAGCTACAACCACCTCCTCACCCACCGGCACCTGGATGGCTAAAGTAAATGTCGGCGGCGCTGTGTTCCAGAAGAATATTAAGGTGGAAACCATTATGCCTAACCGCCTCAAGATCGATCTTTCATTCGGTGGCAAAACAGCTTTAACCAAAGGCGGCGATATGGGCGGCACACTGAAATCGACCTGGCTTTTTGGCGGCATCGCACAAAACCTGAAAGCAAAGGTGGATGCCTTCGTTAGTCCGCAGGTAACTGCCTTTAAAAACTTTGATGGCTATGTTTTTGACGACCCTACCCTCGCCTTTAATACACAAACCCAAACAGTATTTGATGGCCGATTGGACGCCGCCGGAACTGCCAGGGTAAATGCCAATATCCAGGTAGATAAACAGGCTCCTGGGCAACTCAGGGCCAACTTTTTGGTGAAGGTATTTGAACCGGGCGGCAATTTCAGCATTCAGCAGGTTACCTTGCCTTATAATGCTTATACGGGCTATGTAGGTATTAAAACGCCGGAAGGATCTGCTTATAGCGGCATGCTGGGCGTTGGGCAGGATAACCCTATTAGTATTGCTGATGTGGATGTAAATGGCAACCCTTTCCCCGGCAGCCGTGATGTTACCGTTGAACTGTACAAAATTCAATGGCGCTGGTGGTGGGATCAAACCGGTGACGAACTGAGCAACTTCACCCAAAACGAATACAACAAACTAATAAGTACCCAAGCAGTAAGACTGATAAACGGCAAAGGAAAATGGAACCTGCATGTAAAACAGGATGACTGGGGCCGTTATCTTATCCGCATAAAAGATGAGCAAACAGGCCACGCGACAGGTAAAGTTGTTTACCTCGACTGGACGGAACGCCTGCAGCAGAGCAACTCTACCGATGCGGTAATGCTTTCATTTACATCCGACAAAAAAAGCTATAAGGTTAGCGAGACTGCTACGCTTACCATCCCGACCGGCAATAATGGCCGCGCCCTCATCAGTTTTGAGAGCGGCAGCAGGGTAATTAAATCTGTGTGGATAGATACCTACCAGGGCCAAACTACCTATAAATTTAAGGTAGAGGGCAGCATGTCGCCAAACGTATTTGTTAACGTTACGATGCTGCAGCATCATGCACAAATGGTTAATGATCTGCCTATCCGTATGTACGGCGTTATCCCATTAACCGTGGATGACCCGGCAACAGTACTAAAACCCGTGATCAGTATGCCGGATAAGATAAGGCCCGAAAGCACATCGGCTATCACCGTTTCTGAAGCAAAAGGCAAGGAAATGACCTACACCATTGCCATAGTTGATGAGGGTTTGCTTGATCTCACTAATTTTAAAACACCTGACCCGCACCAGGCCTTTTATGCACGCGAAGCACTCGGCGTTAAAACCTGGGACTTGTTTGACTATGTGATCGGCGCTTATGGCGGTGGTTTGGAACGCATCCTGAGCATAGGCGGCGATGAGGCTTTGAACAGGAACCAGAATGTATCTGTGAATCGCTTTAAACCTGTGGTGAAATTCATGGGGCCATATCATCTCAACGCTGGCGCAAAACAAACCCATCAGTTCACGCTGCCGCAGTATGTAGGCTCTGTGCGTACCATGATCATAGCCGGTCATAATGGTGCTTATGGTTTTGCAGAGAAAGCCGTTGCTGTTAAAAAGCCGCTGATGTTACTGGCAACTTTACCGCGTGTGCTCGGGCCAAATGAGCAGATAAAATTGCCGGTTACCGTTTTCGCGATGGAGAAAAATATCAAATCGGTTACAGTACAGGTGCAGTCGAACGCCTTCAGTAATTTGCAGGGTAACGATAAACAAACCCTTACCTTTAATGCGCCGGGCGATCAGATGGCCACCTTCGACCTCAATGTAAAGAACTTTGTAGGCGTTGGCAGCGTTAAAATAACCGCTAAAAGCGGTAACGAAACAGCTGAATACAGTGTTGAACTGAATGTACGTAACCCTAACCCTCCTATTACCAAAACGCTTGAAAAGGAACTGAAACCGGGTGAAACATGGAATACGCCTTATACCCCGGTAGGTATGTACGGCACTAACAAGGCCACTATGGAAGTATCATCCATAACATCGCTCAACCTTGCTAAGAGGCTGGATTATTTGATAGAATACCCTTATGGCTGCGCGGAACAAACCACTTCAGCGGGCTTTCCACAGCTATATCTTGATCAGCTTACTGATCTTTCGCAACGTCAAAAGGCTGATGCGGAGCGTAATATCAGGTCGACAATTGCAAGGCTCACCAATTTCCAGGCACCCGGCGGTGGTATCAGTTATTGGCCGGATGGAGGCCCTGCTGATGAATGGTGTACAAACTACGCGGGCAACTTTATGCTGGCCGCGCAGGCAAAGGGATATGCGCTGCCCGTAGGCTTTATAGATTCATGGAAACGATACCAACATCAGCAAGCCGTGAACTGGACACCTGGCAAACGCAGCTATTATGATGAGGACCTTGTTCAGGCTTACCGTTTATACCTGCTGGCACTGGCCCGTACACCCGAATTGGGCGCGATGAATCGTTTAAAGGAGTTCGCTTACCTATCGCCGCAGGCAAAATGGCGACTGGCTGCTGCCTATAAATTAGCCGGTCAGCCCGAAACAGCTGTGCAGATGATCAAAGGCCTACCGTTAACTATTCAGCCTTATGACCAGTTATATGGTACGTATGGGTCTGATCTGCGAGATGAGGCCATGATACTGGAAACCCTTACCCTGCTTGGTCAGCACCAAAAGGCGGCTGCTATGTTGCAAACCGTATCGGCACATTTAGCTCAGGATGATTGGTACAGCACCCAAACCACGGCTTATGCCTTGCTGGCTATTGCCCAATATTGCGGTCAGAATAAGAACGGCAACAAGTTGATATTTGATTATGGTAATACCACGGTTACTTCAAATTCATACCTGTGGCAAGCACCTCTTTCGGCTAATGGTGGTAATGTGACCATCAAAAACAAAGGCAATAATATTTTATACCTAAGGCTGATACAAAAAGGCCAGCCCGCGCCGGGCGATGAGCCAGCAGGCGTAAATAACGACGATGTATTAGGCATGCAGGTAAATTATATGACGCTAAAAGGTCAGCCTATAAACATAACCAGCCTGAAACAGGGAACCGATTTTGTGGCACAGGTTATTGTTAAAAATCCGGGGCATAAAGGTGCTTATTTTAATATGGCGCTTACCCAGATCTTCCCTTCGGGATGGGAAATATTGAACACCCGGATGCTGAATAATGATGAAGCCTTTAAATCTTCGCCATCCGATTACCAGGATATCCGTGATGACCGGGTGAACACTTATTTCGGTATTGAAGAAAGGCAGCAGGTTACTTATTATGTGATGTTGAATGCGGCTTACACCGGGCGTTATTACCTGCCTGCAACGTATTGCGGTGCTATGTATAATTCATCAATTAACGCGCTGCAAAAAGGCAAATGGGTACAGGTTATAAAGTAAGAGCAGATGCGTTTTTCTTATAAAAGGCCTGCATGGCTAACCCGCACAAGGCTGGTGCTGATCACATCGGTATTGGTCTTGTGCGGGCTATTTTGGTTTTGCCTGCCAGCGAAATTATTTGATAAACCTACCGCCTATGTCATCAATGACGACCAGGGAGGTTTATTAGGCGCAGCTATAGCTACCGACGGGCAATGGCGTTTCCCTTATGACAGCATAGTACCCGATAAATTCAAAAAATGCATTATCGCTTTTGAAGATAAACGCTTTGAGCATCACCCCGGTATAGACTTCCTGGCATTTAGCAGGGCTATCCGGCAGAATATCAAATCGGGGCGCGTGAGCAGCGGTGGCAGCACCATCACCATGCAGGTGATCCGGTTAGCCACTCACCATAACCGAACTTTTTTAAATAAACTTTTGGAAATGTTCATGGCCCTGCGCCTTGAACTTACTTATAACAAACAGGAAATTTTAGCCCTGTATAGCAGCAATGCCCCATTCGGCAGTAACGTAGTAGGGCTTGACGCAGCCTCATGGCGGTACTTTGGTCGTAGCCCCGAACAGTTATCATGGGGAGAGATGGCGGCACTCGCGGTACTACCCAATTCACCATCACTGGTGCATCCGGGGAAGAACAGGGCTATCCTGCTAAAAAAGAGAAACCTATTACTGGATAGACTTACTCGTCAGGGCATCATCGATAAAAACACCGCGGAACTCTCAAAACTCGAACCCGTGCCCGACAGGCCCGTACCATTACCCGTACTTGCCCCGCATTTACTGGAACGATTTAAACACGATTGTCAAACAGGCGTACATACCGGCCTTACTCGTATCAACACCACCATAAAAGCCGGTTTACAGCAACAGGTAAGTGATATTGTGGAGCGGCATCACCAAATACTGGCTGCCAATCATATCAACAATATTGCCGCTATTGTGCTGGATGTGGAAACAGGTTCAACTTTAGCCTATGTGGGGAATATTTATCACCTTGAAGACACCACAATGGAAAGTAATGTTGACGTGATCAACGCGCCACGTAGCCCCGGCAGTACTTTAAAGCCTTTACTCTACGCGGCTATGCTGCATGATGGGCTGCTATTACCAAATAGCTTAATGCCTGATATCCCTACGCAAATAGCAGGTTATCATCCCGAGAATTTTGACCTGAGCTATGATGGCGCGGTTCCAGCTTCAAGGGCATTGGCCCGCTCACTGAACGTTCCTGCTGTAAAGATGCTACAGAAATATAAGTACGACCGTTTTTATGATCTGCTGAAAAAAGCAGGTATCACCACCCTAAAACAACCGGCTGATTATTATGGTCTGTCGCTGATATTGGGTGGTGGTGAAAATACGCTTTGGGAGCTTTCGGGTGCTTATGCTGATATGGCACGGGTGCTGAACCACTCCGATAAATACATGGGCAAGTATGATCCGGCTGATTATCATTCACCTGTATATACACAAATACCACAAGCAAAACCTCATTTGGAAAGCTCCGGCTTACTCGATGCGGGATCTATTTATTACACAATGCAGGCCATGGAAGAAGTGATGCGCCCAGGCGAGGAAATGCTTTGGCGGCAGTTTAGTTCCACCCAGCGCATAGCCTGGAAAACAGGTACCAGTTTTGGTTTCAGGGATGGCTGGGCAATCGGCATCACTCCCAAATATGTAGTTGGTGTTTGGGTTGGCAACACCAGCGGCGAAGGTCGTGCAGGGTTAACAGGTATCAATACTGCCGCTCCTGCCATGTTCGAGATCTTCAGGCAATTGCCCGTAAATACCGACTGGTTTGAGATGCCCGCCAACGGGATGGTAAAAATAAGTGTGTGCCGTCAAAGTGGTTACCGTGCAGGTGAATACTGCACAGATACAGTTGAAATGTGGGTGCCAAAATCCGGTCTGAGATCACCCGTTTGCCCTTATCATCAACTGGTACATCTCGATAAAACCGAACACTGGCAGGTAAACAGCGATTGCGTACCTCCCGATCAGATCATAAATAAAACATGGTTCGTACTACCACCAGCAATGGAATACTATTACAAGGGTAAAAACTACCAATACCACAGCTTACCGCCGTTCAGGGCCGACTGCATTTCGGCAGATAAAGGTATGCCAATGGAGCTTATCTACCCCAAAGATGGTGCGAAGATCTACATTCCGCTGGAAGTTGATGGTAAGCGCGGGCGCATGATCTGCAACGCCGCGCACCGCCAGTCGGGCATAAAGATATTCTGGCACCTGGATGACCAATATATCGGTGTCACTAAAGATTACCACCAGATCGCGTTAAATCCCGAACCAGGTGTGCATACCCTCACCCTTGTTGACGGTGAGGGTAACACACTGCAAACCAAGTTTGAGATCCTCGACAAGAATAAATAGAACGCTACCAGTTCTAAATTATCCCCCTATAAAAAAGGATCTATCGGCTTAATAGTGCCATCAGCATTATGCTGCAGTTCGGCAACCTTTACATTACGCAGGTAGGTTTTGCCCGATAATTGAGTATCATGATAAAATATATACCATTTCCCTTTTATTTCCACAATTGAATGATGGGTTGTCCAGCCCTCTACCGGTTTCATTAATAAGCCTTTATAAGTAAAAGGGCCAAGCGGACTATCGCCTATCGCGTAGCAAAGCAAATGTGTATCGCCGGTTGAGTAGCTGAAATAATATTTGCCATTGTATTTATGCATCCATGAGCCTTCAAAAAAACGACGGGTACGGTCTTTAGTTAACAATGGCTTGCCAAGGCTATCTAAAATAACAGCGTCTTTTACTTTGCCATCAATATTTTTCATATCCGGTGTAAGTAATGCCACCTTACAGCTTATGGCTGGCGCATCCTCTTGTTTCGAATCTGTTTTTGAACCATCGGCCTCGTATTTTCCGGTCGTCCAACGTTGAAGCTGTCCGCCCCATATCCCACCAAAATACATATAGGTTTTGCCATCGGTATCGGTAAATACAGCCGGGTCGATGCTATAACTCCCGGCTATTGGTTCTGGATCAGCCTTAAACGGCCCAACAGGACTGGCCGATGTAGCTACACCGATATGGAATACATCCTTTTTATCCTTTACCGGGAAATACAGGTAATAAGTGCCGTTTTTATAAGCAGCATCAGGCGCCCAAAGCTGGCGGCCCGCCCAGGGGATATCTTTTATATCAAGCGCCACCCCATTATCGGTAACCTTGCCGCCAATGCTATCCATTGAAAGGATGTGGTAATCGCGCATAGCAAAATGGTCGCCGTTGTCATTTTCGGGGATCCCTGTATTGATATCATGTGATGGATAAATATAAATTTTGCCATTAAACACATGGGCCGATGGGTCGGCAGTGTAAATGGAACCGATAAGCGGTTGCGACAGGTATTTCACCTTCTTACTTGTATCTGTTTTGCTGCTATCGGCATCAGCTGTTTTTTTCTCTGCCGATTTACATGCATTCAACATCCCTGCTACTATAAAAAGTGTACAGGCAAATTTTACTGTAATAAATTGTTTGCTCATTGGCGTTTATTTGGTTTAATGTTAATTGGTTATGCTGATCGCTATTAAAGAAAATTGGTGAGGTTTAAGCAAATTCTAATTAATGCAATCGATTGCAATTTATACTTTAAAATTATCATTAGCAATGCCAAATCAAATATTCGTTTCATTATGTAAGCAATCCCGGTTTGAAAAATTACAAAATACAGCATCCGCCGGGAAGCGAATTGATGTTGCAAGAAATTTAATGATTATAGTTAAAGGACTATCCGAGTGCGGAGATGGTTAGTTTGATGATATCATCAAATACAGACCGGTCGGTAACTGATTTCGCGGTTACCCGCATGCCCTTAACTGTGTTAAAAATAAAACGCGACAATGCCCTGGCATCCTGTTGATTTTTTATCTCGCCACTCTCCTGCCCTTTTTTAATCACCTGGTAAAAAGCATCTTCCATTTGCTGGTCGTTCTTGCATACCAGGTTATTTACTTCGGCATCGTGCGGCGCAACTTCAACTTCGGCGTTCACCATAAAACAGCCTTTCTGCTGTTTATCACTTAGCAAATCAGTGGTGGCCAGTTCCAGTAATTTTTTTATAGTTTCTTTTGCCGATCCAGAATGTTCTATCATCTCCCGGATTTGAGCGGCACCGGCATTTTGATAGCTTTCCAGCGCTTTAACAAACAACGTATGCTTATCGGTATAGGTATCATACAAGCTTGAACGGCTGATGCCCAGGCCATCCACAAGGTCCTGCATGGATGTACCATTGTAGCCTTTGTACCAAAAAAGCTGTATCGCTTTGCTCAGCACTTCATTCTCATCAAAATCTTTCGTTCTTGCCATAACCAGGAATAGCCTTGCTTGTATTAGAAGCAAAGCTATTCATTTTTAATTGTTTTTCTGTTAAAACAGCGGGTATTACCTTACACCGCCACTAGCCAGTAATAGCTCACCAGTTAACCAGCGTGAATCTTCAGAAGCCAGGAACACAGCTACATCGGCAATATCATCAGGCTGACCTACACGGCCCAACGGGGTTGTTTTAACCAACTCAGCTTCAAAATCACTACCAATGAAACCAGCGGTATGCGTGCCTTCAGTTTCAACCATACCCGGGTTGATTGAGTTTACGCGTATTTTTTTACCAGCCAATTCTTTTGCCAATACGTGGGTAATAGCATCAACCGCACCTTTGGTAGCTGTATAAATTGAGCTTCCCGGAGGGGCGATATTAGTTACTGCCGACCCAATGTTAATGATGCTGCCACCAGCCTCGTTAAAGTTTTTTACAGCGCCTTGTGTAGTAAGTAATAAACCCAATACGTTGGTATTAAATTGCGTATGAAAATCTTCCGCGTTTAATTCTTCAATAGCGCCGAATTTGTAAACGCCTGCATTATTCACCAAAATATCTACTGCTCCAAAAGCATTTTTGGTTTCTTCAAATAAACGGGCGATATCAGCTTCGCTTGATACATTACCTTGCACAGCTATTGCCCTTCCGCCTGCAGCGGTAATTTCTTCAACTACCTTATCTGCACCCGCTTTTGCCGAGGCATAATTTACAACTACGCTTGCACCTGCTGCTGCAAGGTGTTTTGCTATACCCGCGCCAATACCTTTTGATGCGCCTGTTATTACTGCTACTTTGTTTGCTAACTTTTTCATGTTGTGTGTTAATTTTTCTATTTTTGGAATAATCGTTCCGCAAATGTATAATCAATTTGGAACGAACGTTCCGTAAAAGAATTATTATTAGTTACAGATGACAATGCCATCACACTAAAAGCTCCTTTTCCTTTATCTCACAGCCGTATTTTAAGTAATATGTACTACTGTTAATATTTCCACAGCCTAAAACAATTTGGAATATTATTGGTTATTTTGCTTTTATGGATATTCGGCCCGATCCCTCACCTGTCCCAAAAAGCGTTTTATCATTAGCTCAGGAAAAGCAGGCAATGTTAGCAGCTATCGTAGCTACCTCCGATGATGCCATTATCAGTAAAACGCTGGACGGAATTATTACCACCTGGAACCATGCTGCCGAATATATTTTTGGTTATAGTGAAGCAGAAATGGTAGGCCGCCACATTTCTGTCATCATCCCCGAGGAAAGATATGCAGAAGAAGATTATATCATGGGGCAGATCTCCAAAGGCAAAAGGATCGAACATTTTGAAACCTTCCGACTGAGAAAAGATGGCAAGCTTATCCCCCTCTCCGTATCTGTTTCGCCTATAATTAATAGTAATGGCCGGATTATTGGCGCTTCAAAAATTGCCCGTGATGTAAGCGAAAGACAAAAATCAGAAGAAAAAGATGGAATATTAGCCGCTATAATTGCTACATCTGACGATACCATTATCAGTAAAACCCTTGAAGGCATCATTACCAGCTGGAACCCCGCTGCCGAGCGCATGTTTGGTTACACCGAGACCGAGGCCATCGGCCAGCATATCTCCCTCATCATTCCGCTCGAGCGTTATAAAGAAGAAACCTATATCATAGGCCAAATAGCCAGGGGGAAAAAGATAGAGCATTTTGAAACCGTACGCCAGCACAAGGATGGACGGGCGATATCGATATCTGTATCCGTATCTCCGGTGGTAGACTCAAAAGGCAACGTTATCGGCGCATCAAAAATTGCCCGCGATATCAGCGCCCGGTTGGCTGCCGAAGAAGAAAATGCACGTTTGTATCAGCAGATAAAAACCCTCAACGAGAAAAAAGACGAATTTATAGGGCTGGCCAGTCATGAATTAAAAACACCGCTCACCAGCATCAGCGGCTACCTGCAGATATTGGACCGCATGATAACAGATAACAAGGCAAAGCATTTTTTAACTAAAACCCGCCAGCAGGTAGGTAAATTGACTGCTTTGATAGGCGATCTGCTTGATGTATCAAAGATTGAAGCCGGGAAATTACAGCTGGCTACAGAACTATTTGATATACACCAATTAACTGCCGACACCATAGAAGTGATCAGGCTTAATAACCCCGCTCACGAAATTTCTCTTGAAACTGCCACTGATGGGATCATGGTCACAGGCGACCCGAACCGTATTGAACAGGTGATCATTAACCTGCTTACCAATGGCATCCGTTATTCGCCCAAAGTAAAACGGATAGAAGTAAGTATAAGCAGCACCAACCATGAAGTGCAGGTAGCTGTAAAAGACTTTGGAATAGGTATAACCACTGAACAGTTAGCGCATATATTTTCCCGCTTTTACAGGGTTGATAACCTTACACCAAGCATATCCGGCCTGGGCATAGGCCTGTATTTATCACACGAGATCATCACCCGCCACAACGGGCGTATCTGGGCCGATAGCGAACCCGGAAATGGATCTACCTTTTATTTCTCATTACCCCTTTAATCCAATTCTATCCATACCGGGCAATGGTCGCTCGATTTTTCCCAGCCCCGTACATGCAGGTCAACCTTCGCCGCTTTTAACCTGCCTTCCAGCGCCGGGTTCAGCAAAAAATGGTCTATCCGCAGGCCCGCGTTACGGCCGTAGGCATTACGGAAATAATCAAAGAAGGTATAGATCACTTCCGTAGGATAAAGCTTGCGTATCGCGTCCGTCCACCCCTGCTCGGTCAGGTTTTTAAAGGCCGCACGGGTTTCAGGCCTAAAAAGCGCGTCATCAACCCAGCGTTCCGGTTTATATGCATCTATTTCGGTAGGCATAACATTATAATCGCCGCAAAGTACTACCGGCAGGTCGCGGTTCACCAGCCCTGCGGCATGCTCAGTAAACCTGCTGAACCACTTCAATTTATAATCAAATTTCGGGCCCGGCGCAGGGTTGCCGTTGGGCAGGTACAGGCAGCCGATCACCACGCCATTCACCAAAGCTTCAATATAACGGCTGTGCGTATCATCAGGGTCGCCGGGCAGGCCACGCCTTAGTTCTTTAATTTCGCTTCCGCGCGAAAGTATCGCCACGCCGTTCCAGCTCTTTTGCCCATGCCATATAGCCTCATAACCCGCATCATTAATAGCCTGTAAAGGGAATTTCTCATCCGGTGCCTTCAGCTCCTGCAAACAAACCACATCCGGCTTGCTCTCTTCCAGCCAACGCAGCAGCACCGGCAACCTTCCGTTTATCCCGTTTACGTTATAAGTAGCTATTTTCATGGATCAATAATTTTTTTGAGTTTGCGGATTGAAAACAATAATAGTTATAAAAACAGACAGCAAGTAATAAAAAATTGGCAGGTATTGCAACAGTAATTTTGGGGCGTTCCCTCCGGGTTAGGCTTTCCCCTCATACTGCACAAGGCATTAGCTACTGGCCGGTACCGCTGCCTTAACGCAAACTATAAATACAATCCTTTACTGGTCGAAGTTTAAAAACTTCGATCTAAAATAAAGCAAGAATTCTTCTTGCGTTAACAAGCTGGAAGCTTTGTGAATTTTAGGATCTAAGTTACGCTGCGCTAAACTTAGACCAGTGAGGTGCTATATGAAGATTAAAATGCATCCTGCAATTGTAAGCGATATAATCTGTATAAATAAATTAGAACGCCACGAGGTTACAAACGCATCGAAGTCATCCCGGTATGCATCAAACATGTCCAACTCCTCATGTTTTTGCAACTTTTTCATCTTTCCTTTTTTAAAAAAATCAAAAAACTTCAATCCGGCAATAGCTAATAATACATATTGAGGGTGAAATTTATAATGGGCCTTAAGATAAAATGAAAAGCATATGGTTAGGGTACAACTTAGAAATAACAAACTTTTTTGTACTGGTAAAAATACTTTTAATGGATTAGCTGACCTATGGTATACAAAGTTTTTAGTTTCTGCCCATTTATTAAGGATTGTCTTAAGTTGGAATGAACTTATCGTTATAGCCAAATATTCTGTGACTATGAAAAAAATAAATAACAATGCATACGGTAAAATTGCCATCAAGAGGTGTTATAATTAATGTCTAATATGGGATTTATTAACCTTTCACAAAACAATTATAAATAATTTAACCAAAGCCTATTATGCTGACCCACTCGTGTGCATAACTTATACTACAATGCATAAATATGAAATACTAAACTAATAAAGCTAACAGCTTAATTCCCCATATTTACTTTATAAACCCTAAATTTAACCTCCATCTCGCATAGATCTAAATAAATGAAGCTCAATAAAATAGTTATACGCACTATAGTGTTTGGTACGTTGGTGTGCCTGGTATGGCGCATAAACCCGGCTATGGCCCAGGTACCCATCCGCGATCCGCATACCGCTGGTTACGTACCTGCCACGGAACTGCCGGATGGCACCATCCCTGCACCTAACGCCAATGGAAATTTTATCATCGGCCCTACGCATAGCCCTGCACCTGAGGCGGTGGTACAAACCTGCGTGCCGCAGGGCACCGTATACCGCTTCACCATCGACTCAAAGGATAGTAAAATTTACCCCGGCATTGCCCGTGAACCCAATACATTCGGCACGCCGGATGCGGATAACCCCGCTAAGTTGATAGTTACTACCAGTCGCCCGGCGGCGTATACCCGGCAGGTGGCGGTGTATGTGCCTAAACAGTATGTCGCCGGTACCGCAGCGCCCTTTATAATTGGTGCCGACGGGCCGGATAACTTGCTTTTCACGGTGCTTGATAACCTGATTGCCGAAGGTAAAGTGCCGCCGATGATAGCCATATCAATAGGTAACGGCAGCGGCGATGCCCAGGGCAGCCAGCGTGGCTTGGAGTACGATACCATGAGCGGCCTGTATGCCGAATTTGTTGAAAAGGAAATATTGCCGCTGGTTGAAAGCAAGTGCCAGGTAAAATTGACTAAAGACCCTGAAGGTCGGGCTACCACGGGCGGCAGCTCGGGCGGCTCATGCGCCCTCATTATGGCGTGGTATCATCCCGAATGGTATCACCGTGTGCTCACCTACTCGGGCACCTATATTAATCAGCAATGGCCCTATAACCCTAAAACGCCGCAAGGCGCCTGGGGTTTTCATGCACACATCATCCCCGAAAGCCCTATAAAACCATTACGCATTTGGATGGAAGTTGGTGACCAGGACCTGTATAACCCCAACATAATGCGCGACAATATGCACGATTGGGTACTGGCAAATGAAAACATGGCAAAGGTGCTCGCAGCTAAAGGCTACCCATACCAGTTTGTTTTTGCCCGTAAAGCCGGGCACGTTGATTATAAGGTAAAACAACAAACCCTCCCCGAAGCGCTGGAATGGCTTTGGAAAGATTATCACCCGAAGGTTACGCAATGATGAATAGTGGTGATGTTATGCAAAAAACAGCTATTGTAATTAAAAGAAAGGGTCGATTTATTAGTTACTCTTCTATCAATTAATCACATAAATGTTCCTTACTTTTATAAAGTCGAACTCTTTTTTTTTTGTAAAAATACTATCATGATAACTTATCCCTCTCCAAAGTCGAAAATAAATGGTGCGATTACAATTAGTATGCTCATCATTTTTCTATTGGCATCAATGGGTGTCTCTGCGCAACAGGCAATTGTTACCGGCGTAGTCCCGCAGGATTTTTGGGGGAAATCCATCAAACTCACCCTGATCAATTATGAAACCCGGAATGACAAAGTTATACAGGAAGCCAAGATCAGTCAGGATGGTAAATTCACCCTCACCATAAGTTTAAAAGAGCCTGAAATTTATGATCTGGGTGTGGACAATTCAAGCCTTGTTCAGGTATTGGCAAAACCTGGAGACAAAATCGACCTGAACATCAGCAAAGACACTATCCTGGTTATGGGGTCGAAGGAAACACAATACCTGGTTGCTTATGAAGCGAACAGGAAAAGAGTATTTAATAAGTATTTAAGACGTACCTACGATTCCTCAGCAGTTGCTGTTAAGAGCGGTAACGCAGCAAGGATCGAATATTGGAATGCGGAACATGAAAAAGCATCTGAAAATTATAAAGCGGAATTGGCCCAATGGGTGGAACAGCCCTTTTTCATTAATTCGCTCGCCGCAGTACATCACAGCATACGCTGGAATTCTGAAACAGACACGGCGCTGATGAACCAGATGGCAGCAATCTATCAGCAAAAATATCCCAATTATGATCTTACCCGGCAGCTGGTTAATAAAGTAAATGCCACCAAACGAATTGCCATTGGTGCCATAGCGCCCGGTTTTGTTTCAACCGATACGGCAGGTAAGAAAGTCGATCTTAAAGACTATCGCGGTAAATACACATTTGTTGAATTCTGGGCCTCCTGGTGCCCTCCCTGCCGGGAAGAAAGCCCTACATTAGTAAGGTTATATAATGAATATAAGGCTAAAGGATTTGAGATATTAAGTGTATCTATTGATAAAAATACCACACAGTGGAAAAATGCAATTCGCCAGGATGGATATACCTGGGGAAATGTTTGCGATCTGAATGGATATGGAGGCCCTACAGCAGCGTTATATACCGTAACAGCTATCCCTAATAGTTTCCTGCTGGATAAGAACGGACGGATCATTGCTAAAAACCTTCGGGGTAAAGATCTGGAAAGCAAACTGGCGGAACTATTGAAGTAATATAGCGATAAAATTGTCCATGTTGTCTTAATCAGATGGATGTTTGTTGGGTGAATAACTATGTAAAAACATGATAGTGTGAGTAAAAATCAAGGCAATTTCTTAAAGCACTATGGTAGCATTTTATTGCTATTGGCCGGGTTAATCATTGGAAGCGCCCTGGGTATTTTTTTTGGAGATAAAATTGAACTCATAAAGCCCCTGGGTGATATTTTTATCAATCTATTATTTACCGTAGTAGTGCCACTGGTATTCTTTGCCATCGCGTCGGCCATTGCCAATGTAGAGCGTGGGGAAAACTTTGGAAAGCTGATAACAATAATGTTTTTAGTGTTTATCGGTACCGAATTATTAGCTGCATCACTTACCCTTATTTCAGCATGGTGGTTCCCTATTCACGCGGAACTGGCCGACAAAAAAATCATTTTAGAAAGCATAGAGAAAAAAACAATTGGCGACCAAATAACGCAATTGCTTACGGCAAGCGATTTTTTTGAACTACTCTCCCGAAAAAGCATGCTGGCCCTTATTGTTTTTTCTATACTCACCGGCTTTGGGGTGCTTCAATCGGGAGATAAAGGTAAACCGTTCAAGGATTTTCTCAATTCGGGAAACGAAGTACTAAAAAATATTTTAACTATTATTATGAAAATAGCGCCTCTTGGACTGGGTGCCTATTTTGCTGTGCAAGTGGGTACTATAGGGCCAAAATTATTTGGTACTTACAGGGATGCCATGCTTTTGTACCACGGCGTATGCCTGGTATATTTTGTAGTATTCTTCAGCCTTTATGCTTTTTTAGCCGGAGGTTTCACAGCCGTAAAGCTTTATTGGCAAAATAATATTGTACCATCAGCCACGGCTATTGGCACATGCAGCAGTATTGCCACTATACCTGCTAATTTAGAGGCTGCAAAAAAAATGGGGATTCCTGAGCATATCCGCAACCTGGTTATTCCATTGGGAGCTCCGTTGCACAAGGATGGTTCCGCAATATCTGCGGTAGTAAAGATTGCTACCGTGTTTGCCATGTTTCATAGGCCATTGACCGGTGCAGATGTGATAGCTATTGCCCTGGGCATAAGCGTGGTGTGCAGTATTGTAGAAGGGGGCATTCCCAATGGCGGATATATTGCCGAACTTCTGGTAATTTCAGTATATGGCTTTCCTCCGGAAGCCCTGCCTGCTGTAATGATTATTGGTACATTGGTAGATCCGGTGGCTACGGTATTGAATGCTACCGGGGATACGGTTGTGGCAATGCTTATAGCCAGGATAATAAAACCGGCTAAAGTATTAAGGTGATAGTTTAAATACCGAGATCTCATCATTGAGCATGCAATGGAATCAAATGTCGATTAGATCAGAATAATTATAATTGATATTAATTCAGTTTACGGGTGCTTTTTTTTTAAATTCAAATCAAAGACTTGATGTTAAATTTAATTACCGGGGTTAATATTTGTACTCATAATAGTTTCCTAAATCAACATCTTCCAAAACGGCAATCTATACGTGTCGCAATGGCTAACTACCCTGCGGCAACATCGCCTAACGCGGTTTGTTTTGGTTTTTGATCTGCCATAATAATAGGGGTTAATGGAATATAATTAAAATACGATGTACTATTTCAGGATATGCCCCGCATTATAATTTTTGTTTATTCTTTTATTTCGATACGCAGTTGATGCGTATTAAATACATGCGAATAGGGTTGGACACTTTTGGCAAGGAACACGCTGCCGCCAATTACACTGTCATGGCCAATAACTGTCAGGCCGCCTAATATGGTGCTTCGCGCGTAAATGACAACGTTATCCTCAACTGTAGGGTGCCTTTTTGTTTCGGAAAGTTGCTTACTCACCTGTAATGCACCCAAGGTTACGCCCTGGTAAATAGTTACATTTTTACCGATGATGCTGGTCGCGCCAATTACTATCCCTGTGCCATGATCTATGCAGAACGGTACATTGATACTGGCTTTCGGATGGATGTCAACCCCTGTTTTGCCATGTACGTATTCGCTCAGTATCCGGGGCAGAATAGGTATTTCCAGTTGGGATAGCCGGTGGGCGATGCGATAAACCGCGATGGCATAAAAACCAGGGTAAGAAACGATCACCTCATGGATACTGACAGCTGCAGGGTCTTTTTCATAGATCATGGCTGCATCCTGCCGGAGGTCGAGATAGAGTTGTTTCAGCGAATCGTAAAAAGAATTCACTGCGCCCTCGATTTCAACACGGCTGGGGTCAAGGTAGCTTAACAGGATATTGATCAGGTCTATTTGGTTCTTTTTAAGCTGCCCGCTATAAATAAACAATTTGTTTGCCTGGTTATTCGGGAATAAAAATTCAAACAGATCGGACAGCCAAGCCACACAATCCTTTGTCCGGGGGGTCGCTTCCCATTCCATTTTATGTGTTTGGTACAGTAGGGCTAAAAAATCATCCGATTTGTTATCTTTCATCAGTAATCACGTAATTTAATGAATGTATATATATATGCAGCTATCCGAAAAGGTCGCTGCTTAAATAACGGTCTCCCCTGTCGCAGGCGATAAAAACAATAACGCCTGAATTTAGTGTTGCAGCCAGCTTCAACGCCGCATACCCTGCACCACCCGTACTCATGCCAGCAAATATGCCTTCCACTTTAGCCAGTTCGCGCGCGGTTTGCACGGCGTCCGTTTCAGCGATATCGACCAAAAGATCCACGCGCTTCGGATCAAATATTTTGGGCAGGTATGCCGCGGGCCAGCGCCGGATGCCTGGTATGCACGCATCTTCCGCTGGTTGGCAGCCCACAATCTGTATAGCAGAATTTTGCTCCTTTAAGAATTTTGAACAGCCCATGATGGTACCGGTAGTGCCCATGGCGCTGACAAAATGCGTAATTTGTCCATCTGTATCACGCCAGATCTCAGGCCCCGTTGTTTGGTAATGTGCCAGGTAATTATTCGGGTTTGCAAACTGGTCAAGCAGGTAATACCCATCCGTTGCTCCTTTTTCCGTTGCGTAATCGCGACAGACCTCCATGTTATCCAGCAAGGTAACCTGGGCGCCAAAAGCAGTCATGGTCAACACCCGCTCCCTCGTTGAGTTCGACGGCATAACCAGTTCTATTTCCAGGTCATACAAACGGGCAATCATGGCCAGTGCAATCCCGGTATTACCGCTGGTGGCTTCTATCAACCTTGTGCCAGGCTTAATTTCACCCAGCGCTATTGCGTTACGAATCATGTAGAGTGCCGCGCGGTCCTTTACACTGCCACCCGGGTTATTGCCTTCCAGTTTAGCATATACCTTCACGTTTGGATTTACGTTGAGCCTACTTAATTGTACAAGAGGCGTATTGCCTATCAGATCGATGATACCTGCCATATTTCGCGGTTAACTTTTTCAATTTTTCCCGTATCAAACCAGGAATGACCAATATTACAGAAAAGTTTCAATAATCATATATTATGCCTATAGTTTAACTCGTATTTTGTCACAACTTTGAGGTGCTAATTATAAGTGCTCATTGACCACCTGGTTCTCTCTGGGATGATGACAACTTGTTGCGCCACGCCGCTTTCCAGTAATTGTTCTTTGAAAGCTCAACCTGTTCACGGTCTTTTGCCTGAAACAAAAGTTGTATCGTTGACAAATTTCCGCTACCGTTCCACTTAACGCTGTATGAACTAAACCCTGCGTCTATTGCGCTACCTGACATTCTATCTATATATTTAGCCGGTATCAGCACCTCTATCCTCCACAGGGACAATGTATCATTTGTAGGAGCACTATGTGATAACTCCATTTTGTGTTGCGAAGTGCAAGAACCCAAAACAGCGCACAATATAATCCACAGGCATGCCGGAGCAATGCCCCACATACTTAATTTTTTCATTTGGTTTTTTTAACGGGTGGATTGAAATAGCAGCAGATATTAGTGACCTTATAAATTGAAATTATAACTCACTAATATCTTGCTGCTCATTAAGTTTACATGGTTAGTTAATTACTGAATAGTTCCTTTAGTTTATTTTCAAGGTCCTCTCCACGAAGGTTTTTGCCGACTATTTTACCATCAGAACCGATAAGAAAGTTTTGAGGAATAGCCCTTACAGCATATAGCTGGCAGCTTCATTATTCCAGAATTTAAGGTCTGACAGTACAAGCCAATTGCCTAAATTTGATTTCTCACTCATTACTGAACCTTTATTTGTACCAGTAACTATTGCATATGAATTCATATTTCACAATATAAGCAAGTTTGTAAATTTAGCGGTTTAATTTCTTATAAGTACTAATCGTTGTTTGAACTAAATAACTCTAGTTTGTTTCATTAGGAGTGTTTATTCATTATTTTTAAGCAATCATTTTAATTTATGCTATCAAAAAAGACCAAGTACGCTATTAAGGCACTTATAATTATGGGTAAAAACATGGATAAGCCCCCCATGCAAATAGCGCAAATAGCGGAGCAAGAGCGGATACCCCGAAAGTTTCTGGAGTCTATATTATTGGATTTGCGTAACGCCGGGTTTCTATATAGTAAAAAAGGCGCCGGCGGCGGGTATGCACTTAATAAAGCCGCGGAGGATATAACATTAGCCGCAATTCTACGACTTACGGACGGTCCTATAGCTATGGTACCATGTGCAAGCCTAAACTTTTATCATAAGTGCGACGAATGCCACAATGAGGTCACCTGTGGTATCAGGGCAAAGTTTATGGAAATAAGAGACGCCAGTGTGAAAATATTGGAACAAACCTCCATTGCTGATATGATTGCGAAAGAGACTATCCTAAGCGCCGCGTTATTAAGCTAATATTTTAAGAATCTTTCCTTTTGGTATTTTACATGTATGAATATCTGTTTAATATGGCTTCCGAACATAAGCGTGAGATAAGACAGGTTAAACAAACTGTCACACTTTGCAATTTATGCTATACCTATGTTTGAAATACCGGGTTCTTCCAAATCACGATCATCATGGTAATAAGTGACATTTACTTAACCTTGAACATACACTATCATCTGATAAAGAAATATTATTTTGGCCAGCAATGCTAAAAAGACAGGATAAATGAAAACCGATGCGACAATCTGATTATCGCACCGGCTAACTTTGTTCTATCAAATTTGAAATCTTAATTTCCGGGCTGCCTGGCAAACTGAACGTTTATCAACAATTTGATGTCTTCGCCCAAAACAATTGCACCGGCTTCGGTTATACCATCATATGTTAATCCAAATTCCTTACGGTTAACTTTTCCCGTAATTTCAAAACCAGCCTTGGTATTACCATAAAAATCAGCATTTGAACCTCCGTATTCAACAGCCAGGGTTACCGGTTTGGTAACATTTTTTATGGTAAGGTCACCAATCAGGGCGTACTCGTCGTCGCCTTTTTTAGTAAATGAAGTGGATTTAAAAGAGATTTTAGGATACTTTTCAGCATCAAAAAACTCAGCCGACTTTAAATGTTCGTCGCGTTGGCCCTGATTGGTGTCGATACTACTGACACCTAAAGAGAAATTGATTTTTGCATCTGTAAAGTCGTCATTTTCAGTATCCAATTCACCTTCAAAGTCTCTGAAAAAACCACTCACTGTTGATATAACCAGGTGTTTTACTTTAAACTGTACTTCTGAATGTAAAGGGTCTAAAACCCATTTTGTTAATGTTGCCATGATTGTTGTCTATTTAAATATCTATCGATTGTATTCTAATTTGTGTTTAATTTTTTTATGCCATTCACGCTGGATAGTGGATAAACTAATCGTTTGCTATTCCACGATCCGATAATGTTTTATATTTTCTTCTTTTCCTGGATTAGTTCTGGCATCCTTTTTAGATTAAAAGTAAAGCCCCTGATGGGCAGGGGCCTTTTACTAACCAATTATAAACCTAGTATGAGAAGAATCTTTACGCATAAGCGCTGAGGTCAGAAACGGATTTGAACCGCTGTAGAAGGTTTTAAATACCTTAGCCTAACCGCTCGGCCACCTGACCATTTCCCGGCAATAGCCGGGATTGAAAAAACTGATTAACACTAAAACTAACAAGCCTTGCTTGAGGTTTTTTCTTTAACTCTTACTTCTGTTTTATCATAGGCATAATTTGGTTTATTTTATAGATCAGTTAATAGTTAATTTGAAAAGGTGTTCGGTAAAAAAAGGATCCTGTAAAGAACTCATACGGTTTGTATCTCCATCATTACAGATTGGTATATCTTAGTCAAATTTGAATTCCTGAGTTTTTCATTTATTTTAGGCTATTCGCCGTGCTCTCTTAATAAAAAGGCAGTTAAACTTTTAAAGGCAATATTTTAAACCCGACTGCCTATGCGTCTTGGTGTTTATTAAAAAACGGGAATTGAATATTACTCTGTTTTTGATAAACCGGTTTGCTCAGCGGCAACAACAGCAACAACATCCCTGTTTGGTCAAGGGTTCAAAATATAGCGTTTTGATAGCTGTTTTATTCATAACGATAGCAAATGTAGAGAAAGGAATGAACTTTGCAAATTAATCCTATAAAAACTATAGATATTATAGATTGTTTTTAGAATTTTGCTAAATATCAACTCAAAAGTTTATCAAAAGTGAACGATTGGCTCCGGTTAATAATGCTGAAATACCTGATAAAATTCTATAATTGCTATAAATAACTTTTGATCGAAATAATACCAGCTTTACATATTAAACACGATAAAATGAAACACATTAAATTTACACTGTTCGCAGTATTCCAGCTTTTGATATTAACAGGTGTAAAAGCGCAGCAAAGTAAGCCCGCAGCGGCAAGTAACGATGACCGGGGTTATACGATAAAAGTTGGTGACCAGGCACCGGATGATTTTGAACTGGTTTTAACCGACGGGACAAAAACATCCCTAAAAAAGCTTAGAGGAAAGATAGTAGTTTTACAGTTTACAGCCAGCTGGTGCAGCGTTTGCCGTGAGGAAATCCCGCACCTGGAAAATGAGGTATGGAAAGCCTTTAAGGATAAAAATGTGGTTTTGATCGGTATCGACCGCGACGAGCCTTTAGCAAAGGTGCAAAAGTACCACCAGGATATGCATGTTACTTATCCGTTTGCGCTTGATCCGGGTGCCAATATATTTGGACGTTTTGCCGATAAAAAGAGTGGTGTAACACGTAACGTGGTAATAGATGCAAATGGCAAAATAATATACCTGACCCGTTTATATGACAATAATGAATTTAACGGAATGGTGAAAGAAATAGGCAAACTGGTGAACTAAAAAACGCCACTTGCACCCAAGCGGCGTCCAAACTAAATTAAACTATTAACTGATCTTATAAAGAACGATTGGTGCAGGAAGATCATATCTTATTTATCATTATTTAGCTGCTGTATTTACGCTTTCCGGCATCAGCACCAATCTGATGTAATTATCACCATTAAGGTATTTGCCAGCCATGATTTTAACATCGCCGGGTTTTACATTATCCAGCAAACCATTGTAATTGTTAACCTCATCCAGTTTTTCCTGGTTTTGTAATTGACCGTTAAGGTAGCCCAGCCAAAAGTTGTTGGTTTTTAATTGCGGTTCAAAACTGGTTTTCTCTTCTGCCCGCCATTTATCTATGTTTTCCTGCAGAGGACCGTCGGTTTTTAGCTTATTGATCTCATCCAATGTTGAGGCGATAAGCTTTTCTACATTTTGAGGTGCACAACCAAAATGAACCATAAAGCTATAACGCTGCTGAGGCAGTTTTACAGTGCCTACCTGAGCGCCCGGGCTGTAAACACCGCTTTCGTCTTCACGCAGCCGTTGTAACAGCCGTATTTCCAGTGCTTCCTTCATCGCGTCCATTTTCACATTATTATCCGGGCTGTAATCATATTTGCCGGTGTACACCAGGTAAACCGTAGCCTTAGGTTCGGTTCCCTTGTAAACCGTTTTTTCTATTCTGCCTGCCGGCGCGTGGATATTCAAATCATTTGCATCTTCATGCTTGTTTGCCGATGGTAATGAACCCAGGTATTTTTCAAGCAGGGGTTTAATAGTATTCGTGTCTATGCTTCCTACAAAAGTGAACGTGAAATTACTGGCATCAGCAAAGCGCTCCTTGTAAATATCATAGGCTTTGTCAAGGTCTATCTGTTCAAGCTTTTGCAGGCTCGGGCCGGTTCTGCGTATGTTATGGCTGCCCAAAACTGCGCTAACTGTGTCACCAAATACACTATTCGGGTCATTGGCCCGGTTAGCGAGGCCTGCTTTAGAGCGATCAATGATCCCTTTAAAAATTGCGGTGTCTTTTCGGGGTTCAGTAAAGTAAGCATAGGTCAATTGCAGGGCCGTTTCCAGGTCTTTAGGTGTTGTACCGCCATTAATGCCTTCAAAACGTTCATTAATGTAGGGCCTAACACTTACTTGTTTACCTTCCAGGTACTTGCTTAGCTCGCCCGTATTGTAATTACCTATGCCATTTGCCGAAATTATACCGGCTGCATTGGCTGCCGACTGGTAATCTGCATCACTGTACAATGAAGTCCCTCCCGATGCAAAACCGCTAAAAATGATTTGATCATTCTTAAAATCGGTAGGCTTTAACAATACTTTTACACCGTTACTTAAGGTTATGGTGGTTATGTTAAATTCCTTGTTTTCTTCTTCGCTTTTGATCTTACCAGGAGTTGGTGTTGCGCTTAAAAGCGGTTTGGAGCTTACCTCGTCGTTATAAGGCGTCAGGCTTTCCGCTTCTACAGATTTGAGCCAGCTGTTAACTGTGGCTTCATCTGGCAAGGCACTTTTATCTTTTTCCGGCGCCAATACCAATACATCACGGTTGGTGCTGGTGATATAAATTTTGGCCAGGCTGTTAACATCTGTTAAAGTGATGCCCGGCATGGCATCTTTAGTCAGCTGATATTCTTTATCTATCCCTGGGGCAGCTTCGCCGGTCAGGAAATATGCCTGGTATTCCTTTACATAACTGGCGGAATTGGTCTTGCTTTTTTCCTTTAGTGCGCTTTCCATTTCATTCAGGTAAGCTGTTTTGGCCCGCTCCAGTTCTGTGGCTGTAAAGCCAAAACGTTTCAGTCTTTCTGTTTCACGCCACACGGCTTTTACTCCCTTTTCCAGCTCGCCGGGCTTTGCTTGTACGCTTGCGCCATAATCATCCAAACCGCCCATAAAGCTGGATATACCTGCGCTACCTGACACAAACGGAGGATCAGATTTTCTTAATAATTCTGCATACCGTCCGCTTAACATCTGGTCAAACAGGCCCTGTACCAATGCGGTGCGGTAATCAGCCGCTGTTTTTAATTCTGGTGCCTTATGTTTGATCATAATTTCGGCTTCCGTTGTGGTCATCTCCTTGTCGGTTACCGCCATAAAATGATTCTTTCCGTCAAGCGGTACAGTGTATTTAGTGCGTACCCTTTCGTGTACCGGGTTTTTTAAGCTGGCAAACTGTTGTTTTACCTGTGCTTCAATCTGGTCTACGTTAATATCGCCGACTACGATCAGCGCCTGCAGGTCCGGTCTGTACCAATCATTATAAAATCGGGCTATTACGGGTCTTTTAAAGTTATTCAGCACGGTATCTAACCCTATTGGAATACGCTCTGCGTAACGCGAGTTATTCAGTATAACCGGCCAGTATTGCCTTCTCATCCTTTCGCCTGCGCCTTTGCCCAGGCGTTTTTCTTCCAACACTACGCCGCGTTCCTTGTCTATTTCTCCCGGATCAAGCAGGGCCTCGTGCGCCCAGTCGCGCATTATCTCCAGGCCGCTTTTTAACAGTTCAGGTTTGTCTGAAGGGATGGGCAGCTCGTATACTGTTTCGTCAAAACTGGTATAAGCATTTATATCTGCCCCAAACCTTACGCCTGCCTTTTGCAAGTAATCAATTAATTGGTTATGCGGGTAGTGTGTTGTGCCGTTAAAACTCATGTGTTCCATGAAATGCGCCAGCCCGCGCTGATCTTCATCTTCCAGCACCGAGCCTGCCTTATTTACCAAATAAAGCATTACCCGGTTCTTTGGTTCTTCGTTATGACGGATGTAATAGGTGAACCCGTTGGCTAATTTACCCGTGCGGACGGCTGGATCAAGCGGAAGGGTTTGTGCCTGTGCAATGCTGATAACACCTGCAATAAGGCTTGAAATAAAAAGAAATTTAAGTTTCATGTTGTTTATATTAATTAAGCAGGGTAGCTAACTTTTTTTCTAATTCATCACCACGCAGGTTTTTACCGATGATTTTTCCGGTTGGATCAAGCAGGTAATTTTGTGGAATAGATCGGATGCCGTACAATTTGGCAACCTCATTATCCCAAAACTTAAGGTCCGATACTTGTGTCCACTCCAAGCCATCGGCTTTAATAGCGGCCAGCCAGTCGTCTTTTTTACCAGGGCGGTCTAAGGAAACTCCCAGTATGGTAAAGTTCTTACTTTTATATTGATCATAGGCTTTTACCACATTCGGGTTTTCGCCACGGCAAGGCCCGCACCATGATGCCCAAAAATCAACCAAAACGTATTTTCCGCGAAAGTCGGCAAGGCTCACAGGTTTATCATTTACATCATTTTGGGTAAATACCGGGGCCATGGCACCTACAGAGGTAGCACGAGCCGCGTCTATAGATTTTGCGAACTGGATGCCGGCAGCGGTATTACGCACACTTGCCGAAAGGCTTTTATAAACCGGTTCAACGGTAGTAACGTCAATATCATTGCCGCTTTCCTCCATTAATGTAAGCAAACTGATGTACGAATCAGGATATTGCCTGATAAATTGCTGTTGCAAGGTGTGCTTCGTTTCAATTATCTTATTATACCGGGCCTGCAGGCCATCTTTAAAATCCTGGTTGTCCTTTTTATCTGCAGGTGCCGACATATACTCTTCATTGAGCGCTGCTATATCTTTGTCGGGTGCCTGTGTTAATGTTTTGTAGGCTTTGTTTTCATCGTTAAGCCTTGAACCCTTAAACACCGCGTTTTTAACAGAGTCCTTTGCTGTTACGCCTATTTCGCCTTTTTCAAGGTATACAACAACCACATCGGCATCGCGACCTAATTTCGACAGTCCTATACCTGTATGGTCAAGCACTAACTGCGCCCTTACCGGGTCGGTTAATGTACCTGCAAATTTAAAAACACATTTATTAACCACTGCTGAATCAGTTATCAATTTATCTTCAGACCGGTAAATAAGGTAGGCTTTAGCAGGTGCTGCAGCCTGTTCAACTTTTGCGTTTAATACAAAGCTGTTACTTTGAGCCCATACCGCTGCCGGTACTAAACCCAAAGCCAATAAGATCATTCTTTTCATAATTTTTTATTTAGTTTATTATCTGATATAAATAAGGATGGTTACTTAATAGCTATTTTTGGTTTTCTATTACTTTTGTGAATCGGCCATCCTGTTCAAAGCATCACGTCGCTCTTTAAGCATCCCCTGAAAAGTTTTATTTTGTTCAGGTGTTAAAATCTGTTCTATCCTAAAGGCGTTTGCATTCATCTGTTTCAACACATAGTTAATCATCGCTTTTGTGTTATGTGTAGCCTGCCAGTTTTTGAAGTTAGCCTGTGCTGCTTTATCATTGGCCTGCTCCTTGTTTATTTGCTCCAAAACAACCGTTAATTTGCTTGTTTGCACATCGCTGAGCTTTAATTGCACCTGCATTTGTTTAGCTTGGTCTGCTGGAGTTTTTGCTGTTTGTGCATAAGCGTTTATAGCTATTCCAATCATTAAAATTATTGTTGCGATGTATTTTATTTTTTTCATAGGATATTTAGTTTGTGTCCAGTAATTCCAGTATTCCTTCATTTTCAATGATCATCATACCATGGCGGTCGCTGGAAATGCCTGGTTGTAACTTATAAGTGTATTGGGGGATATTACCATTCATAATGGTAGGCAGGTACAGCATTTGTATGTTATTCCGTTCTTTCAGAACTTCGCCTGCTTCTATAATATGAGTGGAAATAATGAATAAGCAGTTAGCATATTCACTAAAGGCGGCTGTTACGGCCAGTGTAGCATCATAAGCATCCTTTACATTGGTGCCTTTAAACAACTCGTCGAATATAATTACCAGGCTTTTACCACTGCTTACCTGCTCTGCAACGTTTTTCACCCTTAACACTTCCGCGTAAAAATGGCTGTAGCCCATATTCAGGTTGTCAGGCACATTGATAGAAGTGTAGATACCGTCCTTAACTGAAAATTCCATTCCCTTTGCCGCTACCGGGAAGCCCATGTGTGCCAGGTAAACATTGATACCGAAAGCTTTCATGAACGTAGATTTCCCCGCCATATTGGCCCCGGTTAAAAAGATCATGTTGCTATGTTGATGGAAAGACACCGGGTTGGCCACAGCTTTTTCAATACCCGGATGTCTTACGGCTGTAGCAGTAAACAGGTTGTCTTCTTTGGGTCGGGCTTGTGCAAAGTTGAAGTCCTTCGCCTGTGCGAGGTTGGCAACAGATATATATAGATCCAGCAGGTAAAAGGTATCTATTACTGTTGTTAATGCTGCCTGCATTTTGTGCCTCAGCAGGTTATCATACCTGGCCATTTTTGTTAAGGATAGCTGGCTGTTTTGTTCTGCTGCCAGCCATTCCAGTTTTGGGTCATCCAGTATATTTTTTACAGCAAGTACTTCATTGTAAAACGGATGATCATCGTCATTTGAAAATTGGCTGATAAATGTTTTACATTGGTTTAGCAGGGCAATGGTTTGTTGAAGGCTGCTTTGCGTTTTTTTGTATTCTTCATCCCTTACTATCGTGCCCAGCAGTTTTTTCTTTCCCAGCACGATCAATGCTGTAAGGTAATGCCTGCCGCCACTTCCGCTAAGGTAGTTATCCACCATGCTAAATTGTTCATTAGCAAACGGGAAAGACAATTGCTTGCTTTGAAAGTATTTTAAGATGGCGCTGCGCTTGTTTATTGCCCCTGGTTCAGTAAGCGGGTTCTGAAACATTTCGTTAAGCAGCTTTTCTGCTCCCGAGGTGTTTACCTTGTTAAAAAGGCTAAAAATAGAGTGTTGTTTGAACTTCCCCAGTAAATTCAAATCTTCCAGTGTTTGTTTATCAGCTATGAAACTCATATAGAGCTAACCTCCTTCCCTTTTTTTAACAGTTCAAGTATGCCTTCGTTATTTATGATGATCATCCCGTGCCGGTCGTCGGTAATACCGGTTTCAAGCGTATAAGTATATACCGGATTCGTTCCATTCATCCGCGTAGGCAGATATTTAAAGCTAATGTTTGCACAGCGCTCCTTCAGCACTTCGCCTGCTTCAATAATGTGTGTGGAAATGATAAACATGCTGTTGCGCTTTTTGGCAAATCCCGTTGTAACGGCTATGGTAGCTTCATAAGCATCCTTTACATTGGTACCGCGGAACAATTCATCAAATATTACGAAGATGTTTTTTCCTGTGCTCAGCTCCTTAGCCATCTTTTTTATCCGCAACACTTCCGCATAAAAGTGGCTGGCGCCAATACCCAGGTTATCCGGCAGGTTAATGGTGGTATAAATGCCATCAAGCACCGAGAACTCCATCTTTTTAGCCGCTACCGGGAAGCCCATGTGCGCCAGGTACATGGCGATGCCCAACGATTTCATAAAAGTGGATTTGCCAGCCATATTTGCGCCTGTTAAAAAAACAACATTGCTGTCGGGGGTAATAACTAAGGTGTTAGGCACTGCATTTTTTAATTGGGGATGATAAAAACTATCTACCCCTATTGTATGCTGTTCCCTGGGCAAAGCTTTGGGGAATATGAAATTGCGTTCTGTAGCAACTTTGGCCACTGTAATATATACATCAAATTGATAGATGTACTTCAGCACGCGCTGGATTGTTTCCCGGTGGCGAAAACGCAGCAGCATATCAAAATTAGCCTGTTTCTCCCGTGAGAACCTGCTCTTTGAGTTTTCCTGCAAGAGCAGGCTAATAGGCTCTGCTTTTAATAACCCGCTTATGTTTAATGTTTCCGGGTCGTTTTTAAAAGGGCTGCCTTCCCGGAGCAAGGTATTATTCAATAAACCGTTCAATACGCTTGCAATTTCTATCAGCGCGCTTATTCCGTTAACAATCAGCTTATAATCAGCATCGTTGGCTACTAAGCTGGTTAATTTTTTTTCAAGCGATGGTCTTTCCGCCGAAAGTTTAGTTCTTTCGTCGGTATTAGCCAGGTATGGCTCTGCCTGATCAAACAACTCGGAACTGAACGGAAAAACAGCTTGTATAGCCTTCAGGTAGCTGATGGCTCCACTGCGCTTATTAATGGCCTCTGCATCCGAAAGCGGATAATTGAACATTTCTTCCAATATCCTTGCGCCATTAAGCGTCGAGGTACGGTTAAACAGGGAAAGGATCGAGTCCGTCCCCTGTTTTCCGTAGATGTTGAGATCCTCCTGCGTTTGCTTGTCTGTAGTAAATAACATACTATTTTCGTTTACGACGGATAAGGAAGATAGTGGCAAAGATCAGGATGAGACCAGGCAGTACATATATGTATATGATCTTTAAAAAGCTTACGTGGTCTGTACTTACTGTTACACGGTTGTCTTTGGCATCCGGGCGAGAAGTATCTATAGGGAACTGCCCGTAATTAAGCCAGCTAAATACAGCCGTACTGAAATAAAAGTTGCTTACCTTGGGTTCATACCTTCCTAACTCCGAATTACTCAAAAAGTCGGCATCGCCGCTGATAACGATGCGTTGTTCTTTACCATTTATTTGTCGGGTTAAAGCTACTGCAGTAGTAAATGTCTCTCCGGAACCATTTGTGCTGTCTGGATGTTTTCCCCCAACTTTATGCATCCCACCACCAGCCGCCATTATGTGCGCACCACTGGTTACATGAACAGCAGTAGCGAAACCACCTCCGCCACCCATAGCAATGGCGTGTACACCTCCGTTAGCATTTGCGTTGTCGGCGTCTTTGGTGTTTACAAGATCCAGGTCAGGGTTACGTTTCATGCTATTGCTAACCAGGCCAGCTTTGGTGACCAGCAACGGCTTTATGATAAATCCGCTGGTATCATGATAAGATAACCCGGCCACACCATTCATGGAAACAGGTAAAGTATCCACTGAAGGCTTGTCCAATAGTTTGGCGAAACCAATAGCGGTTTTAGTTAAAGCTGGCAATACCAATGTAGGCGCATAGTCTTCACTTGTCTGTGTCAACATGCCATTGGTTAGCTGTACACCTAATGTTTTCAGTAATGGGTTAAGCATTTGCTGCCTGCCTGGTTCGCCGGCTATTAACAAGTTGCCACCCTTAGCAATATAGGCTTGTATTTTTTGAATAGCTACGGCGCTTAGTTCACTCTGCGGATCTGCAATTACTAACTCTTTAATATTATCCGGGATATTCTGGGTGTTCAGCGAAAGTGTATCCACATCAAAACCCTGGTTTATAAGCGCGTAGCGGAAGGTTTTATCAGTAGTTACAGTTTTATACTCCCTGTCGCCTTTCTTACCTGTTTTGCGCTCCCCGTCACCGGTTACAAAAGCTACTACAGGCATATTAGCCTGTAATAATCTTTTAAAAGCAGCCGAAACCTCAGTTTCACTGGGCCAAACCATCTGATCATTAAAAACCCTTAAATAAGTAGATTTACCTTTATAGGTCAGTTTCATCACATACCTGTTCAACTCCGGTTTCAGGTCTATCTCTTTTTGTATCTGCTCCGGTGTTTCAAACGAAGACATTTTCATATCAGAGCCTTTGGCCCTTTGTTCTACTATTTGCTTGATCGTTTTGCCTTTATAACCTTCAAAAAGATTATAACCTAACGCTAAGGGCATATCATAATAACTTACATAATGGAATTCAATATCCGGTTTAAACCGCAGATAAGGTTCCCACCTCGTCAGGTATTCATTACGTTGTTCGGGCACGCCAAACCAATAATAATTATCTAAAAAATTGCTGTATGCAGTTACTTCTAACTTACCATCACCCAGTTCTTTAATAATCTGCTGCGCGTTGGGAGTAAGTGTGTTGTCCTGGTTGGCCGTTGTGTCCAGGTAACCGATAAGGCTGGGCAGCGAACTTATATAACCGATAACTAAAGCGGAAACAACAATGGCAACGTAGCGCCCAGCTGACACATACCATGGCTTTGTTTCGCGCCCGGATTGTAGTTTGTAAATGGTTAGCCCCAGAAAAATGTATACGATAACTAAAAAGTAGATCACATCTTTAGTGGTGATCAACCCTCCCAGCATATGGTGCGTCCGGCCTGAAAGTGATAGAAAATAGGTAAGATCGCGCACAAAATCTATACCTTGCCATAAGGTGCCAATATAGCTGAGAATACCTATCATTACAAAGGTGCTTACTGCTGCAACTATCTGGTAGCTGGTTAAACTGGACATAAAAAGCCCGATAGCCGAGTAAGCACATAGTAACAGGTAGAAACCCAGGGCGGCTGCTAAAAGCATCCCATAATCTGCCGACTTGATATCAAAAACACCCGCTACCATAAAAATACCTATCACAACTAACAGTATAAAGCTATATGCAAGCATAGCCAGGTATTTGCCGAAGACGATTTCCCGTATTTTTACCGGGGAAGAATAAAGCAGGCTGATAGTGCCGCCATTGATCTCACGGCTAATGAGACCCATGGTTAACAAAGGGATGTATAAATAAAGGTTTTGCATAATGCCGTTGAATACCCCATCATATGGATTTGTAAACACCTGCATTGTTATATTCCTCATATATTGCAAACCCATACCCCCCATTTCCTGCTGGCTGGCGTAATTGTTTACTAATTTGGTATAACTAAGCGCACATTCTACCATAAAAGCAATGGTTAAAAACCAGGCTATTGGCGAATAAAACAGGTTGCGAAGCTCTGCTTTTGCTATTTTAAAGGTTAATTTCATTTTAAGATTAATTAGGATTGCGTGGTTTTAGTAGACAATTGTTTGAATATTTCATCTAAGGCTGTCTTGTCAAGGTTAATTTCTCTTAAGCGCCAGCCATTATGTACGCTCTCACCTATAAGCCGTTCTGTTATTTCGCGGTCACCTGTAAAATAAACTCGGGCTTGACGTTCCGTTACGAAATCAACTTTATCTACGCCGGGTATTTTCAATAATTCAGCTGCGGCAGGCGGGTTTTCCATATGCATCAATACGCTATGCGGCTCCACATAATTATTAAAGGCATCCATGGTATCCGAAAAAACTATTTTTCCATCAGCAATCATTTTGATCTCTTTGCATAACATTTGCACTTCTGATAAAACATGGGAGGAGAAAATAACCGCGTGTTCTACAGCTATATCCTTGATCAATGATCTTACCTCAGTTATTTGATTGGGGTCCAGACCATTGGTGGGCTCATCCATTACCACAAGCTTTGGTTTGTGGATAATAGATTGCGCAATGCCTACCCGCTGGCGGTAACCGCCCGACAAGTTTTTGATCAGCCTGTTGCTAAAATGGGAGATACCGCAACGATCTTTTGCTTCCTCCAGGGCCGGTTTAATACTCATGGTATCCATTTTCCGCAGCTCTGCAGCGTAAATAAGGTATTCATCTACTGTAAGGTCTAAATATAGCGGCGGGGTTTGAGGCAGAAAACCGATCTGCCTTTTAGCCAGCTCAGGGTTTTCACGTATATCAACCCCGTCAATCAGAACCGTGCCTTCTGTTTGGTTTAAAACACCGCACATGATATTCATGGTGGTGGATTTGCCTGCGCCATTGGAACCAAGTAAGCCTAAAATCCCTGTCCTGTTTATTTCCAGGTCAATGTCACGGATGGCCCAGGAAGTACTGTAGCGATGCGATAAGTTTTTAATACTCAAAATTGAATTTTCCATTTTTTAGTTTTTGAATGAAATAGGAATCCATTCCAGGGTAAAAATTATACCCCGGAACGATTTTAAAGTGTAGTGTTTTCAGAAATATTTAGATCAATGATAACCTGGGTTTTGCGTAAGGTGGCTGTTTAGTTGTCGTTGTGTTAGTGGTACGGGGTATATGGCAAAATCAGGTTGCCAACCGGCTAATACAGCAGCCGCTTGGCCAGACGATGGGTATTTGCTATCTGTACTCGTTCGGCCTAAATCAAAAAACCTGTTGCCAAATTCAAAACATAGTTCTAATCGCCTTTCATCCCTAACGGCACCTAATACAGCCTTTTGCGATGTTGGATCAACTGTAATGTTTGCCAGGCCGGCCCGGGCACGTATAGTGTTTACATCAGCCACAGCCTGGCTAAGCTTATTAAGTTGTGCAGCAGCTTCGGCGCGGATCAGGTACATTTCAGCTAACCTCAACATCATAAAATCTGTAGCAGGGGTTGTTGGTGCTAAGTCTTTATATTTGAAAGGGTAATATAAAGTATCGCTGTTCACTACGTTATAACCCAGCCAATCCGCTTTGCGCAGGTCATTTGCACCAAATTTACTTAACAAAGAGTCCGTTACTACATAATTAGGTGTACCGCCGCCAGAAGGAAAAAAATTTTGTGCGTCTCCCGACCCCTGATAGGCATTTTCAACCGGTACCTGCCAAATTGCTTCAGCACTCCCATCCAAAAACACGCTGTTAAGGTCTGTTAAAAGGCTGAAACCACCACTGGTTATAACCGAATCGGCTTCGTTATAGGCAGCCTGCCAATTACCCTGGTACAGATGTACTTTGGCCTGTAATGCTACTGCGGTGTAAAGGTTAGGACGCACGTGCCCTGCTGAAGGATAAGTTGTTGGTAATTTTTTAACGGCATCGTTAAGATCTGCTAAAATCTGGGTATATACAGCAGCAGACGTAGCCCTGGGCAACTGGGCGTTGGTAGTATAATCGGTTGTAGTAACCAAAGGCACACCACCAAATAAATTAACCTGGTAAAAATAAACAAAAGCCCGTACAACTTCCATTTCGCCTGTAAGTTGCTTAACTAATGAAGGGGATAAATTACCGTTGTTGGTTATATTAGTCAGTATATCATTTATCTGGTAAATCTCCGCATAAGGTGCTGACCATAATGCGTTTATCTCCTGATTTTGCGGAGTGAGGGTATAACTGTAAAATTGTGTATAATCACCATAGTTGGCGGTGTAAGATACTTCATGCGCCGAAAGCGACGTAGTTACATCAAAATAGCCACTGAAGTAAGGAATGCCGTTGTTGTTGCTACTGGGCGTAAAAGAATATACGCCTGCAACGGCAGAAATGGCTGTCGCGCTATCTGCAAATACCTGTTGCCTGGTGATGTTTGTTGGCGGATTGGCAGGTATTTCAATTAATTTTTTGCAGGAAACAAGGGCGCTGAGGGCAATTAACAAACCACCCGCCAGTATTATATTTTTACTGGAAAATATTTTTTTCATGATCATAATTGTCTAAAATTTGAGACTTAAACCAAACGCTACAATACGCTGCAAAGGGAATTCGGTAAAACTGCCAGGCTGTTCCGGATCACCGAACTTATAATTGGTGATGGTAAACAGATTTTGCGCATTGATAAAAACATTGGCATTTTTAATATTGATTTTTTTGAGCCAGCCATCCGGCAGAGTATATGATAACGCTGCTGTTTTAACCCTCAGGTAAGTATCATTAGTATAAGCCCCTGTTGACGACGAGAAATCATATGCAGAGTTGGAATACGATGAACCGTAACCGCTTGATAATCTTTGAAGCGTGGCATTCTGGCCGGGCGTTGTCCAATATTTACCCAGTACGTATGTAGGTAAATTGTCCTCATAGCCTGGAAGGTTACTACTATAAAGCGCTGAAAGGGCATTAGGCTGCATACTGCTGGAAAACTGGCAGAAAACATAAAGGCTGAACCTTTTATAATTGAACGTATTGCCAAAACCACCCATGTACTTAGTTTCCCTGTTACCAATTACCACTTCGTCGCCACCGGTTACTGCTGTTCCATAATTTGGATTGGAAGTAACATTTCCGTTAGCTCCGTAATATTCAAACAACCCGGTGGTAGGGTTCACATCTTTATACCTGTAACCATATACAACAGAAGTAGGCTGGCCTATAACGTATTGCTGGGCATAAGAAGAAGATGCCAGGTTAGGGAAAGAAAGCAATTTATTCCGGTTGAATGATAAATTGAAACTGCTTGTCCAGGTGAAATTTTTACTTTTTATGTTAGTTGATGTTAATGTAAATTCAAAACCCTTGTTTTGAACATTGGCTTCCTGGTTTTCAAACACGGTAGAAAAACCAGCTTGTGCAGCTAATGGATATGCAACCAGTTGATCGCCTTGACGATCCCTATAATAGGTAGCATTTAACAACAAACGATTATTGAAAAAGCCAAAGTCTGCAGATACATTTATCGATTTTTTTGTTGCCCATTGAAAATCGGGATTGTATAGGTTAATTGGGATATTTTGCTTAATACCCTGGAAAGTTGTGGTGTTGCCATATGGGTAAGGGCCATACAATGCCTGGAATTGGTAAGCCTGAGAAGCATCCTCACCAGTGGTTCCGTAACTTCCGGAAAGCTTACCATAACTAACGAAAGGAAGGGCATCTTTAAATGCTTTTACCTCAGAGAATATCCAGCCAGCGCCTACAGAACCAAAGGTACCGAACTGTTTACCCGGACCAAAATTACTGGAGCCATCCCTCCTGCCACTAAATTCTAAAATATATTTTTGATCATAAATATATTTTAGGCGGCCAAACAAGGCAACGTATTTATAAAGAGCTTGCTGATCATAAGGCGAAGTTGTGCTGGCCCCATTAATTGAGTTGAGGAAATTATCATTTGAATAATTGTAACCCTGTACTTGATACATATCAGTTGTATTCTTTTCATAGGTACCACCCACCAAAGCGCTTAATACGCCTCTCCCCAGATTTTTTTCATAATTTATCTGCGGCTCAATATTAATATCCTGGGCAGAGGTATTACCAAAAGCTGCACTACTTTGATTATATGGTGATGGGTATAGCGCAGCTAACGGAGATATAGAATGTTCTGTACCTGTATTACGGCTATAGCCCAGGCTGGTACCAATTGTTAAACCCTTTATTATTTCATAGTTAAGATTTAAGGAACTATTCAAATTAAAAGTTTGCAGATTGGAAGGTTGTTTTAAAGTAGCGTAAAAATTAGAATATATAGGTATTCCTTTATAGTTCCAGATCAAATTACCATTCCCATCTATCTGATCGGGTGAATTAGGGGGTAATGTTACATCCGAGCTGCCCCCAAAACCTGCAGAATTATTTTGATCATATGAATAATCGGTGATCAGGGTAAGGCTAAATTTTTTATTTGACGAAGTACTGGTTATAGCGCTGTGTAATGTATATCTCTGGTCGGCAAAACTACCCGGATAGTTGTAGTCTGAACGTGTATAACCGCCAGAAACGATGAAAGTACTATTAGCAGCCCCGCCGGATACACTAGCATGGATATCTGTATTATTAGTTGAATTTCCCTGAATAGTCTTTTGCCAATTTGTGTATTTGTTTTGATCATAAATTGTCAGATCAGGCGCATAGCTTAAATAATTATTGGGGTCGTTACCCGGTGTAAGCCCATCCAGCGTAAAAGCCTCATTTCTTAGTTGGAGATATTGTTGGGTATTTAACAATTGTATTGGCCTGGCAACCTCGTTAAACTGTGAGTTTACATTTATGTCGACCGTTGTTTTACCAACTTTTCCTTTTTTTGTGGTTATCAAAATAACACCATTAGCACCCTTTGTACCGTATATAGCTGTCGCGTCCGCATCTTTAAGTATAGTAATGCTTTCTATATCATTGGGGTTAATGTCATTAAAAGCACCTATACCGGTTGCCTGGCTTAATCCCCCGCTAAACTCTTGTGCAAGGGCAAGGTTGGCTAATTGACTAACGTTGGTATTTTGCGGAGCAAAAGGAACACCGTCTACAATAAAGTAAGGTTGGTCATAAGGTTTAAAGTTAAGGTTAGTGGTAGCCAATGAGTTTTGGCCACGTACCTGCAACAATGTTGTTGAACCGGGCACACCATTCATTGCAATAACAGACAGCCCCGGAACTTGCCCTTCCAACGCAAGTAAAGGATTGGTTACCGGTTGCTTTTCTATTACATCGGCACCAACAGTATATACAGACCCAACGCTAAACCGCTTTGATTCTGTACCATAACCAATTACCTGTACCTGGTCAAGCAAAGACGAGGCTATATGCAAAACTATTAGCGCGTTTAATGGCCGACCATCTACTTCTATATGTTTTTGCAATTTTGCATAACCTACATAGGTTACTACCATGGTGTACCTGCCTTGTGGTACAGAACTAAAACTAAAGTTTCCTTTATTGTCTGTTAAGGTATAGTACTTTGTATCTTTTAAAATAACCGAAGCGCCTGCTAATGGCTGGCCAATACTATCGATAACCCGGCCATTAAAACCTGTAGAAAAGTCGAATAGTTTAGCCGCTTTATCCTTAACATTATCCAGAAAAGAGGGACTTTTTTTAGATACGACAACAGATTTATTTTCAATAAAGTAATCTAAGGGCTGGTTATCAAAAATAGTTTCTAATACATCATCCAGATCGGCATTTTTCACATTAATGGTCACTGGTTTTGCATTCTCCAGCGTTGTTACGGTAAAAGCGAAATCATACCCGGTTTGTGCTCTTATCTGGTTAAAAACAACAATTAGGGGGGCATTTTTCTCTGATAGAGTTACCTTTTGAGCAAAACTACTTGCACTTACATGTAAGATAACCGTTATTAACAGCAGTGTGGTTAGCTTCATAGTCAACAAGATTTTTTTTACTGCATAGCCGGGCGGCTGTACAAATATTTTCAAGTAAAAATTATACATTTGTAAGTTGGGTTTAATGCGAAAGGCCTTTTCATTTCTCAAGATGCGGCAGGCACTTCGCAGTTATTTAATCGTTTAGCTTAATTATTACGTAATCCGACATTAGCCATCCCGACGCCAATCAGGGTGGCTTTCTTGTTGAATTACTGTTTGTGTCGAAATTTATTGCATAACAGTAACTCTCCTTCCTTCAATTTTAAAGTGAACGCCTTTTGTGTTTTCTAACATTACCAGCACTTCGCTGATATTTCTATTCCTGGAAATTGTTGCATAAAATTTCTCATCGGGGCGTGTGCCGCTATATTGCACATCTATATTGTACCATCGGGATAGTTCCCGCATAATATCTTCTATTTTGTCATGATTAAACCTGAAGTAACCGTTTTTCCATGCCATAACCTTTTCAATATCACTATTAGCAATATTGAATGTAACATTATTCATTACAGACTGCTGTCCCGGGTTAAGCATTATCCCATCTTTCATCAAAGCGGATGAAGATGCCGGAACGGATATTTTTACAGACCCCTCTAACAACGTTGTCCTTACCGTATTTTCATCATCATAAGCATTGATATTAAAATGCGTACCGATGTCTTCAACTATTTGATCTTTAACGGCTACTTTGAAAGGATGCGCGCTGTCATGAATAACTTCAAAGTAAGCTTCACCTGTAATTTTAACTTCTCGTTCCTTACCTGTAAATGCTACCGGGAAAGTAATAGATGATTTAGCATCGAGCCAAACTTTGGTGCCATCAGCTAATACCAGCGGGTATGGCGATTGTTCGCCTATTGCGGTTGATAACGTATTATAATCAACCGTTTTATTAACATTTTTACCCGCAACTGTATAAGCTATTGCATTTTGACTGTTTACTCCTATAAGTGTACTTGCCTGTTGCGCCAATTGACCGGATAAACCTTTGGTGAGGATTATTTTTTCCCCGTTAGCTAAAGTTAGTGTAGCACGATTATGACCAGGCGGGATGTCGTTTTTAAAATATGCTGTTTGCTCTGCCCGTTGTTTGTGCAGTAAGAAATAACCGCCAAATGACAACGCAAAGATAACCGAAGCGGCAGCGGCAATGCGCGGCCAAAGCTTTATAGTTTTTGGGTATATATATGTGCTTTCGAGATCGGACCAAACCTGGTTAAAAGTTTGCAAGCGCTCTTCTTCACCCAATGCTCCGGTCTCTTGCGGTGTAAAGTCAAGATACCAACTTTCCAATAAAGCGATTTCCTCTTCACTTGCTGTTCCAGCTCTGTACTTATCAAGGATCGCTTCTATTTCTTTCTTTTCCATTATAATTAGGTTGAATTAACCTTTATAACAGTAAGACAAACTTAGATAGCTGTAGGGGGTATTCCGAATTAAATAAATTTAATATTTTATTAATAATGGATCAACATAAGGATGTAAACCAGTAGCCCTAATTTAACCCTTAGAACTTTTAAGGCTCCTGAAATCTGTTTTTTAACTGTTTCTTCGCTTGTACCCAGGTGGGAAGCTATTTCTTTATGAGTAAGATGTTTTTTACGGCTGAGTTCAAAAACCTCGCGCATGCGTGGCGGCAACGTAGCAATTTCTTTGTCAATAATTTCTTTTAACTGGTTTTCTCTTGCCCTGTGATCGGTAATCACCTGCTGTTCAACGGAAAAATTTTGAATAGAAACAATATAGCGATCCTGAATACCTTTTCGTGCAATTAAATTAAGGATATGGTTTCGTACAGAAGCATATAAGTAACCTGACAAATTATTAGTAACATCTAAAGTTGACCGTTTATCCCAGAGTTTAGCGAACACTTCCTGCAAAACATCCTGCGCTTCTTCTTTATTTCTTATTTTATTCCACGCGTGATTATGTAAAATAAATTTATAACGATTGTAAATTTCTTCATACGCCAGGCGGTCATCCGCCTTAAGCAAGCCGGCCAATTCATTATCAGAATATGAACTGTACGCAATCATAATAAAATTATAATGTTAAATTTAGAATAATACATGTTAATATTCAATAAAAAAAAATTTAAAACCATTTAGCTTTAAAAAAATCATATTTCTTACGCTTATATATTGATGCATGTATCAGAGATGCGATTTTAACTATTCCTTTTTTTCCAATTTTATTGGGGGGCTTGATTTGGTAGTGAAGTTATAGGCTTCGGTGCCTCCTAATGTAATTGAGCCATTACGCTAATTGCGGCAAAGCGTTTATCTTTTCCTGAGATAGGTTTCGACGGCTTTAACGGAAGGGCCTGCCGCGTTAACCGCCGCTTTAAGTTTAACATTGGTTACCTCAAATTTATCTGCCCAATAACTCAGTTCAGCAGGTTTGCGAACGTCGATCTCGTCATTGATTGTAAGTATTTTAGTTTTCGTATCCATGATATGCAAGCGATTTGTCTCCAAGACCTTTATCGCGGTATTTCCATAAATTATTAACGTTTCGAAGACAAATATAATAAAATACTATAAATTCTATAGAAATTATAGTCTTTTATTGTGTTTCTATAGCCTATGAAAATGAAACCAAACTTACGCTTGTTTTTAGGCCCGGCCCAAATCGATTCCAATTTAGTCTGATTCTATCTGCCTCATATAAAAGTTTCCCCTGCATGGTAAGATAAATTTTGGATTTATAAATAAAGAACTAAATTTGCATAGTCTATAAAGCATATAGACTATGCAGATGATTAAATACCGTAATATAAAACCTCCGATATCTTCGCAAAGATGTTCCACCTGGAATGGCCTGTGTTGTTGTTAGTATTTAAGGAGGCATTATCAGCCTTGATGATGCAATTGCGCTCAAACAATGTCTTTTACCATAATGATAGTACCAATATTTTTTAACCGTGTCAATCAATTCAAGAAACAAGCTAACCGATGCTGAACTACTCCTGTTAATTCAGGAAAATAAGCGCGATGCATTTGAACAGATTTATAATCGATATTGGTCTAAATTATATGTAGCTGCATACAAAATTTTGCGCGACCGTCAGGCGTCGCAAGATGCTGTACAAGAGGTACTGGTAAAATTATGGTTAAAACGAAAAGAAAATGATATTGTAAATTTAAACAGTTATTTGCATAATGCGGTGCGTTTCCAGGTATTCAACCAAATTCGTAACGGTAAAGTAAGGACGGCCCTTTTTGAAGAGATTGCAGAATTATCTGTCGTAAATGATGCAGAGCACAGGTTGCTTTCTATTGACTTTAATCGAAAACTGGAAGGAAGTATCATTCAGCTTCCTGAAAAGTGCAGAAAAATCTTTCTTTTAAGCCGGATGGAACAATTGTCAACAAAAGAGATTGCCCAAAGATTAGCGCTATCACCAAAAACCGTAGAAAATCAGCTCACGATCGCTCTTAGGAGAGTACGCATATCATTTGGCAAAGTGCTGCTATTGCTTATGTTGCTGCTCTTCATCTACTAATCTCCGGACAAGCGTTCAATTTAATTTCCGGTTACTGCTTTTTTTTGGGGGTACATAGGGTATTTAAGTTACATACACTAAATACTTTCTATGAACAGGGAAAAGTTTGAATTATTAATAGATAAATATATTCAGGGCATTGCCTCCGAAGAGGAAACGGCTATGCTGATGGAAGTTTATCAGATTTATCAAGACAAACCATTAAACTGGGATGAAACAGCCATGGGGGATCGGGAGGATGTTCGTCAAGCCCTTTTTTCTCAAATCATCCATCAAATTGACAACCAGGGTGTCACGCCTGTTCAAAACATCAAAGTTTTTAAAATCCAACGCTACGCGGCAGCCGCGTCCATCCTCCTATTTTTGTCTATAGGCAGTTATTTCCTGATCCATAAACGCCAGCCCCCGCAAATTGTCAAAAATCAGGTTAATGATATCCATCCCGGTAAAGATCAGGCCACCCTTACCCTTGCTAATGGCAAAAAAATAGTTTTACGCGGTGCAGCTAATGGAAAATTAGTCGGCCAATCCGGAATAACCATCAGCAAAACCAAAAACAATGTATTGGTTTACACTATCCGCCCCGACGAGGGCACCGCAGCCGACCCATCGCAAAAAAATACCTTAACAACCGCCAACGGAGAACAATACCAGGTGGTTTTGCCGGATGGTTCTCATGTATGGCTCAACGCAGCCTCCTCGTTAACCTACCCGGTGACATTTGCAGGCAAAAGCCGTGAGGTTGAACTGACCGGTGAGGGTTACTTCGAGGTTACCCATAATAAGGCTATGCCATTTAAGGTGAGGACGCTACAACAGGAAATCCAGGTGTTAGGCACCCATTTTAATGTAAATGCATACAAAGATGAACCCGTAACGGCCACCACATTGCTAGAAGGGTCGGTAAAAGTAACTCTTACAACTGATCACAAAGCCATTACCATCGTTCCCGGGCAGCAAGCCATTGTTAATCAAATCGGTTTAAGCGTACATGAGGTTGATACAGATGATGCCGTCGCCTGGAAAAACGGTTATTTTTTGTTTGACAATGAAACCCTTGAGAGTATTATGCGAAAAATTTCGCGCTGGTACGATATCAGGGTGCAGTATACGGATAGTTCATTAAAAAACCAGCTTTTTAGCGGCACCATATCCAGGTACACCCTTGTTTCGCAGGTGATCAAGACCCTGGAATTAACCAACGCGGCACATTTCCATACGGAGGGCGACAAAATAGTAGTTACACATTGATAATAAATTAATTAGCAACTTATGACAAAAATATAGAAAAAAGAATACAGAAAAAATCAGAAGGATAAAAGATAAAAAATCAGGAGCGCTTGCAACACTCCTGACTAAGTTATCCGATCAAATCCACACAGTGTGTTGAAAACCATTTAAAATTCAAACAGATAAACAAATGTATAAAATTTATACTAATCCATTGCGCTGGCCAAAATGCCGCGCAACTAATCCCCTGCTGGTAATGAAGCTGACAATTATTTTATTGATCCTGTCCATATTCCAGGTAAGCGCCTCTACCTCGGCCCAGGTATTGGTCTTGAACAAAAAAAACATTACCATCAAACGCATCTTTAAAGAAATTAAAAAGCAAACCGGTTATGATGTCCTGTATCAGCCGGATAAGCTAGATGCAAATCAAAGCGTCAATGCAAATTTTGATCATGCAGGCTTAAATGAAGTTATGGCCGCATGTCTCAAAGGCTTACCCTTAACATTCACGCTTTATGAAAAGGCTATCGTAATTAAACAAACGGAAGCGGGCACTGGTCAAGCGCCGCAGGCGGCAGTCCGGTTAATTACTGTCACTGGTAAGGTAGTTGATACTACAGGTGCGCCCTTACCCGGCGCAACGGTCAGGATAAAAGATAGTAACCAGCAGGGCACAGTTACCGACGGCAATGGCATTTTTAGTCTCAAAAACGTTGCGGAAAATGCCACTTTGCAGGTTTCTTTTATCGGTTATGCAGCCAGAGAGGTAAAGATAAAATCGGCAGATAACCTAACTATCGTCCTGAAATCAGCCGACAATAACTTAACCGATGTGGTGGTGGTGGGCTACGGCACGGTGAAAAGGGGTGACATGATCGGTTCGGTAGCCCAGGTGAATGCCAAAGATATCAATAACCGTACAACAGCTTCTCTCTCAAACGCACTTACCGGACAATTAGCCGGTGTTAACATTACCCAAACATCGGGGCAACCCGGAGCCGATGGTGCCAATATCCAGATACGCGGGTTAGGGTCGTACGGCGCGTCGCCGGCACCTCTTATACTTGTTGACGGGATCCCGGCTAACTCTTTTAATGAGATCAACCCATCAGAAGTGGAGAGCGTTTCCGTTTTAAAGGATGCATCAACAGCCGCAATTTACGGCTCGCGGGCCGCCAACGGTGTTATACTGGTAACCACAAAAAGCGGAAAGAATACCGATAATAAACTGCATATTGATTATAATGGCTATGTCGGCGTTCAAAAACCGACTGATCCTCCTCAATTTGCAGGTGCAGCGGAGTACGCCACTTTGATGAATATAGCCCAGCCAGGCTCCTACACATCTGCGCAGATCGCACAATTTGCTGCAGGCAATCCCAATACCGACTGGATCAAAATGATCATAAAAAATTCGACGCTGCAAACTGCCCATAACCTAAGCTTTTCCAACAATACACAAAGCACACAGTATATGCTTGCATTCGGTTATTTGGATCAGGACGGTATTGTAGCTAAAAACAATTTCCAGCGCTATAATGTCCGCTTGAATATGACCAATCACATATTTAAAAATCTTACACTTACCACCAGGCTTTCAGGTGCCCAGTATACCGAAAAGGAACCGGCTATGCCTGCAACATTGCAATCGGCTGATGGCTTACCTACCATGATCAGTCAGTTGATACGCACTCCGACCGTTATTCCTATCTATACGTCGCCCGGTCAGTTTTCTACCGGGGTTAATAACGGAACACCTTACACTTATTTTAATAACGAATCGTTTGCCAATGACCTGCAAACGGACCTGCTGATCAATGAGCGCCTCGATTACAAGATAATACCCGATCTTACCGTATCGGTTATAGGGGCATATACACAGCTGACAGAAAACAACCAGCGTTTTAATGCCAACCAGGTATTAACCAATACCGTAACCCTGGGCCCGGGCACTTTTGCGCAGTATAATAATTCAGATCCTTATAAAACATTACAGGAATTGATTGAGTACAAAAAAGACTTTAAAAAACACCACTTTGATATATTGTTAGGCCACACTTATGAGTACCAGCAGTATAATTACTTGTATGCCAGCAGGGGTAATTATTACAGTAATACCCTTACTCAATTGCAGGCAGGCGATCCGTCTACCGAAACCAATACCGGATACTCTTCGGTATATACGCTTGACTCTTATTTCGGCAGGTTGGGTTACAATTATGCCAATAAATATCTGATTGAAGGTGATATCCGTGATGACGGTTCTTCAAAGTTCCCAACGAATTTGCGTTATGCCGTTTTTCCTGCAGTGGCAGTAGGGTGGCGCATTTCGCAGGAGAATTTTTTAAAAGACCGCTTTACATGGCTAAATGATCTCAAGCTTAAGGCTTCATATGGTGTTTTGGGTAACCAGAACCTTTATCCCAGCTCTAGCACCGACGCACAAGCTTATCCTTACCAAAGCGTGCTGAACACGGGGTATAATTATCCGTTTGGAGGTGCCCTTTCATCAGGCGCCCAACTGACCACTTTGACTGACCCGAACTTGCATTGGGAATCCACACGTACCGAAGATCTAGGATTGGAGACAACACTATTTAACGACCTGACGGTGACCGCAACTTATTATGATCGTTATACTTACAACATCCTTACGGCCCCTACAGGAAGTGTATCAACTGTTCTGGGATATACGCCTGGTGTAACAAATTCGGGCAAGCTTTCCAATAAGGGCTTTGAGTTTACAGCTAATTTTAAAAACCACTTTGGCCCGGTTGGGTATAATATAACTGGTAACTTCAGTATTCTCAATGAGAAAGTGATCGATCTTGGTGTTGGTGATGTTCTACAGCCTAGCGGACTGATCAGCAATGGCAGCCAGGTTGTCGGCTATCCTTTGAATGCATTTTATGGTTATAAAACTGCTGGTTTATTCACGAGTACGGCAGAGATCGCAAAATACCCTAATGAAACAGCAGTTAATCCCAGTCCACAACCCGGCGATATTCGCTATGTAGACCGTAACGGTGACGGCAAAATTACTACTGCTGACGAGACATACCTGGGAAGTTCGATACCTAAATACAGTTATGGTCTGAACCTGAACATAAACTACAAGAATTTCGACCTGGCTATTGTTGGGCAGGGCGTTGGAGATGTGGTTAACCAGTTGACCGGTTACATGGGATGGGCATTTTATCAAAATGGCAACGTACCGCAATTTGTTGCCGATAATTATTGGTCGCCAGCCAATAATAACGCTAATGCCAAATACCCCAGGTTACAAGTGATCTCTAATGCCGGAAACGGAAATACTGCATCATCCAATTTCTATCTATATAATGCAAGCTATTTCAAGATTAGGAATTTACAGATAGGCTATTCCTTTCCGTCAGCCATGATTACAAAAATAGGAGTTAAAGCATTAAGGGTGAGTTTAGGCGCGCAAAACTTGTTTACGTTCACAAAATTCCCTAAAGGGAATGATCCGGAGTTAAGCAATTCAGGGGGGTATTATCCCAATTTATCCAACTATACGCTGGGTGTTAATTTTAGTTTATAATATTAATCACAAATGTCATGAAATATCGCTATATATTTTTTCTTACTATATTAATGATTTCCATTAATCTCAGTTCATGCCGAAAGGATTTAAATCAAAATCCTATTGACGAATTCACAACCCAAAACTTTTGGAGCAGTCCTCAAAATGTGTTGATAGCACTTGCCGGCGTATACCGCGGCAATATTCAAATGGCCGCCAGCCCGAATACCGGGGCCGAATATAGTCCGACTGATTGGTGGTCATATTACGGTCTTCTATTTTTAGAATTTGCCTCGGATAATGATTACGACAGGCGCGGCGATGGTTCGCCAATAGTTAGCCTCACAAACGGTACCCTTACCCCGACTAACTCGATCATTTCTGCTTACTGGAGCCTTAGCTACGCGCGAATTGCAAGATGTAACTATTTTCTTGAAAATGTGGCTAAAGCCAACCTGAGTGCGGCGCTAACCAACCGTTATATTGCAGAGGTACGTTTTATACGGGCATGCCAATATTTTTATTTGTCGCAATATTTTGGGGCTGTACCCCTGGTAACCACTACGCTAACTGAACAGCAGGCAAACAATGTTACGAAAGCCTCTTTAGCAAACATTTATACCTATACAGAAAACGAGTTTACCGCTGCTGCCGCTGGTTTACCACGTTACAGTGCGCTTACCGCGGCCGAAATGGGTCGGGCAAGCGCTCAGGTCGCGCTGGCCTTTTTAGGGCGAGTGTACCTTGCCGAACAAAAATGGAGCACTGCCGCCACTACGTATAACCAGATTATTACTTACGGCGACAATAGCATTGACCCGAACTTTACCAGTCTGTTCGATGGTAGCAATGAAAGTAGTAAAGAGATCATTTTCGCTACCCAATACTTGGTCAACACCGCGCCTAATGCCATGCTACAGCATATTTACCCAGCCGCTTTAGGAGGCTATATGATCTCCGACCCGCTGGGAAGCCTCGCCGAATCGTTTGAGTTCAATGATGGTACGCCTTTTTCCTTCGCTGACCCACGGTACAATCCTGCTAATATCGGCCAAAACCGGGACCCGCGTTTAAATTATACGATTTTATCCAATGGCCAGACATTTAAAAACATCACTTATGACAGCAACCCAATGGACGCTGCTTCGGCTGATCAGCTAACGCTTACTAAACAAGCTACCCGCACCGGATTTGCCCCGATGAAATTTAACTCACAAGTTTTCTCCGGGAACAACCTGGCTAACTCTGGTATAACCTTACCTATTATCCGTTATTCAGAAGTATTGCTAAGTTACCTGGAGGCTGAGTTAGAATCCGGCGCACCTATCAATCAGGCCTTACTTGATGCCACCATTAACCAGGTTCGCGGCAGGGCGTCAGTAAACATGCCAAAAATTACAGAAACCAATCCAACTTTATTACGAGTAATTTTACGTAGGGAGCGTCGGAATGAACTGGCATTGGAAGGGACACGTTTATGGGATTTGTTACGTTGGGGCGTAGCGGGCACCGTGCTGCAAGGCCAGTTTTACGGCGCACCTTATCCTGGAGCAACCAATTTACGAAAAAATCCAAGTGGCGCAGTTGATCCTGATGGGCGGTGGTATGTTACCACAAAGGCATTCAGGGTTGGGCAAGACGAGCACTGGCCAATTCCACAGTCGGAACAAAATATTAACCCCAATCTGAGATAACCATAGCCTCTTAACATTTAACCATTATGAAAAATAAAAATATAATTGTTGCTGTTTTAGCCGTTGTTTTAAGTCTTGGTGCAACCGCGCAGCAGCATCAACATCTAACCACATCGAAGCCCAATGTCATTATTATTATGACCGATGACCTGGGTTACAGCGACCTGAGTTGTTATGGCGCTGAGAAGTTACAAACGCCTAATGTAGATCAATTAGCAGCATCTGGTATTCGTTTTACGAATGGGCACAGCACTTCGTCAACCTGTACGCCTTCACGCTATGCGCTAATGACCGGCAAATACCCCTGGCGCAAACAAGGCACCGGGATTCTGCCAGGCGATGCCGCTTTAATTGTGCCGACAGACAGAACTACCTTACCCAATATGTTTAAAAAAGCCGGGTATAAAACAGGTATTGTAGGCAAATGGCATTTGGGACTTGGAGATGCGGTTGCAAAGGATTGGAATGGTGAAGTTAAACCAGGGCCTAATGAGGTAGGTTTTGATTATTCCTTTATTTTCCCTGCTACAGCTGATAGAGTGCCTACAGTTTTTTTAGAAAATCATAAAATAGTGGCGCTGGATCCTAATGATACCATAGCAGTATCCTATACCCACAAAATAGGTAATGATCCAACAGGCAAAGAAAATCCCGAATTGCTAAAGTTAAAATCATCGCCAGGCCAGGGGCATGATGGTACCATCGTAAACGGTATTGGCAGGATCGGCTACATGAGCGGCGGCAAAATGGCGCGATGGGTTGATGAGGAAGTATCTTCAACCTTTCTGGCAAAAGCCAAGGACTTCATAGAACAAAACCAGCATCAGCCGTTCTTTCTTTATTTCGCCATGACCGAGCCCCATGTACCGCGTATGCCTGCAACCCGTTTTAAAGGCAAAAGCGGATTAGGCTTAAGGGGAGATGTGATTTTACAATTAGACTGGACGGTGGGTGAAATCATGAAACAGCTTAAGTATTTAAATCTCAGCAAAAACACCATTATTATTTTCACCAGCGATAACGGCCCGGTATTGAATGACGGTTACCTGGATGAAGCGGTAGCAAAGTACAACGGGCATTCGCCAACAGGGCCGATGCGAGGTGGTAAATACAGTAATTTAGAAGGTGGTACGCGCATACCCTTTATAGTTACCTGGCCCGGGAAGATCAAGCCAGGTACTTCAGATGCCTTGGTATCCCAAATAGATCTTTTGGCCTCTTTTTCAGCATTCACTGGTCAAACACTTCCTTCTGGGGATGCCGGAGATAGTGAAAATCATTTAGATGCGCTTTTAGGAAAATCAAAACAAGGCAGGTCTGTTTATGTGGAACAAGGTAGCGGCTTATCTATTGTAAAAGACGGATGGAAATATATCCCCCCACATAAAGGCCCCGCCTTAATGGAATCGGTGGGTATAGAAACAGGTAACGCTTCAGAACCACAATTATATAACCTGAATACCGATATCGGCGAAAAAAATAACCTGGCTTCGCAATACCCTGAAAAGGTTAGCGCGTTTGATCAGTTGCTGAATAATTACAAGGAAAAAACAGGGAATAATAAATAACAGCGATAATAGAAAGGGAAGCATTTAGCCCAGTCATGGCCGGAAGAAATTCCGGCCATTTTTTTATGTTTTCTTTCCGATAATTACCTTGTCGAAGGTCTTAACTTTCTTTTGTTTTGCGTCACATAATCCATTACAGTTTGAAAAGTAGTTACCCAAATTTGCCGTTTATTTTGTTGCAGATAATTTATCAACGCCTGGTGTGCTTCTTTGGATACGGTTATATAATCACCACCGATCCCGTGAAACATAATAATGCCCATACCACCACGCTGCTGTACCTTTTTTACAAAAGCAATCAATTGTTCGCCAGTTTCGCCACCATCTAACCCATAAGAAGGTATTCTTAAAATATCGAGATGTTTAAAGTCAGTTACTACTGCGCTGGTGTCACCTCCCACACGCGCATAACTGCATAATCCATATTTTCTAAGCGTATCTACATAATCTTTTCCCCCGGCCAGTGTTTCTGCACAGGGATAAGCAAACGGCCGCCGCATTTTGCCATCTATTGCGAAAAGAAAATCGTTCATATAATCGATCTCGCGGATCATCCCATATGCTGTATAGGTTGCTGAAGATACGGCGTTATCATCTGTGGGCAGGCAAGGGTGAAAGATAGTATGATTACCCAATTCAAACCCCTGTTGGCTTAATTTGCGCCAGCGGGGTATAGTCTTGTAATTAAGATCGGCAGTAAGAAAGAACGTTGCCGTAAATCCCGCACGTTGCAATTGCGGTACTGCTATATCCATCTGAGATTGCAGTGCATCATCATAAGTGAGTACAATAACAGCCTTTTTGTTTTCAGGCCATTGGAGTTTTTGAGCATGAACTGCAATCGTAACAGTGAGTAGCCCGAATAGTATTATTTTTTTCATCATCTTAATAAATTTTAGTCTTTATTACAGCAATTAGCCGTAATATTTCAGGATTTGAGATTGTCAGGTTGCCCGGCGTGTAATAGAACTCCTGACCTGCACAGTCAAAGGAGATCAAGCCTGCATAATTATTGAGATCGTTTAAGCTATTTCCCATGTTTTGCTTATTGCCGTTGTATAAATGAAACGTATAAGTACTATCTGCGGCTCTACCTTTGTTTTCAGGAAGAATAATAAGTGACAGGCTGTTATCCAAATTGAAAAAGAAAGGTTTCATTAATTCAAATGTTTAATCACGAATTCAGATAATTGGAATACCCGGTCCAATGCTACGATGATCAAGCCTACTGCAATCACGATCGCCGTTTCAATGGTCATTTTCCTGAGAATAGCTTTGTCCTGTATTGTCCGCCAAACGATAGGCAGGTTGATCACCGCACTGGCAAGTGAAGAAACGATAGCTACGCTACCGGCTAATGCCGGACTTATTTTTCCATGCATCGCCATGGTTGCCGCAGCCGCTGTGGTACTTGCGCTGCTCACCAAACCTCCAAACACGCCGGTTGCCAACAGCCCAAAGCTTCCAAATAACCTTGTGAGCAACGTGCCGGCTGCCTGTATAATAATAAACAGCATACCAAACCATAAAACCTTTTTTATAGAAATAGGAGAATCCAGCTTAAGGGCGGTTGTATTGGTTGCTAATTTACCTTCCGTTACTTTGTCCCTTAAAATCATTAGCCCGGCAACGGCCAACATGGCGACAAGCGGCATTAAAGTAGCGGTAATAGAGGCGGGCGAAAATAAGGTAGCAATAACCAGGTTCCTGGCAAACATGGCTATGGTAGTCAGCAATACCAGCGAGGTTATTTTAGAAGCCATTCCTGATGATTGTGCCCTCGAACTTACCTCGGCAACAGTAGCCGTGCTGTTTACCAATCCCCCAAAAATAGCTCCCAGATAAAGCCCGCCTGTACTAAATATACGCAGACAGACATAGTTGATAAAACCAATCCCGGCGATGGCGATAACACTAAGCCATGCATCGCTGGGATTAAACAATTGCCATGGGTCAATATACCTATCAGGCAATACAGGATAGATTACAAAACCGATCAACCCTAAAAGGATAGCGCTCCTGATCTCAGAAGGCAGTAACCCCCCGGCAAATTTATTCAACTCGGTTTTCCAGGCCAGCAACATGGTCATGACAATTGCACCGGCAACGGGCGTGAAAATATGTCCAAGCCCAACCAATACACCCAGCATGTAATTGGCAATGAGCGCCGCCGAGGTGGTAATCTCCACCGCTTTATCCACCATCAGGCTACGTGCATTAATGCCGATGACCAGTAGAAATACGCCTACCATAGCGGCGATAATGAAGTCTTGCCCGGCTATTGTGGCGAGCATGCCTAAAAGGGCAACTATAGAAAAGGTACGGATGCCTGCTTCCTTATGCGACCATTTTCGCTCCATACCCACCAGCATGCCTATGCCTACAGACACTGCCATCTTTAAAGCAATAGGCCCGACAGGATAGTGCAAAAAATCATTATCTACTGCCATATATCATTTATTTTTCCGGCAGTAGTGGTATCCGACAAAGGCAAACCGTACATGCTTTGAATAGTATTTAACACGGTGTAATGATTAATGTGTTGATCATATTTACCTGGCTTTACCATTGCGCCTGCAATTATTGTTGGGATGTGGTTAACCAATTTAAAGTCATCCTCGTCAAATGTTACAATAAGCAGGCTGTTATGTGTTTTTGCCCAGCTTACATATGCTGCAAGGTTTTCCTTCAACCATTGATCACCCCGCTGTACAGCTGCGGCATCCCCCGGTGCGCCGATGTTGTGCATGTCATGATCCATATCGGGGATCACAAACGCTACTGTTGGTAATTTGCTGAAATCCTTTGGGAAGGCAGTCATTGGCTGGCTCAGCGTGGAATCGATATTGTTTTCCTGGTCGCCCTGCCAATCTACCCATGGGCAATGTTTGCGGGCATAAAGTGAGGCACCTGTTAAACTGCTTTTTAAATATTCACATTCCAAAAAACCAGCTGAAGGCATGGTTTGCGCAAAGCCCTTAAAGGTAAATCCCTTACTGATAAGCGACGCACCAAGGTTTGGCGTGGTAAAAGTGGTACCATTAAGGCATGTATCGCCGGTTATACCCTGGGTGCTGCCGGAGTAAATAGCCAGGTAATTAGGCTGGCTTGGGTGGATAACGCCATGCGCATCTGTAAACAGTGCGCCTTCTTTGGATAACTGCGTGATGAAAGGGGCATTCGGCGAATTAATGACTTCATCATAGCCATGGTTTTCTTCTATAATCACGATGATATGATCGGGCCGGGGGAGTTTTTTCTCACAGGATGAGAGCAATACTACCGCTACGCAAATGAGTGTTAAATAGGATATTTTCATGAGATATTTTTTTAAAAACTGTGCTTAATGCTGTTACTAAAAGTTTTGTCGCTCCAATAACCGCTGTCCAAAATTCGCCTTACGGTCATTAAAGGATCCTGAGGATCGCGTTTTTCTGCTAACTGAAAAGCCATTTTAAATCCACGCTTGTGGAGTTGCGGCAACCCTTCAGCATTCCATAAGCCATAGGGGTAAGCAAAATAGGTCATGGTTTTGCCTGTGATTTGTTCCAGTGTTTTGGTAGGTTTATCCAGCTGAATTTCCCAATCCTTTCCCTGGTATTTTTTGAAATTGTGGTGGTCCCAGGTATGGCTGCCAATAACATTGCCTTCATCTGATAGGATTTTAACCTGTTCTTTGCTCATGTAGTGAGGTTTACCTAACGGTACTGTCATCACAAAAAATAAACCTTTAAAGCCATACTTTTTCAACTCTGGCCGGGCGATGGTAAATTGATCAAGGTCGGTATCGTCAAACGTAAGCAGGATAGGTTTACTTGGCAGTTTAGTGCCTTTAGTGAGGTAATCATAAAGCTGATCGGGAAGAATTGTATGATAGCCGCTATCAGCCAGCATTTTAATGTGCATCTTAAACGCGGCGATGGGCATGATATAATCTCGTGATGTTTTAGAATCAGTAGGCCGCCAATCGCGTATCTGGTGCCAGCAAATGACAGGAATCTGTTTGCGGGCCATAATAGCTGCCGCATTTAAGGTTGAGCCGCCAACAGCCGCGTTTTTAAGTGAATTGGAATTTTTTACCACCGGATCAGCAGGCCCGGCCTGGCACGAAAATGAGATCAATAGAAACGCCGAAAACAGCGTTACAGATAATTGCTTTAACATATAATTTAGAATAGGAGTGAATAACTCAGTAAAATTTCATTTGGGAAAGACAGCAATATGCAATGGCATGTTGAAGGCTTTAATTAAAAATTGATAGCTGGCAGATACTATTAAATCTGGAATTTGGATAAGAGGCAGTAATATTTGGGCAGCGGACAAATCATAAATATGGTATTTAGCTGCTTAATGTTATACACAACAAAAGCCCGATCAATAAATGGATAGCGTTTTTTTTCTATAATGACCGGAGAAAATGGAGGAGGTATTTTTTCTTTATTGCATTGGATAGCCGATAATTCGCCGGGGGTAAGGAAATGGCGGTCATCTTTCTTTTTGACCAATTTTTGCATTAAGCTATTTAAGGCTACAGGATCTTTAACCAGATCTTGCTTTTCGGTTAAATGATAAAAAACGAACGGGCGCAACAATACCGCAATTACCGCCAGGGTAAAAATCAATATGCTGATAATCCGTTTGTTTTTCATTGCGCCTTAAAATTACCTAAAATCAGGCAATATTATATAACAAGTGTTTTCAAGGCAAATAGTTTTATTCATTAAAGGAATTGGCCCCACAGGTAATTTTTAATTCATCCCGGGAATATTACACGAGTGAAGTGCACTTGGCCTGGACAGCAATAAATAAAGGGTGATCTGCTTATTTGTTTAAACCAACTTTTGGTTTACTGGGCTTTAAAAGCACTGGTAAACCAAAATGAGATCACCCAATATATCGGTCATTGCGCCACGGATAGGCAGTATTTGAATAACCCCGGTCTTCCCAAAATTCTGGACTATCCTTGATACGGTCCACCGGGCACACCCCATCCCCATTTAGGCATGGGAATATCTGGTTGCTCATTAATGCTGTCTAAATTGGAATTGATAACGGCAATACGCGTACCCCATTCCAGGTAAGCCAAAAATGCCGATCGAAATTCGGGATCGTCGGGCAGCTTTAACTCATCAGCAGTTTGCAGCAGCAGTTCCATCCAGCGCTGGCGGTGTTGTTGAGTAAGGTGTTTCGATAAGTGATGCCGTATCATTTCAAAATGGCTGCCTTCACTTTCGCTATATAGTTTCGGTCCACCCAGTACTTCGGCCACAAAGTGTGCTACGTGCAATCTGTGCTCAGGCGACATATGCTTAAACACAGGCTCCAATATATCGTCAGCTAATACCTTATCATAAAACTTATCGAACAGTTCTATAAATGCAGGCATTCCCCCCGCCCATTCGTAAAGCGAGGGAACAGGTTTATTATCATCCATAAATTATGTTTTTATAAATATAGTTATGAATGGTAAAATCGCCTAATAAATTGATGATCTGTTAACCCTGGCCTTATAAATTATATTTCATTATTGTTTAAACATTTATCTAAAAATTAATGTTTATTCCTTATAAATCAATGTCATGGCGGATAATAAAGACAACTCAAACGGAGGGAATGAAGAGTTGAAAGGTGGGACAACCCGGCGACAGTTTTTAGGTCAGGTTGGATTTGTAGGGGCTGGTTTGCAACTTGCACCTTTACTTTCAAAGGCTGCAGGCATATTGCCGGACAATGAAGCCCTGTCATCCGAACCCATAACCGTCACAATGATGGTTAACGGAACTCAGAAAACTTTAACACTTGATACGCGGGTAACACTGCTTGACGCCTTACGCGAAAAGCTGATGATGCCCGGCACAAAAAAAGGCTGTGACCATGGACAATGTGGCGCTTGTACTGTTTTGATAGATGGTAAGCGTATCAACTCTTGCCTACATTTAGCTGTTATGTGCGAAGGTTCGGAAGTGACCACCATTGAGGGTTTGGCAAAAGGCGAAGAACTGCACCCCATGCAGGCTGCATTTTTAAAACATGACGGTTTTCAATGCGGCTATTGCACACCGGGGCAGATTTGCTCAGCTGTTGGTTTAGTGAAAGAAGGACATGCTAAAACAGATGCTGAAATAAAAGAACTGATGAGCGGTAACATTTGCCGCTGCGGTGCTTATCAAAATATCGTGGCTGCTATTAAAGAAGTTCAAAACGCTTAACCCTTATCATTATGGAACCATTCAGATTTGTAAAAGCGCAGGACAACTTAACCGCCATACGCGCAGCCGGTATTAACCATGCTAAATTTATAGCAGGCGGCACCAATATCCTCGACCTGATGAAGCTGAATATCGAAACGCCTAAACAGGTGGTAGATATCAACAAGCTATCATTATATAAAATTGAGGAACTGCAAAACGGCGGCATCCGCATAGGCGCGCTTGTTAAAAATAGCGACCTATCCTATCATCCTTACATCATTAAAAGTTTCCCGGTATTATCTGAGGCTTTATTATCGGGTGCATCGCCGCAGTTACGCAACATGGCCACAACCGGCGGTAATTTAATGCAGCGCACCCGCTGCCCATATTTTTACAATACTGATTTTGCCTGCAATAAACGTGTACAGGGTTCAGGCTGCGCTGCGATATCAGGATACAATCGAATGAACGCAGTTTTAGGTACAAGTGAGAAATGCATTGCCACGCACCCATCGGATATGTGCGTAGCAATGGCAGCTTTAGGAGCCATTATTCATGTACAAGGACCAAAAGGGTTACGGACGATACCATTCGCCGATTTTCACTTATTACCGGGAGAAACACCGCACATCGAGCATAATCTGAAACAGGATGAACTGATCACCCATGTGGATATCCCTGCTCTACCATTTGCTGCCAAATCACATTATTTAAAAGTACGTGATAGGGCATCTTATGAATTTGCGCTCACATCAGCCGCGGTTGCGTTGGATATACAAAACGGAACCATCAAAGGTGCAAGGATCGCGCTGGGCGGCGTAGGAACTAAGCCCTGGCGATCATTAGAAGCTGAAAAGGCTTTAATTGGCGCACCGGCCAATGCGCAAACTTATCGGGCAGCTGCCGATGTAGTTATGGCCGGAGCAAAGCCCTATAAAGACAACGCATTTAAAGTAGAGCTGGCCAAACGCACATTGGTGCGCGCCTTAACCATCGTAGGAAGAATGTCATGAACGAATCACTTGGAAAACCAATAGACCGCGTAGATGGCCGGTTAAAAGTAACCGGCACCGCTACTTATGCTGCAGAATATCAAATTAAAAACATGGCTTATGGTGCACCTGTTTTAAGTACCATAACCAAAGGGCGGGTTAAGTTTATAGATATAGAACAGGCAAAAAAAATGCCCGGCATAATAGGCGTAATGACCAGTGAAAACTGTATGATGTTGCATTCACCATCCGGATCAGATCCCGGCAGTGGAAAATTTGCTGAAAAGGATCTGCTACCATTGCAAACTGACAGGGTGCTTTATGGCGGCCAATATATCGCGGTAGTTATTGCAGAAACAGCCGAACAGGCAGAATATGCGGCAACTAACATAAAAGTAACCTACGACGAGCAACAGCCTGCGGTTGGCTTTAAGGCTAATTTTGCTACGGCTTACCAGCCAGGCTCGGGCTTGGGTGGCGCTAAAACGCAGGAAAAAAGAGGCGACGCGGATGCAGCAATGAAATCAGCTGCTATTACCATCGATGAAACTTATACAACCCCCGTTTATAGCCACAATGCTATGGAACCGCACGCCACCATTGCAGTATGGGACGGCGATAAATTGACCGTTTATGATGCTACGCAATCTGTTATGGGTGTGCAAGGTTTACTGTCAACCATATTGGGCGTTCCAAAGGAAAATACACAAGTATATGCCTTATACATAGGCGGTGGTTTTGGGTCAAAAGGCTTTACCTGGGCCAATGCTTTACTGGCACCTATGGCTGCCAAACAATTTAACCGCCCGGTTAAGATTGAGTTAAAAAGACAACAAGTATTTTCAGCAGCTGGAAGACGTTCACAAACCCAACAAAAGATCGGTTTAGGCGCGGGGGTGGATGGAAAATTGACATCAATTAAACATGATACTATTTCGGAAACATCCTTTGTTGACGAATTTGTTGAAACCGCAGGCGTTGCTACCAGTATGATCTACAGCAGCCCGAATGTAGAGGTTAAACATAGTTTGGTACGGCTTAACCGTGGTACGCCATGCCCTATGCGTGCACCGGGTGAATCGGTTGGCATGTATGCGCTTGAAGTGGCTATGGATGAATTAGCTTACAAATTAAAAATGGACCCTGTTCAATTCAGGATAGCAAATCATTCGGATATGGATGAACAGAAGAAAAAGCAGTTCTCATCCAAATATTTAAAAGAATGTTACCAGCGTGGCGCTGACGCTATCGGATGGAACAACCGCGGCGCCGAACCCGGTACAACCAAACAAGGCAATTTATTGGTCGGTTATGGGGTTGCGACGGCTACCTATCCTGCTAATCGCAGCGCTTCGTCTGCAAAGGCTAATTTGTTTGCTGATGGCCATGCCGAAATATTATGCGGCACACAAGATATTGGGACAGGCACATATACGGTAATGACGCAGGTTGCTGCCGATGCATTTGGCTTACCTGTTGATCAGGTAAAGGTTAAGCTGGGAGATAGTTCTTACCCAAAAGGCGCACAATCCGGCGGTTCACAGGTATCAGCAAGTGTTGGGCCACCTATAAGGGCAGCGGCTTTGGGCGCAGTAAGTAAAGTGATTAAAATAGCCATTGCTGATGAAAGCTCTCCTTTATACGGTAAAAAAGAAGAAGACATTATTGCAAACAATGGCCGTATTCAGCTAAAGGACAATGTTAACACAGGAGAATCTTTAGTAGAAGTATTACGCCGTAAAGGCATCGATAAAGTGGAAGCACAGGCAAAAACCAATGTTTCAACCCGCGCACAAGCAACCACACCGGCACCGGATGGTAGCCCGGAAGCAAAAATAGAAGAGGAAAGCAAAACTAATGCAGCAGTGCAGGCAGATGAAAAAACAGACCGGGCAGCTTATGTTTTTCATTCATTCGGCGCGCAGTTTGCCAAGGTGTTGGTTGATCCGGACCTGGGAACTATTCGCGTTGAAAAAATTTCCAGTGTGATGGATATAGGTACGGTCATGAATTTAAAAACTGCTACCAACCAGATAATGGGTGGGATTATATTCGGTATGGGCATGGCGCTAATGGAAGAAACCCAGTACGATCCCAATAACGGCCGTATTGTAACGCGGGATATGGCCCAGTATTTAGTGCCAGTAAACGCGGATATCCCAGAAATTGACGTTCAGTTTATTGAAAAACCCGACCCGTATATTTCACCTATTGGTGCAAGGGGCATAGGGGAAATAGGCGTAACTGGAATGGCAGCTGCGATTGCCAATGCAATATATAATGCCACAGGTAAAAGAGTAAGGGACCTGCCGATCACACCAGATAAACTGATTTAGGTACTTTTAATCAGGTTCTCATAATCAGCAACGGTGTCTATGTCGATACTACCTTTTTCAAAGGGAATGGTAGCGATGTCATTACGGTGATTATTAAGGATTTTTTTTGCGCCTTCCTGGCCCTGTAGTAAAAGTAGTTCGTTGAATAATGACCGGTTAAACAAAGCCGGTACGCCAATTATGTCATTATAAGTACAGGCAACGATCTTCTTTCCGGTTTCCTGTTGCTTGTATATTAAACTGTTAATTGTAAAGCGGGTTACAAATGGCTGATCGCAAAGCATAATTATCACACTATCAACTTCATCAATTTTCTGAAAGTTTTCAATGGCTATCCTGATAGATGATGACATCCCCTCAGCCCAATTGGAGTTATAAATAATATGAACATTGTACTGGCTGATACTATCTTCAATAGCATTACCATTTGCGCCTAATACAATATTTATTGGGTGGCATTTTGATTTAATACCAGCTTCAATAGCTAATTCGAGCAACATTTTGCCCTTGTACAGAAGTGTTTGCTTGGGAAACCCTAAACGGCTTGATCCACCTGCGGCAAGTATGATGAGTCCGGTCATTTAAGCGCTATGAATAACGGTCTTTTTATATTTTAATGGATGCCCGTTTCTGTGAGAGAATACCGCTTTGATTTCGGCAACAATTGACAACGCGATCTCTTCAGAGGTTTCCGATCCAATATCTAATCCAACAGGGCCGTGGATCGTTTCCAGGTTTCTTTCAGTGATTGTAGTACCATCCTCTTCCAATTCGCCAAGCATGCGTTCCAGTTTTTTCTTTGGCCCTAAAATTCCTATGTACGATGGATGTAACGGTAATAGTTTTTTCAGAAAAGCAAACTCATAATTGTAGTTATGCGTCATTAGCACAAAAGCAGTCCATTCGGTAAGTTCAACATTATCTAAAGCTGTTTCCGGTTTGGCAACCACTAATTTATTAGCTGAAGGAAAACGCGCTGAGGTAACATAATTTGGCCGCCCGTCAATAACTGTGATATGCCATCCTAAAATGGCAGTGATTTTTGTTAAGGGAATTGTATCATTTCCGGCACCAAGAATGACTAATGAAATTAAAGGTTTTACGCATTCTACAAATGCGGTATAGCCTTGATAAGACGTAATAACTGAATGCTGTGTATCCATCGCATTTTGCGCATCTTCCAGTAGTTCATTTTCATAAGAGAAATCATTTAAATGCTGAATTGTTTGGCCATCGGTTAGGCATAAACATGATCCCGGCTGTGGTGCTTTACGATCTTCAATGTTAAACATTGTTACCAAAACCGAATATCCGCGTGATGAAATCACAGCTTTCAATAACATAATCGGATTGATATTACCGTCATTGATCGGCTCAATTAAAATATGTATTACGCCATTACAGCCGAGGCCAACACCGAGTTTCGCATCATCATCATCCATTGTATCATAAGTAACCAATAAAGGTTCCTGCTGCAAGATAACCATCCTTGCTTTACGTAGAGCATCACCTTCCAAACAGCCGCCGCTGATCGCTCCAGTGAGTTGCCCATCCTCAGTTATGAGCATCCTGGCGCCGGCCCTCCGGTAGGCAGAACCCTCTACCAAAACTACAGTGGCTAACGCGGTCTTCTTTTGCGCTCTTAAAGCCCTTTCATAAGCCGTTACGATGTCAATAATTTCTTTCATCCCTCCCTAATAAACCGCCAATAGTCTGATTTGATTTTATTAAATGGCATTCATACTAAAAGGCAGTTTCCTGATACGTTTTCCTGTCAAATCAAATATAGCATCGGTTAGTGCAGGTGCAAATGGTGGAAGTCCCGGCTCACCCACACCTCCTGCGTCAGCAGTATTTTCCATAATATGCACTTCAACGGGCGGCATATCAGTTATTCGCGGCATGAGGTAATCATAAAAATTATGCTGTTCTACTAATCCATCTTTGAAGGTGATCTGGTGAATAGTGGCTGCTCCCAAAGCCATAACAATTGACCCTTCAACTTGTGCCCTTATGATATCCGGGTTAACATACCAACCGCAATCCATCACTGCCCAAACCTGGTCAATCTTTATTTTACCATCAACATTTCTTGAAACTTTCACTACCTGTCCAACTGTAGTTTCAAAACATTCTGTAATAGCTACGCCAAAGCCTTCATTTTTCTTTCTGTTTTTCCAGCCTGATAGTTCCTCCATTCTGTCGATCAAAGCATGGCATCGCTCGTCCTTTAAATATTTTCTGCGGAAATCAAGTTGATCTTGCCCGGCCAAAACAGCCATTTCGTTGATAAAGCTTTCGTAAGCAAATCCATTGGTGGAGGCGTAAACGGAACGCCACCACATATTTGGCAAGGGCATTTCATAAGGCACATCCGCAAAACTTAGGTTTTTGATACTACCGTAATAAGGCTTTAAAAATCCTTCGGCGGTGCTGTCATTCGCTTTACCCCGTTCTGGGTTACCCCAATGACCGATATTCTGCCCCGCCATTCTGAATTTTAAAGCACTAATTTCTCCGTTTTCAATAGACCCTTCACCACGGTAAGAAATTCCAGCGCGGTAAGGGCCTTGGGTCAGATCATCTTCTCTTGTCCATACCACTTGTACAGGCCCGCCGATTTGTTTGGAAATAGCTACCGCTTCCTGCGTATAATCCAAATAAGCTTTTCGTCCGAAGCCACCGCCTAAAAAAGTCATGTTTACAATCACTTTTTCCTTTGGAATCTTGAATTTATCGCTGATATCACCCTGCACCCAGTCGGGTGCCTGTATCGGGCCCCATATTTCAATTTTATCGTTTTGGTAATGGGCAACACAATTCAGTGGTTCCATTGCGCCATGCGATTGGTAAGGCGTTTGATAGATGACATCTATTTTTTTATCGGCTTTTGATATGATCTGATCCGGATCACCTTGTTTTTTAAAAGAAAGCCCTTCTTCGGTTTTAAGTAATTGCTCATGTGCCCTATAAATGTCAGCAGTATTCACGTGATCAAACCCTGTGTCGTCCCATTCCACACGTAAAGCCTTTCTTCCCTGCATAGCTGCCCATGTAGAATCCGCAATAACAACTACCCCATCCCTGGTGGTTCCTACCACCATCATTTGTACCTTGAATACTTGTTTAACACCAGGAACCTTTAGCGTAGCCGAATCATCAAAACTTTTAAGTTTACCGCGTAATCTTGGATTTCTTTCTACAACCGCATAAAGCATGCCCGGGAGCTTCTTATCTAAACCAAAAATGGCCTCCCCATTCGTTTTCATAGGAGTATCCATTCTTTGCAATGGCTTGCGGATCAGCTTATATTCAGAAATTTGTTTTAGTTTAACCTCGGTAGGCGGCGTTAATTTAGAAGCGGCTTTGACCAGATCTCCATAATTCAGCTTTTTTCCGGTCGGTTTGTGGATGACGTGGCCCGATTCCGCATAACAATCTCCGGCTGGCACATTCCATTGATTTGCCGCAGCGGTGATGAGCATTTCACGTGCGGTTGCACTTAATTTCAATAGCTTTTTGTAGGATCCTCTGATGGTAGAACTTCCTCCGGTGATCTGGCTTCCAAACTTATCAGGATTACCTTGTGCAAATATTACATTAATATCTTTCAGGTCTACCTCCAATTCTTCAGCGATGATCTGCGGAACAGATTGATAAGAACCCTGACCCATTTCGGCGCGGTGATCAGTTAAACTAACCTTGCCATTAGTATCGATGCGAATCCATGCATTAAAGTCGAACCCATTTTGATCTGCACCGGTTGCTGATATTAACTGTTCCTTTTTTGCGTTCGCCGGAAAATAAAAGCCTAAGCAAAGTGCGGTTCCAACAAGGCTAGATGTCCTTATAAAATTTCTTCTTGATAATGCGTTAGTTTCCATAATGGCTACTCTAATCGTTTAAATCCTTTATTTTGCTTTGGCTGAAGGGGCATAAGCACCTTTCGCTATCCATAAACGTACCTGTGTAACTAAAGCCTGTCTGCTCATCGGCGGCAAAGTACGGCCATCACCGGGATGCCATGCCCAACCAACCAGATCATCATTAGCCATGTGGTCGATCAGTTGTGCTTTGTTTCGTCCGCCATTTTGTTTCGGGTCAAGTAGTTGCAATGCCAACTGGCGCGGCGTGCGCCCCTGGAATACCATGCGCATATTGGCTGGTGGCAACCCCCATTTGGGGTTGCCGGGTGGCATGTGCACGCCTGCAGTATTTTCTGGCTGATGGCAGTTGCTGCAACGTTCGGCGTATAACCCTTTTCCGTCAATGCCACGCTGAACGTTCATGGTATGGATATGATGATCATCTCCTTGCAAAGGAGCATCACCTGACGGATGACAATTCATACACCGCGCGCTCATCAGTACCCGGTAGACGTTCAGGAATGCTTTAGCTGAACCAACACTGTCCTTAGGTAAAGCTTTATAACTATTTATTTTTGTCGGCTCTGTTTTTAACGCAAGTGTTATCATACCTAACATTAATACGATAAGAGAAATGAAAAGCAGGTTTTTCATATTTTGGCTCCCTCCGTTTGCATAGCCGCAGCTTTATGAATAGCAGACCTGATACGCTGATAGGTTCCACAACGACAGATATTGCCTGACATGGCATTATCAATATCCTGATCAGTTGGGTTAGGATTTTCGCGAAGTAAAACGGCCGCAGACATTAATTGTCCCGATTGACAGTAACCGCATTGTGGAACGTTTAACTCATTCCAGGCCAGTTGCAAGGGATGGTTATTATTGGGGGAAAGCCCCTCAATAGTCACAATATTTTGCCCGGCTGCCCGGTTTATTTTCGTTACGCAGGAACGAACCGCTTCTCCATTTAAATGCACGGTACATGCCCCGCATTGCGCGGCACCGCAACCAAATTTGGTACCTGTTAAGCCTAAAATATCGCGGATTGCCCAAAGAAGCGGCATATTTGGGTCTGCATCAATATTATGATTTTGCCCGTTGACAGTTATGTTGATCATAGCAAATACTTAGTTAAGTAAATTTAAGCTAAAAACCAATATAATACCGGATGATTGGGTTAATAATTAACATGTATCAAAAAAGTTAAGTTTCTTCAAATAATAATTGGTAGATAAAGTAACAGTTACTTTTAAAAAGAAGTAGCTACCTGTCAGTGAAACTGATGATCAATCCGGTATTTCCTATCTGCGCATAGGTCGGAACCAATGCCCCAGTGTAATTGAGATCCTATGCCAATATCCCCACCAATTACCTTAAAACATTGTTAGGCCTTGTATAAACCAGTTGCATTGTATTGATATTGCGCATAGCGAACGCGGCTTCGCAATAGCACAGGTAATAATTCCATTTGCGGATGAAACGCTCATCAAACCCCAATAACCTCACTTGATGGAGATTAGCGTTAAAGGCTTCAAACCAAAGTTTCAGGGTGGCGGCATAGTCCATGCCGATATCTTTCAGGTCTACCATCGTCAGGTCGCTCGTGCAGTTAATGGCATGGTTAATGGCCCCTACCGATGGTAATAAGGACCCAGGGAAAATGTGTTTCTGGATCCAGTCCACGCCTTTTCTTAAACTTTCGTAGCGTGAATCGGGCGAGGTGATCACCTGCAGGGCCAAAATACCGTTCTTTTTGAGGAGGCTATTGACTTTCTGAAAGTAAACGTTCATATAATTATGGCCCACGGCTTCCAGCATCTCGACCGATACGATCTTATCAAAATTGCCCTCCATCTGTCGGTAATCCTTGATCAATATGCTAACGCGGTCACTTAATCCCGCTGCTGCTACGCGTTCAACAGCCATTTTGTACTGTTCCTCACTAATGGTTAGAGAGGTTACCCGGCAGCCATAAGTCTTTGCCATATAAATGGCATTGCCACCCCATCCGCTGCCGATTTCCAATACGTGATCAGTCGGTTTTAAGTGTAATTGTTTACAAAGGCGGTCGTATTTTGCGATTTGTGCTTCCTCCAGGCTTAAGCCTTCCTTATAAAAATAAGCGCTGGAGTAGGTCATGGTCGGATCAAGGAAACTGGCGAAGAAATCATTGTTCAGGTCGTAATGTTCCGAGATATTTTTACGTGACCCTTCTACCGTGTTCGCTCTTTTAAAATGAACGATCTTATTAAACAGCTTCAAGAGATTCAGCGTCGCGGCTTGTGTTTTACTGCCCGATAAGCCGGGGGCGTTCTCAATATTCAATAGCACCCACTTGATCACGTTAGTAATATTATCCGTATCCCACAAGCCATCTACATAAGCCTCGCCAAAACCAATATCGCCAAACAGGATAACGCGTTTATAAAAAGCGTTATCAATAATGCTGATGTTCGCGTTGATGCTCCCCTCGCCACTGCCGATCGTAATTTGCTGCCCATCGGCCAGGGTCAAATAAAGGTGGCCCTTATCCATTTTCGACAGTAGTTTCAGAACGACATCCTGATAAAAACTAGTTTTTTTTAAGAGTGTAAGCGTGTCAGACATGGCTGGTTATAAGTGATAAAGTGATCTTTAAATCATATACGGATATTACAGCAATACGGGTTTTTCAGGAACTACGAAATTTGCCTAATACGGCCTATATACTTCACGCTGAAGATCTTTGTTTGCTTCTTTTTTATGATAAGGGATCTTTTTCAACCATAACTTTAAAGCCTGCCAGTGAATAAGGCCAATAATTTTTAGGGTGATGAGCGGGAAGCTGAAGAAATAAAGCAAAAGGCTGGCGTCGGTTAACGGCTTACGCACACCGCTTAATGTACTGATGAAAAAGCGTTTGCCATCCTGATCATAATCGTCAATCTTCAACTGTAATTTTTCTCCGGGGATATGCAGGTCAAAATCGAAACTGGTATCCATGTCCATAAATGGCGACACATAAAAATACTTGGCCGTATGGTACTTAAACTCATCGCCCTGCCGGGTATCAACGCCTAAAAAATAAGGCTTCATTTCCAGGTAGGTATTGCAGACCTCAACAACCGAGCAGGTGGGTTGCCCCTGTTCATCATAACAAAAATAAAACGACACCGGGTTAAACTGGTAGCCAGCGGTGCACAAATTGGTAAGCACCATAATACGGCCGTTGCCAATATTTACGCCGTTGCTTTGCAGGTAGGTTGTAATATGCTGACGGATATTTTTTGAGGTATCCGGGTTTTCTTTCGGTAATTGCAGATGATCTTTATCCCGGAAATTAAACAGATTGAACCGGTTTCGGCTCATGAATTTCATGCGTTTGGCGATCTTGTCTATCTCATCCAGATCGAGGTAAAACATAAACACCTCGTAATGGAACCGGTGTACCTTTGGGGCCAAACGGTGGTGCATTACCTTTGCTTTATATAAACAGGAATTGAATTCGGCCTTTGCCATAATTAAATATACGGATTAAAGTGGCGGCTGGATCAGAATATTCCTGTCGTAAACCGGCTCACCTAACAATTGCGAACATAAGTTTACCGCGCTGGTAAATGCATCTTCGTGAAAACCGTAGTTAAAATAACTGCCGCAAAAATATACCGGGCCGCTTTCATTCAGTGTATGTAATTCCTTTTGGGCATTTATGGCAGGCACATCAAACAGCGGGTGGTGGTAATCAATCTCCTTAATTATTTTTTTAGGGTCGATATTATCATGTGGATTAATGGATACGAAATAGTTCTTTTTATCCGATACCTGCTGCAGCCTGTTCATCCAGTAAATGGTGGTTGGTATCAGCTTGCCGTTCTGCTCCTGAATGCTGTAGTTCCAGCTGCTCCAGGCCAGTTTGGTTTTCGGCATGATGCCTTCATCTGTATGAAGCATCGCTTTATTATATTGATATTTAAAAGAGGATAGCAACCGTTGCTCATCTTTAGTCGGCGCATCCAGCAAAGCCAACGCCTCATCTCCATGTGCGGCTATAATTACCCTATCGAATGTTTCCTGCGTGCCATCCGAGGCATGGACGGTTACTTTACCGTTTTCTTCGCGCGTTACCTTAATCGCCTTCCGGTTTAAATGGATCCGGTCCTTAAATGGCTTAATTAATATTTCGCGATAGGATTGACTGCCCTTATCCAGGGTATACCACTGGTGCTGTGTATCCAGCCCTAAAAACCCATGATTTTTAAAGAAACGGATGAGGGTTACAATAGGAAAATCCAGCATCTGCTCCATTGGAGTCGACCATACCGCCGAACTCATGGGCACCAGGTATTTCCACAGCATATCATCGCCAAAACCAAACTCCTTAATGTACTCGCCAATGGAGTAATTGGCGTATTTAGGGTCATCAACAATTTTAACGCTCTCCTTATTAAAGCGCCCAATCTGCATCAGCATTTTAAGATATGGCAGGTTAAAAATATTCTTGCGCTGCGCGAAAAGGTGATTAACGCTAGATCCGCTGTATTCCAGTTTAGTTGGCAAATGCTGCACACTGAACGACATCTCCGTTTTTTTAACCGGAGCTTTCAGCTCGTTAAACAAGCGGCATAAATTGGGGTAGGTTTCGTAGTTAAATACCATAAAACCGGTATCGATATAAATAGGTTTTCCATCCTCATCAACAGTTACCGTATTGGTGTGCCCACCGGTATAATCGTTCTGCTCGTAAAAGGTAAGGTCGGATGTTTTATGCAAAAAATGCCCGCAACCCATCCCTGCAATGCCGGTGCCTATGATAGCGGTGCTCCCCCCTAATCCAGTGAGGGGGAAATTATTGTTAGCGTTGTTACTCATGAATATATGGTTAGGAAATCAGCAGAAAAGCGGATCATGCGTGTGTTTTATGAAATAAATAATGACTTACCATCCATTCATTCCCTTGGTTATAATTCCACAGTTCGGCGCAGGCCAAATAAAATAAGCGCCAGTACACCCACCATTTCACCGCCTGGTCTTTACCATAAGTCTGCTCAAATAAGGGCATAATTTGCACTTTATGAGCATCCATATTTTTAAGCCATGCTTCAGATGTTTTGGCATAGTGCGTACCGCTTACATGCCAGTGTTTTTCAACGATCAGGTCGTCATTAAAATAAAACATCAGGTCGTCGCTGGGCATAATACCACCGGTGAAAAAGTATTTGCTCATCCAGTCGGTTTCATCGTTCACTTCAAATAAATAGGCATACTCCTTATGCGTAAAAATATGAATGAACAGCTTACCGTCCGGCTTTAAAAACGAAGCTACTTTTCTCATCAGCAACTCGTAATTACGCATGTGCTCAAACATCTCCACTGATACCACCCTATCAAACTTTGCATCAATGGCGAAGGTGTTCATATCAGCAGTAACAATCGTTAAGTTTTTAATACCGCGCTCCCTGGCCTGTTCATCGATATGAATTTTTTGCGTGCGCGAATTCGACACTACTGTAAAAGTGCTCTTAGGGTACTTGGCCGACATAAACAGCGACAACGATCCCCAGCCACAACCCAGCTCCAGTACATTTTGCCCGTTTGCTAGTTCGGCCCTTTCGCAGGTAAGCAGCAACATGTCCCTTTCAGAAGTATCAATATCAGCGACACCGGGTTTCCAATACCCGCTTGAATACTTGAGATGTTTACCGAGGCAGTACTGGTAAAATTCGGTTGGTACCTCATAATGCTGCTGGTTGGCATCAGCGGTATTTACCGCTATTGATGATGCCTTAAGCATAGCTATGATTTGCGCCAGATGTTCCTGCTGTGCTTCTACGCCTCCTTTATCTTCATCTTTTAAGCGTTGCGCTAATAAATTGCGAATCCCCTTGCGCAATAAAAAATCAGGGACTTTATCTTGTTCTACTAATTTGTCGTACCACATGGGTTGTAAGGGGTAATAGTTTTGTATTTTGTTTTTAGAGGTATACGTTGTGGAGGGATGATCGGATTTGGGTTGTGAAAATATTGTGATAATCTCCTCGATCACGCTTCCTTTTAAGCCCTCTCCTTTGGAAACGGTTTGGGTGAAGTTTTAAACCACGGCACAAACACACTCGTAGTGCTCTGGTATTTCTTGTAAGCCTCCCCTTTTGAGCGCAACGATTGCTGCTCGGTGGCTGGGATACCAGTTACTTTTAGTAAGAGGATCAATATTATAGCCGGACTAATAATTGCCAGATACCCATAAGGCGATGCCAGCGCGAAAACGAAATAAGATACCCACATCAGCCACTCAAAAAAATAATTGGGATGGCGCGAATAATGCCATAAGCCAGTGTCGCATACCTTGCCTTTATTACTTTCATCCTTTTTAAAATTCGCTAATTGCATATCCGCTGTCGCTTCTCCCGTTACGCTGATGAACCATAATACTATCCCAGCATATTCCAAAGGCGAAAGATTAGATTTGGTGTTCATCGCACTTATAAAAAAAGGGATGGCCAGCAACACATTGGATATAGCCTGCATCTGGAAAAAACCGAACATCTTTACCTCAGCATTGGCGCCCCATTCCTGGCGGAGATGTTTGTAGCGGGGTTCTTCATCGTGTAAATGCTTTAATACCCTTATTGCCAAATGTGTGCCTAAACGCAGGCCAGCCAATACAACCATACTACATAGTATTATCTTTCGCGTTTCCAATCCTGGAGCGAACAGAAATAATAAAATAGCAATTACCGGAAAGTTATACGACCAAAAGATATCTACCACCCCGGCATTCTTTATTTTATACGACCATAGCCATACCCCTGCCATGATAATGCAACACGTTACCGTGCTGTAAATGATCAACATCAATAAGGAACTGTTATCCATTTTGCTTACTGAATAATTCTTTTATTCCCTCGCCTGGTTTTAATTTAAAAAGCTGGATGAGCACATAGGCACAACTGGCTATACTACCTAAAGTTACCAGTAATATTAACCAAATGATCTTGAGCATCAATTTGTTTTCCTTATAACAAAGCCAAACAAATATTACCAAAACATTGGCATAGAAATCCCACAACGTAGCTCGCATCCAGGGTATGCCGCCAAGGAAATCCCACTGACTAAACAGGTTGCTGGCCATGCTGGTTATGATCACCACATAACACATCCAGGCAAACAGCAGGCTAAAAAGTATTTTTAGTAAAGTGATCATTGCTGCTTGGTGTTGGCTGCTTTAACAAATTGCAGGGCATCATCGGCATGTTCTTTACCTTCCAGCATAGCTTCATGAGTGTAAACAATTTTGCCATTCAGGTCGATCACAAAGGTTTCGCGGCCGCTAAAAAACATTTTATTTTTTACACCAAACATATTGTACACTTTGTTATCAGGGTCGCTTAACAAAGTAAAGGGTAGTTTATAGTGTTGCTGAAACTCCTTGTGGCTGGCAATTGTACCCCCATTTACGCCAATAACTAATGCACCGGCTTTGGTGAACTGATCAAATCTATCTCGGAAAGCGCAAGCTTCCTTAGTACAAACCATGCTTTCATCCTTAGGATAGAAATAGATCACCAATACTTTTTTGCCAATGTAATCATTCACATCAAATGATTTTCCATCCTGATCGTTCAGAGTAAATAATGGCACATGGTCACCCACATCTAATTTCTTATTGCTTTGCGCATGCGAATAGCTGCAAAAAAGTGCCAGCATAAATACCAAAGCGCTGAATTTTTTTTTTAGGTTGATTGTTTTCATACCTGCATATACGATAAATCAATCCGTGAGCGATTGATTTGTTGGAAATATTTATTGCGGATATTTAACGTAGGCCGCAAATTATTGCTCCTGGTCTGGTTACCGCTATTTCTTTTTACGGCGACTAACATACCCGGGGGTTATGCGTTTTAAAATATATGATAGCACCAACTCAAAAAACACATAGCCCACGAAAATAAAATAGCCGGGCTGTAGCGAAGTATAATTAACAGTGTTAGTTGTTAAGGTATCATTATGAATATTAAGATTAGCCAACTGGCTTTTGAGAATACCATTTAAACCGATATAGGTCATTAGCATGCCAACGATCATAACATCGGCCATGTCCCATTTACTGGCTTCAAATGCAAGGTAATCTACTACTTTATTGTTGCTTACAAAAAGTTGTATTCCCTTCGCCAATAATCTAAGCAGGGGCAAAACAACGATAAACAACAGGATCAAAATACCTACAGTTATCGCATCTGGTTTTTGCTGACTGAGCAACGTGGTGATAATATCCCAAATACTTTTACTTTGAAAAAATAACACCTGGTTCTGAAAGATCACCTGCTCCCCTAACAGCATAAATTTTAGCGATTGGATACGCGCATCAACTTCAATAACGGGTGAGGTTAGGCCAACTACCAGTAATACCCCGGCAAACAGCAGCGCTATAACGAACAGCGTGGTTTGCAATTGTACCGTTTTACGCATCAACCACCAGAACGCTAATGCTAAAAGTACGCATCCTAACATTGAACAAGCGTTCTTGATAGTATTACGCCATATTACTCCAAGCCGGGTGTGAACGGTTTTATTAAATGCGATCGGGTCCGATACATGGTATTTTTGGTATATATAGTTCGTTACCTTTGCATTGGCCTCACTGGTATGGTCGTAGGTTTGGTTTTCCAACTGACCAATCTTACTGGCTGCAATATCTTTTAACCGTGCCTGGCTAGCTGGGCTGCTTACCTTTTGAATAATGGTTTCGGCAAAGGGTTTTACTTGTGCTTGTAAGGCATTAGAATCCACCAGCGTATGAAAGGCCATTTTCTTAAGTTTACCGCCGAGGGTTTTTTGTGGCTTATCAATCTCTGCTACGGTTTTAGCAACCAGTGTGCGGAGTTCCTTTTCAACCGCAGCCTGCATGTCTTTTTTCTGTTCCGGCGTTATACTATAACCGTTAATTTGGTGGTCAATTACCTCTGATAGCCGATCTCGCCATTGATCGACAGAGAAAAGCCCGAAGGTTACGCTGTTTGATAAGCTGTAATCCTGTTTAATTTCCTGCTGTGCTTTGGCTGATATATGCACCTGGTAACCAAACCAAACCGCACTTGCCAGTAAAATACCCAGTCCCGTAATCAGCAATATGTTGGGTAATTTAGTGCGCATCATAGGGGGTAATAGCTTTTAAAATTGTTGACAGGATCAGTCCATACAATACGAAACTGATAAAAATGATATAACCCGGCTGCAGTGCCGTATTGTTGGTAGTAAGTACAGTCAGCTCATCGCTTTTGATATTTAGACTGGCCAGCTGGTAGTCCAGCAAGCCGTTTAGCCCAATATAGGTCATTAATATAGCGATCACTATCACATCTGCCATGCTCCATTTACCCGATTGAAATGCGAAAAATTTGATGATCCGGTTTTCGGCCAGTTTTCGTTTGCTGAGCAAGTGAATGCCGGTAGAGATAAGTTTGGTAACCGGAAATAGAATGCTAAAACACAAGATCAGAAATCCCACAGCTAAGGAGTCTGCGGCAGGTTGTTTAAACAGTACTTCTACTACGCCTAAAATACTTTTGCTTTCATAAAATAACACCTGGTTTTGAAAATGGATATGCTCGCCCAGTAAAACGAAATCGAGCGATTTAATACGCGCGTCTACCTCTATCATGGATGCGGTAAGCCCGACAGCCAGTAAAATAAATGCGAATGATAGCGACATGATAAACAGTACAGCGTGCAGTTCCACCCGTTTCCGCAAGAACCACCAGCAGGCCAATACGGCCAGGATACAGCCCAGCATGCCAAAACAATAATCGTAAGTTTCTGTCCGGATGTTTTCCAGTGATGTACTCAGTTTATGATCCAGTTCATCGGATGACGAAACATGGTATCTCCGGTACATTTTGTCAGTAAGCGACTGATTGGCTTTATGAGTGCTGTCCAGGCTTCCGGTATGCTGCGCCTCATTAAATTTAGTCATCGCCAACGTGCTTAGCTGCGCTTTTTGTTTTGGATTATCCACTTTGGCAATTATCGACCGCGCAAATTCAGGTACCTGAGCCCTGATCTTATCCGTATTGACAAAGGTTTTGATTGCCAACTGTTTAATTTTGCCACCAAGCGACTTTTGCGGTTTGTTGACTAATGCTTCCGCTTTATTAATTAGCGCGTTGATTACCTGCTCAACTTCTACCTGTAGTTCTTCTTTCTGTTTCGGGGTGAGTTTAAAGTGTTTTACCTGGTGACTAACAATGTCCGCGACTTTATCTTTCCAGTTATCGACAGACATCAGGCCGAGCGTAATATTATTAATATCTGTGTAATCCTGTTTGATCTGCTCTTGCTGGGTGGACAGTGTATACAGTCTTAATGCGAAAAAGCCCTCTACGCACAGCAGCATTGCTAATCCAATGATTAGGATAAGTTTTGGAATAAAAGTTGTGTTTTTTGTCAAACCGGTCATGTTAAAGTGATATCATAACCCAAAGTCTGTTCAAATTGTTTGTTCTATTGTAGTCAATAGCGCGGTGGAAAATCGAACTTAATAGCTATTGAGCAATTAAATAGTGTTTTAAAAATCAAGCGTCCTACATCAAATATGTAATACAAGTCTCAGAAAACCCACATTAAACGTCTCGAAAAAAATGGACTAATCTTAAAATATGTTACCTAATTATAATTTTACTGATACCTGCGAACAGACTGGTTATCGGTTCCTCTTGATCTATTCGTATTTATATACCGTACATTTTTCAACGCCCACCTGCCATGGTGAAAATCGCCACGCGCGGCCCTGGTCGTTCTCGTCGCCATTTAAGCGGCGCCCAGCAATCCAATTACCATCTTTAAAAACGCCTTCGTTTATATTTGAAACGCCAATAATTGTTTTACTATTTTTTGCTATTGGATAAAACTGTACTCTGAACCCGCTGCCTGCGCCAATAAATTTATTATCGCCATCTGTCATCACTATCCCATACCCTAATTTGGATTTATGACCAAATAGTTCATCCAGCGATATCTCCAGCTCATAGCCCCCCATTTGGCAGGTAATAACAGGATTTTTTTCATCAATTACAAAGCCTGTAACTTCGTGCTTAAGCTGTTTATCTAAAATAAGCGGGCTCAACTGTTCTAAAATAGCATAGCTGTTGCTAAAGCCTGATTTTTCAGCATCCTTAATATGATCTATCCCAAATGGTGAAACCCCAATGGCATTATATTTACCAACAGCAATGAAGATATTACGCGCGCCATCATCACTGCTGTTCATTTCGGGGATAAATAGCGGATTGCTATGTTGTGTGAATTTCTGACAGCGCTCTTCATATTCAGATACATACAGATCAGGAGCGAAAATATCTATGGCTGTAGTTCCAGCCTTCCAGATATCCATTACACGTGCCAGCGGACCACCGCTCGGATAATCACCGGGTTTAGGATCAGTCCCCTGGTCAAGCCAGGCATTGGCATACATGGGGATAGGGTATTCCTTTTTACCAGCTTCGGTTACTTTATTTACGTAACCGGCGTAGTTCCAGGCCATAAATAATTCATCGCAATTTACACCTTTGCCAAAAACCGTTTCCCAGTTACCTGATGTTTTAAACCCGCTTTGCTCCCATTGCTTTTTAACTTCGGGCACCAGGTTATCTTTATTCTTTACCAGGTAATTGATCAACTCTTTTGGTATGGGTGAATTAAATGCAGCATTCGCCGCATCTGAACGATCGCGAGAATCGCCAAGGATGCCTACTTCATTTTCTACCTGCATCATCAGTACCGTATGAATGGTTCCGTCAAATTCGCGGATGTGCTTCATTAGTGCCGCAAAAGCTTTGGAATCAGCCTGCCAGTTAGCATCTGCCAGTGTAGATAAAACTTCCTGAGTTTGCCCGTTTTGTATTTTTACTCGCAAATACTTTTTGTAGTTCTCCTTTACCCATAATGGCGCATAGCTCGACATGCCATTTTTCCAGCTGGCCAGCCATAGAAAAACAAGGTGCATGTTATTTTGCCGCGCGTTAATTATCAGGCTATCAACTAGTGTAAAATCAAACTCTCCCTCTTTTGGTTCAATCAGATCCCATGATAGCGGGGTAAGAACCGTATTAAAATTTAAAGCTTTTACCTGCTTCCATATAGGTTGCATATAAGCTATGCTTGATGATGTTGAATTATTTAATTCGCCCCCAAGTATCAGGAATGGCTTTTTATCCACATATAACTGGGTAACACCTCCCGTTTTTACCAGTTGTGGTATACCGTTGTTGTTTTGGGCGCCGCAAAACTGCGTGCTTAATATTAATGTGAATATTGATAGTAAAAGTATTTTCTGATTGTACATAATACGTTCATTTGGTTATTATAATTGGTTTAATTGTTACCTCGCTGCTACAGACAATCGCATAAATAAGCTAACGTATTGATAAGCTATATTAATTGGTTAAAACGCCCGCTAATTCAAATCATTTATACTCAAAAAGTTAACATTACTTTTTGTAAGTATTTTGTTTGATTTAAAGGTTACCGTTTTCTCTTCACCCGGAACTAAGTCAAAATAATTATCAGAAAAAATAATAGAATCATCATCAACCGAAACACGCAGATCTTTTAGCAGATTTGAGGCACTCAGTTTGAGTGCATAGGTATCTCCTATTTTTGTTAGCGTATATTTAATATTGGGCTTGGTTAAGGCAAGATCTTTAGGGTGCTCAAAGTAAAAATTGTTTTGTGATAGCTCCCTACCCTGTTGTAACAAGCGAACATTAAATACTATATTTTTATGGTCTGCTCCCTTTAACAGATCGCTTACCGCTACGCTGTAAAAGTTACCACTGCTATTGGCAGGTATTAGAGATAGTATATTCTTCTGACTTAAAACCTTCCCGTTAAGATCCATTAACCGTACCTGTAGCTGGCCATTAATAGCCTTTAAGCTATCAGATACTACATACACATTTAATGTATCGTTCTTTACTTCCGGAGAAACCAGCACTTTTGCAAAGCCTCGTTTGGCTTCGTATTGCAGGGCCTTCCAATGCCCGTAATAATCCATGCTTGCCCATGAGGCTACCGGCCAGCAATCATCTAACTGCCAATATAATGAACCCATGCAGAAAGGCTTGGCTCTCCTGTGCGCTTCAATGGCTAATTTTATACCCTCAGCTTGTAGAACCTGACCTGTATATAAAAAATCAGGAAAAGCAGCAGGCACCTTATACCATTTTTTCATGTAAGTAAGAATAGCGCCATTACCTGTGTATGATTTTTGGTGCGACTTCATTACATCCGAATATATATCATAATCAGCCGGCAGGGCAAACGTTTTTACCGTTTCTATATTGGGGAATGATTGAAAACCATATTCCGTCATAAACGGGCCTACATTATCTAAGTAAACCTCCATTGGCTTATCCCCTGCTGCCACATTCCAGTAATAATGCACATCACCTGTTGTACGGCTATCATGGTTATACAGTGAATAATTATTGGCCTGCGGCGATGTGGACCAATAAAACCTGTCATCATCATAAGCTTTTACTACAGCCGGTAACAATTGGTGAAATACATCCTTATACGCATTGATAATAGTGATGGAATCCTGACTATTCCTAAACGCACCCTTGGCAGTTCCCCAAAAGTTTGATCCCATATAAGCAGCTACCTCATTGTTACCACAATACAACGCTATTGACGGATGGTTGCGCAGGCGCTTTACGTTTTGTACAGCCTCCTCATAAATATTTTGCTTAAAGTCCTCCATAGGCGGCACCATGGCGCAGGCAAACATAAAATCCTGGTATATGAGTATGCCGTTTTCATCGCACAGATCATAAAACAAATCATTTTCATAAATACCCCCGCCCCAAACGCGCAGCATATTCATGTTGCTGAGTACAGCGGTATTAATTACATGCTCATAACGATCTTTGGTAACACGCGGCAAAAAATTATCCTGGGGAATGTAGTTGGCACCCTTCATAAATATTTTCACCCCGTTCACCAAAAAATAAAAACCATTACCTTTTTCGCCTGATTCCTGAACCAATTCAACAGTACGCATGCCGTGTTTCACTTGTTTTTCGGCTATTACCTTTTGGCCTTCCTTTAAAACAACCTTAAAATTGTACAATTTGTGCGTACCATAACCATTGGGCCACCACAATTGCGGGTGCGCTAAATTAAAGCTGCAAACCAAATTGGTTTTACCTGTATCCAGATGTACGTTTTTTGAATATAATGGCACTGGGCTGCCATCTGCAAAAACTTCCAGATGCTTCACGCCTGCTGTAAGGCTCTCAACTTCTAATATGGCTTGCAGTGATGCTTGTTCTACTGTTAACTGCTTTTGTTTGATGAAAAGATCGTTAATGGCAACACCATTCATGGCTTGCAGGTAAACAGGGCGCCATATGCCCGAGGTAACAAATCGTGGGCCCCAATCCCATCCGTAATGATAGCCAGCCTTACGTGTAAAAACGCTTACCTTGGGCGAAACCTGGTCATTATCACTGGCCGGCACCCTGAAGGGTAAGCTATTATACAAGGCCTCACCTGTTTTAATAGGCGAATGAAAATACACCATCAATGTGTTATTACCGTTTTTAAGCTGTGGCTTTACATCGGTTTTCCATGTTCTGAACATATTATCGGCCACTAATACCTTTGTGCCGTTCACATATACATCGGCGTAAGTATCCAACCCTTCAAAAACAAGGTATAGCCTATCACTTTTCAGCAGCGCCTCGTCAACTTTAAACGTGGTTTTGTATTGCCAGTCTTCACGGCCTATCCATTGCAGATCCTTTTCATTTGTACGATAATAAGGGTCGGCGATCTGCTTGTTATTCAGCAGATCAGTATGTACGGTACCGGGAATAATGGCATTGCTCCATGTACTGTCCCCAACTTTACGGAATTGCCAATCACTGGTCAATTTTAAAACCTGCTGCGCCTGAACAACATTATACAGGCATAACGCTAAAAGCGTCAAAAAAAGTAATTTTTTAAATCTGAAGATCATGTTTAAAAGAGTGAATATTTTGATCTGTGTCATCTTCAATTTTGTATTGCCATTTATAATCGAGGTTAGAGCAGGCTATACAAAAAATAAAATACGCACGTGAAATTTAGTATGAATTGGCACAATTGATTTAGGCTGTAAACTTATGGCTAACTAGTTTTTAAAAATGCCATAAAAGTTACTTTTTGTATAATAAATGTTAATAATGATATAAGTAGCCGAGAAAATTTGACTTATTGCCTAAGGCGAAATAGCCATCGCCATTAACATTAGTGCTATAAAAGTTATCAAACCTGTTAACAGAAGTAATATAGTTGCTTTAACTTTCCATAATTATTAAACCTGATATCTTAATATATCAATCCATAGTTAATAGATAAACCTGATGAACAAAAAAAACCTGACGTTCTTATGTCTGACATTTACCGTATTTACATCGCTCGCCCAACCCTCCAAACAAAACCAGCTAAAATCTCCCGACGGGGCGATCAACTTAACCGTAACAAACCAGAATACTATAAGCTGGTCGGTTAATAGCGGCAGTACCGAAATTATTACTCCTTCCGAAATTTCAATTATTTTATCAGATGGAACGGTACTTGGTAAAGACCCCAAAATTGTAAGTGCTAAAACACTTACTGTAAACGAGATCATTAATACCCCTATTTATAAAAAGAAACAGGTGGAGGATAATTACAACCAGCTTACCCTTAATTTTAAGGGTAATTACGGAATAATTTTCAGGGCTTATAACGATGGTGTGGCTTATCGTTTTTTCACTATGCGAAAGGATAGTATGACGATCATTAATGAAGAAGCCAACTTTAATTTTAAGCAGGATGACAAGGCATTCCTCCCATTCGTAAACGACTACCGTAATCACGACAAGTTCACCACCTCATTTGAGGCACATTACGGCCATATGAACCTGTCTGAATTAACACCGGATTCATTAGCATTTTTACCTGTTTTGGTAGATGTAGGCGAGCAGAAAAAGGCAGTAATACTGGAGGCCGATCTACAGGATTATCCAGGAATGTATTTAACATCGGGCGGGCGGCAAGGACTCCAGGGTACATTTGCAAAATACCCAACCGAAGAAACTACCGGTGGCTATCACAATATCAATTATGTAGTAAACAACCGTGCAAACTACATAGCAAAAACAGCTGGTACACGTAGCTTTCCATGGCGCGTGGTTGTTATTAGCAATGATGATAAACAATTGGCTGATAATGATATGATGCAAAGGCTGGCAGAACCGTCGAGGTTAAAAGACGATTCATGGATAAAGCCAGGCAAGGTGGCCTGGGACTGGTGGAACGACTGGAACCTGTCACACGTTAACTTTAAAGCCGGGGTTAATATACCTACTTACAAATACTATATTGATTTCGCCGCGGCAAACAAACTTGAGTATGTAATTTTGGATGAAGGGTGGTCGGCAGATAACGACCTGAGCGATTTTAAAATTGATGTGCAACAAATTGTTGATTACGCCAGGCAAAAAAATGTAGGAATTATCTTGTGGTCGAGCTGGTATGCTTTACATAATAATATTGATGGCATATTCGGCAAGTTCTCAAAAATGGGCGTAAAAGGTTTTAAAATTGATTTTATTGACCGCGATGACCAAAAAATGGTAAACTCTTTGTACCAAATAGCTCAAAAAGCTGCCGACAATCATTTAATTGTCGACTTTCATGGCATGTATAAACCCAGCGGCTTGCAACGCACTTATCCTAACGTTATTAACTTTGAAGGCGTTAAAGGGCTGGAAAATATGAAATGGGGAACTACGGATCAGCCAATTTATGATGTAACCATCCCTTTTATACGCATGGTTTCCGGGCCTATGGATTATACGCCGGGAGGCATGCGTAATGCAACTAAAGATAGCTATCGCCCGGTGAACTCCAACCCTATGACACAGGGAACGCGGTGCCACCAGTTGGCTATGTACACTATATTTGAAGCACCGCTACAAATGCTTGCTGATAACCCCGCTATATACCAACGTGAACAGGAATGCACGGATTATATAGCTGCCGTGCCTACAACTTTTGATGAAACTAAGGCCTTAGACGGAAAAGTGGGTGAATATGTATGTATAGCGCGCCGTAAAGGCACAACCTGGTATGCGGGCGCCATGACCAATTGGGACCAAAGAAATTTAACTATTGACCTATCTTTTCTAAGAAATGGCAGCTATCGCGCTATATTTTTTGAAGATGGAATAAATGCCAATAAGGATGCCACCGATTATAAAAAAACGGTAACAACTGTAACCGCTAACGATAAATTAAGTATAAGCCTGGCATCGGGCGGCGGCTGGGCTGCAAGGTTTGAAAAGATTAAATAACCATATCCGAGATAGTCATACTTAGCATATCAAAAATTGAATCGATATTGCCAGTCTTTTGCTTCAGCAAAGGGCTGGCACTTATTAAGATCTGCGAAAACGCTCTGACAACTTACCTACCCTCGAGAATTAGGCGCTCATAAAACTAACAGGTGGAATAGTTTATCTGTTGATTTTTCTATTTAACAAGATATATTTCGTTGGTGAAATCTTAAAGTAGCGGCTAAAAGAAGTGGAAAAATAGGCGATGGAACTAAAGCCCACCTGGTAAGCAATTTCCGAAATATTGCTATCCGTATTGGTTAACAATTCTTCCGCCTTTTTAAGGCGCGTTACACGAACAAAATCCTTGACCGAAAGGCCGGTAGCAATTTTTATTTTACGATAAATTTGAGCACGGCTCATACCTATGGCCCTGGCAAAATCATTAGCCTCGAAGGCTGGATTATCAATATTCTGCTCAACTACCCCATAGGCCTTTCTTAAAAACAGTTCGTTATTATTAGTTCCCCCGCGATTATCGGGCGACTGGTAATACCTGTTTGAAGATATATTTAGTAACTGATGCCTTATTTTTATCAGGTTCCCTACCCGCGCTCTCAAAATATCAAAATTAAAGGGCTTTATTACATAGTCATCAGCCCCATGTTCCAGTCCGTTAAGCAATCCCCCCTCTTCAACATTACCGGTTATCAAAATTATAGGGATATGCCTTGTGCGTAAATTTTCCTTTAATAGTTTGCATAATTTTAAGCCGTTAATGCCGGGCATTTGTATATCGCTAATAACCAAATCAGGTAAAATATCCATCGTTTTATTAAAGCCTATGATGCCATTTGCTGAATCGATGATACTGTAATCATCTTTTAACTCATATTTTATCATCATTCGCATATCATCGTCATCATCAATAATATGCACTAAACGCTTAGCATTGCTAAAAGACATTTCAGGGGAAAAACTATCCATTATAATTTTTGCATTTATTTAAGCACGTATAATCCTGCAGTTTCTATAAATGCTGAAACAACATTCAATTGCAGGAGATATTCCTTATTACAGGTAATGGTTATATAATTGGTACGGTACAGGTTTGGTTATATATAGAACACAACCAGATACAACAAGGACTAGTCGCGTGAAATTTATTTTTCTTTAAGCAAATATTACGTTATAAAATTTCACCAATTGCAACCTAATAGTTAAACTTGAGCAACCAATTAACGCCATTGAAAATAATTATAGGGGTTGGCATACTTATATGCCTTAGTATTTACGGTTGTAAAAAAGAGAATAACACTTCGGCCGAGGACATTCATGCAGCAATGCTTGCAGATGTTAACGCATTAAGAAGCACCGGTTGCACCTGCGGCACAACCTATATGCCACCTGTACCCCCGGTTAAGTGGAACAATATACTTGAAACCGCCGCCGCCGAACATGCAAAAGACATGTACGTTAATAATTATTTCAGTCATATAGCGCCCAACGGTTCATCACCCATACAAAGAGCACAAGCCGATGGGTATACCGGTATGTATATGGGCGAGAACATCGCCACAGGCTATAATAGTGTTGTACAGGTAATGGATGCCTGGGAAAAAAGCGAGGACCATTGTAAGGCAATGATGGACAGCACTTACGTTGATTTTGGCGCTGCAAGATATAACAGCATTTGGGTACAGGAATTTGGCAGATAGCCCTGTAAATCCACCTTCTAAAGTTGAGTACAAGTTATATTTATTAACCGAATGAGAAATTAGCGCAAACTTTTGAGCAACCTGTGAAAACTTCTGAATAATTATAGGTTTAGATTTGGGCAACCAATAACAACCCTAAAAAATTATGAGGAAAGTATTTTTATTATCAATTGTAGCGTTAGCTATGGCGTCGTGCCAGAAGGCCGCTCAACCGCCCACACCAGCTTTAACCGATGCTAAGGTAGAAGCAAACTGGTCATCAACTGCACAATACGCCACCTGGAATGCCGGAAACGGCTACACTATCGAAAACGACATTTGGGGAAGCGGCGCGGGCCCTCAAACTGTTTGGGCAAACACCTACAGCAACTGGGGCGTATGGTCTAACCAGCCGAATACGAATGGCGTTAAATCATATCCAAACGATGACTATGGTGTTAATAAAACATTTAGCTCGCTAAGCACCGTTAGCAGCAGCTTTAATGTTACTGTGCCCGGCAGCGGCACGTTTGAAAGCACCTATGACATTTGGTGCAGTAATTATGCCTATGAAATTATGATTTGGGAAAACTGGCGCGGCGGTGCGAAACCGATAGCTGCCAGTTACGATGCGAATGGTAACGCGGTTGCAAGCTACACCAACGTACAACCAACTTCCGGAGGGCCTATCTATACCGTTTATAAAGGTTCAAACGGTTCAAATGTAGTTTATTCCTTTTTGAACAACAGCCAAACAACATCGGGTACCGTTAATATAAAGGATATACTGAATTACATACAAGGGAAAAAGAACACTAATGGCTGGGGAGCTAGCTTTAGCACGCTGGACAAGGTACAGTTCGGCTTCGAGATCACTTCATCAAGCGGCGGGTTAAATTTCCAGGCTAACAGCTATTCTGCAACCGTAAATTAACCATCATTTTCAGCCGGGAAGCACTAACGTAATGCCTCTTTAACGATTTTTAATATAATGCCTGGCAATGCATCGGCAACGTAGTTAAACAAATATTTTTTAAATTATAAATTCTAAAAAAATGAAACAAACTATAAATAATAAATTTTCAAAGCTGTTTTTTATCGCTTTATCATTAGCGTTCTTTTTTGATTCCTGTCAGAAGGATTCTTCAGCGAAGACTTCAGAAACCACCCCGCAAAACGCTACTATATCGTCCTCAAAACCAAAGGGCTCAACTTTGGCGAGCCTGTCGGGAGGTTTCAGTGACGGAGTTGATTTGCAGCCATCCTACTATAACGGAGGAAACCCAAACTTCGGGTGGTCGTTAATGAAACAACAAGGTAATATCAAAACCTTGCGTATAGAAATAGATCCCAGCCGTGTAAGCACATCACAGGCTGCCGGCTGGATAAGCCAGGCCCGGTCAAACGGCTATACCAGCCTGATATGCACCTTTCATGAATATGGCGGCTCGAGCAACGCGAGCGACCTGGTAACGGCCGCAACGTGGTGGAAAAACAATTATAAAGCATTAGGCGGAAATTTCACCATTAACCTTTGTAATGAGTGGGGATCGGGAACCATGACCTCCAATGCGTTTGCCGCCGCCTATAATCAGGCCATCCCTATTGTGCGACAAGTTTATAGCGGTCCTATTATAATCGACTGCGCGGGATATGGGCACGATGTAGTAATTACTAAAGATGCAGTACTGGGCACCAATGGAACTAAAATAAATGATGGTAACATAGTGCTGTCAAACCATATTTACCCCAATGGCTATGTTAACAGTTTGAACCGTACCGCACAAGAGTCTGATCTTGATTATATGTCGGCCACAGGCAAACCTTGTATAATCGGCGAATTTGGTTATGCACCTTCCGGCAGCTGCAATTGGCAGCAAATGGTTCAATACGCTAAAAATAAAGGATGGGCGGTTCTTGCCTGGTCATGGAACGGGGATGGAACCGGTATGAACCTGGTATCGCCGGCTTGGAGCGATAATCCATCTGCTACCTCATTTACCTTAAGCTCTTACTTCTCACAGGCTTATCCATTCTTATAGAGGATTATTAGCCAAGGCAGATAATTTAAACGTTAAAAGGAACAATGATCAACTCATTGTTCCTTTTAAATTGCACTTAAAATCATTACTTATCCTTTAGATGCTGATCGCCACATATAAAAATAATGGTGATGCTTACAACGCCCGTCCCCCACATACCGCAATACTTTTGTTGTATACTGTTCTTAATAATTTTAGTTTGTATTTCTGTATTGTTGCGGTGTCAAACCTTTTTTGGTTTTAAAAACCTTGGTAAAGTGCGAAGGATATTCAAACCCCAGTTCATAAGCAATTTCACTGATTGATTTTCCGGCACCCCATAAAAGCGATTTTGCAGTGTCAACAAGTTTTAGATGGATGTGTTCTTGTGTTGTTTTGCCCGTGTACCTGTTCAACAAGTCCGATAAATAATTAGGCGACAAATTTAGTTGGGCCGCAAAAAATTTAACATCAGGCAATCCTGCATCAATTAATTGTTCCTGCGAAAAGTAGTCGTTTAATAAATGTTCAAAACGTTGTACAATGTCTTTATTTACTTTACTTCTTGTAAAAAATTGCCTGTAGTAAAAGCGGTCACAATAATTCAGCAATAATTCAATATTACTTACAATCAACCCTTGTGTATGCTTATCTATATTTTGCGAATATTCTCTTTCTATTTTTTCGATGCAATCCTTTAAAATTAACTTTTCATCGTCCGAAATATGTAAAGCTTCGTTAGCTTCATAATTAAAAAACAAGTACTCGCTGATTTTTCTGCCAAGGGACGTGCCGTTAATCAGGATGAAAAAACAGGCCATAGCCTTCGTCCATTTTAACTTCGTGGCTTGCGCTTACCTTATACGTTTCTACTGAATACTTATACATTTCCCGGTAGTAGTCACTAATAAAAATAACACACAATGAAAAAAGTTCTTTCAGATAGTAGGATTATAATTACTCCTGTGCTTAACCGAAGCTTAATAACCAGCCGGGATTCTTTTTGATGAACACAGCAATTTAAACTTATACAGCTATATGACCCGATGAATGTTGCTTTTTATTTCTGTACTCTTCGGCAAAAAGTTACGCTGATAGTTGAGCGGGGTTTTATTTGTTACGGTTTTAAATGCTGTATGAAAACTGGAAAAATTGTTAAATCCGCTCTCATAACAAATCTGCTTTACATTAAATTTATCTTCTATCAATAATTTGCAAGCATGGCCAATTCTAATCTCTGTAATAAATTGTGAATAAGTCTTTTGAGTCTTTGATTTAAAGTACCTGCAAAAGGAGTTTTGGCTTAAATTAGCTATTCCTGCAATCTCTTCCAGCGAAATCCTATTTTTGAAATTCGCAAAAGAATAATCATATATCAAGTTGATCCTGTCCTTATCCGCCTCTTCGAAATTCTGGCTAAAACCCAAAGAAGATAATGTTTTCTTTGCAGTACAATCACCTATAGCCATTAAAGCTTCAATCAGCATTATTATTCTTTTAGGCCCCTCCGTAACCAGGATAGCCTGCATTGCGTTAGCAATATCCTGCTGTGTCTTACCTATGATCTGCAAGCCTGACCTGGCAATTTCAAGCGTTGATTTTATCGATTTATTTTCTGGCAATTCCAGGAAACCGCTTCCCCAAAAATTATCGAAAAAATGGATAACGGTTGAATAAGGCATGTCGTCAGCAAGTTTATCTACATCGTCGTCATATTTCCAGTAATGTGGCAAGTTACTGCCCACCAAAACCATGTCGCCTGGACCAAATCTTTTAATATTATCCCCAACAAATTGCGTTCCAGCCCCTTTGTGAAAATGAATAAGCTCGATCTCGGGGTGATAATGCCACCGATTATTAATATTGGGCTGCTTATCCTGTCTGGCTTTAAACGAATGTATTGCTTCGCGATTAACTTTAAGTAATTGGGGCTTCATAATAGCAATTTAAGCAAATATTCATCTAATAAGCACAAAAATAAATTATCATGGTAGAATTCCTCAATAAGATGATAATAATTCACAATTGATAGCGATCATAACTCGCTTTATTTGATGAATCAATTATTTATCAAATAACCTTTTATTTAACAATGTCTAAAGCTTATTACTAAAAGGCGAGATCGTTGGCTTTATACCAGCCAAAAATTTATTGTCATTTACGTTTGTAACCATATTGTTAATTATCTGGGGTATGTTAAAAAATGTCATTACAATTTACAAAACCAAACCATCAAATAATAAATGGAAACATTAGTATGTGTAAAGCCTGGAACATTTAAATATGAGGAACGGAATGCACCCGTACTTGAGCCAGGGCACGCTATTATTAAAATAAAAAGAATTGGTATTTGCGGGACCGATCTGCATGCATTTGAAGGAATTCAACCCTATTTCGCTTATCCTCGTATTTTGGGACATGAATTATCGGGAGAATTAGTAGCTTTTGATAATGCGCCGGGATTTAAAATCAACGAGAGAGTCACCTTTATTCCTTATTTTAATTGTGGGCATTGTGTAGCATGTAGTGTAGGCAAAACCAATTGCTGTGTACATATTAAAGTATGCGGTGTACATATTGACGGCGGTATGGCACAATATCTTATGGTCCCTTCCTATACATTACTGCATGGCAATGGGCTTACTTTCGACGAACTTGCTTTAGTTGAGCCATTGGCTATTAGCGCGCATGGTGTAAACCGTGCATGTATAAAGCCTGGAGAATTTACGCTGATAATAGGCGCTGGCCCAATAGGTTTAGGTACTATGGAATATGCCCGCATAAAAGGGGCTACAGTAATTGCATTAGATATTAACGAAACCCGTCTTCAATTTTGTAAAGATAAATTACATGTACCTTATACTATAAATGCTCGATCGGCTAATGTTGCCCAACAGTTAAGTAAAATCACCAATGGCAATATGCCAACGGTAGTTATTGATGCTACCGGTAACCTTAAAGCGATCAATACGGCTTTCCAATACATGGGCCATGGGGCAAGGTATGTGCTGATAGGCCTGCAAAAAGGCGACATTAACTTTAGTCACCCTGAATTTCATAAAAGAGAAGGCACCTTAATGAGCAGCCGCAATGCTACCCTCGCTGATTTTGAATATGTGATTGACTCCATCAGAAACAAACTGATCGATCCCTTAAAATACATTACGCATAGTGTAAAATTCAGCGCGGTAAAAGATGAATTCGCAAGATGGCTTAAACCGGATACCGGGGTAATTAAGGCTATGGTTTCAGTGGATAATCCGTAACACAAACCAAGCCAGTTCATCATATTATCACTTATAGATATCAAAGAATAAAAATTATACTTTTAAATAATGCATCAATGAAAGCACTAAAAACTACCATCTTAGGATTATCCTTACTTTTATTATTAAAAACCAGCGTTCAAGCGCAGGAAGTTTACCAGGCCAACTGGGAATCACTATCCCAATATAAAACACCCGAGTGGTTCCGCGATGCTAAATTCGGGATATTTATCCATTGGGGGGTATATTCCGTGCCTGCATATGATTCTGAGTGGTATCCCCGTAATATGTACATCCAGGGATCCGATGCCTATAAACATCATGCGGCAACTTACGGTCCACAAAGCAAATTTGGATATAAGGATTTCATCCCCATGTTTAAAGCCGAAAAATTTGATCCTCAGGCTTGGGTAACTTTATTTAAAAAAGCCGGCGCTAAATATGTTGTGCCCGTTGCGGAGCATCACGATGGATTTGCAATGTATAAAACGGCGTTCTCTAAGTGGAATGCCTATAATATGGGCCCGAAGAGGGACGTTATTGGCGAACTTGCCGCAGAAATTAAAAAACAGGGCCTCATATTTGGTTTGTCATCGCACCGGATAGAACACTGGTGGTTTTTTAACGGCGGCCGCCATTTTGATTCGGATGTTATCGATCCGAAAAATGAAGCGTATTATGGGCCGGCCCAAGAACAGAGTCTTACCATGTCTCCTGAATTTATGAATGACTGGCTGATGCGTGATATTGAACTAGTTGATAAGTATCAGCCCCAACTGGTTTGGTTTGATTGGTGGATAGAACAGCCAGCCCTTGACCCTTATCGCAAATCATTTGCTGCATTTTATTACAATAAAGGCCTGGAGTGGAATAAGGGGGTTGTGCTTAATTATAAGAACACTGCCTACCCTGAAGGTGTGGCCGTGCTCGACCTGGAGCGCGGAAAATTGGGCAGCATAAGACCTTTACCATGGCAAACTGACGATGCTATCGGTAACAAATCATGGGGCTATACTACCAATAATACTTTTAAAGATGCACGCTATGTAGTTACCAACCTCATTGATATTGTAAGTAAGAACGGGAATTTATTGCTGAACATCGGCCCTAAATCCGATGGTACGATTACCGACGAAGAAACACAGGTCTTATTGGGCACAGGTAAGTGGCTTGATGTTAACGGCGGCGCTATATATGCGACGCGGCCATGGAAAATCTATGGTGAAGGCCCTACAAAATCGGCCAGCGGGCAATTTGCAGATCAAAAAGAGCCATTTAATTGGCACGATGTACGTTTTACTACAAAAGGAGACACGCTATATGTAATTGCTTTAGGTTTACCCGATAAGGCTTTGAACATAAAAGCGT
>JAMFSA010000253.1 GCA_026225055.1 Mucilaginibacter xinganensis | reverse complement strand
AGCGTTCTTATTTTAACGCTATGCTCCAAAGGCTTTCTATTAGTAACTATGCTTTAATTGACAATCTTGAGATCAGTTTTGATAAAGGATTGAACATACTTACAGGCGAAACGGGCGCGGGTAAATCAATTATACTTGGCGCCCTTTCCCTTATTTTAGGCGCGCGTGCCGAGAGCCGCTACTTCTTTAATCAGCAAAAAAAATGTGTGATCGAAGGATCATTCAGGATAGAAGGATTTCATTTGAAATCCTTTTTTGAGGATAACGACCTTGATTACGAAACCGAAACCGTTTTAAGGCGCGAGATCTCTGCCGATGGCAAATCAAGGGCCTTTGTAAACGACACCCCGGTAAACCTTACCAATTTAAAAGCCTTAGGCGAAAAGCTGATAGATATCCACTCGCAACATGCTACGCTGGAGATCAACGACCCCGATTTTCAATTGCTGGTTGTTGATTCTGTTGCCAAGCATGATGGCTTGCTGAATGATTATCGCACCAAATATAAGGCTTATAAAAAGTCTATCAGCAAATTACAGCAGCTGATAGATGATAGCGATAAAGCAAAAGCCGACCTGGATTACTACCAGTTTCAGTTTGATGAGCTGGAAAAGGCAAATCTTGCTGCCGATGAGCAGGAATCATTAGAACAGGAATTATATACGCTGAACAATGCCGAAGAAATAAAACGCAACCTCACAGGCGCTAACTATTTGATGAACGAGGGCGAAACCAGCGCCATATTGCAATTACGCGAGGCCGGGCACCAGCTTTCCATACTTGAAAAATTTAATCCTGAGATTACCGAACTGTACCAGCGTTTAAACAGCGCTATTATCGAACTAAAAGATATAGCGGTAGAAATTGAAACCATTGAGCAGCGCACCCATACCAATGAGCCCCGCGCTGAGGAGATCAATACCCGACTCAGCCTGATCTATAACCTGCAAAAAAAACATCGTGTAAACACCAATGCAGAATTATTGCAGATCCAGGATGATCTATCCGAAAAAATACAACAAGCCGTATTTGGCGATGAAGCGATAGAGAAGTTGCAAAAACAACTGGATACCGATAAAAGGGAACTGGAACAATTGGCTGCCGAATTATCGGCCAACCGTACAAAAGTTATCCCGGCCATTGAGCAAGAGATATTAAGTACGCTTGCTGAAATGGGCATGGGGAACTCGAATTTGAAAATTGAGCAGTCCCCCAAACCCCCTAAAGGGGAGTTACAGCAGGCGGTTAATCTATTTGCAGATCTATCAGGACATAACTCCCCTTTAGGGGGTTTGGGGGATTCAGGTGCTGATGTGATCCGCTTCCTATTCTCCGCTAACAAAGGTCATTCACTTGCCGAAATGAGTAAAGTAGCTTCGGGTGGTGAGCTTTCAAGACTGATGCTGAGCATTAAATCGTTGGTGGCGCAAAACACTGCCCTGCCAACCATCATTTTTGATGAGATAGATACAGGTGTATCCGGTGAGGTTGCCAATAAAGTTGGGCAGATAATGGAACACCTTGCCGAAAACTTACAGGTGATTACCATAACTCACCTGCCGCAAATTGCCAGCAAAGGCCAAAGCCATTATTTTGTTTATAAGGATGATGAAGGCGCTATAACCAATACCCGCATTAAACAACTAAGCGAACAGGAACGTGTGCTGGAAATTGCCAAAATGCTGAGCGGTGATAAGCCGGGTGAAAGCGCGCTGCAAAATGCGAGGGAGTTGTTATCCCAATAACCATTTATCATCCTGAACGATAGTGAAGGATCTTCAAACGTATAATCACAGTTGCATATTAGATGCTTCATTCTTCAGCATGACAAAGATTGATAAACTGCAAACTTATTTTATAACTTTACACCCCGATAAACAAAACTAAAACATGGCTTATAATTTATTAAAAGGCAAAAAAGGAATCATCTTTGGCGCACTGGATGAAAACTCCATCGCCTGGAAAACAGCTCAGCATTGTTATGCCGAGGGTGCCGAAATAGTGTTAACTAATGCGCCTATCGCTTTGCGTATGGGCACTATCAATAAACTTGCTGAAGAGATCAATGCCCCGGTTATCCCTGCGGATGTTACCAATGCCGAGGATATCACCAACCTTTTTGTAAAAGCTAAAGAACATTTTGGTGGAGGTGTTGATTTTATACTGCACTCAATAGGCATGAGCATTAACGTGCGCAAAAACATTCCTTACACCGAAAATAATTACGATTTCACCCACAAGGGCCTTGATATTTCAGCCATCAGCTTACACCGCGTATTGCAGATAGCTATGAAAGAAGATGCTATTAACGAATGGGGATCAGTTGTGGCCTTAACCTATATCGCCGGTCAGCGTGTGTTCCCTAGCTATAATGATATGGCTGATGGTAAAGCGATGCTGGAAAGCATAGCCCGTAACTTTGGCTATTTCTACGGCGTTGAGAAAAAAGTGCGTATCAATACCGTATCACAATCTCCAACCCGCACCACTGCAGGTTCAGGTGTTAAAGGCTTTGACGGATTTATCAGCTATGCTGAAAAAATGAGTCCGCTGGGTAATGCATCTGCTGATCAATGTGCTGATTATTGCGTGAGCCTGTTCTCTGATCTGACCAAAATGGTTACCATGCAAAATCTTTTCCATGATGGCGGCTTCTCCTTCACCGGTGTATCGCAAGCTGTTATTGAGCAGATGGAAAAAGAGTAAGTTAGTTGACTGGTTAATTAGTTGATTAGAGATTAGTTGAAAACCTGTTAATTAGTTAAATAGAGACTAAAAATAGTAAAAAGAGAAAAGCCCTGATTTTATCAGGGCTTTTCTCTTGAATAACTTTTAAGTGCAGCTACTAATCTCTAATCAACTAATCACTACTCAAATACATTAGTTCGACGGAACCAATATAACTTTTGCGGTTAAAGGGGCTGGAGCAGTAACTGGTTTTGTGCCATCTGATGATTGTACAAACAATTGGATAGCTCCTTTATCATAAACATAGCTATAATTTCTATTATCGAACACATACGGGATTTGCTCATAAGTATTACCACCATCAAAGGTTAAATACACCAGGATACCATCTGACCCCGCTCCGAAATTACTTCCTTTTTGAGGGTAGATCATAACTGTATCAGTTAAACCATTGCTGTAGGCTCCCCAATCACTTGTTTTAATATCAGCATACACAGTTTGATTTGGTACTACAGCGTAATTTTTGGTACACGAAGCCAGCGCTAACACCCCCCCGCCAATTAATAATGAGAATAAGATTTTTTTCATAATGAGATGCTTAGTTTTTTATATAGACCAAAGTTCCGCAAAAAGGTTTAAATAAGGTTTATATTTTTTGTTGCTTTTTTAAAATGAACCGCGTTTTTAACATTATTTAACGTTTTTGCAACAATAAAAAATGCCCGTTAAGTTATTAACGGGCATTTTTTTATTAAAGTATTCAATTATTTCTGCTCTTCTTCTTCAGGCTTTTTCTTCTCACCTTTTCTGTCGACGATCTTTATTTCGTTGGCTTCTTTATCATAATCCACTTCCATCGTATCGCCCTCGCTAAGCTCGCCTTTCAGTATTTCTTCAGCAATTGGGTCTTCCAAATATTTCTGGATGGCACGTTTTAACGGACGGGCACCAAATTGCGAATCATATCCTTTCTCGGCAATAAACTCTTTAGCGCCAAGGGTAAGCTCAATTTTATATCCAAGGCTGTTAACCCTGCTGAACAGGTAAGCCAGTTCGATATCGATAATTTTGAAGATCTCGTCTTTACCTAATGAGTTAAACACGATCACATCATCAATACGGTTCAAAAACTCAGGAGCGAAAGCGCGCCTTAAAGCATTCTCAATAACGCCTCTTGAGTGAGCATCAGCCTGGTTGGTTTTGGCATTAGTACTGAAACCTACACCCTGACCGAAATCTTTCAACTGGCGTGCACCAATATTTGATGTCATGATGATGATGGTATTCCTGAAATCAACCTTGCGGCCTAATGAATCGGTCAACTGGCCTTCATCCAATACCTGTAACAGTATGTTGAATACATCAGGGTGAGCTTTTTCAATCTCATCCAACAATACAACAGCGTATGGTTTACGGCGTACCTTTTCAGTAAGCTGTCCGCCTTCTTCATAGCCTACGTAGCCCGGAGGCGCTCCTACTAAGCGAGATACCGCGAATTTCTCCATGTATTCGCTCATATCAATTTGTATCAGCGCATCTTCGGTATCAAACATAAAACGGGCAAGCTCTTTAGCAAGCTCGGTTTTACCAACACCTGTTGGGCCTAAGAATATAAATGAACCTATCGGCTTTTTAGGATCCTTTAAGCCTGCACGTGTACGCTGTATAGCGCGGGTTAATTTCTTGATCGCCTCTTCCTGACCAATGATCTTTCCGCCAATGGTTTCAGACATGTTCAGCAGTTTCTGGCTATCAGCCTGACCAACCTTTTGTACCGGTATACCGGTCATCATGGCTACAACTTCAGCAACATTATCTTCGGTTACAGTGTAACGTTTTGATTTTGTTTCAGCTTCCCATACGGCTTTAGCCTGGTCAAGTTCTTCAAGCAGGTGTTTTTCAGTATCGCGAAGCTTAGCTGCTTCCTCGTATTTCTGGCTGCGAACAACTTTATTCTTTTCAACCTTGATCAGCTCTATCTTTTGCTCAATATCCAGAATGTTCTGCGGAACATGGATATTGGTTAAGTGAACGCGGGATCCTGATTCATCCAGTGCATCTATTGCCTTATCAGGTAAAAACCTGTCGGTAATATATCTTGTGGTTAAAGCAACGCAGGCATTGATAGCTTCGGGAGTATAAGTTACGCCGTGGTGCTCTTCGTATTTTTCTTTGATCCTGTTCAGTATCTCGATGGTTTCAACAGGAGTAGCAGGCTCAACCATTACCTTTTGGAAACGACGGTCTAAAGCGCCATCCTTCTCAATGTATTGGCGGTATTCATCTAATGTTGTTGCGCCAATGCATTGGATCTCTCCGCGTGCCAAAGCCGGTTTAAACATATTTGATGCATCAAGTGAGCCAGAGGCACCACCCGCGCCAACTATGGTATGGATCTCATCGATGAATAAAATTACATCAGGAGATTTTTCCAGTTCGTTCATTACCGCTTTCATGCGCTCTTCAAACTGACCGCGGTATTTAGTACCGGCAACCAATGAAGCCAGGTCAAGCGTAACTACGCGTTTGTTAAACAACACACGTGATACTTTGCGTTGTACAATGCGCAGGGCCAAACCCTCTGCAATTGCCGATTTACCTACGCCAGGTTCGCCTATTAAAATAGGATTATTCTTTTTACGGCGGGATAAGATCTGCGATACACGTTCAATTTCTTTCTCACGACCGACTATCGGGTCAAGGCGGCCATCTTCAGCTGCTTTTGTTAAATCGCGGCCAAAATTATCCAGCACAGGTGTTTTTGATTTAATGTCGGATACCTTTTTAGGCTGGCTAAAAGAGTCGTCTTCTTTAAATTCATCTTCACCCCCTGTAGGTGAGCCGGGCATTTCGTCGGTCACATCATTTTTATGCGATTCAACTTCACCCTTAAATATCTCGTAGTTAACATTAAACTGCATTAAAATCTGCGATGCAATGTTATCTTCATCACGCAAAATAGACAGCAGTAAATGCTCAGTACCAATTACATCACTTTTAAATATTTTAGCTTCAAGGTAAGTTATCTTCAATACTTTTTCTGCTTGTTTAGTTAATGGGATGCTTCCGATATGTACATTAGTGCCTATTGTGCCCTTCACGGCGTCTTCAACGGCGCGGCGCAATTTGGCGGTATCAACGGTTAACTCTTTAAGTAGTTTAATAGCTACACCGTCTCCATCGCGTATTAAACCGAGTAAAAGGTGTTCTGTACCAATGTAATCATGCCCAAGACGTAAAGCCTCTTCCCTGCTATATTGAATAACATCCTTAACCCGCGGCGAAAATTTAGCTTCCATATATACCTTTCTAATTTGTACGACACTAATTTAATAAATTGTTTTATTAATTGTGGCGTGTTTATTTACACTTATCAACAATATTGTTGCCAACTTTTACAACTATAATAAAACAGACATTATTATGATGCGCAATCTATTATTTTAGTTACCATTCAAAGAATTTTTATTTACAAAAACATTTACAAATGCGTTTTTTGACAATGTTTCAATAAGTTATATATTTT
>JAMFSA010000252.1 GCA_026225055.1 Mucilaginibacter xinganensis | reverse complement strand
ACAAGGTATAACTAAAATACTATTAATTTGTTAGCGCTATAATGATAACACGGGGCCAGCAGGTAATACAGCAATGGTATAAGCAAAAAAACTGGGAGCAATTCGCCTTTCAAAGCGAAATGGAGGCAGCCTATTTAAATGGTTTTTCCGGCTTGCTCAACGCGCCTACCGGCAGCGGTAAAACCTTCGCCCTGTTCCTGCCTTTCCTGGCCGATTACATCAATAAATATCCCGATACCTATACTACCCGCAGAAACAACGGCCTGCTCATGTTGTGGATAACGCCGCTGCGTGCACTTACCAATGATATTAAAAAAGCCATGCAGGAGGTTTGCGATGAGATAGGCCTCCCGTGGCATATAGCCACCCGCACCGGCGACACATCCACCGCTGAAAAACAGGCCCTGAAAAAGAAACTGCCCGAAGTGCTGCTCACCACACCCGAAAGCCTGCACCTCATGCTCGCCCAAAAGGAATACCCTAAGATATTTGCAGGTTTGCAGGTAGTAGTTATTGACGAATGGCATGAACTATTAGGCACAAAAAGAGGGGTACAGGTGGAGTTAGGCTTGTCCCGCCTTAAAGGCCTTTGTTCAGTTGGCAGTTTTCAGTTGGCAGATAACAGCGGACAGTTAACAGATAACAGCGAACTGCCCACTGAAAATTGCCAACTTCGCATCTGGGGCATCTCCGCAACAATCGGTAACCTCGAGCAAGCCGCCGAGGTACTGCTCGGCAATAATTTCCCTGCTGAAAAAATTGTAATGGTGCGGGCCAACCTGGAAAAGAAACTGCTGATTAAATCCATCATTCCTGAAAATATTGAGAACTACTCCTGGGCTGGGCATATCGGCATAAAGTTGCTCCCGCAGGTGATGGAGCTGGTAGCGAAGAGCAAAACCACGCTCATATTTACTAATACCCGCTCACAATCAGAGATCTGGTATCATGCCATTTTGGATAATTACCCCGAATATGCCGGCATTATGGCCATGCACCACGGCTCGCTGGATAACGAGCTTCGCAACTGGGTTGAAGCTGCCCTGCATGCCGAGGCTTTAAAAGTGGTAGTATGCACCTCAAGTTTGGACTTGGGTGTGGATTTTCGCCCGGTGGATACTGTTGTGCAGGTGGGTAGCCCAAAGGGTGTTGCAAGGTTTATGCAGCGGGCCGGCCGGAGCGGGCACCATCCGGGCGCGATATCAAAAGCATATTTTGTGCCCACCCACTCGTTGGAATTACTGGAAGGTGCAGCCTTAAAGGAAGCTATAAAGAAAGGAATTTTCGAGAGTCGCGACCCCATGCTGCTCACCATGGATGTGCTGATCCAATACATGGTTACGCTGGCGGTATCCGATGGTTTTCGTGCCGATGAATTGTTTAACGAGGTGAGAACCACCTTTGCTTTTGCCGATCTTACCCGTAATGAGTTTAACCAATTATTGGATTTTATTACCAACGGTGGCAAAACACTGGCGCAGTATGATGAATTTTTAAAGGTAGAAGTGGAGAATGGACTATATAAGGTAAACAGCAGAAGGGTAGCCATGCGCCACCGCCTTAGCATCGGCACCATAACCAGTGAATTAAGCATCCGTGTAAAATGGTTAAGCGGCGGTAGTTTGGGTACTATTGAGGAAAATTTCATTTCCAAACTTAGGCCCGGCAATGTATTCTGGTTCGCGGGCCGAAGCCTGGAATTTATCAGGGTGAAGGAGATGACCGCCTACGTAAAAAAATCAAACGCCACCAAAGGTATCATCCCCAGTTGGAACGGTGGGCGGATGCCGCTATCATCACAACTGGCAGCCGTGTTTCGCGATAAGCTGGATGAGGTGGCCCACGGCATTGAACAGGACGAAGAAGTTATCGCCCTGAAGCCACTTTTTCAGTTACAGGAGAAATTATCACACCTGCCGCAAAGTCATGAGTTTTTAGTCGAGTCGTTCAAATCCCGCGAGGGGCATCATTTGCTGTTCTATCCTTTTGAAGGACGGTTGGTACACGAGGGTATGGCATCATTGCTGGCTTATCGCATCAGTAAAATAAAAAGCGCCAGCTTCTCCATCGCCATGAATGATTATGGCTTCGAGCTATTAACTGATGATGATGTGCCGATTGAAGAAGTGTTGGAAAACGCCGATTTCTTTTCCATTGATAATTTATTGGAAGATATACAGCACAGCCTTAATGCCAATGAAATGGCCCGGCGGCGTTTCAGGGATATCGCCCACATCGGCGGACTGGTGTTTACCGGCTATCCCGGTCAGCAGGTAAAGAATAAGCATTTACAGGCATCAACCTCATTGTTGTTTGAAGTTTTCAGCGAATATGAGCCGGATAATTTATTGGTGCGGCAGGCATATAATGAGGCGCTTGCTTTTCAATTAGAAGAGTTTCGTTTACGCATGGCTTTGCAGCGTATCAGCAAGCAAAGCATCATCCTAAAAACCATTGAACGCCCAACGCCATTCGCGTTCCCGATAATGGTGGATAGCTTGGGCCGTGAAAAATTAACTACGGAGACTCTTGAAGAACGCATAGCCAAAATGGCCCGCCGCTACGGTGCCGAAGGTGTTAAGGATGCCGAAAACAAACGCGCCCGCAAACCCGGTATTGTTAGGAAAAAAGGTTTGTGATATTAAGGATTGTTAATAACGTTTTTTATAATGGGGGTATCTTTACATTAGGATTCAAATCTTTTTTGTCATTCTGAGTGATAGCGAAGAATCTATTATACAGGCGAATGGTTCACCAGTCGCTTAGTAGTACGCGGGTAGGTTCTTCGCTATCACTCAGAATGACAAAAATGGATAAAATATATTTTTACTAAAAATATTAGTATTTGTAAATAATTAATTATACATTTGTTAGAGAATAATTAAAACAATGAGCAACGCGAACGCAGAAAAAATGAAGGCACTGCAGCTTACACTGGATAAGCTGGAGAAATCATACGGAAAAGGAACGATCATGAAATTGGGCGATACCGCTATCGAACCAATTGAAGTAATATCAACCGGCTCATTAGGGCTTGATATCGCTTTAGGCGTTGGTGGCTTGCCTAAAGGCAGGGTTGTTGAAATCTACGGACCTGAATCATCTGGTAAAACCACGCTGGCCATACATGCCATTGCTGAATCACAAAAGAAAGGCGGCATTGCAGCCTTTATTGATGCGGAGCACGCGTTCGACCGCTTTTATGCTAAAAAATTAGGGGTGGATGTAGAAAACCTTTTAATATCACAACCGGATAATGGTGAGCAGGCTTTGGAAATTGCCGATAACCTGATCCGCTCAGGTGCTATTGATATATTAGTTATCGACTCGGTTGCTGCATTGGTACCTAAAAGTGAAATTGAAGGTGAAATGGGCGACTCTAAAATGGGCTTACAGGCTCGTTTAATGTCGCAGGCATTGCGTAAATTAACCGGTACCATCAGCAAAACAGGATGTTGCTGTATCTTCATCAACCAGTTGCGCGAGAAGATCGGCGTAATGTTTGGTAACCCTGAAACTACCACCGGTGGTAACGCGTTAAAATTCTACGCTTCGGTACGTTTGGATGTTCGCCGTATATCACAGATCAAGGATAGCGATGAAGTATCAGGTAACCGTGTAAAAGTTAAAATAGTTAAAAATAAAGTGGCTCCGCCGTTCCGTATAGCTGAATTTGATATTATGTTTGGCGAAGGTATTTCAAAAGCAGGCGAGATCATTGACTTGGGTGTTGAGCACAATATCATTAAAAAGGCAGGTTCATGGTTCAGCTATGGCGAAACCCGCCTGGGCCAGGGCCGTGATGCAGTTAAACAATTAATTATGGATAACCCCGAATTAATGGAGGAGCTGGAAGTGAAAATTAAAGAAGTAGTTACCGGAGAGCATTTAGCAGAAGCGTAAGAACCAGGATTTTCCTGATTTAAGGGATTACACTGATAATATAAAGAAAGCCTCTCTGTTTTAACAGAGAGGCTTTCTTTATTTATATAAGACCGTCATGCCGAACAACAGTGAAATAAATTCAGGATGACTGGTTTATTTTATTAACCCACCAGCATAGCAGGTGTATTATAAACCGGCCCATCAAGGGCGAACATCTTTTTTACATACATATAAGCAATAACACCAATAACGGTGACTAATAAAACGATTAGTCCTATTTTGCCTTTGCGCTTATCCTGGCGCATGATCCATATTAAAAATGCCAGAAGCGGCAACACAAAAACCGCATAAAAAATTACCGACGCACCGTTCATATTAGTAATTATTGATTTAGTGAATTAGTGATTTACTGAAATTAAATCCCAACTCACACTTTACAAAGTTATATTTTAATTATTAACACACATCCTTCAATCACTAATTCACTCATTCGGTAAATCACTAATTATAATGGCATCCTCGCCAATGGCGCGATATTCTGCCCAACAAAATCACCTTTCAGGTACTTATGGTAACCGGCAATGGCTATCATGGCGGCGTTATCAGTACAATATTCCAGTTTAGGGATAAAGCAGTTCCACCCGTTTTTTGCACCCATTTCCAACAAGCCCTCACGTAAACCAGTATTGGCAGATACACCGCCTGCTAAAGCAATATCTTTAATGCCATATTCATCGGCAGCTTTCTTTAGCTTATTCAATAAAATGGTGGCTATGCGTTTTTCAACCGAGGCGCAGATATCAGCTAAATTCTCCTGAATGAAATTCGGATTACTCTTTACATTATTCTGGATGAAATATAGAATAGCTGTTTTTAACCCGCTGAAACTAAAATCAAAGCCAGGTATCTTTGGCTCGGGAAATTTATAAGCATCCGGGTTTCCCTGGCGGGCATATTTATCAATTAACGGTCCGCCGGGATAGGGCAGGCCCAATATCTTGCTGGTTTTATCCATGGCCTCGCCCGCGGCATCATCCGTAGTTTGGCCTATCACCTCCATATCAAAATAGTCTTTCACTAAAACTATTTGCGTATGCCCGCCCGATACGGTAAGGCATAAAAATGGGAATGAAGGTTTGCGGTCGCCGATAAAATGTGCCAATACATGCGCCTGCATATGGTTTATTTCAATAAGCGGCAGGTTTTTAGCCAGGGCAAAAGCCTTAGCAAATGACACTCCAACCAGTAGTGAGCCTAAAAGTCCGGGGCCACGCGTAAAAGCCACCGCATTGATATCATTTTTGTTTACTTTTGCGTTCAATAGTGCTTGTTGAACTGCAGGAACGATATTTTGCTGATGAACCCTTGAGGCAAGTTCAGGAACCACGCCTCCGTAAGCTT
>JAMFSA010000251.1 GCA_026225055.1 Mucilaginibacter xinganensis | reverse complement strand
TAACTGATCTTATTATTAACAAAATGAAAAAACTTCTACTAGTAAGTTTGTGTTTCCTGATGTTAAGTATTACACAGGTGTTCGCACAAAACCGTACAGTTACTGGTACGGTTACGGCCAAAGACGACGGCCTACCCATTCCGGGAGTAACAGTAAGAGTAAAAGGCAACACTGGAGGTGTAGTAACCAACAGTGCGGGCAAGTACTCAATCACAGCACCAGCAGGTGCAACTCTACAATTCACATTTATTGGTTACAACGCTCAATCAGTTGCTCCAAAAGGTAATGTATTGAACGTAGCGCTTGAGCCAGCAAGTACAGCACTTGGTGAAGTTGTTGTAACCGGCGCTTTGGGCGTTAAAAAGGAAGCTAAAGAGTTAGGTTACTCGGTAGCTACTGTTAGCACAAAAGAACTTACCCAGGCTAAAGTTACTGATGTAGCGACCGGCTTAGCTGGTAAAGTTTCTGGCTTACAGGTAAACTTAACCGATAACGGCGTAGACCCGCAAGTACGTATTGTATTACGTGGTAACAGGTCTATCACTGGTAACAACGAGGCTCTTTTGGTTATTGACGGTGTGCCGATCGATGATCCCAACTATTTAAATAGTCTTAACCCTGAAGACATTGAAAGTACAACCATATTAAAAGGTGCTACTGCTGCAGCTATCTATGGTTCAAAAGCATCAAATGGTGTATTGATCATCACTACAAAACATGGTTCAAAAAATGCGCCATCAATTACTGTAAGTAATACTACTTACTTACAAGAGCTTTCTTACCTGCCAAAATTACAAACTCAGTTTGGTGGTTACGGTGGTGAAGGTGGTGCGTATGTAAATGCTAATGGTACAGTTAACCCTGTGGGTTATGAGAACGAGGCTTACGGCCCGGCTTTTAACGGCAGTCCGCTTTTAATAGCGTTATCACCTATTTTTGCTGCTGACGGTACTACCGTTACAGGTTATGACTCGTTGTATACTCCTTACAGCTATAAAAAGAACGCTACAAGAGATTTCTACAGAACTGGCTTGCAAAACCAGTTAAGCGCTTCATATTCAGCAGGTACTGACCATGGTACATTTTACTTAGGTGCGCAGGATATCTCAACCAATGGCATCGTTCCTGATGATCATTCAAGAAGAGACAACCTTACTATTGCAGGTAGCCAGGATTATGGTAATTTTCATGCTGATTACAAGGTTACTTATGACCAGAACAACGTAAACGAAGCAGGTAATAGCTACAACCAGGCAAGTACATCAGGTGGTTTGCAATCAGCAGGTGTATTCTCAGGCAGGCCTTTATTTTTCGAGGTATTAAATACACCTCCGGATATTCCACTTCAGGATTTTAAAGATCCTACCAGCCAGTATGGTAACCCTAACTCATATTACAGCGCTTACTCGACTAACCCTTACTGGACTATCGCCAACTCAAGGGATAAACGTGACACTTATAACCTGTTAGGTACATTAAATCTTGCGTATAAAATAAGCCCATGGTTATCAATTGCTGATAGGATTGGTGTAACCCAAACTACTGAGCAATATAAATACACCAGGGCAGGTATCACATTTGCTCCATGGGCAATTGCCGATCCACAAGGTGCCGGTAACGTTCCGTCTGCACAAGGCTACCTTGCCCCTGCAGAATATGACGCTACATATTTTGAACAAAGGCTTAATAATGACCTTTACGCGACCTTCAACAAAAAATTCGGTGATATAAGCTTAAATGCTTTAGCCGGTTATAACATGGAGCAACGTTACCAGAGGTTTCTTCAACTTCAGGGTGATGCATTACAGTTCCCTGGCGATTATAACATTGGCAGTGTACTTGGTGTACCTGATTATGGCGAGGCTAGCTATACACAAAGAGATTATTCTTTTTATGAGCAGGCAACTATAGGCTACAAAGATTTCGTATACTTAACCGCTACAAACCGCGATGAGTGGAACTCGGTATTGGCTGCAGGTCATGATCATTTTGAATATCCATCTGTAAGTGCATCTTATATTTTCACAAATAATATAAAAGCATTAAAAGATAATAAAATATTAAGCTACGGTAAATTAACCGCTGCTTACTCAAAGGTTGCTAACATCAATATCGGTGGTACAAACGGTAACCCTTACGGTGCTTACTCTTTAGTTAACCCCTTTGTTCCACCATCAGGATACCCTTATGGTTCAATAGGTGGTTATTCACAATCATCACTTTATTTAAACCCAGATATCCAGCCTGAAAAAACTACTGAATATGAGTTTGGTACAGAGTTAGGCTTTTTGGATGGCAGAATTAGCTTAAAAGCTGATTACTATCAAAGTAAAACCAGAGATGAAAGCTTAACAGCCGACGTATCTGCTGCAACAGGCTTTACTCAAAAATTAGTTAACGTTGGTTTGGTTACCAACACAGGTGAAGAATTTGACCTGAACGTGATCGTGATTAAATCAAGAGCAGTTACCTGGAATGTTGGTGCTACTTACTCGCACTACCATAACATCATTAATGATTTACCAGGCGGTGAAGTTCAGATCAGTTCATTTGGTGATGGTGTAGGCGGTGGTATATATGCTATACAAGGCCAGTCATACCCTGTTATTAAAACAAACGACTGGGTTAGAGACCCGGCAACAGGCAAGGTTATTGTTGACCCTACAACAGGCCGCCCAACTGTTGACCCTACTGAAAAAGTGTACGGAAATACAACTCCTACACAAATGTTAGGATTAACCAGCTCAGTTAGCTATAAAAACTTCACTTTTTCTGTCGTGCTTGATTACCGTGGTGGTTATGAGGTCATGAATGCAAACGGTGCGAATCTTAACTTCGAAGGTATTGGCGCTCAGTCAGCAGAAAATGGTCGTCAACGTTTTATATATCCTAACTCAGTGGTATCTCAGGGCGGCAAATACGTAAACAACACAAGCGTAGCTGTTAATAATGGTGGCAATATCCAGGGTGACGGTTTCTGGCCAGAAGTTTACGGTAGTGATATAGGTAGTATTTATGTAACCAGCGCTGCTTTCTGGAAAGTAAGAGAGGCTAACCTTACTTATGATGTTCCAAAAAGCTTCTTAGCTAATGTGCCATTTATTAAAAGAGCCAGTGTAAGTTTAATAGGAAGAAACTTATTAATGTTTGTACCTAAATCAAACATTTTCTCTGACCCTGAATTTAGTGACGCAGGTAATGGTAACGCGGTTGGTGCTACATCTGATGCCCAGATGCCTCCTACCAGATTTTATGGAGCTAATTTAACAGTTACATTTTAATCACCTGGTTTAATAGAATATTAAAAATTACGATGATGAAAAAAACTATAATATTACTTTTTATTACCACGGTGTTCGCATCAGGGTGTAAAAAATATCTGGATGTTAACAATAACCCTAACCAGCCTACTGTGGTTACGCCAAACGTGGTGTTGTCTGCCGCTTTAACAGGTGCAGCTGCTGACATTGGTACAGATTTCCCGAATGTTAACAGATACATGGGTTATTGGTCACGTAGTGGTAGCTACGTAAGTGATCCTATAAATGAGCAATACCAGTTTAATAATAGCATGACAGATGCTGATTGGGCTGCTGAATACAGTACATTAAACAGGTATCATTATATTGAAACTGCCGGTACTGTTAATGGCTTGCCATTTTATGTAGGTGTTGCCAAAACTATGGAAGCGCTTATGTTTTCAAGGTTAGTTGACGTTTATGGCAATGTGCCCTATTCACAGGCATTTAACCCTGTAAAATACCAGGCGCCTAAGTATGATGATGCACAAACTATTTATAACGATTTAATCATCAAGCTTGATAGCGCGGTAACTGTTTTCCAGGCTGCAGAAACTTATTACAAAACTGCTCCTAAAACACAGGTTACTACTGATGACCAGTATGACCTGATCTTTGGCCGTGGTGCTGGTGTTGCAACAACATTACGTATGACAGAGTGGATCCAGTTTGCTAATACGATAAAATTAAACCTGTTACTGCATGAAGCAGCTCCAGGAGTTATTACAGATGCTTACCGCATAGCTGAAATTGCAAAGATTAATGCTAACGGCGCAGGTTATCTTCCTGCTGGCTTAAGTGCGGCTGTTAATCCTGGCTACTCTAACACCAGCAACAAGCAAAATCCATTTTATGCCCTGTTCTACACACCAACGGCTACTAACCTTGATAATGGTTACTATCGCGCAAATACTTATGCTATAAACTTTTATAACATGACTGGTGATGAAAGACAGAGTTTCTTTTATGGCGCTCCATATACCTCTGCATTACTTCCAACAGGCAATTATGACGGTGATCCAAAATCAGTATCAAATAGCTTTAGTTCAATAATTGGTGGCGATGGAGATCAAGCTGGAAGCGGAGCTACATTAGCTAATGCCGGTACCTTAAAAGGTTCAACACAAGATCAATTGATTCTTTCAGACTTTGAAAGCTTGTTTATACAAGCTGAGGCGGCTGAAAGAGGTTGGATAACCGGAACCGGAATAAGCGCAGCTAATCTGTATCAACAAGCGGTTGAGCAAAACTATGTTTATTTAAATGCTGCAACCTATACCAATTTAGGTTACATAGGATCGGGAACAACATCACCTGTTGCCGAAGCTGATTTTTATTTACAGGGATCTGCAGGCGGGGGCCTTTACACAACACCTGATGTTGCTGCGGATCAATATATTGTATATGCTTCTAGCTCAAATAAACTTGAAACTATCATTACCCAGAAATGGGCAGCATTAAACAGTATTAACTGGGTTTCTGCATGGACCGATTACCGTCGTACCGGTTACCCTGTAAAAGCGATATTGGATATATCTAAAGCAACAACACACGTACAAAACGCTATACCTACAAGGTACTTGTACCCGCAATCAGAATTAAATACTAATGCTGCTAATGTGCCAGTTATAACTTCGCCTGCACAGTATGGTAAAATCTTCTGGGATAAAAATTAAACGATGATTCACTCATTAAAAAGTAAAAAAATGAAAAAATATAAATTTTTTAAAACGGGAGGATTACACCTTGCATTAATTATGCTGGTTGCATCGTTTTCCCTTACATCCTGCCTTAAGGATAATGGGCCTGGATCTGTAAATTTTGGGGATAGCCCTGCATTGGTAGGTTTTCAGTATGTTGGTGCTGGCCCTGTAACTATGGTTACAAAAATATTGGGCAAAGCAACTGATGCTACCGATATAGAAGTAACATTATCAGTAGCCTCATTAACTTTGAAAACTCCGGTTACGGTTAATGTTGTTCCTGATGCTGCTGGTTTTACTAATTATAAAACTAATGTTGATACGAATGCAGTTTTGTTACCAAGCACCCAATACACATTAGCTAATGGCGGTAAAGTAACTATTTCGCCGGGACAGCAAATAGTAAAATTGCATGTAACTTTTACAGGTGATAAAGTCAATTTCGACAATGATAACGCCTTAGCTTTCAAGCTTCAGGATGCTTCAGGCGCAACCATTGCAAGTAATTTGTCAGAAATCATTCTAAAAATCCTGTTAAAGAGTGTTTATGAAGGTGCATATACTAATAATGGTACTTTCTTTGATACTGGCGGTGCGATTACCCAAGGCGTTTATCCTGAGAAGATCGAACTGCTAACAGTTAGTAAATATGTGGTTGATTTTTATGATATCAGTGCTAATGTTGGCTACGGTCACCCTATATTTTTAGGCGGTGCGAGCTACTTTGGTTCTTTCTCACCTGAGTTTACAATCGACCCAACAACTGGAAAAGTAACGGGAGTTACTAACTATTATGGTCAGAATTCTGGTACTCACTCCAGGTCAGCAGCGCTTGATCCTACAGGCGTTAATGCCACAAGTGGAACTCCAGGCACTGCAGGATTTACTATTTCCGTAAAATACATCATGGTACAGGCTGGTGCGCCACGCACTACATTTACCGAGGTATATACCTTTACAGGTTCAATATAATCGGATAATAATTTTAGAAAAGGCCGCTCAGTTGTTCTGAGCGGCCTTTTCTAATTGTAGAATTGTTTCATCTCATACTATTTGTAAAGCCGATGCGTTTTTTAACAAAAATGTTAAACTTTACCGCTGGTAAAAATTTGCCGGATAATAATGAAATATTATCTTAGGGCTAAATATATAACTATGAAAAAGATATTTTCTGTGATGCTATTAGTAGTTTCTATGGCTCACTTTGCATCGGCGCAAACCATTACGGTAACAGGTACCGTTAAAGATAATTTAGGCAACTTTCTGCATTATGCATTTGTACAGGATAAACAAGTTAAATACGCGGCTTATACAGATTCATTAGGAAACTTTAGCCTTTCAGCCAACCCCCAATCAAAGCTTTCAATAAGCTGCTATGGTTATAAGGATACAGTTGTGGCTGTTAATAATACTGCTCATTTTGATTTTGTGCTTTACCCTAAAAATGTTGAAGCAGTGGCATCAACTCCAACGGAAGCCGCCAGTGGCACAGAGATGACCAAGCGTGTATCGCTGGAAGAAGCGTTCAGCCCTAATGTAAAGGGTGTAGGTGGTCCTAATATTAACCTTACAGCTGGTGCATCATTTCCATCATTTAGCCATAAGGAAGCTACTGAAGGCAGCAGATATTTATTATCAGAATGGTCGCATGGATATGTGGTAAACGCGCAGGATTCCATTATTCAAAACTCTACATTCTACTTTAATTATGATAAAATTGGCGGTGGGTTATTACTATCGCAAGACAAAAGATCAGCAATAGAAGTTAATAAAGAAATGGTAAAATCATTTACCCTGGTTGATGCCGCGAATGTGTCATATACATTTGAGCGCATGCCGGATGTTGACCCAACCCATTATGTGCAGATCCTGTCGACAGGTAAAAAGTATAAGATATACAGAACATTAAAAACCAAATTCGTAAAGGCTGATTATAGCACAAATGGTATAGCAAGTACTGGCAATAACTATGATTCATACCAGGATAATTACGAATATTATGTATTAGACTTGCATAATAATAACCGCCAAAAGCTAGATCTGAAAAAGAAATCAATAAAAGCAGATTTTGCCGCTGATGCTGAAAAGCTAAATAAATTTATGACCGACCACTCAGACGACAGCATTGATGAATCATACCTGTCGAGCCTTGGCTCATATATGAATGAATAATTAACCTAAAACTTATATGAGGAGGCCTGTAGATAAAACTGCAGGCCTTTTTTGCTTACAGCATTTATTTTTTATCCACGCTATATTTTCCCGGCCCTACAAACAGCAGGCCAGCAAACATGATGCAATCTTCAATGGCATGTGCAGCTTCACTTATGCCACCGCCTGTACGCAAATGAAATGCGGCCGCTACAATCAAATTTATCACCAATAATATACACACCGGCCTGAATTGCAGGCCGATAATCAATAAAAATCCTCCGAAAGTTTCAACCGCAGCTGCCAGGAATCCCCACACTACCGGCCAAAAATGGATACCCACATATTTCATGGCGGCACCAACGCCTTCCCATGATTTTACACCGCCCATTAACTTGGGAAAGCCATGGTAGATAAACATAATACCCAAACCAATGCGGATAATTAATAAGCCAAAATTTTTATAGTTGCCTAATTTGCTGAAAAGAGCCATGCCGGTGATTAGAGATTGATGGTTAGTGATTAATTATATTATAAATATTTTATATTAACGTGTTCATTATTTACTGATAGGCTGAGCTTCCTCCCTAAAATAATGCTATGGTTATCGGGTATGTGCCCTGCCGGGAAATCGAAGCATACGGGGTAGTTATAAGCAGCCACTACATCTATAATAATTTCGGCTATAGTTTGTCCAAAAGGGATATCGTTATCCTTTATTTCGGTAAATCCGCCTACTATCAGGCCAGCCAGATCTTTAAGCTTCCCGGCGCGGTCAAGTGTACGGATCATACGGTCAACACTGTATAAATATTCGCCTACATCTTCAATAAATAAAATCTTGCCGCTATAATCCATGTCAGATACTGAACCCGACACAGCCGTTAACAGCGATAAATTGCCGCCAATTAAAACCCCCTCAGCATCTCCGCTTCGGTTATTATCGTGCGAATTAAAATGATAACTGATTTCCTCGCCAAACAGAGCCTTTCGCAGCGTTTCCAATGATTTTGCTGATGCATCCGGTATATTCACCGGCATTTGCCCATGAATGCTCTGCGTATTATAATTGCTGTATAAATGCGCGTGCAGTATAGTAATATCGCTAAACCCCACCAGCCACTTCGGTTGTTCAGCAAAACGGCTAAAATCAACCTTGTCAATCATGCGGATGGTGCCATAACCACCACGGGCAGCTATAATAGCTTTAATGCTGTCGTCATCAATGAATTTTTGCATATCCTTTGCCCGCAACTCGTCATCACCGGCAAACTGATGATATGATGCCTCAACGGTTTCACCCAAAACGACCTCCAATCCCCATGATTGCAAAAGGGCTATAGCATCCTCCATAGGGTGAGGCAATTTTTTTGCAGGGCAGGTAATGGCTATCTTGTCGCCCTTATTTAAATGTGGGGGCACTATTGAGGAAGTGGCTTTAATCGCGGTTTTGTCAGTCATTAACAATAAAAATAAAAAAACTTTCTTGGTTAGGTAACTTTCGGTCTTTCCGTCTTGCGGACTTTCCGACTTCCTCGCCAAAATAAATTATCTTTGCCAAATTATTAATAAGGATGCATATTAATGTCACAACTTAATAAATTTAAACGATACACGATCACCTCGGCCCTGCCATATGCTAACGGGCCATTACATATTGGTCACTTAGCGGGTGCATATATACCCGGCGATATTTTTGTGCGTTACCTGCGCCTTAAAAAGCAGGACGTGGTTTATGTATGCGGATCCGACGAACATGGCGCAGCCATCACCATAAAGGCTAAGAAAGAAGATACCACACCGCAGGCCATTATTGATAAATATAACGCACAGATAAAAGCCAGCTTTGAGGAGTTTGGGATCTCTTTTGATATCTATCACCGTACCTCATCGGCTATACATCACGATCTGTCGCAGGAGTTCTTTCTAAACCTGTATGAAAAAGGCGAGTTTATTGAGAAATTCTCGGAGCAATATTATGATGAGGATTACCAGCAGTTTTTAGCCGACCGCTACATTGTTGGTACCTGCCCTAATTGCGGCTACGAGCATGCTTACGGCGACCAGTGCGAGAACTGTGGTACTTCACTAAACCCGACCGACCTGATCAGCCCTATATCAACCCTGAGCGGTAAAGCACCTATTTTAAAGCTGACCAAACACTGGTATTTGCCACTGGATAAATATCAGCCATGGCTGGAAAAATGGATCGATGAAAAGGGTGCTGAGTGGAAGGTGAATGTATTTGGCCAGTGCAAATCATGGCTAAAATCGGGCCTGCAACCTCGTTCTATGACCCGCGATCTTGATTGGGGTATTGATGTCCCACTTGAAGAGGCTAAAGGCAAGAAATTGTATGTTTGGATGGATGCGCCTATCGGCTATATATCGGCCACCAAACAATGGGCAATTGATAATAATAAGGACTGGAAACTATACTGGAAGAAACAGGAGAATGAAGCAGACGAATCATGCCTGATCCATTTTATCGGCAAGGATAACATTGTATTCCACTGTATTATTTTCCCGGCGATACTAAAGGCGCATGGCGAATATATTTTACCGCAAAATGTACCTGCCAACGAGTTCCTGAACCTGGAAGGAGAGAAGCTATCTACCTCTCGTAACCACGCTGTTTGGCTGCATGAGTACCTGGAAGAATTTCCCGGCAAACAAGATGAACTGCGCTATGTGCTGACATCTATTTTGCCTGAAACCAGCGACAGCGAGTTTACCTGGAAAGATTACCAGGCGCGTGTAAACAATGAGCTGGTAGCCATTTTAGGTAACTTTGTGAACCGCGTAATGATACTGATGCACAAATTTTACGAAGGTAAGGTTGAAAGCAGCAGCGATGTAATTACATTAAAGGATAATGTGCTGAATGCCCAGATCGGCGAGTTTTATGACGAGCTGGAGCGTAATTTAGAAAGCTATAAGTTTAGGGCTTCTCTGCAAAACGTAATGGATATTGCCCGTTTAGGCAATAAGTACCTTACCGAAAAAGAGCCTTGGAAAACCATAAAAACCAACCCCGAGGATGCTAAGGAAGCATTGCATAACTGCCTGTTTATAATAGCGCATCTGGCAACCTGCCTGCAACCATTTTTACCTGCAACCGCTACAAAGATATTCGGTATGTTGAATACTAAAGCGCTTGATTTTGGTGCTGATATTAAGTTGGAAAATGGTCATCAATTAAATCCATCAGCTTTATTATTTGAGAAGGTAGAGGATGTAGTTATCGATCAGCAGATCCAAAAACTGGCAGATAAGAAACAAGCCTCAGCTGCTGCAAAGCAACTGACATTGGTGCCGACCAAAGCTAATATCGATTTCGATACCTTCGCGGCGATGGATATCCGTACCGGCACTATTTTAACAGCCGAAAAGGTTGCCAAAACCAAGAAGCTGCTAAAACTTACTATCGATACAGGTATTGATCAGCGAACTGTAGTATCAGGCATAGCCGAGTTTTATGAGCCGGAGGCCGTTATCGGTCAGCAGGTGAGCATACTGGTAAACCTGGAGCCACGCGAGATAAAAGGCATACTATCGCAAGGGATGATACTGATGGCCGAAACTGCCGATGGCAAACTAAGCTTTATATCGCCGGCGGATGTCCTGCACAATGGCTCGGTAGTACGATAGTTTTGATGTGCAAATATGCGTATGTACGGATGTGCAAATGTACTTGCTGAAATCAGCTATAATTTGCACCTTTGCAAACTAATCCGAAATCGTACATCCAACATACGAAATCGAAATGGTCCCGTAGTTCAACGGATAGAATAGGAGTTTCCTAAACTCTAGATATGAGTTCGATTCTCGTCGGGACCACAGATAAATCCATCCATGGGAGCTACATGGGAAAGATTGTTAAAAGCCTTCAGATTATATTTGAAGGCTTTTTTGATAAATTAGACCCGGTTTAGTGAATCGATATCGTGATTAAAGCTAATAAGTAAGTAGTGTATGTATACCAAAGATCAATTTTTTAAACTAATTAATACCCATATAATGGAATATGGGTACCACATTACTACTGTCACGAGTGGTCCTAACCCCAGATATTCATATTCAATTGGATTGAGTGATTTGGTTAATTTTGAAATAATCTTCGCGGGAGGAATTATTTATTTAAAAGACGAGGTAGCAATAATATTTGACGCTGTTGTTGATAAATTAAAAACCGAGAAAAATATCAATGATTTGAAAATCTACGTTGAAAATTTAGGCGTTTTTTCGCTCAATAATGTAGACGATTCATGGTGTAAGTTAATGATGTTAGGTGTTTTTGATTATTATAAAGTTAATAAAGTTAAAGCATTTCAAATTATACCAGATTCAACACATTATACCCTTGATATTCCCGATATGTCAAAAGAACGGACTGATTCCACAGAACCTATTTGGCAATGGTTAAATCAGGAGTGGGATTATCCTGCGCACATAAACTCTACCGTTATTACTAATATAAATACCCTTTTTGGTGAAGAAATTACAGAATTAACGAGATGGGAAAATAATGAGTGGGAAATGTTCGCTGGTCCTGGACCTGATGTAAAAAAAGAAGACGTGAGAGTTGTGCCATTAGGAACTATCCTAGGAATCGACAAGTCAGTTTTACCAGCACTCACATTGGACATTGGTGAGGGATTATGGCGAGATTCCCGGGAATCAGAATGGAATAATTGGGAATGATACAACATTAAAAGATGTTACTATCAAGTTCGAAGTCATCTTCTAAATGAACTGGTCTAAAGAGCCAATCAAAATCAGTTTCGATTATTGATTTTACAAAAGATACCCCTTTATCGCCGGTTTTCCTGTTTGACACATATTTTGGAAAAGAATTCTCGGACATAGAATTGATCTTAATTTAAAAAGTTAATGCCAAATTAATGTTTTAAAAATAAAAATAGGCTCTCCAGCCTATGATCGGAGTTATTATCCCTCACGCTGGCGCACGCGTGTGCTCAAACAGGTCAAATCATCAAAACCAGTCATCTTTTTTATCTCCAAAAATGTAACGAAACCATATAAACTGGTGTCTTATGGAATATGAAACTGATCCGTATACCTTATCTAATTTTAATTGCGCTATTCATGTTAAACTTTGCCAATGCGCAAACCGGGAAAATTTCGGGATTGATTTTAGATAATGCCAAGAAACCACTCGATGGCGCGACCGTAATCTTATTGGTCGCAAAAGATTCATCAGTAATAAGCACCCAGCTTGCCAACCCGGATGGCAGTTTCGCCTTTAAAAATCTGAAAGACAATACCTACCTGTTAAAAGCCACCTATATAGGCTATAAAGATTACCGCAGCAGCAATGTGGTAGTCAGTCAGCAAAACGCAGTTGCTTTGCCTCCATTTATGTTATCCCCGATAGGGAAAACGCTGAACGAAGTAGCTGTAACCGCGCAAAAATCATACGTACAGCAAAAGATCGACCGTACGGTGGTTAACGTTGGCGCGCTCATCTCCAACACAGGCGCCAATGCTTTGGAAGTGCTGGAAAAATCGCCCGGTGTACAGGTGGATGCCGATGGCAATATCACCTTCAAAGGCAAGACCGGCGTATTGGTGATGATTGATGACAAGCCCACCTATCTATCTGCTACGGACCTGGCTACTTACCTGCGCTCGTTGCCGGCATCGTCGTTAGATCAGATTGAGCTGATGGATAACCCGCCTGCCAAATATGATGCTGCGGGAAACGCAGGTGTGATCAATATCAAAACAAAGAAAAATTCTATCAAAGGGTTTAATGCCGTAGTATCTGCCGATTATGCACAGGGTTTTTATGGCCGAACCAATGAAAGCATTAACCTTAATTACCGGGTAGATAAAGTCAATCTGTTTGCTAACGTTGCTTATAATGGGGAGCACACTTTCAGGAGGCTGGAGATAGACCGGAATTACTTCGACGCGAATGACAACCAAACCTCATCGCTAAAGGATATTTCTTATTTCAGGCCCACAAATAACAATACCAATATTAAGGCAGGGATGGACTTTTATGCATCGCCGAAAACAACTTGGGGCGTAGTATTTACCGGTACCATAGCGCCCGACCATGACAATAGCCCCGTGTATAGCCTGCTCTACGGCAAAAACGGCGAACTGGATTCAACTATCAATACCCAAAATACATCACATAATAAGTTCGACAGCAAGGGTATAAACCTTAACTATACCCATAAGTATGATAGCACAGGCAGAGAGCTTACCTTCGATTTGGATTATATCCGTGATATATCAAACAGCAACCAGTTATTTGTAAATAATACTTTTTTACCCGATGGTACTTTAACCAACTCGCAAACACTGAGTGATAATCTGCCATCCACCATCAATATTTATTCGGCCAAAGCTGATTATTCTCATCCGCTAAAAGGCAAGGCAAAATTGGAAGCCGGTGTTAAGAGTAGTTATGTAAATACCGATAACGCCGCCAATTACTATAATGTGGTTGATGGCGTAAGCTCCATTGATTATAACAATACCAACCGCTTTTTATATAAGGAAAACATAAACGCGGCCTATATCAATTTTAATAAGGACTTCGGCCGTTTCTCCTTACAGACAGGCTTGCGGGCAGAGAATACCAACGGCAACGGGCATCAATTAGGGAATGCCGAAAAAGCCGATTCATCATTTGTGAACCATTATATCAATCTGTTCCCGACGGCTTATTTCTCTTACAACCTTGATACGGCTAAACATCATGTGCTGGTACTATCCTACGGCAGGCGCATAGGCAGGCCTAATTATGGCAGCTTAAACCCCTTTACTTTTTTTGTGGATGAGTTCACTTATTTCTCGGGTAACCCTTTCCTGAAATCGCAGTTTACCGATAATTATAAACTGGCCTATAGCTTTAAAAGCCTGTTTACCGTTGCTGTTGGTTACGATTACACAACCAATGTGCAGGGTGAAACTATCCATAACGATGGAAATGTATTTATCAGCACCACCGGCAACATAGGGCAACTGAAAACACTGTATTTCTCCGTAAATACCAATCTGCAACCTGCCAAATGGTGGACCATTAACCTGTATGCCGAATTATATAACAATAATTACCAGGGCGCATTTTACACCGGCTACCTTAACCAATCCAAAACCACATTTGATTTTAATGGGAGTAACCAGTTCACCATATCAAAAACATGGAATGCCGAAATAAGCGGATTTTATGATAGCGGCGGTGCTTATGGCCAGTTTATTACGCTGCCCAAAGGTATGCTGAATGCTGCTATCCAGAAAAAGATCCTGAACAATAAAGGCTCCATCAAGCTAAACATGCGCGATATACTGCATTCGTTTAGCCCGAGCGGTACCATCACCAATATTGCTACGGCAACCGCCACGTTCCATAACTTTGTGGATACACAGGTGGCTACACTGGCATTTACCTACAGTTTCGGTAAAACAACCAATACCCCGCCAAAACGCGATACTGGCGGTGCCGATAGCGAGCAGGGTAGGGCGCATTGATATATAACATATGTTTTTTTAGTATTTTAGGTCGAAGTTTATAGATTTCAACCTAATTTTTTTCTTTTAATTCTTAATATCTTTAAGTCAATAATAATTTATTGAGCTTTATAGAGATTGGCATCATCACTGTAAAATATGAATAAAGTAAATAATAAAAGAACTTTTTTTGAACTCTTTGAAACGGAGCGACCTGTATTAAAAGTTCTATTTGATGTGAATTCAACTAAAGAACCAACAGAGGTTGAAATTGAAAACAGGCTCGAAAGAAATATTGATGTAAAAGGGATAAAGAACCTTGAAAAAATTTGCAAAAATCCTCAATTGGCTGAATTCTTAGATTTTTATACTAAATGCAACGGATTTAGTTTAGCAACTCCTGTACTTCCGGAGAATGTTAAAAATGAAGCTTTGTTAATTCAATTTCCTGTTAACAAATTAATGGATTTTACCGAACAGTATTTACTAAAGGGAAAGCTCGCATGGACAATTGATTCTAACAAAAGCAAAATACTTTATCGGGGAGAAAACAAATGGTTAGCGTTTGCACAGGTAAATAGCGGTCCCTCCTGTTTAACGATTTTTTTAGATGGGGAATATGCAGGTAATGTGTTTTTAGTAACTCCACAGCCTTATTTTAATATCCTTAAACCAATTGCTAAAACTTTTAATGGATTTTTAGAAAGAGTCGCAAAAGATCCTGCAGCCTTTTTTAAGTTAACTAAATCGTACGTTACTATTGTTGGACAGGATAATCAGAATTATGGTTATTTACCATTAGAATATATCGATAGCGGTGGAATCTTATTCCCTGAAAAAGGAGAGAAGGTATCTTTCGAATCAATACGCAATAAAGATAACAGAACAGATAAAGTAAAAACAAAATGGTGGAAGTTCTGATAAGTTAGAATCTCTCCTCGATCTTATTATTTCAATACTAATTGCGACTGTCTAATCGATTTATTAAAAAAAACTTTTTAATCTGAAATAATTAGTGTTAATTTAACACGTATTATAAATCAATCCGGTTCGCTCATTCTTATTTAACCGGGGAATTCATTTTAAAAAATTATAAATCGTTGCCATATGTCAGCCAGCACTAATGCCGTGTGTTTAAAAAATCTTGTTTATGTTTTTATCGTGGGTCTGCTTCTTATTCCGTTTGCCGGGTTTTCGCAACAAACAGTTAACGGTTCACAGCAGGATGCAACTCAAAGCAGGAAGATAAGCCCCGATCTTTTCGGGGTGTTTTTTGAGGATATCAGCTATGCGGCAGATGGCGGTTTATATGGGCAGCTGATTCAAAATGGGTCGTTTGAATATAGTCCGGATGATAGAAAGGAGTGGAACCCCTTAACTAATTGGGAATATACCACAAAGGGCTACGGTTACGGTACTATCTCTGTTGAAACCGCTGCACCTATAAACGCCAATAACCCGCATTATGTGGTATTGAATATTGATGATCCCGGTCAGCAGGGGGTAGGTATTACCAATCTGGGTTATGATGGCATTGCTGTAAAAGCAGGTGAGGTATATAATTTTTCGGTATTTATTAAACAGATCTCTGCTGAACCAATTCCTGTAACAGTAACACTTAAAAGCCCATCGGGGACTGTTTATGGCAGCCTTTCCTTCACCACCACCAGCAACGGCTGGAAGAAGTATACCGGGGCAATAACAGTTGATAAAACCAGCGATTCGGCAAGATTAACGATAGTGGCAAAACTAAAATCTAAGCTGGCTATAGATGAGGTTTCTCTTTTCCCCAAAAACACCTACAAAAACGAACCCAATGGCTTGCGTGCCGACCTGGCGCAGGCCGTTGCCGATATCCACCCCAAGTTTGTGCGTTTCCCCGGTGGCTGCCTTGTTCATGGCGATGGACTGAATAATATCTACAGGTGGAAAAACACCATCGGCCCGGTTGAAATTAGGGTACAGCAACGGAATATATGGGGATATAACCAGAGTGCTGGACTTGGGTTTTATGAGTACTTCAGGTTTTGTGAGGATATAGGCGCAAAGGCGCTGCCTATTGTGGCGGCAGGTGTGAGCTGCCAAAATTCGGGCGGTACATGGGCCATTGGCGGTACGGGCCAAAGAGGTATCCCGATGGCGGACATGAAACAATATGTTCAGGACATTTTAGACCTGATAGAATATGCTAACGGGCCAGCGACTACAACCTGGGGAGCAAAAAGAGCAGCAGCAGGGCATCCAAAACCTTTTAACCTGCAATACATTGGCATAGGTAATGAGGATAAGCAAACGCCTGAATTCAGGGACCGCTTTAAAATGCTTTATGATGCGATGCGTGTAAAACACCCCGAAATTACCATAGTAGGTACCGTTGGCCCGGCACCCGATGGAGAAGACTATGACCTGGGCTGGAACTTTGCCGACAAGCTATCTGTACCGGTGGTAGATGAGCATTTTTATGAAAAACCAGAATGGTTCCTGATGAATAATCATCGTTATGATAATTACCGCAGGACTAAATCGCACGTTTATATAGGTGAGTATGCTTCATGGGGCAACACTTTATACAACGCGCTTTGCGAGGCGGCATTTATGACCAGTGTGGAGCGCAACGGCGATGTGATCCGCATGGCATCATACGCGCCATTGCTGGCAAATCTTAACCATACCTCATGGAATCCCAATCTTATCTATTTCAATAATACGGATGTGATGCTTACCGCCAATTACTACGTACAGCAACTGTTCTCCACCAATCAGGGGAATGTTTATATCCCCGATGTTATAACTTTTCCAAAAGCATCAGCGCGGGACACTACACTGGCGGCATCATGTGTTCAGGATACTAAAACCGGCGACATCATACTGAAAATAGTTAATGCAGGTGCACAATCGGCAACAGCGCGTGTTAATTTATCCGCATTTCATATCGCAACCGTTAAAGCTAACGTACAGTTATTAAAGGGCAACCCGACCGACAAAAACTCCCTCGATCAGCCTAAAAAAGTAGTGCCTGAAAACGCTGAGATCGCGGTTGTGGACCTGGATCAATACACAGCGCCAGCTTATTCGTTAAGTGTTATACGGTTAAAGGCAAATTAGTTTAGTTGAACAGGATTCTTATTGTATTTTTAGGCTGAAGTTTTTAAACCTGAGCCGACTAATAAAATGGGAATAAGGCAATACAAATACAGTGACTGGCGGATGCTTTGTGATGCGGGGATATTGGTATTTATGACGTTAATGTTTTATATAGCTCTTATAACCCGTCAGTCCGATTATAGGTCATGGCTGTTTTTTTGTGCTATTATGCTGATAATAGTTGGGAGGGCTAGTTATGTAACTGTTATGTATCTTATCCCTTGTTTAAAGGGTAAAATTGCATTAGAGCTTGATCCGGATAAATTACAACTTTTTATTGCCGGGAAATTATTATTTCAAATTCCCAGAGATGTTGCCTATTGGAAAGATATCAGCGATATAGAATACACAGCTCCGTACAGGGGATCACCGATCATAAGTTTTACAATGAATAATGGGAGTGTCTTTGGATTTCGAACTAAGTACATCGCCGGGAATGATAAAGATATTTATAACACGATAATGGAATATTTCAACCTCAATAAGGAGTAATATCCTTTTTGCAAGCAGTATGCTTGCTATATTTTAGGTCGAAGTTTGTAAACTTCGACCAGTGGGGATGGTAATTAATGATGAATGAAATTAAGAGTAATAAATATTATAGAAGCTTTTTTAGGGCTAATATTTCTCATAGCATATTTTCTAACACAAAAGCATATTGCGGATTTAGCTTATGCTGCTTCTTTTGATATGTTATTTTTGGCGTTATTATATTTCCCATTAGGGTTTTATACTCTCAAATCGATAGAATATAATATTGTTTATTCAATAGTATATGGATTTCTTTTCAGTATATCTTTGGTTGGAATGGTATTTACTTTAAGTCACATAGACCTGGGCATAGTGCTTCTATTGCTTCTATTGACAATATTTTTTATGGCAGCTGTTATGCAAGCAGTAGTTTATTATTTTTTGGATAATAAAAAGGATGTAAATGTTCTATTCTATAATAAAGCACTGACGATTAGGTACCTGTTGTTTTTTATTTTAATGATCTATTCATTAATGACTTATAATTTTAGGAATTAATCTACTAAGCTGGTTTGCTTGCGCACGCTTGCCTCGTGTGCTTAAACAGAACAACTTAATTCTTCCCACCCGCCTGCATCTTCTTAATCATCTCCGTAGCATTAGTATTCTTTGGATTCAGCTTCAGCGATTTTTCATAATTTTTGATCGCCTGTTTATTGTCGCCCATATCCATATAACCTTCGGCCAGGCTATCATACGCGTTGTACGATTTTGGGTATAGCTTCACATTCAGTTTAAACAGTTCCACAGCATCGGCAGGGTGTTTTTTGATGAGCTCATAGCCGATAGTGTTCAAATCATCCTCGGATACATACAGGTCCTTAAATCCGGCTTTCTTTAACGTGTTAAAAGTTTTAAGCACCGTATCCATTTGCGGTTTCGAATCTGCTGTAACCGGTTTTGCAAAAAGTATGCTATCCAAAATCATGCTTAACGATTTGGCTTTTACATCCAGTAGGGTTATATCAAAAATAAGGTCGGCATTGGGCGGGATGGGAGCCCGGCCTTTTGCGCCATAGGCGATGTTATAAGGCAGCATGAATACGGCCCGGTCGCCAACATGCATTAATAATATGGCCTCATTATAACCTTTAATCATATTGCCCGATGGCACCTGCGCCGCGAACGGTGTTTTCCGATCCTGGGTTGCATCTATTTTTGTTCCATCGCTCAGGGTTAAAATATAATCCACTATAGCCAATTGCCCTGGAATGAAGGCTGGCCCGCTGCCTTTTATTTTAAAAAAGTATTTCAGGCCGGATGCTGTTGTAATGGTATCCGTTTTTTGCGCGAATGCCGTACAGCAGAAATAAACGGTGCAAATAAGGGCAAGTAAGATTTTTTTCATGTGGATGGTCAGTTGGTTGTAGCTCAAATATAACTATTTGTGCCGAATGCTATCAGCTTCACTATTTATAAAATGTCAGCCTGAAAAACATAAAAAAGTAAAAAACAAATTTAAACATCTGATGTTTAAATAAAACATCGTATGTTTGTGGTGTGATTTAGGACAATCAAATAAAACAGATCATCATAAAAAAACAATAATTAATACATCATATCATGACAATTCTAACATTCACATTAATATTACTTGCAGGCGCGTACCTGGCAGGTTTGGTGGGTTCGCTCACCGGTTTGGGGGGCGGGGTGGTAGTTATACCTTTGCTCACACTCGTTTTTCATGTAGATATCCGTTACGCCATAGGTGCCGCCTTGCTGGCGTCAATTGCTAACTCATCGGGCGCGGCAAGCGCTTATGTAAAGGAGGGCATCACTAACATCCGTTTGGGTATGTTTCTTGAAATTGCTACCACTGTTGGCGCGGTAGCAGGGGCGGTGATAGCCGTATACACACCTACTAATACCATCGCTATACTTTTCGGGGCCATACTGCTTTTTTCTGCCGCCATGACCATCCGCAAGAAAAACCAGGAGGCGCTAACAACCGGAAGCAATCTGTCCTTCAAACTAAAACTTAACAGCAGCTATCCCACTAAAGAAGGACCGATAAATTACCAGCTAAAAAATGTTGGCGCAGGTTTTTCTATCATGGCACTGGCGGGCGTTATGTCGGGGTTATTAGGGATAGGTTCAGGTGCGCTGAAGGTGTTGGCTATGGATTCAACCATGCACATCCCTTTTAAGGTGAGCACCACTACCAGTAATTTCATGATCGGCGTTACGGCGGCAGCCAGCGCGGTTGTTTACCTGCAACGGGGCTATATGGATCCCGGCATTGCTTTCCCGGTAGTTTTGGGTGTGCTCGGCGGCGCGTTTACCGGCTCTAAACTACTCACAAGGCTCGATCCTAAAGTATTAAAATACATTTTTTGTACTGCCATATGTTTTGTAGCGGTCGAGATGATCTATAACGGTTATAACCATCAATTTTAATAACAAGAGTAATGAAAAAAGATATTTCAAAAAACTTATTCGCCGACCATGATATCGAGCAGTTTATTGGTTTGCAACTCAGGTATGGCGTAATTATTGCCAGTCTGATAGTGCTTATAGGTGGGTTAGTTTATCTGCAGCAATCGGGCGGCCTGGCTTTACCGGCCTACCATCAATTTATAGGTACAAAAACCGGGTTTACCAGCATTGGCCAAATTATAACAGGCATAAGCACATTCAATGCTAAAGGGATTATACAACTTGGCGTAGTAGTGCTTATAGCTACACCTGTATTGCGTATAGCATTTTCGCTGGTGGGCTTTGTAATGGAAAGGGACAAGCTCTATATTTTAATAACCCTCATCGTGCTGTCGGTAATGATGGTCAGCATCTTCGGTGGCCTAAAAGTTTAATATACAATCATCTAAAAATAAAATCTATTATCATGAAAAACTCAATTTTAAAAAGAAGGATTGCTCTGTTTTGCGCCATCATCTTCAGCTCAGTTTTTGCTTTTTCTGCTGATGCTCAGCAACCGTCAGGCATTAAAAATATTGTTTTGGTTCACGGCGCTTTTGTAGATGGCTCGGGCTGGAAACCGGTGTATGATATACTGGTTAAAAAGGGATATCATGTTAGCGTAACCCAACAACCGCTTACCTCCTTTGCCGGTGATGTTGCCGCGGTAAAAAGGATATTAGCCATGCAGGATGGCCCGTGTATTTTAGTTGGGCATAGCTACGGTGGTGCCATTATTACCGTTGCCGGTAACGACGACCATGTTGCAGGCCTGGTTTATATAGCCGCGCACGCGCCCGATAACGGTGAAAGCGAAGGAGGCAATGGAAAACGCTATCCTTCTGCCTATAAATCACTGCAAAAAGGTGCTGACGGATTTGATTATATAGCTCCGGATCGTTTTCATGCTGACTTTGCCGCTGATCTTCCAACATCAATTGCTGATTTTGCAGCCAACGCGCAAATGCCTGCTGCGGATACCGTGTTTCATGCTATTATCCAAAATCCAGCATGGAGAACAAAACCAAGCTGGTATATGGTAGCCAAATCCGACCGTATTATCAATCCCGATTTGGAACGGATGTATGCCAAACGCGCTAAAAGTGTTACTGTTGAAATTGAAGGTGCAAGTCACTCCGTTTATGAATCGCACCCTGAGGATGTGGCAAAACTAATTATTGCTGCCGCGATAGGTGCTGTTAAAAAGTAATCCGGGGATTGTACAAGGTAGATCAAAGCTTTCATTAGGAAATCTGAAGGCTTTTTTATTGCTGCTATTTATTAATAACTTGCCCGCATGCACAATCATCTGCTCAATATCATATCTCAAAAAGTACAGTTAACTGAGCGTGATATTGATTTATGTAAAATGTATTTTGAGCCCGTGTTATTTCCGAAAAACCGGATAATTGAGGAGGCTGGTACAGTACCCCAATACCTGTACTTTGTTGTAAAAGGCTTTATGCGCCTGTTTCATTATAACGAGAATGGCGACGAGGTAACCACCCACATCAATTGCCCGCCGGGGTTTATCACTTCTTATTTTCATTACATCGGCCAAACCAAAGCGGATGAAAATGTAGAGTGCATTACCGAATGCGAACTACTGAGGATCACAAAAACAAATTTAGACCTGCTGACTCAACAAAGTGTCGCGTTTAAGGATTTCAGTATTGGCGTATTTCAGCAGTCTATAGCTTATAACGAAAATCGCTCAAAGGAACTGGCAACGCTAAGCGCTGAGCAGCGCTATAAAAAACTGATTGAAAATTATCCGGGTATCATCCATCATGTCCCGGTTCAATATATCGCGTCCTTTTTGGGGATGAAGCCCGAAAGCCTGAGCCGTATCCGCAAGCGGATGAATTCCTAACATTTGTCAAGTGGTTCCGGTTTAATAGCCCGCAACTTTGTGCCATTAATTATTAAAAAATAAGCAAATGGCAAATCAGCAATTATCCCTCGTTAATGGTGCAAACGGGCACCTCGGCAATAATTTAGTACGACTACTGATCAGTAAAGGTATCCCGGTACGGGCCGCTGTCAGGAATATCAGCAACAAAGAACCTTTCGCAGGCTTGGATTGCGAAGTGGTGCAATCAGATATTACTGATAAGCAATCATTAATAAAGGCATTGCAGGGAGTTGAAACCTTTTATGCAGTGGGCGCGGCATTTAAGCTTTGGGCAAAAGACCCTCAAAAGGAAATTTATGATGTAAATATCCTGGGTACAAGGAGCATGATTGAAGCCGCAGCGGAAGCCGGGGTTAAAAGAATTGTATATGTAAGCTCGATAGCGGCGCTGAATTATAACACCATACCGGCAAAGGAAAGCGATGGCTATAATCCCGACCGGAGGGATATGTATTACAACTCAAAAAATGATGGTGAAAAACTGGCTTTTGAACTAGCGGAAAAACATAACATTGAATTAGTAGCCGTGTTGCCTTCGGCGATGATAGGGGGCGAGGTTTTTGCGCCTTTAAATGTATCGTATAATATCCTGAAGCTTATTCTGCAAAAGGAGATTCCGGTTGAAACCAATATTGCCCTAAACTGGGTTGATGTGAAGGATGTTGCCGAAGGCTGTTACTTAGCGGCAACAAAAGGCATCAGCGGAGAGCGGTACATACTTGCCAATGAAAAATGTACTTCTATTAAGGATACCACAAAAATAGCGCAACAGCTTTTTCCCGGCCTGAAGATAAAATTACCGGTTGCCGTGCCAAAACCTGTTTTGTTTGTTATTGCCTGGTTAATGGAACTGGGTAGTAAAATAAGCGGCAAAGCCCCATTGCTGAGCGTTAAGGATATTGCCATGTTTTCGGGCCTGCAACAAGACTTCGACCTTACAAAGTCAAGAAACTACTTGGGCTTTAACCCGAAAGATCCAAATCTTGCTGTAAAAGAGGCAATGCAGTATTTGGTACAAAATCAATTGGTGCAATTAAAAAAGTCCTGATATGTATTTACATACAGGTAAATACATATGAGAAATATCACTATAAATTTTATTTTTGAACTACTAACTCCCAAATAACCAAACCCTCAAAAATGAAGATCAAATATTTATTGCCGCTTGTAGTAATTGGAGCGCTGTATGCTTTTACTACTAAAATCTCATCAACCGATGCCGGTATACATTTAAACGGCACCTGGAAACTGCTTTCGGGCACGGAGATCAGCAATGGTGTTACCATGGTAACTGATTATACTAAGAACCAGCAAATGATAAAGATCATTAACGATACCCATTTCGCGTTTTTGAAACACAGGTTGGTTGCCAGTAAGGATTCATCAAATAATTTTGACGCTGGCGGTGGTTCATATACACTGAAAGGCAACCAGTATACCGAGCACTTGGATTATTACCCAAACACGACTATAGAGGGTAACTCCTTTACCTATACTGTAAGCATTAAAGGAGATACCCTGATACAGCAGGGTTTGGAAAAGCTCAAAACCGGCGGACCTGAAAAAATAATTTATGAGAAATACATCAGGATAAAATAATGTATTTATCGCAAGTTTTTCCGCAATAAGGGCAATACCAATAGCTTCACTATTAAATGCGCGGTTAACGAAAGAGCAAATGTGAAAACCAGGATCATCGCCTTTTTGGTTGGCGTGTCAAAATAATCAAGGAAGGCGGATTGGCCGGAACCGGAGTATAAAACGGCAAGGGTAAATATGGCTAAACCGGTGATCCACAGTGTTAAGTGGGAGTAAAAGTAGCGGGTTCGGGCCAGTTCTGATTTTGGGAATGCAGTAAGCAATAGGGCCACATGTGTAATAAAAAAGATAATTGCAATAGTGATTAGGATATAAAACATTGGTTAAGGGATTTAATGACGGAAGATAAAAAATCCTTATGGGAAAATTATCAAGAGCCACCACTAATTTTTCGATCCTGCCTTTTTAATTAGTTGTTTCGTAGTTTTATTGCAGCAGCATAATGGACATATTAGCAATAGGATCATACATAAATTCAATAGAAGAAAATAAAACGCTTTACGAAGAAAGGAACTTCGATAAGCGTGCGGAAGCTATCGATTTTATTGAATTTCATATCATCGATCAATTGCAAAATACAAACTACCCGCATGAACTGCTTTTGCTTAAAGATAAGGCCGAAAAGATAAAAGCAGAGCTGGAAGCAATAGATCTTAATCTTTTTAAAAGGCTTCAGGAAGAGATCCGGGTGGGCAAGTACACAGGGAAAGGGTTTAAAGCAATGATTAATGAATACGTTGATATTGATTTAAACGATACCCAACATCAGCAGGAGGCGGGTTACGATAACCTCGATGTGTTTATCAACGGCCTGATCACGCTCCAGTCCATTCCCGAACAAACCAAAGAATTGGAACCCGAGATGGTATACTACCAGAAAACACCGGCCCGGGTAGTTTTTGAAATGGCTGAACGGATTCCTTTCACGCAGGATGGTGTTTTCTTTGATCTGGGTTCAGGTTTGGGGCAGGTTGCTATATTAGTATATTTACTCACCGGCGTTACAGTTAAAGGGGTAGAGTTTGAACCTGCTTTTTGTAATTACGCAAGCGATTGCGCTGTAAAGCTTAATCTGCCTCAGGTTGAATTTATAAATACTGATGCACGATATGCTGATTATTCGCAAGGGACTATATTTTTTATGTTCACGCCATTTAAGGGCGAAATAATGCAAGAGGTTTTGGTCGCTTTGCAGGAAGAATCGCTAAAGAGAAAAATTAAGATCATCACTTATGGGCCATGTACTGCCGAAGTAGCTTTACAAAGCTGGCTAAATTCCGTCAATCTAAAAGACAACAATATGTATAAACTGACCGTATTTACCAGTTGTTAGATCCTAAGTGTTCGGAAGATTTATTACAAATATTGAGCATGGGTCACCCTGAGGCACTCGAAGGGTAAGCGTAAAGGCCTTTGCCCACATGCTTCGAGCACCTCAACATGATGCCTTTCTTTAGACTATTATTGTAACTTAGTAATATAACCCTGATTAATAATAACAATGAATTTTAGGCATCCACTAATTAAATATTTGCTTGTTTTATTATTCGGATGTCTCGCATTAAACTGTTTTTCTCAGGGTAAAAAAGCACCATCAGATAACTCTATCCCCAAAACGGATGATGAATTTGTTGGCCCCTTCAATAGCTGGTTAAATGCCAAAACAGGCTTTGGCGCTAAAGGCGACGGTGTAACCGATGATACCCATGCCCTGCAAACCGCGCTTGATGCTGTAGCGACAGGCACCGTTAACACTACACTTTATTTACCGGCAGGTGTATATCTTATTTCATCAACATTAACCATCAATCACCATATTAATGTTTCCATAATTGGTGCCGACCCTACCTATACTATTATAAAATGGGGAGGGCCAGCGCATGGTACCATGATGCAGATAAACGGTACGGCCTATTCAAAGTTTAACCGCATAAGCTGGAATGGTAACAAACTTGCCGATGTAGCAATTGAGCAATCATGGGATGGTAAACAACCGCATTTTGATACCGGTAACGAATATGCCGATGATTATTTTATTGATGTAGCCTTCGGCATCCGCGGCGGTGCGTTGGGGCATGGTTTTGCCGAAACTTCAATACTGCGTGATCATTTTACCCGTAATACCAAAGCGGGTGTTAGCCTTGGCAACTTTAACGCGCTGGATATTTGGGTACGAAATTCGCTGTTCCAGGATTGCGGCATCGGGGTAACCAATACCTATGGGGCGGGCAACTTCAAGGTGTATAGCAGCGTTTTTCGCAATTCTGCGGTAAGTGATATCTCGATGAATAATACCGGCGATTTTTCTGTCCGCGGCAATACTTCCATTAATTCCAGGCAGTTTTTCTCTGCGACAAACAGCCGTAACCCGTCATCCATAATTATTGAAGGGAATACCATTATTGATCCTGTGAATACACAGGCAATAACTGTAGGTAATCAGGGGCCGGTTATTTTCGTCAATAATATCATCAGGTCACAAGCTTCGGCTAATGGTACAGTGGGCTCATTCGGTTCAAATACTTTTTCTATGGGGAATATATTTACGGTTGCCGATCCAATCTCCGCGGGCAGTAACAGTAATGCCTATAATAATAAAACGGTTACCCGTGGTAGTCTTAAAAATCTTTCCGCGCCAATACTGCCTGGTGTTGAGCCCAATTTTAAACGACGGGTGTTTGAGGTGCCTGCCGGGGCAAACGCTGCAGTTATCCAGTCCGTAATTAACCAGGCGACAAAGTTTTCTGGCAGCAGGCCCGTTGTGCATTTTCCTTATGGCAATTATAATATATCGGGTACTATCACTATCCCTGCAAATAGTGATATACAACTTGCAGGCGATGGTTTTGGTGATCAATATCCCACTATCTTAAACTGGACCGGTACAACAGCCGGACCTATTTTTTCCATAGCCTGCCCATCAAAAGCAACCATTCGTGATATATCACTTAAAGGGAATACACAAAGCACCAATATTCTCATCACCAATGCCGATAGCAAAGGCTCAAGAATTTTTATGCAGGAATTTCACCAGGTTAGCGGGCAAACAGGGTTGTTGGTAAACGGGATCGATCACACGCTGATTTTCGCTTATGATACACAATTCTCAGGCTTAAAAAAGGCGGTGAGTATTATAGGTGGTCCGTTGGCTGCGCGTGGAAATCTAAGTGAAGGCCGGACAATTATTTACAGCGGAGCATCATCAAACAACCAACTATCATGCGAGGTAACAAGCGGCGGCAACCTCATGGTACAGGATTTTTGGTATGAAGATGGCGTTAAAAGCACCTGGGCCAAACTATCAGGCAATAGTATTTTTATAACCGATGGCGATCACATTTCTACGCCGAAACACACAACACTACCTTCGGTAATAGTGAGTGATTTTTCAGGCAAAGCCATATTTGCAGCTGGTGATATAACCGGTCATTTTTTAATAAGCGGGAAAAGCAGCCAGGGAAAACTGCTGGTACTGGGAATTATGGCTGAAAATGATTCTGTAATAATGGATACATCCGTTCCTAAAGCTGATGCGAGATTGTTAATGAGCCGCACACGTAATTATAGCATGCAATGGTTGAAGGGCGGCAGTTCTGCTATGGCAGATATTGGTACTTATGATCCTCAATTTATCAATAGCTTGCTGAGTGAAATGCTAAAAGTACATCCGATTATCCTCACTGCTTTGCCAAACAATGTCAGCGATATTCGCCTGTACCGGGTAATGTCGATTAGTGGGGCAAAGGGGATAGATATTGAGGCCGACACGACAATATCTTCGAAAAAGTAGAATTGAAACTGATTGCATAAGTTGCTCATTTACAAAATTTTCGGTGTTGTAAATGATGATGCTTTTAAGCAGGATAAATTACATAACTTTAAGCAACCAATTTATCAATCCATATGAAAATACCTACCGAACCTATAGGCAGTGTCCCGAGGTCGCCAGAATTATTAGCAGTTATTACATCGCCGAATGGCGACGCAGGTCTGCCCGAAGCATATGAAAAAGCCATTAGCGAAACAGTAAAAGCCTTTGAAGAAACAGGCTCCCCGGTTATTACCGATGGCGAACAAACCAAATCGAGCTTTGCAACTTATCCGCTTGAGGGCCTCACCAATTTAGCGGCTGAGGGAATGAGAATTGATTTCGAGGACGGCCATTTTCGTCAATTGCCTTTGCTAACAAAAGGGCCATTTACGTATGGCAACTATGCGGTAAAGTACCTAAAGGCGGCCCAAAAGTTAACTGATAAGCCAGTTAAACAAGCGGTAATCTCTGCATCAGCATTAAGCCTCATCTATCCGCAAAATGGCATTGAAGGCTATCCGCAGGAACAATTTATAAGCGACCTGCTGAATGAGTGTGAAAAAGATATCAGGCAATGTTTACAACAGGGAGCTTACAAGGTACAGATGGATTTTACCGAGGGCAGGTTATCCCTAAAACTCGACCCATCGGGCGGTGTATTAAAGCATTTTATCGATCTGAATAACCAGGTTTTTAACCGTTTCACGGCTGAAGAGCAGCAAAAATTAGGCGTGCATGTTTGTCCCGGCGGCGACCATGACTCAACCCACAGTGCTGACGTTGATTATGCGGGCCTGCTGGCGCAGCTTTTTGAGCTGAACGTAGGCAGTTTTTATTTGCAGCTGGCCAGCGAGCCGGATAGGGTAAAGGTTTTAAAAACCATAAAACAGTACCTTAAATCAACTCAAAAAGCATTTGTAGGCGTGATAGACGTACTTGACCCCACAATTGAAACAGCGGAAGAAGTTAAGGACAGGATATTGGAAGCCGCTGAATACATACCCTTAGAACAACTGGGTACTACCGATGATTGCGGGTTCTCGCCTTTCTGCGACGATGTTTCAACAACCCGTGAAACGGCCTTCGCTAAAATTAAGGCCCGTATTGATGGTACTATACTTGCTGAAAAGGAATTATCAGCTTAAAAAATATTAGATTAAGAGGAAAGGGAGTGGTGGCATTCCCTTTCCTCAATTTAAAAACTTGCCGTCGTATGTTCAGCCGGTTTCCCCATCAAGCCATCATTAAACCTGATCAGTAACTTAAACATATTTTCATAAACGGTTAAGGGCAGGGTAGCGCTTACGTCGTAAATATCATGGTAGGCTTTTATGCCGCCAAGTGTGTACATAAAGAAAGCGGGTACTCCTTTTTCGCTAAAAAAATAATGATCGCTGTTGGCTGCTTTTCCACGCGAGTTCACTTTCACTAAGTAGTGGGCTTGTTCGTTCACCTGCTTTAGCAAGCTAAATTCTTTTGGATATGCCGTAGCGTTAACTACGGTAATGCCATCAATGCCGGTACCTTCAAGATCGAGATTTATTAAAAAGCGGATATTTTTTAATGGGATCAATGGATGCTCACTAAAGTATTTGGAACCCACCAATCCCGGCTCCTCACCCGAAAATAAAATAAAAGCCATGGTATAAGGCTGTGGATGTGCCGCGTAATATTTGGCCATGGTAAGCACCTGTGTAACCCCGCTTGCATTATCATTAGCACCGGGGAAGTATGTATCAGCACCCATGCCACCTAAATGATCGTAATGCGCGGTAAAAACAATTACCGAATCGGGTTTTGCTGTGCCCTTTACCACGCCGCAAATATTGCCTGTTTTAAAATCATTAACCAGTTTACTTTCAATATCGAGCTTAATGGTTTCAGGCCTGGTTTTCTGCAATTTCTTATCTACTTCAATTACGGTATAATCCACCGCCTTCTGCTCCGCCGACCAGGTTAGTTTATCTTCTAATACTACCATAACCCGGTTATCGCGATCGATAAAAACAGTGCTGTCTTTTTGCATCAGGTTGCCTTCGCCTTTAACTCCCCGGCTATCCGGCCTTACAATAAAATCCCGGCCGGGCATTAGTTGAACCCCATTAATGGCAACATCCATTTTGCCGGGATAGGTATTAATGTTATAAGTGAAGGGCTGTATAAAGCTTTTGCCGTCCATAGGCGTAAGGCCGTAGTTTTTAAATTGTTCTGTTAAAAATTCAGATGCTTTGGCATTGCCATTTTTGATGTATCCTCGCCCCCAGAAATAAGGTGAGGTAAGGGTATCTATCATTTTATGGGCAAACGCTATATCCTGAGCGGCGGCAAACTGTGTAATAAGTGATAGTAGTAATAATAGTTTAAGTTTCATGCGGGATAAAAGTACCGCTGAATATACTGTTTTTAGGGTGATAATTTATCGTATGGTATAACCTGATATCAAGAGGGGTAAAAAATTATTTAATAACAGAATCCAACTAAAACAAAAATAATAACAGCAAGTTATTTATTCAGTAAACCAATCTAAATCGTTAAAATCATGGCACTAAACTATGGACTATTAAGAGGCGGGGTGATCAATTCGCTCCCCTTCAAAACTACCGCCGACCATTACCAGGTTGAAGTTAAAGCTGACCAGCTATACCGTGTAGCTATTGATGTTTATTCGGAAATTGCAGGCGCGCAGGTGCATTATGCTACAGACGGCAGTACCCAGCTGGATACTGACAGAATACTATTGTATTACAAAAATGAAAATTTTGTACACCCCTTAACAACGCAAATATTGCAGGCAAAAACGGGCTTTACACCAAAATCTTCTCTGCCTGCAGCCTTGGGGCTTGATTATTTGCGGACTACACCGGCATTATTCCCCATTGATTCAATGACGCTGGTGCCGCCAAAAGCTACGGGCAAAAAAGGGAATGACCTGAACGATGATCTTAATCCGTGGGTATTAAAGGCAACCAATAACCCCAATGCAGAGGTTTTTGTGTTTGGTTCGTACTGGGCTGATAATATCCCGAGCAACATAACAGATAACACTGGCTATTTTAACCCCGACCCGGTTGTGGGCATGCATGATGTACACATGAACCAGGGTGATTCGGGCAAGGAAGCGGAAAATAACGGCGCAAACCAGGATGGCGCGCTTTTCTTTTATTTTAAGGACACCAATATTTGGGTAGCTATGTTTTTCCGCTTTCAGAACCAGAGCATCAAAACAGATAATAACGGGAACTCGGTTAAGTAATAGTAGCTTTTAAAGAGATGAATCTTTGATTATATCATTCACTCTCAAAAATTCGTTTTATTTTTGAGTATCTCTTAATTATGAAAAAGGCACTAATTTTCGATCTCGACAATACAGTTTACCCCGTTGCGGCCATCGGTGCGCAATTATTTGCGCCAGTACACGCTTTATTGGAACAAAAACTGGATAGCGATACCTATGCAAGAGTTCGAGAGGATGTTACCAGAATGCCTTTTCAAAAAGTTGCCAAAATTTATGCTTTTACTGAGGACTTGAAACAGGACAGTTTACAATTGCTCCGCGAGCTGCGATGTGATGAAGCAATTGAACCTTATGAGGATTACCTGCAAACGAAAGACTTGAAGATCGACAAATTTTTGGTAACCATTGGTTTTACCGAATTGCAATGGAGCAAAGTAAAGCAGTTGCAGATAGAAAATGATTTTAAAGAGATTTATATAGTAGATCCTGATAAGTCGGCCATTACCAAGAAGGACATCTTTCAGCAGATAAAAGAAAAGTACAATTATACTTACGATGAAATGCTGGTAATTGGCGATGACCCGGAATCGGAAATTGCTGCCGCTACGGTGCTTGGTATCGATACTTATTTGTACGATCCAGATAACAGGCATTCTGCAACTAAAGCTATTTACCATAGCGATAGCTTTACCGGACTATTGGATATTTTGGATTAGCAGATCACTTTATTACATCTATATTAAAGCGTATGTCTTTTTGCAATTTAAATGCCGACCTTCGCAGCAGAGATATCAGCTTAAAAATGCCAGCAGAACCAAAACAACCCGCCGCAGAAAAAGAGAATTTACATCCCCGTAATTTACACCGGCAAGGGTATAATTTTGAGCGACTTGTTAAAGCTACGCCAGCATTAAAACAATTTGTAAAGCCCAATAAATACGGTACGGAATCCATAAATTTTAGCGACCCGGATGCAGTAAAAACGCTGAACAGGGCTTTGCTTAAACAGTTTTATGGTGTCAGTTACTGGGATATCCCGGCAGGATATCTTTGTCCGCCAATACCGGGCCGGGCCGATTATATTCATTATATGGCCGACTTGCTTGGGGAAACCAATAATGGCACTATCCCCACAGGCGACAAGGTAAAAGTATTGGATATTGGTACCGGCGCTAATTGTGTGTACCCTATAATTGGCAACAGCGCCTATGGCTGGCAGTTTGTTGGTACAGATATCGACCCGGCGGCCATACAATCGGCTAACAAGATCATCGATGAAAATCCTAAGCTGAAAGATAATATAGTTACCCGCCTGCAAACAAATAAAGCCGATGTTTTTAAACGCGTAATTAAGCAGGGTGAAGTTTTTGACCTGAGTGTGTGTAACCCGCCATTCCATGCATCTTTACAAGACGCGCAACTGGGTACTAACCGAAAGTGGGATAATTTAAAAAACACTAAAGCGCCAAAAGCAGTATTGAATTTTGGCGGAAAGAATAATGAACTCTGGTGCCCCGGCGGCGAGGCTATGTTTATTAGGCATATGATTGAGCAAAGCGAGTTGTTTACCAAAAGTGTGCTTTGGTTCTCAACGCTGGTATCAAAAAAGGATACGCTTCCCGGTGTTTATAAGGCATTAAGAAGTGTAGAAGCTGTTGATGTTAAAACCATCAGCATGTCGCAAGGGCAAAAGGTAAGCCGCATTGTTGCCTGGACATTTTTGAATGAACGGGAACAGGCGGCCTGGAGAAATAGCCATTGGGAAAAATAAAACGATTGATTTAATACCAAAGGTTTTAAGCCTGCAATAGATCTATTGCAGGCTTTTTTTATGTCCTCCATTGAAAAATAAAAGAAACATTGCATTGCTATTGTACATTGTATTGCTATGTATTACATTTGTTGTATGAACAATGAATTTGTGCAGAACTGGTTTTCCCAGGTAAAGAAGGGGACGCTATCCTATATCATCCTCATTATATTGGATGAAAAGGAATATTATGGTTATGAACTGGTGCAGGAAATAAAGATTCATACCACGCTTGAAGTAGCGGAAGGAACACTATACCCTTTATTAAACAGGTTGAAAACGGAGGGTATTGTTGATTCCAAATGGATAGAACAAGAATCAGGCATACCACGAAAATATTATACACTGAGTAAAGAGGGGAGAGAAACTTTAACTGAAATGAAGAAGATCTGGTCGGCATTAGGAACCGCCATTCAAAAAATACAAAAATGAAGAGAATAATATTTAATAACCCAACCGCCCAGCGTATCTACGATGATTACATCTCCCGTGTTAACCGTTGTGTAAGTATATTATCGGCAGATGATCAACGTGAACTCTTAATGGAGTTTAACAGCCATATTTACGAAGCTACCCACAACGCTGCACCTGAAAACGAGGTTGATATATTAATGGATACCATTGATAAATTAGGCGCGCCCGAAGTTGTATTACAGCCAACCGTTGCCCATAAAAAAGTGCAGCAGGCCGTCCGATCATTTAACCCCAAACATGTGGTGGAGGCCATATATCTTAATATTTTTAATGGCGTAGGCTATTTTATTTGGGGACTGATTTACCTGTTGGTATTAGCTTTCGGATCATTGGCCATTATTAAACTTATTGCGCCGGAGCATACAGGATTCTTTTTAAAGGATGGCCACTACTTTGTTTTTGGTTACACCAGCGACTTGCCATCAGGCGCTACCGAAGTACTGGGTAACTGGTTCATAATTACAGTAATTGCTTTGATGAGTATATTCTATTTTTTAAACACACTGCTGTTTCGCTTACTAAAAGGGAAATAGCATTTTTTAATATTAATACATAGTTATGTTATGTGTTGATGTTAAACTAAGCCATTATGAATGCCATAACAAAACAAACTGACAACACCTTATCAGCAGGGAAAGTAATACTATATACCATAGCATGTATAGGTATTTTTATACTGATAGCCGTTTTTTGCGAATTGCTGACCTTTTGGATTGGCCCGGGCTCGCTTAAAATTGCAGTGCGTGAAGTTTTATTGCGGATGCCCTTAACAGTGTTCTCCCTGCACTATTTCGCACGGAGGATTATCAAAGTCTATGATCCATCTGTAATGTATGGGCGAATAACTACAGTCAATGCCCTGAAATGGATAGCCATCAGTTTTATATTGCCGTTAAGCATCTGGCTGTTTTATTATGGGTTTCATTTTATTGCTCCCTATCAGCATACTGTTTTATTGAGAACCGCAGATAAGCTGGGGTTGTTTATAAAGTGGTCCTCCATTTCCATCGCGGCCGGTATAACCGAGGAGATATTATTCAGGGGCCATTTGTTTATGATCATCAGCAGCAGGTGTTCAAAATTGAAGGCTATGCTTATCACATCGCTACTATTCGGCTTGGTGCATATTGCCATGCTGCCCGTAATTACTGCCGGCGATATAGCAATTGTAGTAACAGGAGGTATTATAGCCGGTATGATGTTCTCTGTTATCTATATGAGTACAAAAGCCATATGGTATGCAGCCATAGTGCATGTGGTTTGGGATATTTTTTTCATCGGCAAAATAACCACCCTTGCCACCGCGCAGGCCGGCGCAAACAATGCTATTCTGGCATTTAAATTAAATTCGCATAACCTATTACTTACAGGAGGCAACTTTGACATGGAAGCAGCTTTACCTTGCCTGCTGGTTTATTTTTTGGTGATAGCTTTACTCTATCGTAAAGCTGTGCAATAACTTATTTATCATTATTCGCTTGCTTTTTTAATTGCCTTGCTAAAAATAGCCACGGCATCTTCCAGTTCCTGTTCATTTAATGATGCAAAACCAATGCGTACAGAGTTACATTTATTGCTCCTGTCGTGATAATAATCCTGCCCGGCGCTAATGCTCAGCCCCAGCTCCGAAGCTTTTTGAGCCACTTTTACCGGGTCGATACCTTGTTTGTAGTTCATCCAGATAGCAAAACCACCATCAGGTATTTTGAATGTAACACTATCACTCAAGTGCTCGTTTAAAAGCCTGCATAGCGTGTCTCGCCGTTCATGATATAGTTTGTTGGCTTTTTTCAAATGGCGGCTGATATCGCCATTCTTGAGCAAATTAGCCATGGCTTCCTCCAATAAGTGCTCCCCCTGCCGGTCTATCAGTTTGCGCAGCTTTATTGCCTGTATCAGGAAGTTCGGCGGCGCTATCATAAAACCAATACGGATTCCCGGCGCGATGGTTTTACAGAAAGAACCCACGTATATCACATTGCCGCAAGTATCTATACTGGCTAAGGGTAATATGGGGCTACCCGAGTACTGAAAATCAAAGTCATAATCATCTTCAATAATGGCGAACTTATATTTTTTAGCAAGTTCCAAAAGCCTGATGCGCCTTTCTGAACTCAATGTAACGGTTGTAGGCGTATGGTGATGTGGTATCACATACAGCATCTTTACTTTTTTAGTTTTACATATGGCCTCAACCGCGTCCATGTCCAAACCATGTTCATCAACGGGGACTAATGCAAGCTTCGCGCCAGCGTGCTCAAATATTTCATTGGCGCCGTTGTAACCGGGATCACCTACTATTACCACATCATTTTTTGATAGCAGCACCTGCGCCGTAAGGTACAGTGCCATCTGTACGCCCTTCGTGATCAGTATATCATCAGCAGTAACATTCAACCCCCTTGTAGCTGATAAGAACTTTGCCAGCTCGGTTCTGAAATTTAATGATCCTTGCTCGAAACCATAGGTAAGGTAAGTAGGGGTAAAGCGATAAGTAGCAAACCTGCGGTACTCCCTCACCATTAACTCAACCGGGGCAATACGTGTATCCGGGAAACCATCATTAAAAATGAGGTTGCCATCAGCAGACTTAGTAAACAAACTGGCAACACGTATCTTATCCGGAACAGGGAAAGAGGTTTCTGTAGCCAGCGCGTGGCTCTGGATGGAGGCAAGCAGTCGCCTGGGCACAACATCGGGCAGGTTTTTAGCTACAAATATTCCCTTGCGGGGATAAATATCTATCCAGCTTTGCGCATACAATTCATCATAGGCCGATACTATGGTTTGCCGGTGTACCTGCAAATTTTTCGCAAGTACCCGGCTGGCCGGTAGTGGCGCACCCGGTTTCAATATCCCCTGGCGAATATGGTTGATGATGCCGTTTGACACCTGCAGGTAAACAGGTACGGCAAGTGTTTTATCAACGGTTAGTAAACTTTCTGGTAGAGACATATCGAAACAAAATAATTCAAAATGCTGGCAGTAATTGAGCTTAAAGTCAGCGGATTGTAAATTGAAATACTAAAGTATGTATAATATTTATTTTCTGCATACTGGACCATTCGCTTTGTTGTTTCTGGACCAGCTGTATGGGCCAGCAGCTGCGTAACTTTATACTAACAAAAGGAGAAGATAGTATGATCAGTCAGCAATACAAATATCAATCAGTATACCTGAGGTTAGCCATAGGCATCGCCTATTTGTGGGAAGTTGCCGATAGACTTGGACTGTTAGGTGCCCACGGACAACCGCACGTAGGCTGGGGCGATTGGCAGCATTTCCTGGACTACTCAAAACAGGTGATGGCGTTTTTGCCTGTTAGCATTATTCCTTTTCTTTCAGTATTAGCAACCATAGGCGAGGCAACTTTTGGCATCCTTTTAATCATCGGCCTGTTTATACGTGTTGCAGCTATAGGCAGCGGAATATTAAGCTTTTGCTTTGCCATAGCAATGGCTATTTCATTTGGCATCGAATCGCCATTAGGCTATTCAGTTTTTACGCTGAGCGCTGCCAGCTTTTTACTGGCTGGCCTGCCAAACTACAAATGGAGTATTGATGCCTGGCGATCACTGAAAATATTAAATAATCAGTTAGCCGATTATCAGCAAAACGCAATAGTAAATTACAAATAACTCCTAAATAAACATTGTCATGATACAGTCTTCAAATAAAACATCAGCACTTTTTGTGATCATAGCCTTTGCCATTGTTTATGTGGTATGGGGTTCTACTTACTTCTTTATACAAATGGCTATTCATGGCTTCCCGCCAATGCTTATGGGCGCTTTCCGTTACCTTACTGCCGGTATTTTAATGCTGATATGGTGCCGCATAAAAGGCGATAAACTTTGGGTATGGAAGGATATAAAAACATCAGCGGTTTGTGGTTTACTAATGCTGTTTATTGCCACCGGCGTAGTTATCTGGGTTGAACGTACCCTACCCAGCGCCATGGTTGCCATAATGGTTTCGGCCGGTCCGGTATGGTTTGTAATACTGGATAAGGCAAACTGGAGCATCAATCTAAAGAATAGGTCGACCATTGCAGGCATCATCCTCGGCTTTTCAGGCGTGCTTTTACTTTTCGGCGAAGCTATTGAGAGATCATTGAGTGGCTCATTAGGTCATGCGCAGTTAACAGGTTTGTTATTATTAATTTTGAGCCCTATCGCCTGGTCGGCAGGGTCGCTATATTCAAAAAGGAATGCCGTTAATGCGCCAGCACGTTTAAATACTGCATGGCAAATGATTATTGCAGGTTTAGCATTTATCCCTGCAAGTGCTGTGCATAACGAGTTTAGTACATTCCACTTTAGCCAGGTACCAGCACATGCCTGGTTCGCGTTGGGCTATCTTATTTTGTTTGGGTCGATAGCTGCCTTCAGCGCTTATGTATGGCTGTTGGGTGTAAAGCCTGCTACACAGGTAAGCACACACGCTTATGTAAACCCGGTGATTGCGGTATTACTGGGTATGGGTTTTAATAATGAGCATATTAGTTTGCTACAGATCTTCGGCCTGGTGGTAATATTGGTTAGCGTGTTGCTGGTTAACTTATCGAAATATGGTCCGGCATTTAGAGGCCGGATAGCGAATATCTGGGGTTCCATTAAAAGTTTAAATCCATTCGCAAAAAAAGAAAAGATGACTGAGGCCTGCTGCCAGTCCTAATTGTCGAACAGAGTATCATGACCTTAAATAACTTATGCAAAACCTGTGGCACGGAATATCCGCAGGCTGATGACTCACCCAATGCTTGCCCTATTTGTGATGACGACCGCCAGTATTTACCTGAAGATGGTCAGCAGTGGACTAACTATGATGAGCTAAGCACTGGCCATAAAATTGTGATAACAGCGCTAACGCCGATTTTATATGCGCTGAAAATAGAGCCGGCATTTGCCTTGGGCCAAAGGGCTTTGCTTATGCTGAGTGAACAGGGCAACGTTTTATGGGATTGTATTCCTTTGCTTGACGAAGCAGTAATTGACTTTATCAGATCAAAAGGAGGGCTAAAAGCTATCGCGTTTTCTCACCCGCATTATTACAGTACCATGAACCGTTGGGCCGAGGTGTTTGATTGCCCTATTTATATCCATCATATGGATGAGCAATGGGTATTTAACAAGGGCAACCATACCGAATTTTGGCAGGGCGAGGAAAAGCCTTTGTGGGATGGTATAAAGATAGTTCATACTGGTGGCCATTTCCCGGGAAGTAGCATTTTAAAGGTAGACGGCTTGTCGGAAAAGGGCACATTGCTTGTCGGCGATAGCTTGTATATTGGGCGGAGCAAAAGACATATCGCTATGATGTATAGCTACCCTAATCAAATCCCTTACCGGCTAATGAATTGAAGGAAACGATAGATAAAGTTTCGGAACAGGAATTTGATACCATTTACGGCGCGTTCGATTGGCAGAACCTGCGGGGAAACGCTGGGGAGATATTTGAAAACTCAATAAAGCGCTACCGGGAGAGCTGTTTACAATTTTCATAATACCTATTAAACCATTGATATTGCTTTCGGTCATAATATTATAAATACTTACAATAATATATACGACCATGAAAGCGATATTAAACAACATAAAAGGAAACCTATATAACGTATTTATAATGGGTAATGCCAACAATATGCAAATAGTAAAAGTTTGGGTTATACTGGCTGTTCCAATGCTAACTTTATATGTGGCGGTAGGTCACTTTGCAAGGTAATTGCTAAAGCCATTTGAGTGATATTTGATACAAGCCTTTGGATGAAACATCCGGAGGCTTTTTTGTTGGCCTTTCTTTTACGTAATTTAGTGCTGTTGTAATAAATAAAGTGCCCGATATAACCAGTCATTATACCCAAACCCGCATTGCGCCAACCCCCAGCGGATTTCTGCATTTGGGCAATGTACTGTCGTTTTCAATTACTGCCGCACTCGCCAAAAAGCATGGTGCAAAAATATTACTGCGGATAGATGATATTGACCAGGCCCGGGTTACACCGGATTACGTACAGGATATTTTTGACACCCTCAATTTTTTAGAGATCCCATGGGATGAAGGCCCGCGAAATGATTATGAGTTTAAAAAAAACTACTCGCAGCTACATCGCATGCCTATCTACCAGGAAGCATTAGAACAACTGCGCGATCAGCAACTGGTATTTGCCTGTACTTGCTCGCGAAAACAGGTACGTAATGAAGATGGCTCATATAATGAATCGATTTGTAATTGTTATAATGAACAAATACCCTTATCAACGGAAAATGCAAACTGGCGGCTAATCACCAATAGCGAGGATATCGTAGTTAAGGATCATTCAGTAAAAAATATCAGCGCTGCCTTGCCTGCCGAAATGCATAATTTTATAGTGAAAAGGAAGGATGGCTCACCGGCTTACCAGCTTACATCAGTAATGGATGACCTTTTATATGGTGTTGACATGGTAGTAAGGGGTGAGGATCTCTGGCCTTCAACATTGGCGCAGCACCAGTTGGCATCAGCATTAGGCGAGAGCGATTTTAGAGATATCGCGTTTTATCATCACCCTTTAATAATGGAAGCACCCGGCAAAAAACTATCAAAATCTGCTGGCTCAACCTCTATAAAATATCTGCGTGAAAATGGTAAAAGCAAGGCTGATATTTATAGCTTGATTGCCGGTATGTTGGGTAGCAAGGAGAGTATCAGCAATTGGGAACAATTAGCTGGGCTTGCAGGTGGTATTTGATCATCTGTTTCCCAACATCATAACAAGTCCCGACCAGCGGGAGAAATGAAGTCCCTCTCTCAACAATAAATTATAACATAGCGGGTTAATTTATTTTGCTAATTTAATCGCATTAAATATTTACCCTATGATAAAAAGGAGCTGCCTGCTTGTTTTACTGTTTTTGCCTATGTTATTGCAGGCGCAAAGCAAACTTCCTGATAATATGTTCTACAGTACGCTGCCTAATGGGTTGGCCGTACTGGTTATTGAGGATAACAGCGTGCCGCTGGCCACCATCATGATCACCTGTAAAAATGGCGCTTATACCGAGGCTCCGGAATTTAACGGACTGAGCCATTTGTATGAGCACATGTTCTTTAAAGCGAATAAGAATTATAAAACAGTCGACGATTTTTTGCAAAGGACGAGCGAGCTGGGCATCCGTTCCAATGGCTCCACCTCATTTGAGAATGTGAACTATTATTTTACCCTGCCCGATTACAACTTAAAGGAAGGCCTCGACTTCATGAACTCCGCCATCCGTTACCCTAAATTTGATAAAAAGGAAATGGCGCATGAAAATGAGGTGGTTGATGCGGAGTTCCAACGGAATGAATCAAACCCAGGCTATGCACTTTCAACTGCTATGGACCACCATATGTGGGGCGATCTGTTCAGTCGTAAAAACCCAATTGGTGATCACCAGGTAATCCGTTCAGCTACGCCTGCTATGATGGATTCTATCAAAAACAAATACTATTTTCCCAATAATTGCCTGTTAACCGTTGCCGGTAATGTTAAGCACGAGGATGTATTGAAAGAAGTTGGCCGCATATACGGCAGCTGGAAATCATCGGGTTTTGATCCGTTCCAGAAATGGCCGATACCGGAGTTTAAGCCGCTGCAAAAGACAGATTATTTTATTGTAGAATCACAACTTTCGCGTGTGCCATTACTCATGCTGGAGTGGGAGGGCCCTGATACCCGTAACGATGTGCATTCAACGTACGCGGCGGATGTGTTCTCTTACATCGTAAATCAAAATTCATCAAAACTGAACAAGGCATTGGTGCAATCAGGGCTGGCTTTACAGTGTAATATTGGCTATTTAACCATGAACCATGTAGGGCCGATCAACATTATGTGTGTGCCCAACCCCATGCATGTTAAGGCGTGTTTGGCAGAGCTGAAAAAGCAGATTGAGATGATGGATAACGATGATTATGTAACCGATGAGCAAATTGAAACAGCCAAACGGAAACTGGAAGTAAACCAGCTGAAGGAAAAAGAAGTGACCTCAGATTTTACAGAAGTAATGTCGTTCTGGTGGGCTTCCTCATCTATTGATTATTATACCGGCTATTTGGATAACCTGAAGAAAATTACCCGTGCCGACCTGCAAACCTATGTGCGCAGGTATATTAAGAACAAACCCTACTGCGCGGGTTTGCTTATCAGTCCGGAGCTAAAAGACAAGGTGCATCCTGAAGAGTTTTTCACTGCATCAAATTAAATATCAGCATGAAAAAAATATTAGTATTAATAAGTATGCTATGCCTGGTGATACCAGGAGTATTTGCGCAATCTGCTACTACTGCATTTGATGTGGATGGCATAAAGGTGATATTTAAACCTACCGTAAAAGAGGTGATCAATGTGCGTGTATTTTTCAGAGGGGGGGTAAGCAATTATAAGCCTGAACAGGCCGGAATTGAGAGCTTTGCCCTTGCTGCCATCACGCAATGCGGCACCCAAAAATACAATGGAGAGGCATTCAGGAATATGGCCGATACCTACAGTATTGATATCGGTTCGGCAAGTTTATATGATTATGGCAATGTGGATATGGAATGTATCTCCAAGTATTTCGACCAGGCCTGGGACCTTCTTGCTGAGGCCATAGTTAACCCCACGTTTGATAGCAACGAGATAGAATTGCTGCGCAGCAAAATAATCTCCAGGGTAAAACAAGGAGAAACAGATCCCGACGACAGGGCTGAAAATCTGTTGATGCGAAATGCCTTTGAAGGTACGCCTTACGCTACCGACCCCGATGGAGATGAAAACACCTTATCCAAATTTACGGCTGACGACCTCAAAGCTTATTATAAAAGTATCCTCAATAAAAATCAACTGTTTATAGTGGTGGCAGGTAAAATAAGCAAGGACGAACTGGTAGCAAAGATTCATGCCTCATTTGCCGCGTTGCCATCCAGGCCATATACTCAGCCCAATTATAAGGAACCTATCTGGAATGATAATAAGGTGGTTGTTGAAAACCGGAAGCTATCAACTAATTATATTACTGCTATTATGAATGCCCCGCCTGTTTACAGTGCCGATTATGTACCTTTCAGGCTCGGGATATCTATACTGGCAGGTGCTTTGTTCAGCGATCTGCGAACTAAGCTTAACTTGTCATATGATCCCGGGGCTGTTAGTGAGATGCGGCAGATGCCTTTTGCCCGCATGTATGTAAGTACTAATCAGCCAAAAGTGGCAGTGGAAGAAATGACCCGCATGCTTAACCTGGTACGGGTTTATGGCGCATCAAAAGACGCTTTGAAACATTTAAAAAGCGGTTACATTGTAACCAATTACCTGAAACAGCAAAGCACTGCGGCTATCACCGGTAGCCTGGGGATGGCTGAGGTATTAGGGGACTGGCAGATGGAAGAAAAATTACCCGAGCTGATCAACAGCGTAACTGTTGACCAGATAGATATAGCGCTAAACCAATATATAGTTGGCTTACGCTGGGCCTATTTAGGTGATGCCGACCAGGCTAAGGATGCCGAGGACGCTTTTAAACAAAAGATAAGGTAAAACATTTTCAGGCAGTAATAAAATATCGCGCCAAGCCAAATAAAAGGCTTGATAAGATCAGGTAAAGCACATTCATCCTGAATTTCAGCATCAGCAATAAGGAAACACATATCCAGCTGAGGGAAACGATATTCAGGTTTTTTAATAACATACCGCCCGGGAAAACTATGTCTCTACCCAAAAACAAGGTAAGGTTTAGGATAACGCCCACTACGGCTGCTGTAACTAATGTTAAAATTGCACTGATAACGGCATTGCCATGTGTTTTTTCGATAATAGGTCCACCTGCAAAAATAAACAGGAAGCAGGGTAGAAAAGTATAAAAGGTAGTAACAATAAGTCCGATGCTCCCCATCCACAATGAAGCATGAAAATGATTATAAGCAGCCATAAACCCAACAAACCCCACAACAATAATTAACGGGCCGGGTGTTGTTTCTGCAAGGGCAAAGCCATCAACCATTTGCATTTTTGATAGCCAATTTAGTTTAGTAACGGCAAATTGTGCTACATAAGGCAGAACGGTGTATGAGCCGCCTATGGTGAAGAATGCTGTTTGTGTAAAAAACAGGATCAATCCTTTCCAAAACAAATGATCATGTGAAAACAAATAAACAGCCAGGAAAGGGATAAGCCAGAAAATAAAAAAGGCGGCTAATTGCCTTAACAGCTGTTTTATGCTGAAGCTTGTACCCGGTATAGTTGAAATGCTATTGATATAATAATCCTTTTCATCATCATATTTATTGTCATCCTGTTTAGGCTTGATATTTAATAAAGATGGTTTAACATACCTGATGATTAAAGCTAAAACAATTGTACCCGCAATAATGGCAGGTAAAGAGATACTGTAAAAAAAGATACATACAAAGGCAATGGCAGCTATAATATAATGCAACAAACTATGTAACGCCTTTTGCCCAACTTTAAACAATGCTATAATGATAATGGCAATAACGGCTGGTTTTAACCCGTTAAACATGGCATATATCCAGGGCAGGTTGCCGTATGATACGTAGATAATGCTTAATGCGAGTAATATAAACATGGATGGCAGTACGAACAGTATCCCCGCCAGTAAGCCTCCTTTTTTGCCATGGAGCTGCCAGCCAATATAAATGGCTAATTGCTGCGCCTCGGGGCCGGGTAAAAGCATGCATAAGCTAAGCGCGTGGAAAAATCTGCTGTTGCTTATCCAATTCTTTTTGTCCACCAAAAAATCGTGCATTAAAGCGATGTGCCCGGCTGTGCCGCCAAAACTTATCCAACCCAATTTAAACCAAAACTTTAGCGCATCTTTAAATAAGGGTTTTTCCGGCAGACTTGTGTTATCCATAAAAATCTCTTTTCTGCTACAGAAACCTGTTCTTCTTTTTTGATTTTAAAGGCGCAAAGAGATCTTAATACATCCGAATGAATGTATTAGTTATTATGCCAATAAACCAATGTGAAAATCAGGAAAGTCTGTATCGTTTTCTATAAAAATAGCTTATAATCAACGTTGTGCTACACTGAATATAAACCTATTAAAGATACGAAAACAGCAAGATTTTATCAAATTCTGGTTGAAGAATTGGGTAATTTAGATGTGGTTTTTGGTTGAAAATTTATCCTAGATCTCTTTTACATCTGTAGCTGCTATCCACCCGGCATTGCCGTTGGGTAGCTCAACCTCTATCCATTGGCCGTTATCCTGCACCACAGTTACTTTGGTACCCTCGTGTACTACAAAAATTGGTTTCGATGTAGGATTTGGTGAGCCTGTTGCTGTTACTGAATTGCTGAATACGATAGCTTGGTGATGATTATCGAAATAGCTTACCTGCCTGTTAGCTATAAAAATGGCTATCAACCCTAAAACCAGCATGCTGATGCCGGTAAAGAATGAAGCTTTTTTAAGCAGTATAATGCTTGTAAACAGATACAATACCAGCACTAAAAATCCAACAATAAAAAGTAAAACACTAGCTACCGATAGGCTGCTGGCGGAATAATACAGGATAATGTTATGCCACCACTGCGTAGCAAAAAATTCGGGCTGCGGTTCAACCTTATCCGTAGTTTTTGAGTTGGCGAAATAGATATTAAAGTTGATATCCTCGTCGCCGGGCGAAAGCTTATGAGCCTTTTCATAATAAAGCAATGCCGAAGGGATGTCGCCCTGTTTAAAATAGGCGTTACCCAAATTGAAATACAACACGGTTGATTGGTAGCCACCATCAACTATCTGCTGGTAAGCCTTTATAGCCGCAGGGTATTGTGCTTTGGCATAGGCTGCATTGCCTTTTTCAAAAAGCGCGCTGTTATCATCGGCTAACGAAAACAACGGCAGCACGAGCAATAAAAGCAGGTACAAGCCACGCTTTAAGGGGTTATATCTTGGCTTCGATTTCATTGATAATGTTTTTTGCGTTTTCAAATACTTCATGTTGTGCAATGCTTGTTGAAGGCGCAAAACGGGCCATCTCGCACATATCCATGGTGTCTTCTAATTTTTTGGTCAGCGTGTCATCCAGTGATTTTGCCTTCATCTTCTCGGCGATGTTCTCTCTATTTAAGTCGGCTGCCGGGATATTGAGCTTATCGCCCAGGTACCCAAATAAGCCTTTGGCAATAGCCTCGTAAAATGCTGATTTATTGCCTGCTGTTAATTCTTTTTGTGCCGCTGCTAAGTGTTTAGCTGCAATTTTATTGGCCAGCCTACTTTTAACCAATACAGCATCGCTGTTATATTGGATAAGCCAGCTACGGTAAGCGAATGCTGACCCAAAAAGAACAGGGCCCAGTAACAGCAACACATAGAATAATGCTGAATTATAAAAGCCATCGCCCTCCTTGTACAAACCCGGTGATGAGCTCTTGATGTAGCGGATATCGTTACCCAGCATCTTGATATCTTGCTGATCTGCCGAGTTGAAGGCCGGCACATTTACCTGTACATCGCCTTTATTTACTTTTATATTGAAAGCTTTTGCGGGTAAGGTTACATACCTTTTGGTTGCCGGGTTAAAGTAGGAAAAATCAACCGAGTTAAGCGTGTAATCGCCCTGGTGCCTTGGGATCATCAGGTAGCTGTACTTCCTGCTGCCTGCAACACCGTTGGCGTCAACGGTAATGTGGTCATCCGTTTTCGGGTCGTATTTTTCAAAATCTACCGGTGGGGTAACCTTTGGCGCATTTATCAGGTTAAGGTTGCCTTTGCCTGTGATCTCAAAGGTGTAGTTAAGCGTTTCGTTAGCTTTAAGTTCTCTTTTATCAGCATCGGCATAAACAGAGAAATCGCCTACCGCGCCGCTAAAGTTCGCGGGTTTTCCTGCCTCAGGCAATGGGTTTACGTGTATAATGACTGGCGCGCTTTTGGCCTGGTATTTAACATTTTTTACGTTGCCATACATGTCATCAAGTACATTACGTGATGGCAGTTGTATCTGCGCTACAAACGTAATGGCAAAAGGATCGATGGTAAGATCGCCGGCATGCTCAGGGAACAGCACAGTTTGTTTAATTATAACGGTATTATATTTAAGCCCTTTATAAGTTTCTGTTTTCCATACCGGGCGCTGATCTTTGTTTACTACATCCTGGTTCCAAAAACCATTCAGATCGGGGGCTTTATCAGGCTGACTGGCTAATATGCCTACACGGGTGTATAGTTTGTAGTCAAGGGTGATCTGTTCGCCAACGTATGCAGCGCTTTTATCAACCTCGGCACGTATAAATAACTGTTTGGACAGGTCCATGGTAGCGGGCTGCGCGTTATCATCGGGTTGTGCCGCCTGTTGAGGCGTACCACCCATGCCTTGCTGTTGTTGCGCCTGCTGCTGGGCCTGCGTGAACTGCCCCTTTACTTTTATTTTTAAAGAGTTAGTTGTCAAGGTATGCCCTGCGGATATAATGGCTGCCGCATCAATGGTTAACGTACCTTCTTTGGTGGCAGTTACAATATAACCATAGGTAGTATTGTAGGTAGTAACGCCGTTGATGGCTGTCATACTGGTGGACGGGTTAGGGCCCGACAATACCTGGAAACCATGAAAATCGGGCGGTATGAAATGCTCACCCCCTCCATCTAATGAAAAGTCCACTTCGAATTGCTCCCCTACGGCTACCTCGCTCTTGCTTGCGATTGCTGTAAACTTGGGGTCGGCAAACAGCAATGTTGTCCATAACAGTAGAAAAGATAATATGTAGTATCCCTTTTTCATTTATTGTACAAAGTAATAAGATTACCAGTCTTTATCAATATGCGCTTTACCGCCTTTTAATTTTTTATTTTTCAGTTTATCCTGCGTGCCCTGTTCCTGGTTATTCAAGGCATCCAGCATGCGTTGGGCATCATCTTTTGATACCTTATTGGGTTGCTGCTTGTTTTGCTGGTTCTGTTTGTCCTGCTGATCCTTATTCTGCTGGTTCTGATCTTTGTTTTGATTGTTCTTGTCCTGGTTATTTTTATCCTGATTGTTCTTATCCTGATTTTTTTTGTCCTGGTTGTTCTTATCGTTCTTATTTTGATTCTTGTTATTCTGATTGTTTTGGTTATTCTGGTTGTTTTGATTGTTCTTGTTCTGCTGCTGTTGCTTCTTCAGCATTTCCTGCGCATAGGCCAGGTTATAACGGGTTTCATCGTCCTTCGGGTTGTTAAGCAATGCTTTTTTATAGGCATCTATACTCTCATCATATTTTTTGCCGGATAATAAAGCGTTACCCAGGTTATGGTATGCGCCTGCCTTTACCAAAGGGTTTGAATTTGTAGCGACTATGTTATTAAAATTCTTAACCGCGTCGTCATACCTTTTTTGCTTGTACAGCGCATCGCCAAGATTGAAGTTGCCTTCCAAACTCTGGTTCTTTTTTGCTACAGATTTACGGTAATCCGCTTCGGCATCCTTGTATTTTTTCTGGCTATACAATTCATTACCCTCGTGGATATACGTTTTCGCATCCTGCGCGAAAAGTGCAGAAGCTGTAAACATCAATAATATGGCTATAATAAACTGCTTCATGGCTTTTTCACTTCAAACAATTTCAACCTGCTTAACCTTAAACTTTTCCTGTTGGAGATAAAGAACTCCGCAACCAGCAGCAGCAATGCAATAGCGAAGAAAAACTGGAAACGATCCTCAAAATCCTTAAACTGTTTGCTGTCGTAAGTTTTTTGCTGCATTTTGCCCACCTGATCCATTACTATGCCTAAACCGCTGTTGGCGCTGGTTGCCCTGATATAGATACCGTGACCCGCGGTTGCAATTTCCTTACACATATCTTCGCTTAACTTGCTTATAACGGTGTGGCCCGCGCTATCAGTATGGAAGCCAATTGGTTTTCCGTTATCATAAATAGGTATAGGCGCACCCTGCGGCGATCCAAAGCCAACTACATGGATAACAACCGCTTTCTCGTGCGCGCTTTCGGCGGCTACAACGGCATCATCCTCGTGGTTTTCACCATCGGTCATCAATATCATGGCTTTGCTGGTGTTATCCTTAAAATCGTATGATTTCATGCCCATATCAATAGCCGCGCCAATGGCTGTGCCTTGTACCGGCACTATATTGGTATTGATGGTATTCAGGAATAACTTAGCTGCTGAATAATCGGTAGTCATAGGCAGCTGCACATAAGCTTCACCTGCGAAAACGATGATACCGATACGGTCGTCATGTAGATTATCTATCAACTGCGATAAAGCTCGTTTGGCGTTCTCCAATCGGTTTGGGGGAAAATCCTGCGCCAACATACTGTTTGATACATCCAGAAGTACCATAATATCAGCGCCTTTGCTCTTTTTTTCCTCGGTACGGGTACCTATCTGCGGGTCGGCAAGGCCGACGATCACTAAAGCATAAGCAACGATGAAAAAAGTGAACTTTAATGCAGGGCGGGAGTAAGATACATCAGGCATAATGCGCCCAATGATGGCCCTGTCGCCTAAAGCAGCAAGCGCCTTCTTTTTCCACCTGCGCACCAGCATAAACAGCACCAAAAATACTGGTACTAATAACAGTGCCCATAAAAAATGAGTATGTGCGAAACGTAGCATCAGGTTAAAGCTCCTTTAAAAATTGTATTACTTAATAAAAACTCAAGCGATAACAGTATGAGCGCGATTATGGCAAAAGGTAAATAGCGCTCGGTTTTTTTATGATATTGGGTAACCGCTATTTTAACTTTCTCCAGTTTATCTATCTGCTGATAGATCTGCGACAGCTCGGTATTGTTATGCGCCCTGAAATATTTACCGCCGGTTATACTGGCGATCTTTGACAGTGTGCCTTCATCCAGATCAACCGGGATCATCTGGTAATGTGTATTGCCAAACTGATCTTTAAACGGATACGGCGCTGAGCCATTTGTACCCACACCAACGGTATAAACCCGCACGCCAAACTGCTTAGCAATTTCGGCACCGGTTAAGGGTGGGATAGAGCCGGTATTGTTCACACCATCGGTAAGCAAAATAATTACCTTACTTTTTGCTTCGCTATCCTTTAAACGACTAACCGCTGTAGCCAAACCCATGCCGATGGCGGTACCGTCATCGATCATCCCGTTCTTGATATCGCTGAATAGGTTGATGAGCACATCATGGTCGATAGTCAGCGGGCATTGCGTAAAGCTTTCGCCGCTGAATACTACTAAACCGATACGGTCGTCCGGGCGGGCCTTGATAAAATCGATGGCGATGTTTTTACCGGCCTCAAGGCGGTTTGGCTTAAAATCTTCGGAAAGCATACTGCCCGAAATATCGGTAGCGATCATGATATCGATGCCCTCGGTAGTTTCATTATCCCAGCTCAAGGCGGTTTGCGGCCTCGCCAGCGCAAATATGATAGCTATAAATGCCAGCGACCGCAACACAATGCCATAATGCCTGAAGATGCGCATGGAGTTCTTGGGAGATACGCCAAAACTTTTGGTGTTCGACATGCCCAAAGTGCCCTGTAGTTGCTGGTTACGCCACCAATAATAGGCTACCATTAAAGGGATGATGAGCAGCAGCCAGAAAAAACCGGGGTATGCAAATTCTATTCCGCTAAACAAACTCATTTCGGCAGATCCTCCTTCTTTTCAACAGGCTTAGTATGTACTATAAAGCCGATAGCATCTTCCATGCTTTTTTCGTTCTCGGCCTGGATAGGTTTTTCCTTGGCGAATTTTACCAAATCGGCAAGGGTTAATATCTGCTTTAATGTGGCCCTGCTCTCCTTCGGGATATCACGGTTTTTCAGGCTGACGAAAATCTCTTCAGTAGTTTGCTCATGTGCCGTTATCTGGTAGCGTTTCTCCAGGTATTCGCGCAGCACATCGGTTAGCTCGCTGTAATACTGTTTTACCTCGTTCTGCTGCCACAGCTTTTTATCGCGCAGCGCATACAATTTATTCAGGATGAGCGTGTCGAGCGGTAGAATTGGCTCGGGCTTTACATATACTTCGGCCTTTGGCTTGTTTTTAATGTAATAGATGATGCCCAGTACCAATAAAATAACGGCCAGTATTATAGTTACCAAAAGCCAGTGCTGTTTCAGCCAATCTAAAAACGTCCACGATACGGCAAAGGGCTGCTTGATATCGTAAAAAGCCTTCGTTGTATCAACCGGTACCGCTTTTATTTGTAAGGTTACTGTGCCTGTTTTAAAATCTCCCGCTTGGGTATGGATGGTAAACTCAGGCAGCGTGTACACGCCGGTATCAAATGAGGTAACGGTATAACTGTGCGTTATAGTTTCCAGAGTAGCGTTATCCTTATCGACAACGGTATCAGTCTTTAAAGCCTTTACAATCTTTACCTTGCCAATGCTATCAACCAACGCCTGAAAGGTGGCATCAGTTTTAACCGGCATATGCGCGCTGATATGCAGCACGGTTTGATCGCCGATGGGCATGGTAGATTTATCCAGCCTTGCTTCGGGCTCAATGTTTTGCGCACCGGCCTGTAAGCAGAAAAAGGCCAGCACTACGGTCAAAATTATAGTGAAATTAAAATATCGTTTCATATTACCGCCTGCTTTCACGTTTTTTAAATAGTGTCATAAGTGGTTTAACATATGATTCATGTGTGCCTATACGGGTGTAATCAACTCCCGACTTTTTAAAGGTGTTATCCAGTTCAGCGTTTCTTTTCAATGCGGCTGCCTTGTAAGCTGTGCGTATATCCTTGTTGCCTGTATTTATCCAATGCAGCTCGCCAGTTTCTTCATCACGCATCGGTACAAGGCCCAGGTTAGGGAACTCTTCCTCGTGCCTGTCATATAATTTAAGGGCGATGATATCGTGTTTTTTGTTGGCGATCTTCAGTTCATCATCAAACTTCGGGCTGATAAAATCGGAGATGATAAAGGCCGTGCTTCGTTTTTTGATGGCGCTGGTAAAATAGCGTAATGCCTCGGCTACGCTGGTGCCTTTATTTTCAGGCTGAAAATCTATCAGCTCACGAATGATCATCAGGATATGGCTACGGCCTTTTTTTGGCGGAATGAACTTCTCTATCTTATCGCTAAAAAAGATCACACCTACTTTATCGTTATTCTGTATAGCTGAAAATGCCAGTACGGCACAAAGCTCGGTAGCCATATCCTGCTTTTGCTGGATGATGGTACCAAAATTCTCCGATCCGCTCACATCTATCAATACCATTACGGTAAGCTCGCGCTCCTCATCAAATACCTTAACGTAAGGGTGATTAAAGCGGGCGGTAACGTTCCAGTCTATAGTTCGGATCTCATCACCTATCTGGTACTCCCGTACCTCGCTAAAAGCCATACCACGCCCCTTGAAAGCCGAATGATACTCGCCCGAAAATAAGTGGTTGCTTAGTCCCCGGGTTTTTATCTCGATCTTCCTTACCTTTTTTAGCAGATCCCTGGTATCTTTTGCCATGAGCCCCCTCTAAATCTCCCCCGGTAGGGGAGACTTTTTGATTTTATTATTTAATATTATTAATTAACCATCTTTTTCATAAAGCCCTCTCCTTTGGGGAGGGTTTGGGTGGGGCTTATGGAACTTCTACCGCATTTAATATTCCTGTGATAATATCCTCTGAGGTGATATTCTCAGCTTCGGCCTCGTAAGTTAAACCAACACGGTGCCTTAACACATCATGGCTTATCGCTCTCACATCCTCCGGAATCACATACCCGCGCCTTTTTATAAAGGCATAAGCCTTCGCAGCCAGCGCCAAATTTATACTTGCCCTTGGTGAAGCGCCGAAGCTGATAAGGTTTTTGTATTTAGCCAGTTTATACTGCTCCGGATAACGGGTGGCGAAAACTATATCAATGATATATTGCTCAATCTTTTCATCCATATAAACCTCACGCACCACCTTGCGCGCCTTTAGTATCGCATCAGGATGTACTACAGGGTTGATCTTAGGAAAGCCTTGCGGTGATATACTGGCACGAACGATCTTTTTCTCATCCTCCTTGTTAGGGTAACCAATAACCACTTTCAGCATAAAACGGTCAACCTGTGCTTCAGGCAGCGGGTAAGTACCTTCCTGCTCAATAGGGTTTTGGGTTGCCAGTACCAGGAACGGTTCAGGCAGCTTAAAGGTGGTATCGCCAATGGTAACCTGGCGCTCCTGCATAGCCTCAAGCAAGGCACTTTGTACTTTGGCAGGCGCACGGTTAATCTCATCGGCCAAAATAAAGTTAGAGAATAAAGGGCCCTTACGCACCACAAATTCCTCTTTCTTTTGGTTATATATCATTGTTCCCAACAAATCGGCAGGGAGCAAGTCGGGTGTGAACTGTATGCGGCTAAAACCGGCATCAATAGCTTTTGAAAGTGAGTTGATAGCCAAAGTTTTTGCCAATCCCGGAACACCTTCCAGCAGGATGTGCCCGTCGGCCAGTAAGCCGATCAGCAAACGTTCAACCATGTTTTTTTGGCCAACTATCACTTTATCCAATTCCATTTTTAGCAGGTCGATAAAAGCGCTCTCCTTTTGGATCATCTCATTTATAGCGCGGATATCTGTTCCGTATGATGAATTTCCCGGCAGTGCGTCGGGCGTAACAGGCTGTGTGCCACTATTTATTTCTTCCATGCGTATACTTTTTTTGAGGGGCGAAATTTAAAAAGACAATGCCCTTTCCGCAACCTTAAACGTTAAGTTTTTTGTTAAATTTTGTTAAATACGTTTTGAACCTAAAATTTCCGGAAGCTACCATTTTTATAGAGGAAAATAAGCAGGATTTGTGTAATGATTTTATTGCAGAATAAACTTGGTTTTATCCAAAGGCTTTGTATAACAAATAGATAATAAACCATAAATTAGCTATCTAAATCTGAACGTTGAAAAAAGGTAAATTACTTTTATTATGCAGCATAATTTTTTGGATTTGCTGTTCCATGTCGAAATGTAATATGCCCGGGCCTGAAACCACGGTGCATGGTATGGTGAGAGACACCAGTACAGGATTGCCTATCCCAAATTTACAATTGGAGGTAGTAAGCTTATATGGTTCTACCCAAAAAGGTAATAAAGATTATACTACTGTAACCACAAAGGCCGACGGGAGTTATTATTTAAAATTTACACCAGAAATCAATGTCACTTATTTCATCTACCCTATACAGGAAAATTATACGACTTTCAGTAGTACCCATATTATATTGGGACAGGATAACAATATCAATTTGAATGTTTATGAAATGATAAACCTTAACATTCATTTAACCAATAATTCCACCCAAAACAAGAATACCTTTTCATTATGGGCTGAGGGTAGTTACTTTATTAGCGAGTTTGGTATATACATACCGAACCCAATAAAAGTAGATACGCTGGTAAAAATGAGTCTTCCACACCTTAGCTCTTATACGCTTCAAAGTGAGTTTTCTGATTATTATTCACCCAGTACAGCACCAATAGTATTTAAAAAAGTTATTTTCCTGGGCAAAGTTGATACAACAGTTAACGTTGTAAACCCATAGGTGGCCGTAAAATTTATTGCTTATGAATTATGTTGTTGGATGAAATTAGTATGTTTATACAAAAATTATCAAACCATTAAAATGAATAAAGTAATTCTGGTTACGGGAGCCTCATCAGGTTTAGGTTTAGCTACGGCAAAAGCGTTGCAGGCCCAGGGCCATACAGTTTACGGAACCTCCCGCGATGCGAAAAAAATTAAAGACGTACCATTTAAACCCCTTACAATGGATGTTACCGATGATGCATCGGTACAAACAGCCATTGATACCATTATTAAAGCTGAGGGCAAAATTGATGTGCTGGTGAATAATGCGGGAAATGGCATCACCGGCCCGTTATATGCTATGCCGGTTGATATTGCTAAAAAACAATTTGAGGTTAACTTTTTTGGCGTAATACGTGTAAGCAGCGCGGTATTGCCGGGCATGATAGAAAAGAAACAAGGATTAGTTATAAATATTGGCTCATTAGCAGGTTTATTCGGCCTGCCTTACCAGGGGTTATACAGCGCGTCGAAATTCGCGATTGAAGGATACTCTGAAAGCCTGCGCATGGAACTGCAAAATACAGGTATTAAAGTGGTGGTTGTAAATCCGGGCGATTTTAAAACTGATTTTACTGCAAGCAGGGAAAAGGTTCCGTTCCCGCTTAAAAATGAGCAGTTAAATAAAGAATATGATGCAGCCGTAGCCGCTATGGAAAAAGACGAAAGTATTGGCGCTGATCCATCAAAATTGGCCGACCAGATCAGTAAGATTGTGGGCAAATCAAGCCCTAAACATAGTTATTTGGTGGGCGCTATTGGCCAAACTATTGTGCCTACTTTAAAAGCGGTTTTACCAGGCGGCGTGTTTGTTAAGTTGATGAATGACCATTACGGTATAAAATAATTAGATACTGACAGGTGTAAACTGTCAAGATTTTTAGATAAGGGAAGTTTATAACTTCCCTTACTTATTTATCAGCAGCGCATCTAAAACCTAAAGTTGCTGCCCTGTCCCGCCCCGGCGACATTAACAAATACTTACCATGCTCGTTTAATTGATGCGCCTGTGGAAAATACCATCCGGATGTTTGCGCATAATAATAGCTTCCACCACGGATAATGGCTGCACGGGTATGGTCGTCGGTATATTCATCCGTCCATTGCCAAACATTACCTACCTGGTCTTTCACACCAAACACGCTTTGCTCGGGGTAGGCGGTAACATCGGTTGGTGGGCGCATGGCACGATTATGATCTGCCGGTGGGATGATGGTTGAATCGGACTTATTACCTGATGGATATAACCTGCCATCCATTCCCTGCGCGGCATATTGCCATTCCCACTCATGTGGTAAGCGCTTACCTGCCCATTTTGCATAAGCACGCGCATCCTCAATAGCCACATAGGTTACTGGTTTATTGGCCCAGCCAGTAGGGTAGGTGCCATTCTTCCAGTATTTTAAAAAGTTATGTGTGTCGGTCGGTTGGTAATGGGTAACATCCATAAATTTTTTGAACCCAGCATTTGTTACCGGGTATTTATCTATATAAAACGACTTAATATCCATCAGTTTGTGATGCTCGCGACCGGCAGTTTTCTCCCACGGATATTGCACATCAACGCCTTTGGGTATATCATCACCCTCTATCATTACGCCCTTCACATCAAACTTAAAATTCTTAGCAGCAGGAATCAGCACCATACCCGCGGGCGTAGTTTTATAGGATTTTGTTGGTGCAATGGTTACCAAATGCTGCGACAGGTACTCCCATTTTGCAGGCAGACTATTCAAAGGCACACTTGCCATTTGTTTTATACTGAGCAGAAAAGCATCCAGACTCTTTATAGCAGTACCATAATTTACAGCCAATACCGCGCCATAACCATAAGCCTCCATCGGGAAACTCAATGTTATAAAATTGCCTTTACGCTCCGGTGAAAGTTTTGTGCCGTTCCATAGGTCATAATATGTTGTGCCGCTTTGATAAGGCAATTGTATTTGCTGCCCGGATAAGGGTTTGTTTCCCCGGTTCACAAATGTCCATACTGTTTTACCGGTTTCCGGAAACTTACTGGCAAATACATCGGTTTGCAGAACAGGTGTATGCGGTTCCCACGCGCTGCTGTGGAATATAGCCGGGAACTGGTGATAGATCATATGTATCCGCCGGATGGTTTCTGCATAGCGTTTGGGTACGCCGTTCCAAATACCCCAGATGTTTTCCCATGCGCAATAGCCTATGCCATTGAAGAATGCATATTGCAGGTCATCGGTTTTATTCTGCGCCCATCGGTCGTTCACTATGGGTTGATGAAGCGGTTCTATCCATTTATACAAACTCACGCCGGGGATGCGGGTATAATCATCATAATAGGCCCAGCTGATGGTATTCCATTGCAGCATGCCGAGCTGTTTCATATTTATCTCAGGTTCCAGTGCCAATGGGTAATCTATCGTATTGTTTTTTGCTGATAAAAACTCAATGGGTATGCCATACATGGTATCGCCATTCAGGCCATCGGCTCCGACCTCAGCCATTTCTTTGGTAAGCGATTGGGCTATGGTAGTTCCCGGATCACGCGTTCCGTTATCCCAGATCATTATCGGGAAGAATACCCGAACGCCACGGCGTTTAAAATCGGCAACCATTTTACGTACACCGGCAATGCCGCCGGGCATATCGGCAACCATGTCAAACTGGTTGCGGTTATCAATTCCTATGTTAGGGTAGGTGGGCCATATCAGCACAGCATCCAAACCGCCATATCGTTTTTTAAGGTCGTTTAAATAACGGTCGACTGTATATTTACCTGTTACCGGGTCATAAAAATAGCGATCCTCCACCATCATCTGGGTTTGTATATAGCTGCTTTGCACCCATTTTAAACCGGGCAGATTATAATAATCAGCTTTATATTGAAGTGGATCTTTTACCTTTTGCCGCCAGTTGAGCATCTGTTGATGCCAAGCTTTAAAATCGGCTGGTTTTGCAGGGCCGGCCAGTAATTCGTTCCAGTTCCCTTGTTTAGCGGGCGCCTGGGCAAAAATGTTTGTGCTTATTCCTGTTAGTACTAATAGCAACAGAATTCTATAGCGCATAAAAACGGATTTAATTACTGATGACGGAACTAATGCTAATATAATTATTTATACCATGCACACGCAAGCCTCACTGTTAGGTAAATTACTATCTTAGCTATAACAAAAGCATTATGTATTTCATTCTTTCAAAATTGCTGCTCTTTATGCTATCGCCCTTATTGTGGGTTTTTACATTAGTGCTCATCGCTGTTTTTACAAAAAATCGTAAGCGAAAAACACGCTTGTTAATTTTGGGATGTATTTTATTATACCTGTTCTCTAATTCTTTTTTGTTAAATGAATTTGCCAGAGCATGGGGTTATGCACTTTATCCCGATGATAAAAAAACATATAGCTGTGCCATTGTGTTAGGTGGGTTTACCTCAACCGACAGAAATGGGCAGGGTTATTTTAATAGCTCCGCCGACAGGTTTATACAGGGGTTAAGGTTGCTGGAAACAGGTAAAGTAAAACGACTGCTGGAAACGGGTGGTAATGGGAATTTAAACCCCGGAAAATACCGTGAAGGCACATGGGCAAGAGCACAGTTAAAAGATTTAAATGTACCTGATAGCAGTATACTGGTTGAAAGTAATTCGCGAAATACAATGGAGAATGCTGCTTTTTCAAAAAAGGTACTGCTTGACAATCACCTGCAACCGCCGTATTTGCTGGTAACCTCTGATTTTCATATGAGGCGGTCTATGATGATATTTAAAAAGGAAGGGATAGATGTGGTTGCATATCCATGTAACTACATGGCCGGGCATGGTAATTTAACAATAGTAGACCTCATAATGCCGGATGCCACTGCTTTAGCTTATTGGAGTATGTATTTAAAGGAAATGATAGGTTATGTGGTTAATTACTTACATTAACCAGGATTAAACGGATTTAAAAAGATTTACCTGATAATCATCATCTTGTAAATCCCCTAAATCCGTTTAATTCTGGTTAATATTAATGTATCGGTTCCAACGTTACCGGGTCAACTCTTTTAAGCATAATATTGCCTAAAGGTTTTACCACTAACGGGATCTTCTCAACATAAGTTTCGCTGGTATCTAAACCAAAGGCTTTCGCTTCGCTTTGGGCCAGTTTTTTAATGCTGAAATAGCTGTTCAATATAAATGATTCAGATATACTGAACAGGTTGTTGTACGACAGGAATTTCTCCAGTATTACGAAACGGAAATCGGAAACTACCTTAAATTGTTTCAATGATTCGTACTTGCTGGTAATATCCAACTCGCCGCGGGCAACCATATCTTCAACTACTTTTCTGAACAGTACGTTAACTCTTGGCTGGATACGGAACCCAAGGCGGAAGTCGACCCGGATGATCTTACCCTGTTCAACCTGGTCAACACTATATTCCATAGTGTAAGGCTCATCAGTAGTATCAATGTGGATAAACCAATAGGTATCTGCACGTTTCGGGCTCCTGCTCATGATAGAGTAGATCACCTTTTCCTCAATCTGCCTGCTGTTATTTGCTTTGGTTAAGTAAATAAGCTGACTTGAGTATTTAGGAATGGTTAAATCTGCACTTAAGGCGTGCAGCATCGGGATCTGGTCTTCCAGGTCAATAAAGTGCAGAAAACGGTTATTTATTTTGCGTGCCCTAAACCAAACATACATGGTAAATATCAACCCTATCTCGAAGAATACAAAGAAGATCCGTTTTAATAATTTAGCGGCGTTGGTTATAAAGAAGCTAAACTCAACACATAAAAATACGCACAGTATAATGGTAACCAGCCATACCGGCCAGTGCTTTACATAACGCATAAAGTAATACATTAAAATGGTGGTCATGAGCATGGCTATGGTGATGGAGAAGCCATAAGCTGCCGTCATATGCTCTGATGTTTGGAAGTATAGCGTTACTGCCACACAGCCAAAACACAATAACCAGTTAATACTGGGTATATAAATCTGTCCGCGAACGTTGGACGGATATTTTATGGTGATGCGCGGCCAGAAGTTCATGCTCACAGCCTCACTTATCAGCGTAAATGATCCGCTGATTAATGCCTGGCTGGCGATGATTGTTGCCAGTGTAGCTAATGCCACGCACGGTATCATTAATAAGTGCGGGTTGGGTACTATCTGGTAAAACGGGTTGATATTTGGGAAGGGTTTGCCACTGTATGTAGCCAAAACCCACGCGCCCTGGCCCAGGTAGTTTAATACCAGGGTGGTTTTTACAAATATCCAGCTCATCTGGATGTTTTTGCGCCCGCAATGGCCCAAATCTGAATACAATGCCTCTGCACCTGTTGTACACAGGAACACCGCACCCAGCAGCCAAAAACCATTCGGATGTTCAATTAACAGCTTTGCACCATAATAAGGATTTAAGGCTTTAAAGATCCAGGGGCTGTGTAATACCGACAGTGTGCCCCACGTGCCGATCATTAAAAACCACATGAGCATAACCGGGCCAAATGCCGAACCAACTACCTTTGTGCCAAACTGCTGAAAGAAAAACAGCAGTAATATAATGCCGATAACAATACCTATAATAAGACTATTGCCAGGCACAAATTTGTCGGCTATGGAGGGTACGTTATTGAGGCCTTCAATTGCCGAAGCAACGGATATTGGCGGGGTAATAATACCATCGGCCAATAAGGTGCCCGCGCCAATTATGGCCGGGATGGCCAGCCACTTACCATAACGCCTAACCAGGGCATATAATGAGAAAATGCCACCTTCACCTTTGTTATCAGCTTGTAAAGTGATGAAAATATATTTAAAGGTTGTTTGTAAGGTGAGTGTCCAGAATATACAGGAAATGGAGCCCAGGACTAATAGTTCGTCAATAACCTTTGAGCCTTCTTTTGTGCCTTCAGTTAGCAGGGTTTGAAAAACATACAGGGGGGATGTTCCTATATCGCCGAATATTATGCCTAAGGTGATCAGCAACCCGGCAGCGGTGACTTTTTTAAGATGGGGATTCATTTTTTTACTTTTTGTTTGTTTGAATTGACTTACTTTTTGTTGTATTTACTTTTTGTTTTATGCTTATTTATCAGGTGTTGTTTACATTCAGGCTGAAGTAAAAACGGCTTCCTTCACCGGCTTCACTTTCAACACCAATGGTGCCTCCTTGCGCCTCAATAAAATCTTTAGCTATAGCCAGGCCTAAACCAGTGCCGGTTTTGTCGGCCGCGGCACCGGGGATCCTGAAATAGCGTTCAAAAATCCGGGCCAGGTACTTTTCGTCAATACCCTGACCGGAATCTTTCACAGAAAATTCTATAATGTTGTTCTTGCTCTTTTTAACATCAAGGTTGATGGTGGATTTTGTAGGGCTGTATTTTACCGCGTTTGACAACAGGTTGATGAGCACCCATGTGGTTTTATCCAGATCGGCCATCACATTTGGCAAGGTATCGGGGCAATTGATGGCTATGGTGAGTTCTTTCTGGTCGGCCAGTGATTTGATGGCCTGCACGGCGTAGTTCACAATGTTTTTTGGATGTGTGCTGCCAAAATTCAAGTTGATCTTGCCTGTTTCAACCTGCGCGGCATCCAGTAATTCGGCTGTAATATGCAGCAAGCGGTGGGTGTCATCATCAATATTTTTTAATAATTGCTTTTGCTCACTGTTGATCTCGCCCACACGAGCATCCTCCAACAATTTAAGGCTCATTTTTATGGATGAGAGCGGTGTTTTAAGCTCGTGCGAAATAGTAGCTATAAATGTTGTTTTGGCATCGTTAAGCTGCTGAAAATCGGTGATATTTTTAAGAATGATCACCTTCCCTATAACTTTATAATCATTGGTTACTTCCAGCACTTCCTTTTCAAAATAACTCTCGCGGTTATCGGCAAATATTTTCATCTTCGGCTGATCTACAAACAGCATATTGCGTAGCAGATCGTTCTCCATTGCTATGTTAGGCGCATATTGCGCCGTGAGTTTATCTTCAGGCAAACCAATTAGGGTACAGGCCACTTTGTTTGCAAAGATAATAAACATCTTATCATCGATGCCAATAATAGCATCATGCATGGAGTTAATGATGGTTTCTATCCTTCTTTTTTCAAAAAGTATGCTGGCCAGGTTGCTGCTTTCATATTCATTAAGCTTGCCTGCCATTTGGTTAAAGGCATCGGCAAGGTCGCCAAACTCATCTTTAGCCGGGAAAACAAGGCGCTTGCTATAGTTTTTGTTGGCAATCTCTTTTATACCCTGTATCAGCTCCTTTACCGGGTTGGCTATATAACCGGGGAAGTTCCATACAAAACTGAATGCTATTAAAAAGCAAAGCGAGCCTATTAACGATACAAGTATAATGCCTTTATCTGCTGTTTGCTGTGCGATGGCATTGCGGTGCTCAATCCCGGTCATGTTTAACTGTACAATATTGTTCAATATGTTACGGATTTTGATGCCCCGCTCATTAACCGCCTGCGGGTTATTTAATGCCAGCTTGTATTGTTCAAATCCGGCACGTAATGAATCGGCCAGTTGCCCTTCACCGGGTTCGGTTACATTTTGCTCTTCCTTGCTAACGTTCGTTTCAATGGTTTGCAATCTTACAGCAGTGCTTACCGATTTTGGATAATCAAGCGCCTGCTGTATGTTTTTAGCATAAACCAGTGAACGGTAGTTATCTTTTAAGATAGCTTTTGAATCGTTGGAGAGGCGGGTTAAATAATAATCGGCCATCCCCGAACTAATGAGCGCCATCAGGAAAAGGAACCCGATACCTGCGCGGAGTTTGTTTTTTATATTCATGATAGTATTACCAGGTCGATATTTGTTTTCGACATTTTGTTTAACAGTTGAGTAAATACAGCGGTACGCATTACCAGCTGGTAGAATTTAAAGCGGGGCTTACCGATACATATCGTAGTGATGTCATATTTTTCGGCGGTTTCCCATATGGTTTTTGCTATTTCATCGCTTTTTACTTTGATAACTTCGCCGCCTAACTGGGTGGCCAGTTTCATGTTGTTAATGAGGTGGCGCTGCGATGCCAGGTTGATTTTATCGCTGCTTTCGTTAGAGCGCTGAACATACAATATATACCATTTTGAGCGATAGTAGGAAGCCAGCCTTGCGGTTTTACGAATAATTATTTTTGCTGATTCCTCGTTAGTACTGATACAACCCAGGAAGAGTTCGGGGCGTAGTTTTATAGTTTTGGGTACCTCGATATCAATTTTACGCTCCACCTGGTGCGCCACTTCGCGCAAGGCCAGCTCACGTAACTGCAATATCTTTTCCGACTGAAAAAAATTGTTCAGTGCCAGCGGAACCTTCTTTTCGTCATATATTTTGCCATCTTTTAAGCGGGTGATCAGCTCATCGGCGGTAAGGTCAATGTTCACAACTTCATCAGCCATCTGCAAAACCTTATCGGGGATACGCTCATTAATGGCAGTACCGGTAATTTCTTCCACTTCCTCATTCAGGCTTTCGATATGCTGAATATTAACCGCGCTGATCACATTGATGCCCGCATTTAAGATGGTCATCACATCCTGCCAGCGTTTTTCGTTCTGACTGCCCTCAATATTGGTATGGGCCAGTTCATCAACAACAACCACCTCGGGGCGCAGGTTCAGGATGGCGTTGAGGTCCATCTCATCCAGCTCCTTGCCCTTGTAAAACAGCTTGCGGCGGGGAATAATGCTCAGGCCCTCCAGTTGCTCCTCTGTTTCCTTGCGCTTATGAGTTTCAATATACCCAATTTTTACATCAATACCACTGCGCATTAATGCCTGTGCCTCCTGTAGCATGCGGTAGCTTTTGCCTACACCGGCGCTCATGCCAATGTAGATCTTGAATTTGCCCCTGCGTGATTTTTTTATCAGCTCCAGGAAATGTTTAACCGATTGCTCTTTTTCTGGTATCATATCTTTTTAAACGACATATCCGGCTGCCGTCTTTTTATAGACAACAGCCGGAATATTATACTTTTTATTAAAGTTCCCCTCTTGAGAGGGGGGGCGTGGCTAAGTGCGATGGGAGGGGTGTGTCTATTCACTTTTCATTTCGATGAACACACCCCTGCCCCTCTCAAGAGGGGAACCGCACGGGCCTTTGCTTTATTTTTTCTATTTCAACTCGTCCAATGCTACATTCATTTTTAATACATTAACTCTTGGCGGTCCGAACAAACCAAACAATGCCTGCTCGGTATTCGCTGCAATAATAGCGTTGATCTTATCAGCAGGTATGTTTCTAACCTTAGCTATACGTGCTACCTGTATTTGTGCCCCGGCAGGTGAAAGGTCGGGGTCTAAGCCACTACCAGATGAGGTAACCAGTTCGGCAGGGATCTGCTCACGGGTTACACCCGGGTTGTGCTTTAAAAATGTATCAATGCGGGCATTCACATCCTTTAAATAATCAGGATTTGAAGGGCCCTTGTTTGAGCCAACACCACCGTCAGCCTGGTAATTAGCGGCAGAAGGGCGTGAATAAAAATATTTATCCTTAGTGAATTTTTGCCCAATGTTGGCATAACCAACCACACGGCCCTTATACATAACAGTAACACCATCGCCGTTACCGGGAGCAAATTTGCCTATGCCGGCAATAGCTAAAGGATATATCCCTGATACCAATACTATCAGTATAACTGATATTTTGAGGGATGGTAATAGATACGTTTTCATTTTATTTGAAATTTAATATTATATAAATAGTGATACGGCAAGATCAATCAATTTGATGCCTACGAAAGGGATAAGTACACCACCTAAACCGTAGATCAACAAATTTCTGCGTAATAATGCGCTGGCACCTATCGGTTTGTATTCTACACCGCGTAAAGCCAGCGGGATAAGCATCGGGATGATGATCGCGTTAAAAATTACAGCTGATAATATAGCCGATTCCGGGCTGTGCAGATCCATGATGTTTAAGGCCCTTAAGGCAGGTATTGATACCATAAACAATGCCGGAACGATAGCGAAGTATTTAGCCACGTCATTAGCTATGGAGAATGTGGTTAAAGTACCACGGGTCATTAATAATTGCTTACCAATTTCCACAATCTCAATTAGCTTGGTAGGGTCATTATCCAGGTCCACCATGTTACCAGCCTCTTTTGCAGCTTGCGTACCGCTGTTCATGGCCACACCAACATCAGCCTGGGCAAGTGCAGGGGCATCATTTGTGCCATCGCCCATCATAGCTACCAGTTTGCCCTGTTGTTGCTCGGCTTTGATGTAGTTCATTTTATCCTCGGGCTTAGCTTCGGCTATGTAGTCATCCACCCCAGCTTTTTCAGCTATAAATTTAGCAGTTAAAGGGTTATCGCCGGTAACCATTACGGTTTTTACACCCATGCGGCGCAGGCGCTCAAAACGCTCGGCTATGCCGGGTTTAATAATATCCTGTAACTCAATTACACCCAGGATCTGCTCATTTTGTGATACTACCAGTGGTGTACCACCGTTTGAGGCGATATTTTTTACATTAACTTCCACATCAGAGGGGAACTCATTGCCGGCTTTCAAAGCCATGTTACGGATAGAGTCAAACGCGCCTTTACGGATGCGTAATCCATCAGGGGTATCTAATCCGCTTGAGCGGGTTTCGGCAGTAAATTTGATGAATACTGAATCAGCAGGTGCCTTAACAGATACCTTGATTTTACCTTCTTCGGCCAGTTCAACAATTGATTTACCTTCGGGGGTCTCATCAGCCAATGAACTTAATACGCAGGCGGTAATAAAATCCTTTTCGTTAATGCCTGCAGTTGGGTAAAAGTTGGTGGCCTTACGGTTACCTATAGTAATGGTGCCTGTTTTATCCAGTAATAAAACGTCAAGGTCACCGGCAGTTTCAACTGCTTTACCTGATTTGGTGATCACATTGGCACGTAATGCCCTGTCCATACCGGCGATACCGATGGCCGACAAAAGGCCACCGATAGTCGTCGGAATCAAACAAACAAAAAGTGAGATGAAGGCTGCTATGGTTATAGGCGTATTAGCATAGTCGCCAAATGGTTTTAAGGTAACGCAAACAATCACAAATATTAAGGTGAAGCCTGCAAGTAATATGGTTAAAGCTATCTCGTTTGGTGTTTTCTGGCGCGATGCACCTTCAACTAAGGCAATCATCTTATCCAAAAAGCTTTCGCCGGGCTGTGTAGTCACCTGTACTTTAATACGATCCGATAATACTTTGGTACCACCGGTAACTGATGATTTATCACCACCCGATTCACGAATAACGGGGGCTGATTCACCTGTAATAGCTGATTCATCAATGGTAGCGATACCTTCTATGATCTCGCCATCGGTAGGGATGGTATCATTGGTTTCGCAGATGAATACATCGCCTTTTTTCAATTGTGATGACATTACCTGTTGTTCCTTGCCATCAACCAATAAACGGGCAGGTGTTTCTGAACGGGTTTTGCGCAGGCTTTCGGCTTGTGCCTTGCCACGCGCTTCGGCAATAGCCTCAGCAAAGTTGGCGAACAATACAGTTAATAACAGTACAAAAAATATGGTGAAGTTATAGCCCCAGCTTCCTTGCCCGGTATTGGAGAAAGAGAAGATAGTTACGATAAGCATTACAACGGTACCGATCTCAACAGTGAACATCACCGGGTTGCGGACCAATATGCGGGGATCTAGTTTGATGAAAGACTGCACAAATGCATCCTTCATTTGATCGCCCTGGAATAACGTGTTTTTATCAGATTTCATGATTGAATTCTATATGATATTATTATTTGATTGAGAAGTGTTCGGCTATAGGGCCAAGGGCCAATGCAGGGAAGAAAGACAGTGCTGCGATAATAAATATCACCGCGAATATCATCACCCCAAAGGTGGCGGTATCTGTTTTTAATGTACCTGCCGACTCCGGCACAGTTTTTTTGCTGGCCAGTATACCTGCAATGGCTACCGGGCCTATGATTGGTAAGAATCTGCCTACAAATATTACAAGGCCTGTAGTTACGTTCCAGAATATGTTATTGGCTGTTAAACCACCATAACCTGAACCATTGTTGGCCGCGCTCGATGCATATTGATACAACATCTCAGTAAAGCCATGGAAGCTTGGATTGTTTAACCATGCTGATGGTTTGGTACCCCAGTTTGCATTGGGGAAATGAACCAGTATGTATGAAGCTAAAGATGTACCTACCAGTATGATGAATGGATGCAGTAAAGCTATCAGCGATGCAATCTTCATTTCGCGGGCTTCAATTTTATGGCCCATGAATTCAGGTGTACGCCCAACCATCAACCCTGAAATAAATACTGCTATGATGATGAAGATGTAGAAGTTAAGGAAACCTACGCCTATACCACCGTAAAAGGCGTTGATCATCATATCAAACATCTGCGCTAAGCCTGATACCGGCATCATGCTATCATGCATGGCGTTTACCGATCCGTTTGAGGTTACTGTAGTAGTAATACCCCAGTAAGCAGATGCAGCAGGCCCGAAACGTACTTCCTTGCCTTCCATTGAACCGCCGGGCTGACTGATGCCCATATGCGCGATGTTAGGGTTGCCGCCAACTTCGGCAGTTACTGACGGGAACAGCATGAGTAAGAAGCCGATGGTCATCACCCCGAAAACTACCCAAGCCAGTTTCTTTTTATTGAGATAGAAGCCCAATGCAAATACTAAGGCGATAGGGATAAGGATGATACTGATGTTCTCAACTATGTTGGTTAAGTAGTTAGGGTTTTCAAAAGGGTGTGCCGAGTTTACGCCAAACCAGCCGCCACCATTGGTGCCTACCTGTTTAATAGCGATCATGGCTGCAGCAGGGCCGCGTGATACGTGTACGGTATCGCCCTGTAAACCTATAACAGTGTCTTTACCTTTGTAACTGGTTGGTGTACCGTTAAAGGCTAATATAATGGCAACTACAAAACTTATTGGCAATAACACCCTGGTGATAGATTTCAGGAAGAAATCCCAGTAGTTACCCAGTTTCTCGGTAGTCTTATCCTTCATGGCTTTAAATACAACCATCATAGCTGCAAAACCAGTCGCGGCACTCACAAAGTGCAGGAACATGAATACAAAGTGCTGTGTAAAGTAGGTAGCACCCGATTCGCCTGAGTAATCCTGTAAATTGGTGTTGGTTAAAAAGCTAAGGGCTGTATTAAAGGCCAGATCCGGGGTTTGGTTAGGGTTTGCATCGGGGTTAAGCGGCAAGTGGCCCTGGAACAGCAGGCAAAAGAAAGCATAAAATAACCACAATAAGTTAATGGTTAGCAATGCTTTTAAATGCTGTTTCCAGTTCATTTCGCGGTGAGTGTCGATACCGCTGAATTTGAAGATGAACCTTTCAAGCGGTGCCATAAAGTCCATCCATGTTTTTTCACCTTTAAATACTTTGGCTATGTATTTTCCCAGTGGGATGGCCAGGGCTATGGTAGCCAGGTACATGAAAATGATACCTATATATTCTGTGTTCATGGTTTAATAATTAGAATTTTTCGGGTTTAAGAAGCACATAAACCATATAGAAGAATACGGCGATGGCTACGATGAATAGTGCGATCATGATTATTTAAATTTTTTCGAAGTAATTAACACATTTGAAAAACAGCCAAAACACGACTGCGAAAATGATGAGGTAAACGATGGTGAGAATGGTATCCATAACATTGTCTGATTTGCGATGGGCTATACCAAGGAGATGCCAATAATTGGCGTTTGTTTACAAGGTGCTGTAAGTCAATAATATAAATTGATATTTGATAATCTTAGTGTATGTTTTACACCGATGATACTATCATTTTGATAGGGTGGATTATCATTGTGATTGGTAGGGGAGGACAGTTCTTCAAGCGTCATTGCGAAGAATGAAGCAATCCCCGACTGTACAGGGCGAATATTGCAAGGTGTGAGAGTGGCTCGCAGCCGCTCATTGCCGCGGGGGCTACTACTTTTGTCTTGATACAAAAGGTAGCAAAAAATCAAGTCAGTAGAAATGCTTCTGTGCCGCACGAGGCCCTCCCCGCAAATCAGGCAAAACCTGGGCTGGAATATTTTTACCCTGCTGTCGCTACACGCAAGCCTTTACCCTTCTGTAAAAATTTCCTTATGCCCTGCCATTACGCACAAGGCTACCATCGTTTTGCCTGATTTCACCCGAAGCTGTTCTACTGACGGGAAGAACAAGGAAAAAGCGTAGGCTTTGTCAACAAGGGCGGGCCAGCGTAGGCGGGAATGCCGGTTTAGCTTTTTGTGTGATGTGAGGGAAACGAAGTTTCCGAGCAGCGAAAAAAGCGTGAAGAACCGGCAGGGAGCGGGGAAGCATCCTTGTTGTCTTGATTTTTTTGGTTACTTTTTGTATCAAGACAAAATAGTAACTTCTTAGCGAAAAGCGATACCATGCGATAATTAACGCTGTATAAAGGGCTTACTTACTCCAGCCCGTATTCCTTCAACTTCCTATACAGCGTAGCAATCCCAATATTCAACAGCCTTGCAGCTTCGGCGCGGTTGCTTTGGGTGTGATTGAGTACACGCTGGATATGCAGTTTTTCGACTGATGAAAGATCAAATGCGGACAGATTTCCGTTTGATTTTGCGGGGGATGAGTCAAACTCATAGGGCAGGAGTGAAGCGTCCAGCTCGTGGGTATCGCAAAGAATAACCGCGCGCTCTATAATGTTTTTCAATTCACGCACGTTGCCGGGCCAGTTGTAGGCTTGCAATTTTTGCAGGAAATCATCGGTAAAACCTGTGATCTGCTTATTTACCTTAGCTGCAAAATGCTGTACAAAACTTTTGGCTATCGGGCCGATATCCTGCTTGCGGTCGCGGATGGCGGGCAATATGATCTGGAAAACGGATAGGCGATAAAATAGATCCGAGCGGAAATGTTCCTTCGCTACCTCGTCCTGCAAATTACGATTGGTTGCTGCCAGTATGCGCACATTAACTTTAGTGGTTTTGGTATCGCCAATCTTGATGAATTGCTGTGATTCCAATACACGTAGCAGTTTGGCTTGCAGGTCGTGGTCCAGTTCGCCAAGCTCATCCAGGAAAATAGTGCCTCCGTTTGCCTCTTCAAACAAGCCTTTTTTATCTTTAACGGCACCGGTAAATGCCCCGGCTTTATGGCCGAATAATTCGCTCTCTAATAATTCCTTAGTAAAGGCGCTGCAATTAATAGCCACAAATGGTTTATTGTTGCGCGGACTGGCCTGGTGGATAGCCTCGGCAAAAACTTCTTTACCTGTGCCGGTTTCGCCCAGTATCATTACCGTGGTATCGGTAGTAGCCACACGCTGAGCCAGTTTAATAGCCGCGGTAATAGCCGGTGAAGTGCCGATGATCCGGTCGAACCCAAATTTATTATTCAGCTTGCTTTCCAGTTCCAGCACGCGGCGCTGTAATATGGCCTTATCCATGGCCTTGTTTACCAGCGGGATTATTTTTTCATTATCGTCGCCTTTGGTGATGTAATCGAAAGCGCCGTTCTTAATCGCGGTAACACCATCGTTAATAGTGCCGTAGGCAGTTAGCACGATGATTTCTATTGCAGGGTAGGATGCCTTTATGGTTTTTGTAAGTTCGATACCATTAGCATCGGGCAGCTTTACATCGCTGATGACCACATCAACCACCTCATGCTCCAGTTTGCGGAGGCCATCTTTGGCGTTTGCGGCTTCCAGTACATCAAAATCTTCCAACTGTAAAATACGGGCCAGCAGCTTACGTAAGCGCTCCTCATCATCAATAACCAGTAATTTACCTTTCGACATGGAAACAGATTTTTTTGCAAATGTGAGAATTTAATCGGGGATTGGAAATAAAGCAGGGTGCTTTATACATTTTGGGTCTAAGTTCGATTCGCTAAACTTAGACCAGTGGTTTGTTGGTGACAACACCAACAAAGAGCAGAGTGGAAAGTGTTTTGAATAAATGATTGGTAAAAAACATAATCCTTTGTTGGATTTAAATAATACCTTTAATTTCTTTACTAAAATTGACACATGGAAAACGACTATATTGACAGGAAATTAAAAAAAATTGAAGTTTTTGGTCTTTTTGGATATTATAATTACTGTATAGATCAATCAGAAAAAGAGACAGCAACAAATCCTTTATTAATTATATATGGCGATAATGGATCAGGAAAAACAACGCTTTTAAAAATGATTTTTTATTTGTTATCACCTATTAATAGAAGTGGTCACAAAACAAAATTGTCTGAGATTAAATTCAATAAGCTTGTTGTCACGCTAAATGACGGTACTATTGTATCTGCTTTAAGAAAAGGGAATGCTCTAACCGGATCATATACACTAGCGATTGTTCAAGGTCAAATTACCTATAAAGTTTTGCTAGAGGTAAATTCCGAAGGGTTAATAAGAATGCATGATACGCCGATTTTGGAAGAAAAGTATTTAGAATTTTTAAGAAAAATAAAAAGGTTAAACATTACAATTAATTTTTTATCTGATGACAGAAAAATACTTTCGTTTGCTGAGCAGGAACTGACTAAGAAGAGGCGGCGAATAATTGCGTCCGCATCTGGACGGGGTCTTGAGTTTGAGTCATCAAATGAATCTGATGCTGAAGACAATCTAGATTTTTCTATTAGAAAACTTGAAAATTGGATTAAAAGTAACGCATTAAAAGGTTCTAAGGCGGGAGAAGAAAATGCAAATACGATTTACACTAAGTTAGTAAAACAAATATCTACGCCTAAAATAAATAATGTAAATCCGCGACAAATAAAAACACTGGTTGAAAAAATAAATAAGATAAGAAGAGAAAGTTTGGATTATTATGAAAGTGGTTTAATTTCAGAAATAGAAATTGAAGAAATTGAAGTAGCATTGGTAACTGCGACTGAATCCAACAGGGTTTTAATTTATAATATATTAGAACCTTACATTGACGGTATTCGAGGGAGATTAGACTCTTTGAGTAATGTGCAAAATGTTTTATCTAAGTTTTTAGATAGTATTAATAGTTATTTTTCAGATAAAACCATATCTTATAATATTGATAGAGGGTTTATACTTACCCATAACTTATTGAAAGAACCAATTGATTTCCATACTTTATCTTCTGGGGAAAAACAATTATTACACTTATTTAGCAATGTCATTACTTCAAGTGAACAATCTACCATTTTCATTATTGATGAGCCCGAAATTTCTTTAAATGTAAAATGGCAACGAAAACTTATCAATACATTGTTAGGATTTGCAATCAATAAAAGAGTTCAATTCATTTTTGCGTCCCATTCAATTGAACTATTAAGTGGAAATAGTAATTCAGTATATAAACTATATAATATTTCAATTAATGAATGAATTGCAACGTTCAATAGATGAGTTATTACTACTTTATAAATTGGAGCCAAAGACTAAAGATATATTTGTTGAGGGCATAAGTGATAAATTAGTTTTACAACGGTTTGTAGAAAAGAACAATTTACCTGACGTAAAAATAATAGAAGTTCATGAGATAGACTTCAAAGCACTTTACAAAGATTTTTCAGATATTAAATCAAATAATAGAGCTAAACTAATAGCTTTAAATAAAACGCTAGAAGAAACTTTTGTTGAGCCTCTTGATGGGGTAAGTATTATAATTGATCGAGATTTTGATGAGATTTTAGATTCAATGCTTACAGGTGAATACATACTCTATACAGATTATAATAGTTTAGAACTATACCTATATAATTCGCATACTATTGATATTTTCTATAACAATATATTACACACTTTTCCTATAAATGGAGATGAAACATTAAAAAGACTTAATCCAGTTTTAATCGATAAATTTTTAGTAAGACTGACACTTAATAAGGACAGTATCGTTTCATCAGAAAAATTCACTCCGTTTGAAAAAACAGTTTTGATTGATAAGCCAGGATGCAGCGTGTCTTTTGTAGCTTACGATCATATAAAAAAAGTTCTTAACAATACGCGTAAAATGGCTGAATTGCCTGAATATCAATCTTATTTTGAAGATTTAAAAGTAAATTTACCATTAGAGGTAAAAAAAGCAATTCGCGGGCATGATTTTATTAACTTGTTTTTTCAATTCATCAATAAGATTAAAAATCATATTGGTCTTACACTTGAAACACTTGAACGAACATTGTTTCAATGCATAGACTTTAGTAAATTGAAGGAAGAAGCTTTGTTTGCATTGATTATTGAAAAATATTCAATGCATTAGTAATTAGTGCCATCCCTTTGTTAGTGAGTTTGGCATTAATTACTAACGAATCAGTACTGAAATTATCCCCAAACGGTATCAAACCCATGCGCTTTCAACACATCGACGGGTACGCCTTCCCATTTGTTGGGGGCGTTGCCTACGTAGCCCAGATCCTTCATGCCAATTTGTGAACTGAAGAAGCCGGTGGCTGTAAGATCGCGCATGCGATTAAAGAAGCTTACGCCCTGGGCCAGTTCCGGCGCGGCTTTTTTGGGGTAGGCTATTAGGGTAACCATATCTATTTGTTGTTGGGCCGATGATTCTCTGAAGGTATTGTTATACCGGTTTAAACTTTGCAGGTCGAGCCAGCGCAGGCCGCCGCGCAGCGGTGTTTGGTGCTCAGGCATATCCTTTACTATAAATTCAATAAAATCGGGCACCTTGGCATCAGATGCACTGCCTGATTTATCGTCTTTCGGGATAATGATATCAACCAAAACAGTAATAGTTTTGATCTCATGCTCGTTGAAGAATTTTTCGGCGTTCAGCTTTTTCTCTCGTTCCAGTTCGTACGGTGTACGTGCAGGATCGGCTGCTGCGGTTTCCTGCGGGGTGGTTACCTCGCCTTGTTTTTTAGTATCCGTTTTACACGAAGCATCAAGCAATAAACCTGTTGCAAGGGTGCCTAAACCAATGGTTCTTAGGGATTCACGTCTGTTCATGATGCTAAACGTTTAATTTTTTTCTTTGAGACAAAATATATTCCGCGGTACGCATTGATAGCGCAAGGATGGTCCAGGTAGCATTTTTATCGCCCTGCTGTACAAACGGCGCGGCATCAACCACAAACAAGTTGTTGCAATCATGCGCCTGGCAGTATTTATTTAATGCCGATTTTTTAGGATCGTCGCCCATGCGTACGGTACCCACTTCGTGTATAATTACACCCGGCGCTTCCAGTCCGTAGCTGGTATCCTTACCCGCAGGTGCATCGGCAATAGCGCCCATATGGTGCATGATCTCCTGAAAGGTGTCCTGCATGTGCTTGGCCTGTTTAATTTCATCAGGAGCCCATTTGTAATGGAAACGCAGTACCGGGATACCGAATTTATCAACCACATCAGGGTCTATCTCGCAATAATTATCCTCGCGGGCAATAGCGGTACCACGACCGGCCATGCCTATATTAACGCCATAAAAGCGACGGTAATCATCTTTTAAGCCTGCGCCAAAACCTCCGGCTTCCTTCATTTTGCCGTCACGTCCCGCTACCGCACCGTTCATGTGCTGTATGCCACCACCAAAGCCGTAGCCCGGCATGTGCAATCCGCCACCATATTCAATATGGTACCCGCGTGGGAAATCCAGTTTCTTATTATCCAGCCACCACGGCGAGTAGATATGAACACTACCCACACCATCTTCGTTATAACGTTTGCGGTCCATCAGCTGCGGCAACCATCCACTGGCACCAGAGCCGGTAGAATCATGCAGATATTTACCTACAATACCGCTGCTGTTAGCCAATCCACCGGGATGTGCCGCTGACTTTGAGTTAAGAAGCAAGCGGGCTGATTCACAAGCGCTGGCACCTAATATTACTATTTTGCCATTTACCTGGTACTCCTGCATATCATCTTTACTGATGTATGATACGCCTGTTGCTGCACCTTCCTTATCAGTTAGTACTTCGCGTACCATTGCGTTAGATATTACCTTTAAATTGCCGGTTTTCATAGCCGGGATAACCAGGCATGATGATGACGAGAAATCGCCGTAAATTTTACAACTGCGGTTACATTGCCCGCAGAAGAAACACGCGCCGCGATCCTTGTTACCCGGTAAAGCTTCGGTTAAAACTGATCCACGGCCTGCAATTACAGTAACACCGGCCTTTTTTGCGCCTGCTTTAATATACAGTTCATTTAGCCGGGGCTTTGGTGGTGGTAAAAATATACCATCCGGTTCGTTTTCCAAACCCTCAACCGTGCCGAATACGCCTATCAACCGGTCTACCTTATCATAAAAAGGTTTCATGTCATCATAGGTAATGGGCCATTTTTCAGTCAGCCCATCTTTTGGCTGAAAATCATGCGGCCCCATACGTAATGAGATACGCCCCCAGTGATTAGTGCGGCCGCCCAGCATACGCGAACGGAACCATTGAAAGTCTGTATTATCCTTTGTAGTGTAGGGCTCGCCCTCTAAACTCCATCCGCCGAAGGCTGCATCAAAGTCACCAAAATTACGGGAGTCGGTGCTTGCACCGCGTCGTGGTGATTCCCATGAGAACTTTAACTGCGCCGAATTTTTCTGCGGGTCGAAAAACGGCCCCGCTTCCAGCATTAATACCTTTAAACCTGCATGGGCTAAAACATAACCGGCCATACCGCCGCCTGCACCCGAACCTACAATTACTGCATCGTAAGTGGTTGATGATTTCTTGATCTGCAAATCGCTCATACGAGAATGTATGTACTTAAATTATCTTAAAAAGATGAAAAATGGACTAAATGGTTTGATGCTAAATATATTGAAGGAAATTGTTATTCCAGCAAATAATAGTAAAATTTACAATTGTTTTATCCTGATGTTACGGAACGCTACCGCCGCGCCATGTGCCTGCAATGAGATATGCCCGGTTGGATAGGTGGCAAACGCTTTCCATGTTTTAAACTTACTTTGCTGGATCAGCTCATCCCATTCTTTGCCGCCTATTTGTATATCAACGGTTTGTTTTCCGTTCATCCAAAAAGTAAGGTGATTATTTAGTTTACGGATGATGATAGAGTTCCATTCGCCGGCAGGTTTTGCAGGGTGTGAAGGAGCTTTCAGATCATATAATGATCCGGCAAGGTGATTCGCTTTTTTGTTATCCTCGGCGCCTTTATCATCCAATACCTGCATTTCAATACCGGTTAAAAAGGTATAAGCAAATTGCGGATCTTCATGAATATCGAAAATAACACCGCTATTACCGCCAACGGGTATTTTCCAGTCGAGCTTTAACTCAAAGTTGGTGTACTCTTTTTCAGTTAGCAAATCCCCCTGACCTTTCGCCGTGGTATCCAGTTGCAATGCACCGGCATTAACGTGCCATGCCCCGGCATCTTTGCCCAGGTAGGTATGCCAGCCATCGGTGGTTTTTCCATCAAAAAGCAGGGTATAGCCGCCTTTTTTTTCGGAAGCAGATAAAGCGTTTTTTGTTTGCGCTAAAAGCGGAGAAGATAATGCGGCTACAGCAGCAATGATCATGAAGATTTTTTTCATCAGATAAATGTTTTTTGGCGATACAATTGGAAGTATAAATGTATTGCTTTTTAATGTTTGTACATAGTTAAAAAAAATCTTGCAAAAACGATTAACCAAAGTGTATTAATCTTATTACCATTTATAAATAGCTGTTGTTGTATTTTTTTCGTTTTGCTTTATTGATTTTGTATATTTGGTATAACCACTATTAACCAAAAGATTGCCTGTAGATTATGAAAAAAGTTTCGGATATCCTTAACCGTAAAGGTGGCAGTGTTGTCACAATTAGTGCTGATACCACTGTTTTAGATGCGTTGAAGCTGATGGCTGATAGAAATATAGGCTCAGTAGTTATAACCGAAGACGGCGAATACCTGGGCTTGCTTACCGAAAGGGATTATGCCCGCAAGGTAATACTGCATGGCAAATCATCGCATGAAACCCCGGTACGCGAGATCATGAGTACAGGACTGCCACGTATAGTGCCTGAAAGTTCGATAGAAACATGTATGCATATTATGAGTGAAACCAATATCCGCTATTTGCCGGTATTTGTTTCGGATCATTTATCGGGAATCATATCCATTAATGACCTGGTTACCGAAACCATTTTGTCGCATTTGGAAACGATTGAACATTTGAAGAGTTATATACAATCGTAGAATGCGGTAGCGTACTTTTCTAAGTGTCATTGCGAAGAATGAAGCAATCCCCGACCGTGCCGGGCGAATATGCATGGCTGTAGACTTATCTCATGGTATCGCTTTTCGCTAAGAAGTCACTTTTTGTCTTTGACACAAAAAGTAACCAAAAAAGTCAAGACAACAAGGATGCTTCCACGCTCCCTGCCGGTTCTTCACGCTTTTTTCGCTGTTCGTCACATTCGTTCCTCACATCACACAAAAAGCTAAAACCGTCATTCCCGCCTCTACGCTGTCCCGCCCTTGTTGTCAGGGCCCACGCTTTTTTGATTCCGGTTCAATTAAGGATTCTTCTTCCCCGTCAGTAGAACAGCTTCGGGCGAAAGCAGGTAAAACGATGGTGGCCTTGTGCGCAATGGCAGGGCATAGCAGATTTTTACAGAAGGGTAAAGGCCAAAGTGCGTAGCGACAGCGGGGTAAAAATATAGCAGCCCAGGTTTTGCCTGATTTGCAGGGTATGGCCCTGTGCGGCAAAGAAGCCTTTCTACTGACTTGCCTTTTTGGTCCTTTTGTGGCGAAGACAAAAGGACTAGCCTCCGCGGCTATGAGCGGCTACGAGCGATAAGCAAGCCGCTCTGTATAGTCGGGGATTGCTTCATTCTTCGCAATGACGCTTAGAAAGAATTATAGATAATACCCCCAAATCACATTCATGTAAATTATTTACCCTTATTTGGATTTAATTTAAATAAGCGTACATTTGCTTAGGTATTAGATAATAAACATGAGGCTGTCACAACTTGAAGTAGGCGAAAAAGGGATCGTAAAGGAGTTTACAGATCTGGAAATGTCGGTAAAGCTAATGGAAATGGGTTGTTTACCCGGCGAAGAGATAAAAGTTGAACG
>JAMFSA010000250.1 GCA_026225055.1 Mucilaginibacter xinganensis | reverse complement strand
ATAACTTTATGCATGTGGAGTTGAGATACCACAAAATACACCTTTTGGGTGTAGCAATCAAGCCTTTAATATGTTGTTTATCAACAATTTGAAGGCTTTTTGCTTTATTGGCTGCGACTTTTGGGTTACAACTGAAGCCTACGGATAACGATGTTTGTGGTTTCCAAGATGATTTCCAGTTTGCAACTATTATAATAATGCTAACCATGTATAACAGCTGGTTGCACAGGCTTATTTATCGTATATCTGTCCGTCCGCTCCGGGGACGGACACTTGCGGACGGTAACCGGACAGCGGTTTGTCAATTCTATTAAGGAGATTCCTTAGTTGATTGCTGCTTTTAACAGTGTCCGTCCGTCCGGAGTAATGATACTTCCGGACGGACGGACACCTTTGCAGATAATCCTTATTAAACAATGGAGGGTGTCCGCGGTGTCCGGAAGTGTCCGTTCCGGGAGCGGACGGACAAGTAATAGCAAGTAAATTATGAATGATTGTATTATTATTATATGTCGGTATATATATATCTTATATATAATATATATACTAATAATATATGCTATATATATTACACTGCTAAATAAGGTAATATTTATTATACTGATATCTTAGCCGATGTGCTGTGTCCGGGTGTCCGTCCGCTCCCGGGACGGACACTTTCGGACACTTGCGGACAAGCTGGCTTATCAACATCATCAGCAAAATATAAAAGTAAATATCAATATCGGTAGGTGTCCGTCCGTCCGGAGTACCGGTACTTCCGGACGGACGGACAGAACGGACAAAGCATTGTAATGGAGTGAGGGATACTTGTCGGCGGTGTCCGAAAGTGTCCGTCCCGGGAGCGGACGGACAGCATCAAAATCCTTATATTAGCATATGCAATCACCCATAACCATAAGGGATGCCGTTGAGCACGATCTGCCGCAAATCCTTGCCATTTATAATGATGTGATCCTCATCACCACTGCCGTGTACAGCGAAAAGCCGCATACGCTGGAGATGCGTACCGCATGGTTTTGGGAGCGCAAAGATGCTGGTTTCCCGGTTATTGTAGCAGAGCAGGATGGGATGATAGTCGGTTTCGGCACTTACGGGCATTTCAGGGTTTGGCCATGCTATCGGTTTACTGTGGAACATTCGGTATATGTACATAAAGATAGCCGCGGACAAGGCATCAGCAAAATATTACTTAACGAGATCATTACCCTGGCCAAAAACGCAGGCATGCACGCGCTCATAGCCGGGATAGACAGTGAAAATGAAATAAGCCTGCTGCTGCACCAAAAGTTCGGCTTTGTGCAGGTGGCAAGGTTTAAGGAAGTTGGCTTTAAGTTTAACAGGTGGCTGGATCTGGTGTTTATGGAGTTGATTTTGAATTAGTTTAGTATCAAGTAGCTAGTATCAGTTATTAAGTAAGCTGCGCCATTCAGTAATTGTCATAATCTTCTCACCAAGCGTCATTGCGAGCGATAGCGCGGCAATCCCCGGCTATACAGAGCGGACGTGCTAATCGGGGATTGCCGCACTATCGCTCGCAATGACGATGGAATAATGAAAAATATTTTTTTCACCCCTCAATACCCTCAACAACCAACTTTAAATCAGCTAAACCTAATATTCATACCGTATACCATTTTGTACTTTTTTACAGCTAAAATAAAGTAAAACCAAGCTGATTATTAATCCGTTACTTTGGTATAAATCAATTATAAATTATGGATACTTTATTAGCCGATACCGCTGCCGGGTTCGATTTTTCAGCAAATGATACGCAGCAAATGGTTGGGCAAATGGCAAAAGATTTTGCCGAACGTAATATAAAACCGCATGTAATGGAATGGGACGAGGCGCAGCATTTCCCTGTTGAATTATTTAAACAATTGGGCGAGCTGGGCATGATGGGCGTATTTGTGCCCGAGCAATACGGGGGCTCAGGTTTTGGATATTTTGAGTATGTAACTGTTATTGTAGAGATAGCCAAGGTATGCGGGTCGATAGGTTTATCGGTTGCCGCGCATAACTCTTTATGCACCGGCCATATACTGGCTTTCGGCAGCGAGGAACAAAAAATGAAATGGCTGCCCAAACTGGCAACTGCCGAGTGGATAGGCTCATGGGGATTAACCGAAGCCAATACCGGTAGCGACGCCTTGGGCATGGCAACAACCGCGGTGTTGGATGGCGACCATTACGTAGTTAACGGCTCAAAGAACTGGATCACCCACGGAAAATCCGGTAATGTTGCTGTGGTGATGGTGCGTACCGGAGAAAAAGGTGATTCACATGGGATCTCTGCCCTGGTGATTGAAAAGGGTACACCCGGTTTCACCCACGGCAAAAAAGAAAACAAACTGGGTATGCGCGCTTCTGAAACTACCGAACTGATATTTGATAACTGCCGTGTACCAAAAGAGAATTTACTGGGTGTTGAAGGTGAAGGCTTTAAACAGGCCATGAAAGTACTGGATGGCGGGCGTATCTCTATTGCGGCTTTATCATTAGGTATAGCCAAAGGTGCTTTTGAAGCAGCAGTGGCATATGCCAAAGAACGTAAACAATTCGGTCAGCCGATAGCTAATTTCCAGGGTATCGCGTTTAAACTGGCTGATATGGCTACAGAAATAGAAGCCGCCGAACTATTGGTTATGCAAGCCGCCGACCTTAAGAACAGGCACGAACCGGTAACCAAGCAATCGGCTATGGCCAAATACTTTGCATCCGAAGTAGCGGTGCGTACAGCTACCGAAGCAGTACAGATCTTCGGTGGTTATGGCTATACCAAGGATTTCCCGGTTGAGAAATATTACCGCGATGCCAAACTGTGTACCATAGGCGAGGGGACTTCGGAAATACAAAAGATAGTGATCAGTAGGGAAGTGTTGAAGGGATAGTGGCGCTTGTCATTTCGAACGATAGAGAGAAATCTTCTGCGCTGTGCATATTCGTTATGCATGTTATAGAAGTTTTCTCTCTATCGTTCAAAATGACAATAAGCTTTTTTATATTTAGTTGATGAAAAAACCTTGCCTACTCATTATTATAGCGCTGATATTTCTTAACCTTAGTCCAAATATCCTATCAGGAGTATCCTATATAAAAAATGATCCAATACCTAAATCTATCGCATTACAAAAATCTGGAAAGCCAAAATTTATATTATTGATAGATGATAACACCTATTGGGGTGGAGTAAATCAATCCAATAATCGATTTTTGTATGTAACCGTATTAATTGTCAATAACTCAAATGATACCTTAAGATACATAGGCACCGATTGTTTATACTCACGGCTTTACTACGTCGACAACAAAAACATGGTAGTACAAGATACTAAGTGTGAGAAAGAAAATACAATTGGTCTAATGATCCCGCCGCATAAAACGATCGGAACGCAGCTCAATTTTAAATTACGTAAAGTTCCAGACACAACATTTAAGTTTAGAATTGGTATGAAGCTGATAAAGTGGGATATCAAAACCAAACTGAAATATATGAGCTATAAAACCTTGGACACAGCGCCGGTTCTTTGGTCAGAAGCCCAAATTTTCAGAATGAACAGAAAGTATGAATACTATGGGCTAACGGAAAATGAAAGAAAGGAAATTGAGCTAAAAAAACCATTGCCTGTATATTATCATTTAACCGATCAGGATAGGAGAAATTACACTTTAAGTATAGATCAAAAAAAAATTACTAAGAGCTATACTACATTACGTTTTACAGCAAAAGATGAGCATACAGTCTTATCGATACCTTCTAAATTCACAAACAACTCAAAAGATACATTAAGATACATGAGTATGTCATGCTCATGGTATGATTTTTATCAGATTAATATTAAAGGGACGGAATTTTGGAGTAATTCCGATTGTGATAAAAACATACCTGCGAAAATAATAGTCCTCCCTCACAAATCATTGATAACATTGGTGCAGATTATTTATAAAAAGGGATCTATTGCAACTGGTACAAAATTCAAAATAGGAATGAGTTTGCAAAAGCGTATTAACAGAGAACAGCCGGATGACGCATATACTTACCTATTAAGGCCCGAAACCAGCAACTTGATATGGTCAAACGAGGTTAAAGTGCCTTAACCCTCCACACAATCAATCAAATAAACTAAATCAACTCTTTCATATTCAAAATAAAACACTTACCTTTGCCCTCCCACGAAAGGAGGTATTTCAGGAATTATGATCATTATTAACGTAAAAGACGGCGAATCATTAGATAAAGCATTAAAACGCTTCAAAAAGAAATTCGAAAAAACAGGTGTATTAAGAGAGCTTCGCAGTCGCCAGGCTTTTGAAAAGAAATCCGTTACCCGCAGGCACGTGGTTAAACACGCTATCTACAAACAAGGTATGAACGCCGAAACTGTTTAATTTTTTTTACAGTTTTCGTTATTATATATTAAAACTATTTGTACATTCATATTTGGGTGTACAAATAGTTTTTTATGTTTACAGACCGTTTTATTCAGCATATTAAATTCGAAAAGCGGTACTCCCCACATACGGTATCGGCCTATCAATCAGATCTTGATCAGTTTATCAGCTACCTGAATAATCCCGATCATGAAGATCCCGCTCCCGAAGCAACCATAACACATCCTTCAGAAATTACGCATCATCTCATCCGCAACTGGATGGTTGAGCTCATGAACCAAAAGCTTACGGCCCGTTCAATCAACCGTAAAATAGCTACGCTGCGCAAATACTTTAAATTTTTATTGCAGGAAGAGGTGATCACCAGCAACCCGGCATCAAAAATAAATACACCTAAAACCCCTAAAAATCTGCCGGTGGTAGTTGAAGATGTTAAGCTAACGCAGATGCTGGACGAGAACGAAGTTTTTAGTCACGACTTCAAGGGCCAGCGCGATAAGCTGGTAATTGAAACGCTATTCGGCACTGGCATAAGGCTTTCCGAACTGATCGGCATTAAGGAAGGCGACATTAATATGTATGAAGGCACCGTAAAAGTTTTGGGTAAGCGCAACAAACAGCGCATTATCCCGGTGAACAATGAGCTTAAGATATTAATGGCCCAATACCTGGAGTTAAAGAAAAATCAAAATTTTGATAACAATTCGCTAACATTAGTCGTTACAGATAAAGGAGCCGACGCATATCCGAAGCTTATTTATTTAATAGTGCAGAAATATCTTTCCTACATATCAACCCAAAATAAAAAAAGCCCGCATGTGCTCAGGCACACATT
>JAMFSA010000249.1 GCA_026225055.1 Mucilaginibacter xinganensis | reverse complement strand
TTTGTTACGGCGGCCAACAATAGCACATATTTTTGTAGTTCCGATATCCAACCCTACCACGATTGGTGAACTCTTTTCCTGTGTTAAAACTTTGTCCATATTAATTTTTTATTTGAGATGTATCTTTCATTGTTACTACAGAATCAATAGCTGCCTTGATCGAATCCTTAACCCCGTTCTTCGCATTTATTGAATCCTGTTTGGTCATCACGTTTTTTACGCCGATAACCTGGTTAGCGTATTTTATATTAATTGTTTTATAAGTATCCCAGCCCATTTGCGGCAACGCTTTTTTATAGAAAGCCAGCAGGTTATGGAACTTTACATCCAACGAATCGGCATCGCCCAATAAAATACGCTGATTGCCTACACGGGGTATCAGCTCTATTTCATGATCCTTGTTCACATAGATCTGTGCTATCTGCGCATTCCATAATGAATCCTTGCGGATGTAATCGGCCGTGGCAAATACCTCGCGGGCTATATTGGTGTGCAGGGTATCAACCTTGCCGCCAAAGGGCTCATCAATAAAGCCATTAGCCGCTAAAACCTGCGCCGTAAAGTTGGTTGATAACGGAATCTTTAAGCCATGCTGATCTACATAAAAATCCTTATCATCCTGGTTCAGGATACGTAATATAGGCTGGCGCTGGGTTATCTCCACCCAAATAATACCATCCATATCGGTATAAACTTTAGCAGTTTCAATAAACGGATTGGCTTTTAACTTACCCTCCAAAGCATGTATATTAATACCCTCCAAAGCATGGCCTATCAGCGCGTGCCTTTTTATTTGCAGGATGTTATCGATCTCGTCCTTATCAATAAAATACTGATTGCCGGGGATGTAAACCTTTACATCTGTACAAAGCACGCCTGCTTTTTTAACGTTTATGAAACTCATGAGCACAACCAGGCCACCTAAGCTGGCGAGCCAGCAAAAGCTTATGAGTATGTACTTCCAGATGCGCTTCTTAAACATTTGTTAAAGCGTTTTTTAATGGTTCAACCAATTGATCAATATCACCTGCGCCTACTGTTAAAAGCAGTTCAGGCTGTTCGTTTTTTATAGCTTCAATAGTATCTTGCTTACTCAGGATCCGTTTATTGGCCAGTTTCATGCGACTCAATATCATATTCGAATCCACACCTTCTATCGGTAACTCACGGGCGGGGTAAATATCCAGCAGGATCAGTTCATCCGTCATATCCAGCACTTCGGCAAAGCCATCCACAAAATCGCGGGTACGCGTAAATAAATGCGGCTGGAAAATAGTTACCAGTTTTTTATTCGGGTATAACTTTTTAACCGAGTTAATAGCCGCCCTTAGTTCTTCAGGGTGATGCGCGTAATCATCAATGTAGATTCGGTTCTCGTTCTTCACGATATACTCAAACCTCCTGTGCACCCCACGGAATGATGCCAGCGCGCTTTTCACCGCATCGGCACTTACGCCTAAACGCAACGTAGCCTCGATGGCAGCAGTTGCATTCTCCACATTGTGAAAGCCCGGGATACCCAGTTGAATATCCTTTATATCAGCATCAGCATTTTTAAAATCGAAGTAAAAGCTACCGTTCTCAATACGAATGTTTGTGGCAGTCGCGTCAGCTTGTTCTTTAATGCTGTAGGTATAGCCGGTATCCAGCGGCAAACCTTGTTTATGAATCAAAACGCCGCCTTCTTTTATCTGCGAAGCAAACAATTTGAATGAATCTGTCAGATGCGCATGATCGCCGTAGATATCCAAATGGTCGGCATCCATTGAGGTGATGACCGCTATGTTTGGATAAAGCGTCAAGAACGAACGATCGTACTCATCGGCCTCAACCACCACAATATCGTTTTTGCCATATAGTACATTACTATTATAGTTTGATGCTATACCACCCAGGAACGCCGAACAATCCACACCCGAATCTTTTAAAATATGGGCAACCATGGTTGATGTAGTGGTTTTGCCATGTGTACCTGCAATAGCCACTGTATACTTGCCTTTGCTGATCAGCCCTAAAACCTGTGAACGTTTAAACAGCTCGAATCCGCGATCTATAAAGAAATTCAATACTTGCGAGTTCTTTGGAATGGCGGGCGTGAAAATGATCAGTGTACCTTCATCCGGCTGCTGAAAACTCAATGGGATCCATTCCGCATTATCATCAAAAATGATCTGGATGCCTTCGTTATGCAGTTCGGTAGTTAACTCGGTTGATGTTTTATCGTATCCGCAAACAATGCAGCCCAAATGATGAAAATACCGCGCCAGCCCGCTCATGCCTATGCCGCCGATACCAATCAAATAAACCCGTTTAATGTTTTGCAGTTCCATTTTCTTCAGTTAAAAAACTCCGCTCCTGCCTACACAGGAGCGAAGTAAGATTAATTATTAATTGTTATTTTCATAACCTCTTTCGCGATCACCTCATCGGCATTTGGCAAGGCCAGCTTGCCAATATTTTCGCTTAATGTCTTTTGTTTACTCTTATCTTTTAACAGCTCTAAAGCTTTATCTATCAGTTTTTCTTCAGCATCCCTGTCGGCCATAAAAACAGCGGCATTATCATGCAGCAATGCCAGCGCGTTTTTGGTTTGATGATCCTCAGCCACATTTGGCGATGGCACCAGGATCACCGGCCTTTTCACCACACACAGCTCGGCAATTGTACCCGCACCGGCCCGTGATATGATCACATCCGCCGCTGCATAAGCCAAATCCATCCGGTTCAGGAACTTCATGATGCGGATGTTGGGGTGATAATCCTCGCCCAGTTTCTCAATTATGCCTTTGTAGTACGTGTTGCCGGTTTGCCATATCAGCTGCACATCAGCAGCAATGATCTTTTCCAAACCATTAAAAACACTGTTATTCAAAGTACGCGCGCCTAAGCTTCCGCCTGTTATCAGGATAGTTTTCTTATCCGAATCCAGCTTGAACAGTTCCAGCGCGTGCATGTGCTTGCCTGCAATATCAACCGAATCCTTACGGATAGGGTTGCCTGTTTTGATGATCTTACTTTTCGGGAAGAACTTCTCCATCCCGTCATAAGCCACACAAACTTCCTTAGCCTTACCGCCCAGCCATTTGTTGGTGATACCCGCGTATGAATTCTGCTCCTGTATCAGGTACGGAATCCCTTTTATAGAGGCCGCATACAATAATGGCCCCGATGCGTAACCACCAACACCTACCGCAGCATCGGGCTTAAATTCTTTTATAATTTGCAGTGCCTTGCGCACGCTGCTGATCAGTTTTATAGGGAACTGGATATTTTTCAGGATGGATTTACGCTGAATGCCCTGTATATCCAGCCCGATGATCTTATACCCGGCAGCAGGAACTTTTTCCATCTCCATACGGCCCAAAGCGCCAACAAATAATATCTCGGTATTCGGGTCGAGCTTTTTTAAAGCATTGGCAATAGCAATCGCCGGGAAAATATGTCCCCCGGTACCACCACCACTGATAATTATCCTTTTTGCTTTCACCTTGTTATTATTTGTTACCTATTTATTTCTTCTACCGTCATTGCGAGGTACGAAGCAATCTCTATGCTATACAGAGCAAACCTGCACGGCCGATCTGCCTATGTAGAGATTGCTTCGTACCTCGCAATGACGCTTGGTTAATGTTTCGCCCTACGCTATAGCCACCTCTTTTATCTCCCCAACTACAACTTTCTTCGGTTCGTCATTATCCCTGCTTACTGATAATATGATGCCGAACGCCACGCTTGTAAACAAAATGGATGTACCACCCATACTTACAAACGGCAACGGCACACCTGTTACCGGCCCTAAACCAACAGCTACCGCCATGTTGGCAAATGCCTGTATGGTTAAGCTGAAACTTAAACCTGCCGCCAGTAAAGTACCGAACGCTTTCGGCGCTTTGGTTGCTATTTTAACACAGCGGTATAGCAGGAACAGGTAAATACCTATCAGGATGAATCCACCTACCAAACCATATTCTTCTACTATAATGGCATATATCTCATCCGAGTATGCTTCAGGTAAATAATTGATCTCGTTGCTTTGTCCCGGCCCTTTACCGAAAATGCCGCCGGTGGCTATCGCTATTTTGGCATGATCGGCCTGGAATGACTTATCAGGGTTTACCGCTTCAGGGTGCAGGAAGGTATGGATACGGGTCATGTACACATGCCTGCGCGGACCTAACATTACCACCGCGGTTAAAAGAAAAGCCCCTGCCAGGCAGGTTATAGCTATTTGCTTTACGCTGATACGCCCCATGATTAATAACAGAATGCTTACCCCAAACAGCATCAGCGCTGTGGAGAGGTTGGCCCAGGCTATTAATATAAACACCACGCAAACCGCGCCCATTATCGGGATGAATGATTCTTTAACATCCTTAATATTTTCCTGCTTGCGCGATAAGGTACGTGCCAGGTAAGTGATCAGCGCCAGCTTAGCCAAATCTGATGTCTGGAAGCTTAAACCGGTACCCGGTATAGCTATCCACCTGCTGGCCTCGTTAACGTGACTACCAAAAACCAGCGTATACAACAGCAACGGAATGGTTATCACCATCAATACTTTCGAGATCCCTTTATACCAGTGATAATCCAGCTTATGACAAATGTACATGAGCGCCAGGCCTGCAACCATCATAGCCAGGTGCTTCATCAAAATAGACTCAGCGCCCACGCCACGCTTGTAGGCAAGGCTGCCAATAGCACTGTAAACAGCCAGCAAAGAGATAACCGATAGTAATATAACTATGAGCCATATCCAGCGGTCGCCTTTTGTGTTGTTTAGTATGTTATTTAATTTCATGTTGCACTTATCTTTTATTCAACTCGTCATTGCGAGGTACGAAGCAATCTCTATGCTATACAGAGCAAACCTGCATGGCTGACCTGCCTACGTAGAGATTGCTTCGTACCTCGCAATGACGCTTGGGTTAATGTTTCTTCATTTTAATCATTTGCATATTTGCCTATAATTCTTTAACAGCTTGTTTGAATTGATTACCCCTGTCTTCATAATTCTTGAACAAATCAAAACTTGCGCAAGCCGGTGATAACAATACCGTGTCGCCTTTTGTTGCCATGTGGTAAGCCGCCTGCACTGCCTGCTCCGCTGATATGGTATCTATTATCGTATCTACATCGTGCTCAAACGCCTGGTGTATGCGCTCGTTATCCTTACCAAGGCAAACAATGGCTTTTACTTTTTGCCTTACCAGCTCATTCAGCATGGTGTAGTCATTTCCTTTATCAACACCTCCCATAATCAGGATTACATCGCTGGTCATGCTTTCAAGGGCGTACCAGGTTGAGTTTACGTTGGTGGCTTTAGAATCATTGATGAAGCTAATTCCGGAGATTTTCCCAACCGACTCAAGCCTATGCTCAATGTTTTTGAAGTCGCCCATGCTCTCTCTAATCGTTTCGTTGCGCAGTTCCAGCACTTTTGCTACAATTCCTGAAGCCATTGAGTTGTAAGTGTTGTGCTTGCCCTGCAGGGCCAGTTCTGTAATTGACATTTGAAAATGTTGTTGGTGTATGTTTATGACAATATTGCCGTTATCGAGATATGCTCCCGTTTTAATAGTTTTTTCAATAGAAAATGGTAGCAGCTGCGCAGTAAATTGGCGCGATTGCATACCCTTAATAGTTTCCGGATCATCAGCACAGAAAATGAAATAATCACTTGCTGTTTGATTTTGCGTAACACGGAATTTTGATGCCACGTAGTTCTCCATTTTGTAATCGTACCTGTCGAGATGATCTGGTGTGATGTTCAGCAGTATGGCTATATCAACCTTAAACCCAAACATATCATCCAGCATAAAGCTGCTCAGCTCCAACACATAGTACTCGTACTTTTCGGTAGCCACCTGATAAGCAAAGCTTTTGCCTATGTTACCAGCCAAACCCACATTCAGACCCGCGTTTTTCAGGATGTGATAAGTTAAACTGGTTGTGGTAGTTTTACCGTTTGACCCGGTTATACCTACAATTTTTGCATTGGTATACCTGCCTGCAAATTCGATCTCGGATATTATCGGAATGCCTTTTTCCTTCAGCTTCTTTACTATCGGCGCTTTTTCAGGTATCCCCGGACTCTTTATTACTTCAACAGCGTTTAAGATCTTTTCTTCGGTATGTTGTTTTTCCTCGAAAGGGATCTTCCAGTCCTCTAATTGCTTTTTGTAATTAGTTGCTATAGCTCCAAAGTCTGATACAAAAACATCATAACCCTGCTGCTGCGCAAGATATGCCGCCCCAACACCGCTTTCGCCGGCACCAAGAATGACTATGCGCGGACCCATATTCTCTAAAGAAAATGAACTTTGGTCAGCATGTATGTTTTTGTTATCGCTCATTTACCAATATTTTCCACCTACGGCGGAGTTTATTATTCTTTTATTTGTCTACCAACATTTTCTGCCTAACGGCAGATTCTACCAATATTTTCTGCCAACGGCAGATTTTTACTAATCACTAATCTCCACCCTCTAATCACTACCTAACCTTCAACGTTATGATCGTTACTATCGCCAGCAGGATACAAATGATCCAGAACCGGGTAACGATCTTCGCTTCGTGAAAACCCTTTTTTTGATAATGGTGATGCAGCGGTGCCATCAGGAAAACCCTCCTGCCTTCACCAAATCTTTTCTTGGTGAATTTGAACCAGGAAACCTGTATGATAACCGAGGCATTCTCTATCAAAAATACCCCGCACAACAGCGGTACCATCAATTCCTTACGTATCATAATTGCGAATACCGCTATTATGCCGCCTATAGCCAAACTGCCTGTATCGCCCATGAAAACCTGCGCCGGATAGGAGTTGTACCATAAAAAGCCCACACACGCACCCACAAAAGCACCCGCGAATATTACCAGTTCGCCCGAGTTGGGGATATACATAATGTTAAGGTAATCGGCAATAACCGTGTTACCCGATACATAAGCCAGCAAGGCCAGCGTTACCCCAATTATGGCTGAGGTCCCCGTCGCGAGCCCATCAATGCCATCCGTTATGTTAGCCCCGTTGGATACCGCCGTTATGATCAGGATCACAAAAAACAGGAACACCACCAGCGAGTAATGATCGTAGCCATCGCCCATAAATTTGAGTACTTTGCCATAATCAAATTCATTGTTTTTATAGAACGGCATGGTTGTTTTAGTGGATTTGATATCCTGCGTATAAACCGGGGTTTTACCTTTTAAGTGGAACTGTACCGGCGCATCTTTAGTAACCGGTAGCTTAACTTCCTGGCGGATGATGATATCTGTATTGAAATACATTGTCCACCCGATAAACAGCGCTAAACCAACCTGGCCAGTAATTTTAAACCTGCCTGCAAGCCCTTCTTTATTTTTCTTGAATACTTTAATGTAATCATCCAAAAAGCCAATAGCGCCCAGCCATATGGTAGTAACCAACATCATGATGATATAGATGTTACCCAGTTTGGCGAACAACAAAGTCGGCACCAGGATACCTAATATGATGATGAGGCCACCCATAGTTGGGGTACCTGCTTTTTGCATCTGGCCTTCCAGCCCTAAATTTCTTACGGTTTCGCCTACTTGTTTGTAACGCAGGTAATCTATCAGCCTGCGGCCATAAACGGTTGTAATAAGCAATGAGGTGATCACAGCCAATGCCATACGGAACGTGATGTACTGAAACAACCCGCCACCCGGTATATTGTAATTCTTGTCAAGAAAGGCAAATAGGTAATATAGCATCTTCTTCTTTTTTTATGTGCAGATATGCAAGTATGCAGATGTGCAGATTATTCTTTAATGTTTACCTCTTGTTATTTATTCCTGTTAATTCCTCATTCGCACATTTACTCACCTGTGCATTTAATCTCTTAATTTCCAAGCGTCACTGCGAGGAACGAAGCAATCCCCGATTAGCAAATCCGCCCTGTACAGTTCGGGATTGCTTCGTTCCTCGCAATGACGCTTGGTTAGTATTTTTTCATTTTTTCACTTGCACATCTGCATATCCACGCATCTGCACATTATTCAATCGTTTTAAATTGCTCTAACAACTCTTCCATATCATCAAAATGGTTTTTTACACCATTAATTTCCTGGTACTTTTCGTGGCCCTTGCCTGCCAGCAGGATAATATCACCCGGGCGTGCCAAATGACAAGCCGTTTTAATAGCCTCATGCCTGTCGGTAATGCTGATGGTAAACCTTTTGAAAGCCGGGTCAACACCTTCTTCCATATCTTTAATGATCTGCGCCGGGTCTTCTGTGCGCGGATTATCGGATGTCAGTATCACCTTATCGCTCCACTCGCAGGCTACCTTTGCCATAATAGGCCGCTTGGTTTTATCCCTGTCGCCGCCGCAGCCAATAACAGTTATCACCTTTTCATTACCCTTGCGAATATCGTGGATGGTGCTTAACACATTCTGCACCGCATCCGGCGTATGTGCGTAATCAACTATGCCAATAGTCTTGTTTGGCGCTATCACGTATTCAAACCTGCCTTCGGCACCTGTCAGCTTGCTCAGGATAGTTAAGACTTTCGCTTTATCCTGCTCCAATAACATCGCGGCAGCATAAACTGCCATCAGGTTATAAGCATTGAATGTACCTACCATTTTAAACCAAACATCTTCATTATCAATCTGCAGCAATAATCCGCCGAATTGATTTTCCAAGATCTTGGCTTTATAATCGGCCATATTTTTAAGGCCGTAAGTTTTTTTATGCGCGCCGGTATTTTGCAGCATTACGTTGCCATTCTTATCATCAACATTGGTTAACGCAAAGGCGCTTTTTGGCAGCTCATCAAAAAAGGTTTTCTTAGCCTTTAAATAATTAGCGAATGTTTTATGATAATCTAAGTGATCGTGTGTTAAATTGGTGAATATCCCGCCTGCAAATTGCAGTCCTGCTATCCTGTGCTGCGCAACCGCGTGCGAGCTCACTTCCATAAAGCAGTAATCGCAACCGGTATTAACCATTTCATCCATCAGCTTATTTAATTCAACAGGATCGGGCGTGGTATGGGTTGATGGGATAATATTACCATTGATCTGATTTTCAACAGTTGATAGCAAACCACATTTATAACCCAGATCGCGGAACAACTGGTAAAGCAATGTGGCGATGGTAGTTTTACCATTAGTACCTGTTACGCCAACCAGTTTTAATTTAGCCGATGGCACATCGTAAAAATTAGATGCTACAATGCCTAAAGCTACTGCCGAGTTAGCCACCATTAAAAAGTCGACCTCACCAGCGGTATGAGCGGGAAGGTCTTCGCAAATGATAACGGTAGCGCCATCCTTCATGGCCTGGTCTATATAATCATGACCATCAACCACGGTACCTTTTACGGCCACAAATAAACAACCCGGCACCACCTTGCGCGAATCAAAAACAACCGCGGTTATTTCCGTATCGGCACTACCTTGTAGTTCCGTGAATGCAAGCCCCTCTAATATTTCGCTCAAATACTTCATTGCAGTTCTATGGTTATTTTTGATCCTTTTGGTATTAAACTCCCACCCGTTACCGATTGGGTTTTTACTTCTCCACTACCTCTTACCGCTACTTTATAACCCGCGTTACCCAAACGGTACAATGCATCGCTCAAACCCATGCCTATTACCGATGGCACACTGCCGCTTTTGTAATCAGCATCTTGCTGGGCTATACCATCACTGGTATCCGGCGCACCCGGTTTTATATTGTTTGATGCATATAATGCTTTAAGCCCTAAGCTGGCGTACACTTTATGTACAGCAGCAATATTGCCTTGCTTTACCTTTGGCATAGTGGTGTTGCCTACATAATGCACGGCAGGTTTTTGGTTAATGTCCAGGTCACTGGCATAAACCCTATCGGCTATCTGCCTGAAAACAGGTCCGGCCACTTTCGCTGCCAGGTAATCTCCCTGTGTAGGGTGATTGATCACCACTATCATTGAATATTTAGGGTGATTGGCCGGAAAATACCCACAAAATGATGCCTGGTATGTTTTGGTAGCGCCATATCCGGTTGAACCATTTGCTATTTGTGCGGTACCTGTTTTACCTGCAACGCTGTATAATGGGTTTTTGATAATTGTTTTACCTGTACCTTCCTGCACAACGCCTTCCAGCATCGCTTTCATCTTACCCAAAGTAGCATCCGAACAAACTTTTGGGTTGATCACCCTGGCATGGAACTGCTCAACAGTATTCCCCAAACGCTGGATCTCTTTTACAAATATTGGCGCTATCATGGTACCATTGTTTGCAACCGAATTATACAGCGTAAGCATTTGCAATGGGGTGATCTGCATTTCGTAGCCATAAGCCATTTGCGGCAATGTTAATTTACTCCAGCTCCTGGCCGATGGATCTTTTACTACCGGCTTAGCTTCACCCGGGATCTGCAATTGCAGTTTATCATTCAGGTGCAGGTTGTTGCGCAGGTTATCTGTAAACTGCCTTGGGTTATCACCGTAATGCGACGTTACAAATTTCACAACCGCCACGTTTGATGATTCTTCAAAAGCACGTTTGGCAGTCAATATATAATTACCTTCTTCAGCATCCCTGAATGTTTTAAGCAGTTTGCCTTTGTAATACATATCGTAACGGCCATTTTCAGCATCAACCGTACTATTGGTATCTATTTTATGCTGATCGAACATGGTCATGTAACTGGCCAGCTTAAATGTTGAGCCCGGATCGGCCGCGTTGCTGATGGCATAGTTCAGTTTTTCCTGGTAATCACCATCTTTGGTTCTGGTATAATTAGCAATCGCCCTTATTTCACCTGTTGAAACCTCCATCAGCACCACGCAACCATAATCGGCAGCGCTTTTTATCAACTGATCTTTTAATGCCGATTGCGCCACATCCTGAAAATTCACATCTATGGTTGATATAATATCTGCGCCATCTTTGCTGGGCACTTCATCTTCGTCATCGCTAACAGGTATCCAGGTACCGCCAACGGTGCGTTGCATTAAGCGCTTGCCATTTTCGCCATTGATGTAGCCCGAAAAAGCACCCTCGAGGCCCACCGCATTTTTTACATTCTCGTTTTTATAGCCGATAGTACGTTGCGCCAACGACCTGAATGGCAGGATCCGTTTGTTCTGCTGTATAACAATCATCCCGCCTTTATATTTCCCCATATTAAATATCGGGAACGTGCGCAGTTGTTTTAGTTCCTGGTAAGTAACCTTACGCCTGATGAGCTGATAGCGCGCGCTATCCTTACGGGCATTGCGCAGTATACGGGAGTAATCACGCTCTGATCTATCGCCATAAAATTTTGAAAGCTTCAGGGCCAGTGAATCTACTTTGCCATAAAATACTTTATCATCGGCAATACCACCGGCAAGCATATCCATGTGCACCTCATATTCGGGCACCGATGTTGCCAATAGACTACCATCGACCGCTAAAATATTCCCACGGGCTGCTTCAACGTTCTCGTAACGGGTTGATAATTTAACCGACATGGCTTTCCACTTTGCACCCTGTACAAATTGCAAGCGGCACAGTTGGATAGCAACCGCGCCGGCAAACAAAAGGATTAACCCGAAAGCTAAATATACCCTGAGTAATATGTTGGTTCTTATACTCATTGCTCACCCTCCTTCACCGTTATCTTTTGCGGCGGCTGCATCGTTTCCTTTACACCCAGCGCCAAAGTATCCACACGCTTTTTAACCTCCGACAATGTGCTCTTAAAAGCCAGGTCGGCTTTGGTTGATTTATAATCCCAGCTTAACTCTTTTACCTCTTTTGTTATCTTATCAATATCGCGGATATTCTTTTCGGCCAAATGGCGGTTGCCGATATATAACATACCCAACAGCGCCAAATACAGCACAAACGGAAGCGCATTAGTAGCCTCTTCGGTACTAATGAATCCTTTAGAAAAAAACTGCGTAAAAACATTATCGGGAATCTCCTTTTTCTTAGGCTTTTCCTCAACAATGAGTTGCTTTTCGGCTTCTTCCTCCTCCTGAACTTCTGTGCGTAAACGATTGGTCATTTTTTTACAGCTATTCTTAATTTCGCGCTACGTGCCCTGTTATTTTTCTCTATTTCTTCTGCCGATGCGGTTATAGCCCCACGGCTTACCGCATC